>JBKJIW010000012.1:0-22833 GCA_046598255.1 Aeromicrobium sp. | reverse complement strand
GTCGAAATCTTTGGACCTGAATCCTCGGGCAAGACCACCCTCACCCTGCATGCCATCGCCGAATGCCAGCGCGCCGGCGGCGTCGCGGCCTTCATCGACGCGGAACATGCCTTCGACGCCCAATATGCCCGCAAGCTGGGTGTGGACATCGACAATCTCCTCGTCTCCCAGCCCGATACCGGCGAGCAGGCTCTGGACATCTGCGAGACCCTGGTCCGCAGCGGTGCCATCGACCTGATCGTGGTGGATTCGGTGGCCGCCCTCGTGCCCGCCGCCGAAATCAACGGCGAAATGGGCGACTCCCATATGGGCCTGCAGGCCCGCCTGATGTCCCAGGCCCTGCGCAAGCTCACCGGTGCCCTCAACACCACCGGCACGACGGCCATCTTCATCAACCAGCTGCGCGAGAAGATCGGCGTCATGTTCGGCTCGCCCGAGACCACGACGGGCGGCAAGGCGCTCAAGTTCTACTCCTCGGTGCGCCTCGACGTGCGTCGCATCGAGAGCCTTAAGGACGGCACCGACGTGGTGGGCAACCGGACCAGGGTCAAGGTGGTCAAGAACAAGCTGGCTCCGCCGTTCAAGCAGGCCGAGTTCGACATCATGTACGGCCAGGGCATCAGCCGCGAGGGCAGCCTGATCGACGTGGGTGTCGACATCGGCCTGGTCCGCAAGGCCGGCGCCTGGTACACGTACGACGGCGACCAGCTCGGTCAGGGCAAGGAGAAGTCGCGCCAGTTCCTGAAGGACAACCCTGACCTCGCCGAAGAGCTCGAGAAGCGCATCATGGAGGCCAAGGGCATCGGCCCGCAGGCCGACAAGCCGGCGCTCGAAGTGGTCGAGGGGCCTGACCTCCCCGCCACCGAGTTCTGACCAGCGCCGGGTCCTGATCGTGCCTCGCACTCCCGTCGACGAGATGACCGCGGAGGAGCTCTCCAGCTTCGCCAAGGAGGTCGTCGTCCGCAAGCTCAGTGAGCGGGCGCACAGCCGCAGCGACCTGGCGCGGGCACTTGCCAAGAAGCAGGTGCCCGAGCCGGTCGTGGACGCCACGCTCGCCAAGTTCGAGGTCGCCGGGCTGATCGACGACGAGGACTTCGCGCGGTCCTGGGTCCAGGCCCGTCAGCGAGGCAAGGGACTGTCGTCACGGGCGTTGGCGAATGAGCTGCGCACGAAGGGCGTCGATGACGACATCGCCAAGGAGGTCATCGGTGAGCTCGATCCCGAGGCGGAGGTGCAGGCGGCGCACCGGCTGGTCCAGGCCAAGCTGCGGTCGATGAGTCGCTTCGACGAGACGACGAAGATGCGCCGCCTGACGGGCATGCTCGCCCGCAAGGGCTACTCGTCCCAGTTGGCCTTCGCCGTCGTCCGGCACGAGCTGGGAGCCGAGGCCAAGCCGCTCTAAAGCCTCTGAGTCCGCTGATGCTGACGCCGCGGCTAGGGCGTCAGAGCGAGTCGCGGACGCGGTCGATCGACGACGCCTCAGCATCGAAGAAGGCCAGACCCCAGTCGGCCACCCGGGCGGCGTAGGCGACGGTGTCACGGTCTCCGAGCATCTCCCGGACGGCCTCGAGCTCGCGGCGCCGGTCGGCCAGCTCCTGCTCGTAACGGTCGAGCATGCCGCGCACCTCGTCCGACCCCATCATCGCTCCGAGCATGAGGCGCAGCGCGATCGGATGCTTGAGCACCGGGAAGTCTCGCTCAGACGTGCGCAACCAGGTCTGCAGTGCCGCGCGGCCGGCTGCCGTGATCCGGAAGTGTCGTGTCGTCCGCTTGCTGGACGTGTCCTCCTCGGCCGCGACGAACGCGTGCGAGCTGAGACGGTCGAGCTCGGTGTAGATCTGGCTCATCGCGGGGGAGACCCAGTAGAAGCGCAGCGTCCGATCGGCTCGCTGCTTGAGCTCGTAGCCGGTCAACCCGTCCTCGGACCCGCCATCGATGACCAACAGGCTCAGGAGTGCGTAGGAGGTCGTTGACAGCGGAGGGGTCACACACCTAGCGTACTGTTCCACTTAGGAATATCCAGGAGATGGTCCGCATGGCATCAACCGTCCTGCTCGCCGGGACCCGCAAGGGCCTGTTCATCGGACGCGCAGACGGGGCGCGGGAGCAGTGGGAGTGGGATGCTCCGGCGTTCCCGATGGAGGAGGTCTACTCGGTCGCCATCGACCGCAGGGGGGACACACCGCGCCTGCTGGTCGGCGCGACGAACTGGCACTTCGGGCCGCAGGTCTACCGTTCCGACGACCTCGGCCGCACCTGGGCCGAGCCCGTCGAGGGGTCGGTGCGCTTCCCGGCAGACCTCGGTGACTCGGTCGAGCGCGTGTGGCAGCTCCAGCCGTCTCCGGCCGACGGTGCAGTGGTGTGGGCTGGCACCCAGCCGTCCGCCCTGTTCAGGTCCGACGACCGGGGCGAGACCTTCGAGCTGGTGCGCAGCCTGTGGGACCACCCGCACCGCCCGCAGTGGGAGGCCGGCTTCGGTGGGCAGGCCATCCACACGATCGTCCCGCACCCGACCGATCCGAACGTCGTGACCGTGGCGATGTCGACCGGGGGCGTCTACCGATCCGTCGATCGCGGTGCGTCGTGGGAGCCGCGCAACCAAGGCATCGGCACGAGCTTCCTGCCGGGGGAGGATCCACCCGAGTTCGGCCAGTGCGTGCACAAGGTCGCGGTCGACGCGGGTGACCCGGACCGGCTCTACGCCCAGAACCACGGAGGAGTCTTCCGGTCCGACGACGGGGGACACTCCTGGGTGTCGATCAGCGAGGGGCTGCCGGCCGACTTCGGGTTCCCCATCGTGGCGCACCCGCACCGGCCCGGCACGGTCTACGTCTACCCGCTGACCGCCGACATCGAGCGGTTCCCTCCCGGGGGCAAGCCGGCGGTGTGGCGGTCTGACGACGCGGGGCAGACATGGCGCGAGACCGGGCCAGGCCTGCCCGCGGAAGCCTGGACGGTCGTGCTCCGCGACGGGTTCTCGGCCGACGACGCCGACCCGGCGGGGCTCTACATCGGCACCCGGCACGGCTCGATCTGGGTCAGCAACGACGAGGGCGGCACCTGGGCCGAGGTGCGCACCAATCTCCCGGACGTCCTGACGGTGCGTGCTGCCACGGTGTAGGGACGTGACACCTGCGGTTACCAGCCGGTAACATCGAACCATGTCATCGACTCTCGATCTGTACAAGAAGGTCACCGCGCTGCCCCAGGGCAAGCGGATCTTCTCCGTCCTGTTCAGCCAGAAGGCGCCCTACTTCGCTTCGGTCCACCTGACGGTCGAGGAGATGAAGCCGCACCTCGGCCAGGTCGTCATCCCCAAGCGCCGCTCCGTGCAGAACCACATCGGCACGGTGCACGCCATTGCTGCGTGCAACGGCCTGGAGGCGGCGATGGGCCTGCTCGCCGAGGCGACCTGTCCGCCGGACATGCGCTGGCTGCCCAAGGGCATGGACGTCCAGTACCTCGCGAAGTCGACCACAGCCCTGACCTGCACCGCCGAGACGACGGAGGCCGACTGGGCCGGAGCGCCCGACGTGCCCGTCACCGTCAAGGCGGTTACGAAGGACGGCACCGTCACGGTGGCCGGGACGATCCATCTCTGGGTCGTCCCCAAGAAGTAGTGGAGCCGCGGCTGCGCCGGCCCGGATGGCAGTCCAGGCCGGCGCGGTCGCGGCGGTCGAGTCAGTCCCGGTAGCGGGGCTGGCTCTGCGGGTTGAGCTCGTCGAACTTCACGCGGTCGGCGCCGCGGATTCGACGGTCGTCGACGGTGAAGACGTCGAGTCCCCGCTGGATCTCGTTGGTGTAGACGTGGCCGTTGTACCAGTAGGTCGACCAGCCGCCGCCGACCACGAGACGGTCGTCCGCGATGGGTCCGCGGTCGAACCAGGCGATCTCCTTGGGGTTCGCGGAGTCCGTGAAGTCGTACATCGACCAACCACCCTGGTACCAGGCCTGGACCATGATGTCCTTGCCCTTCACCGGCACCAGCGAGCCGTTGTGGGCCACGCAGTTCTCGGTGTTCGACTGCGTCCGCGGGATCTTGTAGTAGCTCTTGAACGTGAGCTGGCCGTCGCTGTCCAGGTCGTAGATGCCGTTGGCGCCCTTGGTGTCGCCGACCGTCGGGTTGCAGGTCGGCGCTCCGCCGCCGCCGAGCTCGTCGGTGAAGACGACCTTGGTGGCGTCGTTGTTGAACGTCGCCGAGTGCCAGAACGCGAAGTTGGCGGTGTCGCGGACGCGCTCGGTCACCTTCGGCGCGCTCCGGTCGGAGATGTCGAGCAGGATCCCGTCACCCATGCAGGCGCCGGCCATGATGTCCTTCGACGGGTACGCCGTCAGATCGTGGCAGCCGGACGTCGTGGACGAGCCGTTGTTGCCCGGGTTGCCGCCGTCCGGGAAGAGGACCGGCTGCGAGACCATCGACGCGCTCTCCGGCGCATCGAGCGGCACCTTGACGATGCTGATCGAGTCGAGCGGCGGCTGGCAGTCGGGGAAGGTCGAGTTGGGCGAGTACGACGAGACGTACACGAACAGGTCCCGGACCTTCTTGCCCTTCTTGTCCTCTGCGTTGGAGGGCGCGAGGGTGTGGGTGTGCGAGCCGCACGGCGTCTCGACTGCGGCGACGTACTGTGGCGAACGCGGATCGGAGATGTCGAAGACCTTGACGCCCTCCCACGAGTCCTTGATCGTCGCGGACTGGGCGGTGCTGGAGCACGAGTCGTCGCTGCGGGACGAGTCGGTGCTGAGGATCAGGAGGTCGTCGTAGACCGACACGTCGTTCTGCGCGCCCGGGCAGATGACCTGGCTGACGACCTGGGGCTTGCCCGGCTTCTTGATGTCGTAGACCGTGAAGCCGTTGTAGTTGCCGGCGTAGGCATAGCGACCGCTGAAGGCGAGGTCGCTGTTGAGAGCTGTCTCGTCGGCGAACGCCCCCTGCTTGGGGATGTTGGCGATCAGCCGGGTGTTGCGGCTGGACGCCTCCTCGCCGACGGCGAGCTCGGCGGCCGAGTCGTTCATCTGCGCGATGTCGTTGCCCGGCACGCAGTTCTCGGCGAGCCGGTCAGCCTCCGAGAGTGTCGTGGCCCCGGCGCACTGGTCGGACGACCGGGCGTTGTCGGCGGTGGCGGCGACCGGTGCCACCAAGGCGGCGGCGATCACCCCCGCGGCAGCGAGCTCGATGACGGCCGTCGTGGCCAGCCTGTGACGAATGACGTGACGATTCACGTGTGTTTCCTTCCCCCGAAGTGGGTTCATCCTCACCCAGATAGGCTGTGGCCACAAGGTCTCGTCGGCGTGTCACGCGGCGGACCGTCCTTCGGGGGAAGGTTGATGCATGCGACGTCGACGACTGGCCGCACTTGCGACCGTCATGGTTCTGACCGGGATGTCGGCCTGTTCCGGGGCGTCGGACGACGACCGACCGGAGGTCGACGGGACCGTCGTCCAACCGGGGCGTCCCGGTGAGAAGTCCGAGACGCTCGACCAGGCGCCGCGCATCGAGGCGCCCGAGGCCAACGACGCCGACGTCGCGTTCGCGCAGATGATGATCCCGCACCACGCCCAGGCGCTGGCCATGAGCGCCCTGGCCGAGCGGGCCGGTGCCAGCGAACCGGTGCAGGTGCTGGCCGATCGCATCGACGGTGCGCAGCGGCCCGAGATCGTCTTCATGGCCGGATGGCTGACCGACCGGGGCGAGGATGCACCCACGGCCGCGGAGATCGACGGCGGTGACATGCGCCTGATGGCCCAGGGCCACGGCGGGCGCGGCAGCCACGGCGGGCAGGCGATGGCACCCGGCGAGATGCCCGGCATGGCGACCGAGTCCGAGCTCGACAGGCTCGCCGATGCGCGCGGCGCATCCTTCGACCGTCTGTACCTGACCTTGATGATCCGCCACCACCGAGGGGCGATCGAGATGGCCGGTGACGTGCTGCGGGGCGGCTCCGAGCAGCAGATCAACGAGCTGGCCAGTGGCATCGCGGCCGACCAGGGTGCGGAGATCGACCGGATGCAGGACCTGCTCGCGGGCTGAGCGATCGCTTCACCGGGCGGTGGCGACCCACCCGTGCGAACGTGGTCGAGGTCCTTCCACTCAGCTTCAGGAGCGTCATGCCGATCCCTGTGTCCGACTACAGCCATGTCCGCCTCACCGTCCGCGACATCGAGGTGTCGCGCTCGTTCTACGACTCGGTCTTCGGCTTCGAGGTCGCGTACGAGCTTCCGGCCGACGCCGACGAGGCGACCCGTGAGCAGCTGGGCTTCCTCTTCGGTGGCGTGATCTACCAGTTCGCCGGCGGGCTCCTGGGTCTTCGACCCGTCGCTCCGGGTGACGACACCTTCCACGAGGACCGCGCCGGCCTCGACCACGTCTCCTTCGCGGTGGCGGACGTCGCTGCGCTCCACGACGCGATCGGCGTGCTCGACGAGCTGGGCGTCGCCCACGAGGACATCAAGGATCTCGGCGCCATGTCGATCCTGGAGTTCCGCGACCCCGACAACATCGCGCTCGAGCTGACTGCCCCGAACGGATAGCACGCTCGGTGGACAGCGGTGGCGGGACGGGTCCCGCCACTGCGTAACGCGGGACGGCGGGACGTCGTTGTGCTCCACGACACACTCGAGGAGATCCATGCGCCGTACGCCTGTTGCCGTCCTGCTGTGCGCCCTCGCGATGGTGGGTGGTGCCCTGGTCGGTTCCGCACCCGCCGTGGCGGCGTCCGCGGTGCCGCCGCTCGACCGCCCGGGGCCGGCTCTGAGCGTCCCTGCCGCGACGTTGGACGCATCGCTGACGTGCCGCGGCGACTTCGCGCGGTCGACGCTGCAGCCGGTGCTGCTGAACCCGGCCACCGGTGTGACGGTGGAGCAGAACTACGCGTGGAACTACGTGCGGGCCTTCGATGCCCAGAAACGGCCCTACTGCATGCTCGACATGCCGAAGCACACCCTCGGCGACATCCAGGTCGCCGGGGAGTACCTCGTGAACGCGATCCGGACCGTGCGGGCGATGTCGACACGGGACATCGGGATCATCGGTCACAGCCAGGGCGGCATGTCGATGCGGTGGGCCCTGCGGTTCTGGCCCGACACCCGCGCGATGGTCGACGACGTCATCGGCATGGCGGGGTCCAACCACGGCACGACGGGGCTTGCCTCCTGCATCGTGGGTCTCACGACGTGCATGCCGGCGGTCTGGCAGCAGCAGCGCGACTCACAGTTCCTCGCGGCGCTGAACAGCGGCGCTGAGACGTTCGCGGGCGTCTCGTACACGCAGATCTACACGCGCACCGACGAGGTCGTGCTGCCGAGCAACGACAACGCCACGGCGTCGTCGGCGTTGCACACCGGTGAGGGTGCCATCACCAACATCGCGACCCAGGACGTCTGCCCGTTGGACGTCTACGAGCACCTCACGGTCGGCACGATCGACCCGACCGCGTACGCCCTCGCGATGGACGCGCTGAACAACCCCGGACCGGCCAACGGGTCGCGCATCGGCAAGGCGTCCTGCTTCCAGCTCTTCCACACCGGCGTCAATCCGCTGAACGTGCAGATGTACCTGCAGGTGCTCGCCGGCGCGCCGGGCCTGGCCAGCGTCCCGCTGCCGTCCGTCAACCTGGTGGGCGTCGAGCAGCTGCCGTCCGAGCCGGCACTGCGGTGCTACGCGACGGCGGCGGGCTGCTGAGCGAACGAGCGCGCGTTCGGCCCGGTGACCGCCACGTACCATTGACCAGTCATGACGAAGACCTACGAGGTGCGCACCTACGGGTGCCAGATGAACGTCCACGACTCCGAGCGCCTGGGCGGGCTGCTGGAGACGGACGGCTAC
Organism: Aeromicrobium sp.; assembly: GCA_046598255.1. Classification (GTDB taxonomy): domain Bacteria; phylum Actinomycetota; class Actinomycetes; order Propionibacteriales; family Nocardioidaceae; genus Aeromicrobium. Next base: position 15,011 of record JBKJIW010000012.1, on the reverse strand, counting down.
GTCCGCGCGCAGGACGGCGTCACGCCTGACCTGGTCGTCTTCAACACGTGCGCCGTGCGCGAGAACGCCGACAACAAGCTCTACGGCAACCTCGGCCACATCGCGTCGGTCAAGCAGAAGAACCCCGGCATGCAGATCGCGGTCGGCGGCTGCCTGGCCCAGAAGGACCGCGACACCATCACGAAGAGGGCGCCGTACGTCGACGTCGTCTTCGGCACCCACAACATCGGTTCGTTGCCGGTGCTGCTGGAGAGGGCCCGGATCGCCGAGGAGTCACAGGTCGAGATCCTCGAGTCGCTCGAGGTGTTCCCGTCGACGCTGCCGACCAAGCGCGACTCGGTGTTCGCCGCCTGGGTGTCGATCAGCGTCGGCTGCAACAACACCTGCACGTTCTGCATCGTCCCTGCCCTGCGCGGCAAGGAGAAGGACCGCCGGCCCGGCGACATCCTGGCCGAGATCAAGGCACTCGTGGCGGACGGAGTCGTCGAGGTGACCCTGCTGGGCCAGAACGTCAACGCGTACGGCGTCGAGTTCGGCGACCGGCAGGCGTTCGCCCAGCTGCTACGCGCCTGCGGCGAGATCGAGGGTCTGGAGCGGGTGCGGTTCACGAGCCCCCACCCCAAGGACTTCACCGACGACGTCATCGCCGCGATGGCCGAGACCCCCAACGTCATGCCGCAGCTGCACATGCCCCTGCAGTCCGGCTCCGACCGCGTGCTCAAGGCGATGCGCCGGTCGTACCGTCAGGACAGGTTCCTCGGCATCATCGACCGGGTTCGCGAGGCCATGCCGGATGCGGCCATCACGACCGACATCATCATCGGTTTCCCCGGCGAGACCGAGGACGACTTCCTCGACACGATGGACGTCGTCCGCAGGGCGCGCTTCAGCGGTGCGTTCACGTTCCAGTACTCCCGGCGTCCCGGCACCCCGGCGGCCGACCTGCCCGACCAGCTGCCGAAGGCCGTCGTGCAGGAGCGGTACGACCGGCTCATCGAGGTCGTCAACGAGGTCGCCTGGGACGAGGCGAGGAAGCAGGAGGGTCGCGTCGTCGAGCTGCTCGTGGCCGACCACGAGGGCAAGAAGGACGGCGCGACGCACCGCCTGACCGGGCGGGCGCGCGACAACCGGCTCGTCCACTTCGCCCCGGGCGACCACGACATCCGGCCCGGCGACCTGGTCGAGGTACGCATCACCTACGCGGCGCCGCACCACCTGGTGAGCGACGACCCCGTCGTCACCTACCGGCGCACAGCCGCCGGTGATGCGTGGGAGGCGCGCCACGGCCGTCCGCCCGCGGCCAGCTCGGTCGGTCTGGGCATGCCGTCGCTGGGCGTTCCCGCGCCGTTGCCGCCCGCGCCGGTCTGCTCCACCTGATTGACACCTCACACCCGTTGCGCGATGAGACGATCTCGGCGAACCTAGGGAGCAGCTGTCCGAGCGGACAGCAGATTCATGGGGGACACATGCGTAAGACAATGCTGGCCGCCGTGGCGACGACCTCGCTCACGGCACTCATGTTGACGGTGCCGCAGGGGGCGCAGGCGACGTCCGCCGCGGCTGTCGCGGCGCCATCGGTGACCTGGGGTGCCTGCACGGCTCCCGGCCTGGTGAAGCGCGGAGCGGAGTGCGCCAAGGTGGCGGTGCCGCTCAACTACGAGAAGCCGAACGGCCGCAAGATCAAGATCGCCATCTCGCGCATCAAGCACACGGTGCCCGACGCGCAGTACCAAGGCATCATGCTGGTCAACCCGGGCGGCCCCGGTGGATCGGGCCTGACCCTGTCGGTGCTGGGCGAGTACGTGCCGAAGGACGCCGGCAAGGCGTACGACTGGATCGGCTTCGACCCCCGAGGTGTCGGCGACAGTGAGCCGGCCGTCTCGTGCGACACGACCTATGCCGGCGCCGGCTACGGGCGCCCCGCCTTCGTGCCCACGTCGAGCAAGATCGTCAGCGCCTGGATGAAGATCACGAACGACTACACCAGGAAGTGCGACAAGAGGAACGGCGCGATCCTGGAGCACCTGACGACCAAGGAGGTCGCCAAGGACATGGACCAGATCCGCCGGGCCCTGGGCCAGGCGCAGCTCAACTACTACGGCTTCTCCTACGGCACGTACCTCGGACAGGTGTACGCCTCGAAGTTCCCGACCAAGGTGCGCCGGATGATCTTCGACGGCACCGTCGACCCCCGCGGCGTCTGGTACGAGGGCAACCTCGCCCAGAACCCGCCGTTCGACAAGAACATCAACATCTGGTTCGGCTGGATCGCCAAGCACGACAGCACCTACCACCTGGGCAAGACCCGGGCGAAGGTCCGCGCGACGTTCTACGACACCCAGAAGAAGCTCAACAAGAAGCCGGTCCGCAACACCAAGGGGCAGCGCATCGGCGGCAGCGAGTGGAGCGACTCGTTCCTGTACGCCGGCTACTACCAGTCGACGTGGACCGATCTCGCGTCCGTGTTCTCGGCGTTCGTCAACGACAGGGACGTCGCGGCGCTGGATGCGGCCTACCTCGATGCCAACGGCTACGGCGACGACAACGGCTACGCGGTCTACCTCGGCGTGCAGTGCACCGACAACACCTGGCCGTCGAGCTGGGCGAAGTGGAAGCGCGACAACGACCGCGTGTACAAGGTGGCGCCGTACGAGACCTGGGCCAACGCCTGGTTCAACGAGCCGTGCCGTCACTGGCCGGCGACGTCGCACACGCCTCAGAAGATCACCGGCAAGGGGATCAAGAGCGTGCTGATGATCAACGAGACGCTCGACGCGGCGACGCCGTACCCGGGCAGCATCGAGGTCCGCAAGCGGTTCAAGGGTGCCCGTCTGATCGCCGTCCCCGGCGGCACGACGCACTCCAACTCGCTCAACGGCAACGCCTGCGTCGACGACCAGATCGCCGACTACCTGCTGACCGGCAAGCTGCCGGCCCGCAGGTCCGGCAACCGGGCCGACACCACCTGCAAGGCCCTCCCGCGGCCTGAGCCGGAGGCGGCGTCGACGGCCAGCGTCCAGCGACTGGCCGCCGTCGACACGACGCGGCTGGACCTCCAGAAGGAGTCATTCCGCCCGTAGGGCGGCGTGAGCGCAGGGGCCGGTCGGGGAACATCCCGGCCGGCCCCTCGTCGTCGTCCGAGCCATCGGTGATGATCGAGGCATGACCGACCTCAAGGACGCCCTCCACTCCAAGCTCGTCGTCGTGCGCGCGGCCGTGCTCGCCGCGGTCGAGGGCGCCGGCGAGCACGAGCTGCGCCGTCCGATGACCCCGACGGGCACCAACCTGATCGGGTTGGTCAAGCACCTGGTCGGGGTCGAGCACGTCTACCTGGGGGAGTCGTTCGGACGTCCGGCGCCTGACGTCCTGCGGTGGGTCGAGGACGGATCGGTGTGGGACGGGGCCGACATGTGGGCCACCGCCGAGGAGTCGAGCGACGAGATCGTTGCCCTCTACCGCCGGGCGTGTGCACACAGTGACGAGACGGTCGCCGCGCTCGCGCTCGACGCTCCCGGGCAGGTGCCGCACTGGTCGACCGACAAGGCCGACACGACGCTGGGCTTCCTGCTGGTCTGGGTCGTGGCCGAGACGGCCCAGCACGCCGGCCACGCCGAGATCATGCGAGAGCTGGTCGACGGCCGCAGCGGGTCGGACACCGCGGCGAGCGGCACCGACTGGGCGGCCCACACGGCCCGTATCCAGGCCGAGGCCGACCACTTCCTCTGAATCGGACGTGCAGCTGATCACACCTGGAGGGTCGGGTGGAGGCGCGCGACCGTCACCGTCTGACGCCGTCGCGCGGCGATCACCGTGACCATCAGCGCCAGGCCCGTGAACACCGCCAGCACCAGGAAGTCCCGCAGGACGCCCTCCCCGCCGCCGGCCAGCGCCGCACGCAGGCCGTGCACGGCGTAGGTCATGGGCAGCAGGTCGTGCAGGAGGTTGAAGAACGGCGGGGCCGTCTCGATCGGGTACGTGCCGCCCGCCGAGGTCAGCTGCAGGCTCACGAACACCAGCGCCGCGAAGCGTCCGGCCCCACCGAAGAGAGCCACGAACATCTGGTTGATCGCGGTGAACACGGCGGCGGTGGCCAGTGCCATGCCGATCAGCAGCGGCTCGCTGGCGGGGTTGATGCCGAGCAGCCCTTGCAGCACGGCCAGCAGCAGGGCGACCTGCACGACGGCGAGCGCGAGGCCGGGGACGTAGCCGGCCAGGGCCGTGCGGATGCTCCCGGTCGTGGAGGCGATCGCGCGCGACGACAGGGGGCGGAGCAGGAGGTAGATCGCCATGGCACCGACCCAGAGCGCGAGGGCGATGAAGTACGGGGCGAGTGCCGCGCCGTAGTTCTTCACCGGGTTGATCCGGTTGGCGGCCTCCTCGATCGGGGTCGCTGCGGTCGTCGCCATCTGGTCGCGCTCGGCCTCGGAGTAGTCCGGCACCTGCCCGCTGCCGTCGCGCAGGCCGTCGGTGAGCTTGAGGGCGCCGGCGGACAGCTCGTTCGCGCCACTCGCGAGCTGGTCTGCGCCAGTCGCCAGCTGGCTGCCGCCGTCGGCCACCCGGTCTGCTCCCGCGGCGGCCTGGTCGGCGCCGTCGCTGAGCCGTGAGGTGCCGTCCTGGAGCCGCTGCGCGCCGTCGGCTGCCTGGCCGATGGCCCCGACGAGAGCCGGGACGCTGCGGGCGAGCTCGGCGTTGCCGTCGGACACCTGGCGGGCGCCGTCGGCGAGCTGGCGGGTCTGCTGACCGGCCGACGTGGCACGACCGCGCACGTCGCGGACGAACGCCTTCAGGTTGCCCGCCTGGGAGGCGGCTGACTCGATGCCGGCACAGTCCACGCCGGGTGCGGCCTCCGCGCGGCACTGGTCGGCTAGGGTGCGCAGCGAGGTCGCGAGGCGGTCGATGTCGCGGTCGGCGGTGCCGGTGGCGTCAAGGATGCCCTTCGTGACGGCCTGGACGAGCTGGTCGACCTGCGCGGTCCCGTCGGCGACCTGGCGGGACCCGTCGGCAAGGCGCTGGGTGTCGCGCGGCAGCGTCGAGGTGCGCGACCGGAGCTGGCCGAGCCCGTCCGACAGCTTCCGGGTGCCGGCGTCGAGGTCGTCGGCACCGTCCGCCAGCTGGCGGTTGCCGTCAGCGACCCGGGCCGCCCCGTCGGCCAGGGTGTCGGCGCCATCGGCCAGGTCTGCGGCGCCGCCGGCGAGCTGACCGGCCCCGTCGCCGAGCTTCGCGGCACCGTCGGCGGCGTCGTCGAGTGCGATCCGCAGGTCGGAGAAGCTGAGGTAGACGTTGTCGAGGTAGGTCTCGGTGACCTGCGCGTTGAGCGCCGTCCTCGCCGCGGTCAGGATCGTCTGCGCGATCGTCCCGTTGATGTAGTTGACGGCGTCGTTGGTCTGCAGGTCGAGCTGCCCCTGGACGGCCTTCGCCGGGTCGCCGCCGGTGGACGTCGCCGCCTGGGAGAGGTTCTCGGGGATCGTCAGGACGGCCTTGTAGTCGCCGTTCGCGAGGCCACGCCGGGCGTCGGCGGCGCCGGTGAGCACCCAGTCGTAGTTGTTGTCGTCGTCGTTGCTGACCAGGTTGCCCGCGAGCTGGCGTCCGACCGCCACGGGCTGCTTCTGGCCGTCCCGGCCGTCGATCTCGACGAGCTGGTCCTGGTTGACCACCGCGGCCGTGACGTGGTCGAGCCGCTCGGTCGGGTTGAGGTTGGCCCAGACGTACATCGCGCCGTAGAACAGCGGCACGAGCATCACGGCGACGACGGCCGCGCGGGTCAGGCGGCTGCGCCGGAAGCGGGCGAGCTCGAACCAGGGGAGGGCGGGAGACGCCCGACGATTGAGGAACAGCATCAGAGCATCAACTCGTGGAGGGTGCGGGAGGTGTCCAGCTCCAGGTGGTGGAGCCGGCTGGACGGGGCGGGAGCGGCCGACGCCGCCTGGACGCTGGCCACGAGGGTGACGTCGCGGCCGTCGAGCAAGGTCGTGAGCGCCGACCACAGCAGATCGATGTGCTCGACGGCGCGCAGGTCGTCCGCGTCGTCGACGATCACGATGCGCGGAGCATCGGTGAGCGCCAGGACGACGCCGAACAGCTTGCGCTCGAGCCGTGACAGGGACGAGACCAGGGCCGAGCCGTCGACGGGCTCGAACGGGATGCCGGCGGCGTCGTGCGCGCTGGCGAGTGCGTCGTTGAGGTCGGCGCGGATCGGCGCGAGCCGGCTGCGGCTGACCCAGAGCCCGAACGATCGGATCGAGAGACGCTCGGCGATGTGCTGGTCGACGGTCAGGTTGTCCTCGAGGTCGTTGAGCCCGGCGAGCTCGGCGAGGGCGACGGAGTGCCGCACGCGCGACGCCTCCTGCGGCAGGAGGCGGCCGTTGACGCGCAGACGTCCGGTGTCGAAGGCCATCCGCCCGGCGAACGTCAGCAGCAGCGCGGTCTTGCCGGCCCCGCTCGGGCCGTGGATGACGAGCCAGTCGCCCGCCTCGACCTCGACCGACACGTCGTTCAGCACCGGCCCGTCGGGGCCCTCGGTGGTGACGGCCGCGGCGGTGATCGCGGCGGTCGACGCGGTGCGCGGCCACGCCTGCAGGGCGACCCGTCGGTGGAGGCCCTCGCCCTCGACGTCGACGTGGGGCAGCACGCGGTCGAGCCAGCCCGGCAGGGTCCACGCCCGCTGGCCGAAGAGCTCGAGCACGGCCGGCGCGAAGAGCATCCTGATCAGGAAGGCGTCGACGAAGACTCCGATCGCGAGCGCGAAGGCGATCGGCTTGATGTTGGGATCGCCTTCCGGGACGAATGCCGCGAACACCGCGAGCATGATGACCGCTGCCGCCGTGACGACGCGCGAGCTGCCCACGAACCCATCGGCGATGGCCCGGTGGGGATCGCCCGAACGGACGTACTCCTCCTTCATGCGGGCCATCAGGAAGACCTCGTAGTCCATCGAGAGGCCGAACAGCACCGCCATGAGGATGATCGGCAGGAAGCTGATCAACGGGCCGGTCTGCTCGAGGTGCACGACGTCCATGAGCCAGCCCCACTGGAACACCGCGACGACGGCACCGAACGAAGCGCCCGTCGACAGCAGGAAGCCCAGCGTCGCCTTGAGGGGCACGACGAGCGAGCGGAACACGATCATCAGCAGCAGGACCGACAGGCCCACGACGACGAGGCCGAACGGGAGCAGGGCGCCCTGGAGCCGTTCGGACACGTCGATGCCGCCCGCGGTCAGTCCGGTGACGCTGACCGGCACGTCGTACCGCGCGCGCCACTCGGGCTCGCGGTCACGGATGGCGTTGACGAGGTCGGTGGTGCGCTGGTCGGTCGCACCGGTGGCAGGGATGACCTGGACGATGCCGGTGTCGGCGGTGCGATTGGGGGTCGCCAGCCCGATCGCCGCGACGCCCGGCATCCGCCGCAGGTCGCCGGCGATGCCGTCGACGACGCCGACCGGGTCGGTCGTGGAGATGATGTCGATGCTGACCAGCAGGGGTCCGTTGAAGCCGGGACCGAACTCCCGGTCGACGAGGTCGAACGCGGTGCGCTGCGTGCTGCCGACCGGGGCGGTGCCGTTGTCGGGCAGGGCGAGCTGGAGGTCCTTGGCGGGGACGGTCGCGATGGCCAGGCCGACGACGACCAGGACGATCGCGATCAGCGGGAAGCGTGTCGTGACCTCGACCCAGCGCCGGGAGAAGCTGCCGGGCACGCGGTCGTCCGCCCCGGGGGTGAGCCGGTCGCCGGCGCGACCCAGCAGCGCCGGCAGCACCGTCAGGGCGACCGCCACCGCGATGACGACCGACAGGGCCGCGACGGCACCCATGATCGTCAGGAACGGGATGCGCGCGATCGACAGGCCCAGCAGCGCGATGATGACCGTCACCCCGGCGAAGACGACGGCGGAGCCTGCGGTGGCCACCGACCGGGCGGCGGCCTCCTCGGGCTCGAGCCCGTCGGCGAGCTGTTCGCGGTGGCGCGACACGATGAACAGGGCGTAGTCGATGCCGACCGCCAGTCCGATCATCAGCGCCAGCAGGGGAGCGGTGGCCGAGATCGTGACGAAGCCGGTGGCGGCGATCGTGAGCGCGATGGTGACGAGCACGCCGAGGACGGCTGTGACGATCGGCATCACCGCGGCCCGCAGCGAACGGAACATCAGGTAGAGGACGATGAACGCCACGAGGACGCCGATGACCTCGGTGATCGACAGCTGCGGACCGGTGTTCGTGAACACGTCGCCGCCGAACGCGACGGTGTAACCGGCGGCCTCCAGGGCGTCACTGGTGGCGGCTAGCTGGTCGCGCTCGGCCGGTGTGACGTCGGTCAGCTCGCGGTCGAACTGCACCTGCACCTGGGCGGCGCGGCGGTCGGCCGAGATCCCGATCGCGTTGCCGTCGGCGTACGGCGACACGGCCTCGGTGACTCCCGGGACGTCCTTCATCCCCGTGATGGCGGTGTCGACGAGTGCGCGTGTCGGCTCGTCGTCGACGGTGCGACCGTCGGGCGCGACGATCACGAGGTAGGCGGACGTGCCGCTCAGCTCGGGGAACGTGCGGCCGAGGGAGTCGATGGCCTCCTGCGACTCGGTGCCCGGGATGTCGAACGAGTTCTTGGTGCCGTCGCCGAGCCCGACGGCGGCGATGCCGGCCACCAGGAGGACGAGCACCCAGGCACCGAGGATGCGGCGCGGGTGACGGAACGCCCAGCGTCCGAGGGCGTACAGGGAGTTCGACATGCTTTGACGATACGTTTGTGTATCCAATACGTCAATGTATCGAGTAGGGTGATGAAGACCTCAGGAGGAGTCCATGGTGAGACCGTCGCACGATCATCCGCCGGTGCGCCGCCGGGCCGCGACCCGCGATCGCCTGCTCGACGCGACCCGCGAGGTGCTGGCCCGCGAGGGAATCCAGGGTGCGTCCGTCGAGCACATCTGCGAGCAGGCCGGCTTCACCCGCGGGGCCTTCTACTCGAACTTCTCGAGCAAGGACGAGCTCATGCTCGCGCTGTTCGACCGCGAGCGCGAGGTCATGCTGGGCCTGCTGCGCGAGGCCGCGGACCCGTCCTCGTTCGAGGGGCTCGGCGTCATCGAGGCGGTCGGCGTCATCATGGACCGCTTCCTGCTGCTGCAGCCGCCTGATCGCGAGTGGTACCTGGTGCACGCCGAGTTCCAGCTGCGCGGCGTGCGCGACGACGCCGTCGGCCGCGAGTTCGTCGCGGTGTGGCGCCAGCTGCGCACCGACTTCGAGGAGTTCATGGTGTCGGTGCTCGACGCCCTGGGCCTGCGGCTGACCGTCGACATCAGCCACGCGGCGACGATCCTCAACGGCACGTACGACACCGCCCTGCGCGAGGCGCTGGTCGAGGACCGACCGATCGACATGGGCCTGCTGCGCGAGACGCTCCCGGCGCTGCTGATGTCGGTCACCGAACCGGCCTGACCGGCTCGTCCCGTCGCGGCCTGTCTCAGTGCAGGAACTTCAGGCCCGTCACGCACGCCACGATGCCACCGATGAGCAGCACCTTGACCACGGACGCGGCCTCGTCGCCGGTCAGCATCGCGTAGGCGACGGTCAACGTCGCTCCGATGCCGACCCACACGGCGTACGAGGTGCCGACCGGCAGCTCCCGCATGGCGTACGCGAGGCCACCCATGCTGGCCACGAGGGCGACGCCGAAGACGGCCGACGGGACGAGGCGGTTGAATCCCTCCGACCGGCCGAGGGCGGTGGCCCACACGGCTTCGAGGACTCCGGACAGGGCGAGGACGATCCAGGACATGTGATTCTCCTTGGCGCCGTCTTGTCGCTGACCGGGTACGGCACCGCTCGTCCGGGAACCTCGTGGAGGCTCTGCGACCAGCCTCTCAACTCCGGTGCCGGGAGTCCACCCGGTCGGCGGTCAGATGGGTCACCATCCCGGTACGCCCCGGCGTCGGGAGGTGGATCCTCCACCGCCCCGCTCTCGACCGCTCCGATGCGGTCCGGCGGGCCGGTCTCGCCGGTGGGACGATGGACCCATGCCGATCCAGATCGCCCAGGACGCCCACGCCGACCAGGTGCTGACCGACAGCCCGTTCGCCCTGCTGGCCGGCATGATGCTCGACCAGCAGTTCCCGATGGAGCGGGCGTTCGCCGGCCCGGCCAAGGTCCTCGACCGCTTCGGCACCCTCGACCCGGCAGCCATCGCCGAGGCCGAGCCGGAGGCGTTCGCCGACCTGTGCGCCACCCCGCCGGCGATCCACCGATATGGCCGCTCGATGGCTGGGCGCCTCCAGGCGCTCGCGCAGGTCGTGGTCGACGAGTACGACGGCGACGCGTCCCGCATCTGGTCCGACGCCAGGACCGGCGAGGCGCTGATGAAGCGCCTGAAGGCGCTCCCCGGCTTCGGCGAGCAGAAGGCCAAGATCTTCGCGGCTCTGCTGGCCAAGCAGCTCGACGTCAAGCCGCGCGGATGGACCACGGTCGTCGGCGACTACGGCCGCAAGGGCTACCGCTCGGTGGCCGACGTCGTCGACGCCGAGTCGCTGGTCAAGGTGCGCACGTTCAAGCAGGAGCAGAAGCAGAAGCAGAAGCAGGCTTCGCCTGCGTCAGACGGCTGAACGGGAGTCCGTGCCGGCCGGGGTCAGCGCCTCTGGAACCTCGCACACCGAGTAGCCGAGCCAGACGTCGTCCATCCGTTCGGTGATGGGGTCACCGTCGGGGTCGAGGGGCACCTCGAACGACGCGTTGGGCTCTCGCAGCAGCGCCAGGGCGTAGTCGTCGCGCGCCTGCACCAGCCGTTCCCAGTCCTGCAGCCACTGCTCGGCCGGCTGGTCGTTCAGCACGGTCTCGGGGTGATCGGCCCGGATCGTCGCGACCATGAGCTCGATGGCGCGGCTCTGGTCGGCGATCGTGGCCGCCTGCCGCTGCGGCGAGCCCGAGACCGGCATCGACTCGACGGTCGACGTCATCAGGCTGCACTCGTCGGCGATGGAGTCGAGCAGGCCCTCGTCCTCGATGAAGCCCGGGGCGTCGTCGCCGGCGTAGAGCACCAGGACGGCGATCAGCGCCACGCTGGTGACGAGACCGACGAGTCCTGCCAGGACCGCCAGCCACCTCCACCGCTTCGAGAGCTCGGCGGGTGGGAACTCCCAGGTGTTGCGAGCCGGCGGGTACGCCGGCGCCCCGGGTGAGTCGAACACCCGCTCATCGTGTCACGCCGGCGACGGTCTGCCAGACGACACCCGGCGCCGGGTGTCGGGTGTCGGCGCCGGGTGCTGCGTGCTACGGCTTCTTGCCCTCTTCGGCGAGCTTGTCGGCGGCGTCCTTGACCTTGCCGGCAGCGCCGTCGATCTTGGCGTCGTACTTGCCCTTGGTGGCCTTGCTGGCCAGGTCGGCGGCCTTGTCGATGCCCTGGTCGATCTTGGCGTTCTGGGTGGCGGCCAGATCGGCTGCCTTCTCCTTGAGCTCAGGAGCCCTCTTCTTCAGCTTGTCGAGAAAACTCATGGCTTGTCTCCTTCGTCTCGGGGTGGTCGGTGCCGGGCGCGGGCGCGACCGCCCCCGTCTGGGCATCAGGGTACTGCGACAATCCAGGCATGCCTGTTCGCGACCGGATCGTGGCCGTCGTCGGCCCGACGGCGTCCGGCAAGTCATCCCTGGCCGTCGAGATCGCCCGCCGGATCGGCACGGCGGAGATCATCAACGCCGACTCGATGCAGCTCTACCGCGGCATGGACATCGGCACGGCCAAGCCGGTGGAGGCCGAGCGCGGGGGAGTCGTGCACCATCTCTTCGACGTCCTCGACGTGACGGAGACGGCGAGCGTCGCGGACTTCCAGGCCACTGCCCGCGCGGTCATCGCCGACTGCCTCTCGCGGGACGTCACGCCCGTCATGGTCGGGGGATCGGCGCTGTACGTGCGTGCCGTGCTCGACCGGCTGGAGTTCCCCGGCACCGATCCGGCTGTGCGCGCCCGCTGGGTCGCCGAACTCGAGGCTCTCGGGCAGTCCGGGCTGCACGCTGAGCTCGCACGGCGGGACCCGGCCGCGGCGGCGCAGATCCTGCCCACCAACGACCGCCGGGTGGTGCGTGCGCTCGAGGTCATCGAGCTGACGGGGCGGCCGTTCGCCGCGACGATGCCGCCCTTCGAGTCGGTCTACGACGACGTCACGATCCTGGGGCTCGACGTCCCTCGGGACGTCCTCGACGAACGACTGACGTCCCGGGTCGACCGGATGTGGGCCGACGGCCTCGTGGACGAGGTGCGCGCGCTGCTGCCGCTCGGCATCGCGGACGGCCTGACCGCCTCGCGTGCTCTGGGCTACCGGCAGGTGCTCGCGTTCCTGCGGGGCGAGATCACCGAGAAACAGGCGCGCGACGACACTGTCACCGGCACCCGCAAGTTCGCGCGCCGTCAGGACCGTGACTTCCGCAAGGACCCCAGGATCCACTGGCTCCGGCACGACGCCGACGACGCGGCGGAGACGGCACTGTCCAGGATGTCGGCACACATGTAGGCGTGTCGGGGCGCGAACCCGTGCAGAAGTGCCGACATCTGGGCGCGGGTGCGCGCGTCAGCCCGGCGTAGACTGGGAACCATGGCTTTCGCATGGTTGAAGGGACACGGCACCGAGAACGACTTCGTTCTGCTCCCGGACCATGACGGCACCGTCCACGGCGACCTCGACGCCACGTTTGTCGCCGCCCTGTGCGAGCGCCGACGCGGCATCGGCGCCGACGGTGTGCTGCGGGTCATCCGCGCGTCCTCGATCGGCATCGAGTCCGCCGGCCAGTGGTTCATGGACTACCGCAACGCCGACGGGTCGATCAGCGAGATGTGCGGCAACGGCATCCGCGTGTTCGCCCTGCACCTGGTGCAGGAGGGGCTCGCCGACCCGAGCGAGCCGTTCGTCATCGGGTCCCGCGACGGCGACAAGACCATCACGTTCGACGGCGACCTCATCTCGGTCGACATGGGTCCCTACGCCTTCGGTGAGAGCAGCAAGGTGGCGGTCGACGGTCGCCACTGGGAGAGCCTGCACGTCACCACCGGCAACCCGCATGCGGTGGCGTTCGTCGACTCCCTCGACGACGCCGGAGCGCTGACCCGGGAGCCCGACTTCGACCGCCGGGTCTACCCGGACGGTGTGAACATCGAGTTCGTCGACGTCGTCGGCCCGCACCACGTCGCGATGCGGGTGCACGAGCGCGGGTCCGGCGAGACCCGCTCCTGCGGCACCGGCGCGTGCGCCGCGGCGGCAGCGACGGCGTCAGTGCACGCCGACACGCTTCCGGTGACGTATCGCGTCGACGTGCCGGGCGGCACCCTCCACGTCGAGGTCACCGCCGACACCCGCATCACCCTCACCGGCCCCGCCGAGATCGTCGCGCGGGGCACCATGGATTGGACTGCATGACCGAGCAGACGTACGACCAGCAGGGCACCGACGGGCTCGAGCTCGAGGAGCGGCAGTCGCTGCGGCGGGTCGCCAACATTCGTACCGAGCTCGAGGACATCACCGAGGTCGAGTACCGCCAGCTGCGCCTCGAGCGCGTCGTCCTGGTGGGGGTCTGGACCGACGGCACCGTCGAGGACGCCGAGAACTCGATGACCGAGCTCAAGCTGCTCGCCGAGACGGCGGGCTCCGAGGTGCTCGACGCGTTGATCCAGCGCCGGCAGAAGCCGGACCCGGCGACGTACATCGGCTCCGGCAAGGTCGAGGACCTGCGGGCGGTCGTCGAGGCGACCGGCGCCGACACCGTCATCTGCGACGGTGCCCTCGCACCCAGCCAGCTGCGCAACCTCGAGGACAAGATCAAGGTCAAGGTCGTCGACCGCACCGCGCTGATCCTCGACATCTTCGCCCAGCACGCGAAGAGCAAGGAGGGCAAGGCGCAGGTCGAGCTCGCCCAGCTGCAGTACCAGAAGCAGCGTCTGCGCGGCTGGGGTGGCAACCTGTCCCGTCAGGCCGGTGGCCAGGCCGCCGGCGGCGAGGGCATCGGTGGCCGTGGCCCCGGTGAGACGAAGCTCGAGACCGATCGTCGTCGCATCGAGATGAAGATGACGAAGCTGCGCCGCGAGCTCAAGGAGCTCGGCACGTCGCGCGAGACGAAGAAGGGCAACCGACAGCGCCACGAGATCCCTTCGGTCGCGATCGCCGGCTACACCAACGCCGGCAAGTCGAGCCTGCTGAACCGGTTGACGGACGCCGGCGTGCTCGTCGAGAACGCCCTGTTCGCGACCCTCGACCCGACCACGCGCCGCACCCAGACGGCGGACGGCCGGGTCTACACCCTGTCCGACACCGTCGGCCTGGTCCGCAACCTGCCGCACCAGCTGGTCGAGGCGTTCCGATCCACGCTGGAGGAGGTCGCGGAGTCCGACCTGATCCTGCACGTCGTCGACGGGTCCGACCCCGACCCGGAGGGGCAGATCGCAGCGGTCCGTCAGGTCGTCCTGGAGGCGGGGGCCTCCGAGGTGCCGGAGATCGTCGTCATCAACAAGGCCGACGCGGCCGATCCGCTCGTGCTCAAGCAGCTGCTGGTCCGTGAGCCGCACGCAGTCGTCATCAGCGCGCGCACCGGTGAGGGCATCGACGAGCTGCTCGGCGCCATCGAGGCCGACCTGCCCCAGCCGGCGAGCCAGGTCGACGTCCTGCTGCCGTACTCGCGCGGCGACCTGCTCAACCAGATCCACACCCAGGGCGAGATCGAGTCGCTCGACCACGAGGCGGACGGCACGCACGTGGTGGCCCGCGTCAACGGTGCCCTCGCCAGCGAGCTGGAGCCCTACGCGGTCTGACGGCACCTACCGCGTGCGCTTGCCCAGGGGTGTGGACGCGCGACAGCCGCGTCGGGAGGGCACCGATAACCTTCGACGGTGCCTGACATCCGCGACGTCCTCCATGCCGCGGTCGAGGCGGTCGGTGGTGAGGACCGTCCCGGGCAGATCCAGATGGCCGAGGCCGTCAAGCACGCCCTCGACAGCGGCGAGCACCTCCTGGTCCAGGCCGGCACCGGCACCGGCAAGTCGCTCGGCTACCTCGT
>JBKJIW010000023.1:0-50583 GCA_046598255.1 Aeromicrobium sp. | reverse complement strand
CGATGTCGTCGAGTCGTACGATCTGGGCCACCGGGCTAGCGTAGATGCCATGAGCCTCGACCGATCCGTCACACCCGATCCCTACCCGCTGCTTCCCGCCGTCCCGAGCTTCACCGTCACGAGCGACGACGTCGCCGACGGCCAGCCGCTCAAGGACGACCAGGTGAACGCCCACGGCAACACCTCGCCGCAGCTGTCGTGGAGCGGTGCTCCCGAGGGCACGAAGTCGTTCGTCGTCACCTGCTTCGACCCCGACGCACCCACCCCGTCCGGCTTCTGGCACTGGGTCGCCGTCGACATCCCGGCCGACGTCACCGAGCTGGCCGCCGGTGCCGGCGCCTCGGACGACTCGCTCCCCGGCGCGGCGTTCCACGTCGCCAACGACATGGGTGGGCACGACTTCACCGGCGCCGCTCCCCCGCAGGGCGACCAGGTCCACCGCTACTTCTTCGTCGTCCACGCGGTCGGCGAGGAGACTCTCGGCGTCGACGCATCCGCCTCACCGGCCGCCGTGAGCTTCAACCTCGCATTCAAGACCCTCGGCCGCGCGATCGTCCACGGCACCTACGCGCACTGATCCCTCGAACGACCCGGGACGTCATCACCGATGTGGTGACCCACGTACATCCGTGATGACCTCTGCGGGTCCGGCTAGGGACGTCATCACCGATGTACGTGCGATGGCTCGTCCGTGATGACGTCTCGGAGCCGTCAGCCGGCCTTCGCGTAGTAGTTGGCGAAGCCGAGCACGCTCCGCACGTAGTCGTCGGAGTGGTTGTACGAGAAGATCGCCCGCGACCAGCCCTGTGCCGTCCTGAGGTCGGCGCCGGAGGAGCACAGGTAGCGTCCGGCGGCGTAGGCAGCGTCGAACACGTTGCTCGGGTCGGCGATGCCGTCATCGTTGCCGTCGGACTGCCACCGGTCCCACGTGGACGGGATGAACTGCATCGGACCGACCGCGTGGTCCCACTGGACGTCGCCGTGCCATTGCACCGACTCGGCGGTCGACCGGATCGCTCCGTTGCCGTTGGTCCCGTCGAGGGCGGGGCCGAGGATGGCCTGAGACGTCTGACCGTCGGGGAGCAGCGACGAACCACCGTTGGTGCCGTGGCCCGACTCGATGCCGCCGATCCCGGCCACGGTGGTCCAGCCGAGGTGGCAACCAGGCTGCTCCCGTCCGAGCCGGAGGGTCGCCACGCCGTAGGCCCGGACGGCGACCTCTCCGATGCCCGCCCGCTGAGCGGTGTCCTGCACCCACTGCGCCGCCACGGTGGTGCCGGTCGCGGCAGGCGCAGCAGCCTCGACCTCGGGCGCCGCGGGCAGCAGTGCAACTGCCGTCGGCGTGGCCGCCGGCGCGTCCGCGTACGACGTGATCGGCACCTCTCCCCCCGAGAATGCCGACGCCGTGGCGATGCCGAGCGCGATCATGACGCACAGGGACACACCGACCAGCAGGACCTCCCCGATACCGATCCCGCGTCGCTGATTAGCCAAAACGGCCGTTGACGTAGTCGGCCGTGCGCGTGTCCTGCGGGCTCCCGAACATGGCATCAGTGTCCCCGTGCTCCACGATCACGCCGGGGGTGCCCTGCGCAGCGAGGAAGAACGCGCACTGCGACGACACGCGGGCCGCCTGCTGCATGTTGTGGGTGACGATGACGATCGTGACCTCCCGGGCGAGCTCGAGCATCGTCTCCTCGATGACACGCGTCGACGTCGGGTCGAGCGCGGAGCACGGCTCGTCCATCAGCAGGACGCGCGGCTTGATCGCGAGGGAGCGGGCAATGCAGAGACGCTGCTGCTGTCCGCCCGAGAGGCCGCCGCCGGGGGCGTCCAGTCGGTCCTTGACCTCGTTCCAGAGGCCGCCCTTGATCAGGCAGGACTCCACCAGCTCGTCACGGGCGTCGCGGTCGAGGCGGGTGCCGGTCAGCTTGAGGCCGGCCAGGACGTTCTCCTCGATCGACATCGCCGGGAACGGGTTGGGCTTCTGGAACACCATGCCGATCGAGCGGCGCGCGTCCGTCAGCTTGCGGGACGGGTCGTAGATGTCCTGGCCGTCGAGCTCGACCGATCCGGCCAGTGACGCCGACGGGATGAGCTCGTGCATGCGGTTGAGGATGCGCAGGAACGTCGACTTGCCGCAGCCTGACGGACCGATGAGGGCCGTGACCTCTCCGGCCGGCATCGTCAGCGACACACGGTCGAGCACCTTGTGCGTGCCGAACCATGCCGAGATCTCGTTGGCGCGGATCTCCGCCAGGTCGCCTGAGGGGGCGGTGTAGGCGGGGAAGACCTCGGTGCCTGTGTCAGCGCCGGCTTCGTCGATCACGGTCATGGGTGGAACCCTTCTTGTCGTGCGGAGTGTGATGGCGGTTCTGGTTCTGGTGCCGCACACAGCCGGCCCCACGTCCGCGAGGACGTGGAGCCGGCTGCTGCGTGCGGTGGTGTCATGCGTTACTTGGTGACCTTGAGCGTGATGCTCTTGGTGGTGGAAGCGCCGAAGTTGGCGTTGCCCGCGAACGTGGCCTTCAGCTTGTAGGAGCCCTTCTTGAGCTTCTTCAGGTTGAGGGTGACCTTGCCGTTCTTGACCGTCCCGGTTCCGACGATCTTCTTGCCGGCCTTGACCGTGACCTTGCCCGTGGCCAGGATCGACGATCCCGGGGCCTTGACCGTGATCGTGACCTTGGCCTTCTTGCTCGCCCTGATGGTCTTCTTGCTCAGCTTGATCGAGCTGGCCGTGCCGACCTTCGAGATCGACAGCGAGCCGTTGGCGGCCGAGGCTGACGTGACGCCGTCCGAGTTGTACGAGACCGAGACCGCGTACGAGCCCGTACCGAGAGCTGTCGGGACGGGGATCGAAGCGCTGCCGCTCGAGAGACCGACCGTGGAGACGCTGCCGCCGATGTTGACCGTCACCGAGCCGCCGGCAGGTGCGCCGTCGCCCGTGACGCTGACCGGGATGCTGGCAGCAGCACCGAAGGTCTTGCTGACCGAACCGACCGAGATGGCCGAGGTCTTGAGGACCTTGACGGTCGAGTCGCTCGAGGAAGACGCGACGTAGGTCAGGTTGCTCGTCGGCGTGTACGAAGCCGAGTAGACGTGGTCACCGAGGGCGACGTTCGCGATGGTCAGAGTTGCCGAGCCACCGATCACGGTCTTCGGCGTGGAGACCGCGACCTTCGAGCCGCCAACGGTCTCGAAGAAGCTGACGGTTCCGCCCGCGGTCGATCCGTCGGCGGCCGTGACCGCAGCGGTCAGCTTGACCGACTTGTCGTTCTGCGTCACGCCCGAGAGGCTCGTGGTCGTCACCTGCGCCGGCGCATTCGTCTGCAGGTTGGAGGCAGCAGTCTGGCCGAAGGTGCCACACACGCCGCCGTTGACCGGCGTGGCCAGCTGATCGAAGCCGGCGGCCTCGATCAGCGGCTTGGCAGCCGCGCTGCACAGGAAGCCGGTCGCGCTGAAGGCCGACTGGATGAGCGTGGCCTTCGGACCGCTCAGGTCGGCCTGGCGCACGACGTTGTAGAGGGCGCGCTTGGCACTGAAGCCGTCGACGACCTTGATGGTTGCCGTGAGCGGCCTGGCGCGACCGGTCGAGAACGGTGCGACGGCGTTGGGGTTGTTCTTGATGTCCGCGTCGCTGTGCTCCTGCGTGTCGGTGACGGCGCCTCCCAGGGGGACGGCAACTCCGCCGTTGGCCGCCTGGAGCTGGGCCACGAAGAACGAACGGGTGCCGGACCCGGTCTGCGGGATCAGCGGCTTGATGACGCCGGGAGCTCCGCCCAGCTGGCTCCAGTTGGTGAACGTCCCGTTGTAGATCTTGACCATGTCGGCCGGAGTGATGGTCGCCGGCGCGTTGGAGGTGGTCGCGACCGCGAGCTTGAGACCGTCGACGGCGAAAGGTGCCTGCTGCAGCAGGGCGGCAGTCTCAGCCGTGTTGAGAGCGGACGAGGACCGGGCAAAATCGACATCCGGGTTGTTTCCGGTACCGAACAGCGTCAGCTTTCCGGCGCCGGAGCCGTTGGGACGGGTCACGGCAGCCGAACCTGACTTGAGGACGATGCTCGTCGGGTCACCGAGAGCGGCGAACGATCCGATACGACCAGTGACCTTGTCGGCGTTGAAGCCTGCGATGCCGGCGTTGCCCTTGGACAGGAAGTCGAGTGCGATCTCCGAGGTGTCGGAACCGACGCCAGTCAGGTCGCCGGCGCCCGGCGTGAAGGTCGGGTCGTAGATCGTGGGTGCTGCGCTGGCGGGGGTCGACAGGCCCATGGTCAGAGCCGTGCTGGCGACAACGGCGCCCGCCACGGCCAAGGAGACTCGCTGACGAATCATTCGTGGTGTCCATTTCTCGTGTGTAGAGGGCGATCGGTGCGATGCCCAAGAGAAAAGTAGGGGTGTGACAGGGGGGCTCGTGGCGTTTGAGATGAACGGTAGGTGTCCATCATGCGGCGACTTGGATTTACTGCAATCACAGGAGATTCGGCAGCAGGTACGTGGTCAGGTCGGACGTCATCCACGCCAGTGCGAGCACCACGGGCGCAGCGATCAACCAGCTGCGCATCGCCCCGAACCGTTGCCTGGCCACGATGGCTCCGACCACCACCAGGGCCAGCGCTCCGAGGCTCAGGGCCAGCGCCGGCATGACGCTCGTGTCGCTCGCCATGGGCACCTCGGAGGGACCGATCGCGTTGAGCCTGCCTCCGGGTGCGACGAACGCCGTGCCCTGCAGCTCGGCGTCGACGTACACCACCTCGTTGGGTGTCAGCGACGACGAGCCACCGGCGGTGACCATGGTGATCCGCGATCCGCCGGCTGCCAGCGCGCCCGGCACCGGGTCACCCGCGCGCCGGACGCCCGAGATCTTGTAGGTCGTCTCACCCTGACCCGTCACGACTGTCATGGTCTTGCCGGCGCCCTCGGTAACGAGGTCTGCGAACGGCTTGCCGAAGGTGCTGGACTTGCCGAAGATCTCCGACACGCCCGCCTGCCCGGGCAGCACCGTGTCGCGACGGTGACCGGGTCCGTCGACGAGCATGCCGGACGACGTGCCTTCGACGACGACCTGGTCGTAGTCGAGGGACGGGATCCGAAGGAGTGCCACCGGTGCACCCGGCGCGATGATGCCGCCAATGGGTGCCGTGGCCTCGGCGAGCTGGGTGCGGAATTGGCCGAAGAGACGGTCCTGCGCCCGTCCCTGCTCGATACCGCTGAACAGCAGGAGCTGGGCGAGGAACCACACGACCACGACCGCCAGCACCGTGAACGAGGTGCTCACGATCGCCAGCTGATCGGGCAACGGCTCGACAGTCTTGGTCTTCGCCGGCTGCCGGATCGGCCACATCTGGGCCGGCCGCTGGAAGCGTCGGCGTCCGGTCGTCACCGCCGCGGTCATGGCTGCACCCGCAGGCGGGCGACCAGGCGCGTGACGGGTCCGGCGACCCCGGCGGCGAGGGCCAGCCCGATCAGCAACGGCAGCAGGAAGCCGGCCGGCCGCGAGGTCTGCGACGACGTCGCCACGATCTCCTCGGTCGGGGCAACCGCCGGCACCACGGCCGCCGGCTCCTCGGGAGCGACAGCCGCGGGTGCGGGTGCCGCCGCCGGCAGCGCCGCCGGAGCCGCCTTCGGAGCCTTGGCCTTCTTCTCGGCAGGCTCCTTTTGCTCCTCGATGAGAGCGGCGACCTTCTGCGCCTGCGAGTAGAGCGCCGCCGTGACGCCGGTCTTGGTGATGGGCGCATAGCCGTCGGCCAGCTGGCCGTTGCCCGACCCCGGCCTCTGGCCCTCGGTCGTGGCGATCCGGATGAACGAGGCCACGTCCTTGGCATCGTCCTTGTCGAGCCCGGTCGTCCTCGCCACCGTGTAGACGATCATCGTGCCCGGGTACGCCGACGGGTTCGCCTTCAAGGCCTTCTGGGTCAGCGTGAACGCGGACCGTGAGCTCTTGGGCTTCGCCGCCTTGACGGCCTCGAGGATGCTGGCTGTCGTGGGCGCCACGAACCGGCGGCCCTCTCCCGCACCGGTCTGGAGCGACGCCATCTTCAACCCATAGCGCTCAGCGTCACCGAGACTGACGATTCCCAGCATGAAGCGTTTGCCGATGCCCTGACGTTCGACGCGGCCGACCTTGAACGGGTCGCTCGACGTGGCGCGGTCGCAACGAGTCTGCGTGTTGGGCCATCCGTCCAGCACCGCCTGCGCGATCTTGGTGATGCTGTTGATGGGCGCTGCGAGCAGCGTGAAGTACGGCGCCGGGTTCTGCTGCTCGCACTCCTGGTTGGACGCCGGCACGAAGGTGTCGAGCAGCGGGAACTCGCTGACCGGCAGCTTCACCTTGGCGTACGTCGGGTTGACGACCATGCCGAACGGGTCTGGCTGCCCGTCCACGAACGCCCGTGCCTCCGGATCGTCCTGGATGTAGGCCGTCAGGCTCTTGATCACGTCAGACGACTCCGACAACGACAGGACCGTCGCCGCCGCTTCACGGGAGATCGTGTCGAGGCCGGGATTGATCGCCTGGAACTCCGGGTCGAGGTTGATCGACAACGGGTTGGTCGCCATGCCGGGGTGCTGCTGGCCTCGGGTGGATCCCGTGTAGGACTGGGTCAACAGCTTGGCCAGCAGACGCGGCGTCAGGTTGAGGGTGCCGCGTTCACCCTTGTTGTCGGGCTCGTCGATGACGAAGCCGACGGCGAATCCGGTGACCGCCGTCGGTGCGTACCCGACCGGCACCTCGGTGTCGGCCTCCCTGCTGCCGGAGACGAACGCGGCAGGCGCCTCGCCCTTCTCGACCAGCGCGTAGGCCGGGTCATCGCCCACACGGTTGTGCTGGAACTTGAAGCGCTTCTTGCTGAGGCAGTACGCGGGGGCCCACTGCAGCGACGCCTGGTTCATCAGCTCGGACCCGTAGAATGCGACGGGCGGCCGCTTGTCGAGCACCTGGCAGGCGTCAGGTGGCAGGCCAAAGGTCAACGGCACCGTGATGCGGTTGCGCCAGTTCGACTCGCTCCACCAGTACAGCGGGGACACCGCGGGGTCGACGCCCTCGTTGGCGAAGTTGCTCTCGCCCGGGCGGAAGCGTCCGGTCTTCTGGCAGGCCGTGTCGGCGTCGAGACAGCTGATGCCCATGATCGGGATCGCCACGATGGAGCACGGCGTGCCGGTGGAGCAGCCGAGTGACTCGTTCTCCGTCGCCGACCTGACCTCGTAGTTGACTGATCCGTTGCCCTCGGTATCGCTGAAGGCAGCGAGCTCTGCCGGCGGGAAGGCAGCGCCGACCGAGGCCTCCGGTGGCATGGTCTCGGAGGTGCAGGCGGGGAACACCTTGCCGGATGCAGCCACGAATGGCGTCAGGTGGGTCGAGAAGGACGAGACGTCGTTGCACTCCGCCGGGATGGGGTCGAGCCCCGACTTCTTGGCCAGATCGGCCTCCGCGGCGTAGAGGTCGTGACGCCACGGCGCAGCCGAGTCGTCCGACGACTGCGACCGCTGCTGACGCGTCGACGTCCAGCACGTCGTCTGGTCGAGCTGCTGGGCCTTCGGCAGCGACGGATCGTCGATGCCCCGGCACTGCATGATGACGACGGGGTACTCCTGGTTGAGGCCGTTCTCGCCGTACGGGTCCGAGGCCCGTCCGCCGCTGGGGTGCGCACCCGACCAGCTGATGCCCACGCGCTCGCGGCCGCGGAGGTTCTGCGTGTGGTCGACCTTGAGGGTGAAGTCACGCGAGTCGATCGTCTCGACGGTCGTGGTCTCACCATCTGTCTGCGTGAACTCGCGAGTCACGGTCTTGGTCTTGCTGAACGCACCCACGCCGTCCTCCCCCGCAGCCACGGCCGGCGTGCCGCCGGTCGCGACCATGAGGGCGATCAGCACCAGGCCGATGAAGAGGCAGACGATCTCACGGGGTCGGATGATGCTCATGACAGGGCTCCCAGCTTGCGGCGTGCACGGCGCCTGAAGTAGACCGCGCCCACACCGGGCGCGAGGATGATCGCGATGAGCTGGGCGACGGCCAACGCGCCGAACACCTTGGTGTCCCCCGCCCTGCCCGACAACAGTTCGGTCGGCACGGCGACCGACCCCTGTTGCTGGGTCGCAACGGTGCCGTCCGCCGCCACGGGCACCTCGCCGGTCACCGGATCGGGTGCGGCAGCAGCGTCGGGAGCTGCGCCACCAGCGACTGGGGCAGCGCCGGGAGCAGCCGCGGCCTTCGTGGTCGTCGGGGCGGTCCCGGTCTCCGTCCCGCACGGGCCCGCACCCTGCTTGTCGCAGGCCTGCGGCTGCGGGGCGATCTCGGCGAGCTTGTTCTTCGACAGGTTGCCTTTCACGAACGTCGGGTTGTTGCACTGGTTGACGTCACGATTCTTGAAGTCCACCGCCGGGTCGGCGGACGACAGCTTCTTGAGCTGGTCGAATCCGGCCTGCACCAGGTTGAGCGGCAGCGGGGAGTAGCCGAACGGACCGGCCTTGCTCTGTCCCTCGCACAGCGAGTAGAACATGAAGTCCGTCAGCGACTGACGCTTCGCGGTCGTCATGCGCCGGTCGCTCGCGCCGGTCGGCAGCAGCATGTATGAGTACGACGACAACGGGTAGGCCCGCGGGTCGCTCGCGGTGTAGACCCCGTCGAGGATCGACGTCAGGTACGCCTGAGAACTCGCGTCGTTGTTGATCTGGGCCTTCGTGAGCGCCACGGCGACGTTGTACTGCGTCGGCTCGACGAAGTAGCCGGACTTGTTGAGCAGCTTCACCACCGGGTACTTCTTGTTAACCGGGTAGGAGTACTCGACGTAGCCGATCGTGCCGTTGCCGGCCGAGCCCGAGATCGTGTTCATGACCTGGTCGGAGCCGGAGGCGCCGATCGACTTGCCGAACGCCGGGTAGTACGAGGTCAGACCGGCCTTGCCGAAGAACGGCTGCCAGATCGACGGGTACTGGCTGTTCATCCACGCCGTGAACTGGGCGGTGGTGCCTGATCCGTCCGAGCGGCGGACCGGCACGATTGTCAACGACGGCAGGACACGGCCGTTGTTGTCCTTCGTGATCGCCGGATCGTTCCAGTTCGTGATCTTGCCGGTGAAGATCTTGGCGATCGTGTCGCCGGACAGGCGCAGGTTCTTGACCAGCTTGCCGGCGACCTTCAGCTGGTAGGTGAACGCGGTGCCACCGGCCACGATCGGCATGTAGGCGAACTGGCGGTCTCCGGCCGAGTCGACGGCGCCGAACTCGTCCTTGCCCTGGTACGGGATCTCCGAGATGCCGAAGTCGGTGACGTTCTGCGCGAAGTCCTTGCGACCCTGCGACGAACCGGTGCCGTTGTACGTCACCTTGATGCCGTTGGCGTCGACGTCGGAGATCCACTGCTGGACGATGACCTGCGACCAGGTCGAGCCCGATCCCTCGATCTGGGCGTAGGCGGCCTCGGCCGGACGGGCACTGACGATCAGGACCGCCATCGACAGCGCACCGACCAGCGCGGTGAGGGTGGCGGACTTGCGGGACATGGAGGTGCGGGCGTGCGTGGTCATCGGGTGCCCTTTCTGGGGCGGGCGAGCAGACGGGCCGTGACGAACAGGATGAGGACGAGGCCGAGCAGGATCGCTGCAGCCCCGTAGGCACGTTCGATGAGCAGAGGCTCACCGCTGCGCACCGTCGAGAAGATGTAGAGGGGCAGGGAGTTCATGACGCCGGTGGTGGGGTTGGTGACCATGAATCCGGCGGCGCCCGAGGTGAGCAGGACGGGCGACGTCTCGCCGATGCCGCGAGCGACGCCGAGGATGACGGCGGTGGCAAGACCTGGACGGGCCGTCGGCAGGACGATGTGCCAGACCGTCCGCCACCGCGACGCACCGAGCGCGAGGCTGGCCTCACGCAGGTTGCCCGGCACGACCCGCAGCACGACGTCCGAGGCTCGGGCGATGATCGGCAGCATCATGACGGCGAGGGCGGCCGCGGCGGCGATGCCGGAGCGCGGCACGCCGAGGCCGACGATCAGCGTGGTGTAGATGAACAGACCCGCGACGATCGACGGCAGCGCCGTCATCGCCTCGACGACGGTCCGGACGATCCGCGCGAACTTTCCGCCGATCTCGGTCATGTAGACCGCCGTGCCGATGCCGAGCGGGATCGCGACGACGATCGCGATGCCGACCTCGATCAGCGAGCCGACGATCGCGTGGGCGATGCCACCCTTGTCCAGCCCGTCCCGGGGGCCGACGCCGGCCATGTCGTCGAAGTAGGTGTTGAGGTGGAGCAACGGCTTGTAGCCGTTGTAGAAGATGAAGAGCACCGTGCTCAGCACGGCGACACCGATCAGCAGCGCGGCGAGCGTGACGACCGTCGTGACGATCCTGTCGATCACCTCGGGCGTGCCTGAGTCGAGGGCCGTGATGATGGCCAGCAGGCTGATGCCGATCACGATGGTGACCACGGTGTAGATCAGCACACCGTCCCACGGCATCAGGCGGCTGCAGACCAGCCAGGACAGCGCCAGTGCGGCGAACCAGCAGCCGACGACCTCGAACCGCTGCTCCGCGGTCTGCTTGCTCAGCAGGCGACGGGTGTGCGGTGGGCCCGACGCGGTCGACGACGGCTCGGTACGGACCGACGTGCGGGGAGCGATCACGTCGCGGTCCGCGACGATCTCGCGCGCGGTGATGACGTCGATGCTCATCAGGCCTCAGCTCCTGCGCCGGAACGGCTGCGGGCGACGATCGTCGCCGCCACGGTGTTGATCCCCAAGGTGATGACGAACAGGACGAATCCCGCCGTCAGCAGCGCCTGGAGCTGTGTCGATGTCGCCTCACCGAAGCGCCCCGCGATCAGTGCCGAGATGGTGTTGGTGCCGACCTCGAGCGGCTTGAGCTTGAGGTCGAACGACGGCGAGATGATCAGCAGCACGGCGATCGTCTCGCCCAGTGCGCGGCCCAGGCCGAGCATCGTGCCGCCGATGATGCCGCCCTTGCCGAACGGGAGCACGACGGTCTTGATGACTCCCCAGTGCGTGGCGCCGAGCGCAAACGCCGCCTCGCGCTCGCCAGGGGGCGACTGCGAGAAGACCTGCTGCATGACCGCGCAGGCCATCGGGATGACCATCATCGCCACTGCGAGGCCGGCGATGAACGCCGACGCCGTGTAACGGGTCTGCTCCCACACGGCTGCATTCGGATCCGCGTCGACCCGGAAGAAGGGGATGAAGCCGAGGTGCTGGTGCAGCCAGAGCGCGAAGGCGCTGGCGTGAGGCTGCAGCAGGGTGAATCCCCACAGCCCGTAGATGATGCTCGGCACGGCGGCCATGAGGTCGATCAGCGAGACGAGCGTCGGCCGCAGACGGGCCGGGGCGTACTCCGCGATGTAGAGAGCGGTCAGCAGCGAGAGCGGGAACGCGAACAGGATCGCGACGAAGGCGACCGTGAAGGTGCCGACGAGCACGGCGCCGATGCCGAGGATGTCGGCCTCAGGCTGCCACTGGGTCTCGGTGAGGAAGCCAAAGCCGTACCGTCCGAAGGTGGGGATCGCCTGGTAGGCCAGGAAGAGCCCGATTCCGCCGGTGATGACGAGCATCGTGGCCGCGATCGCCCGTGAGCCGAGGAAGAAGACGCGATCAGGTCCGCTTTGATCGGCGACCAGCTCGCGCAGCTCTTCGTCCTCCACGTCGGGCAACGCAGAGCGCAGGGTCGTGCTCAAGGGGGAACTCTTTTCGCGATGTGTTCAGAACGTGTCGCGAAAAATGTAGGGGCATGAAACCGTGTCTTGATCCACCTGCGGTGAACGCGCGGTGAACGCTCGGCATACCTTCACCGTCACGCCCTCCATCGCCCCCTGCGGCCCCCCTGGTCCGCTTCTTGGGCCTGTCGAAAGGGCTCTCCCGACAGGCCCACGGGTCTGCGTCAGGCCGGCGTGTCAGCAGCGGTCGTCGCCGGGTTCTCGGCCGCCTTGGCGGCGTCGAGTGCCTCCTGCACGGCCTCCGTCGTCGCTGCATCCTGCTCCGCAGCGTCGTCCTCGATCTCGGCGTCGAAGTCGACACGAACCTTGCTGCCACCGCCGTCGACGGGGATCGATCCGATCGTGCCGCCGAGCGTGCCGAGGGCCTTGGTGAGCTCGGCCGGGATGATCCATGTCGTGGCGTTCTCGCCGTCGGCGATCTTCGGCAGCATCTGCAGGTACTGGTACGACAGCAGCTTCTGGTCGGGGTTGCCGTCGTGGATCGCCTGGAAGACCGTGGTGATGGCCTGCGCCTCACCCTGGGCCCGCAGGATCTGCGCCTGCCGATCAGCCTGGGCCGTCAGGATCTGCGCCTGACGCTCACCCTCGGCGGTCAGGATCGCCGACTGCTTCTGGCCCTCGGCCGTCAGGATGGCCGACTGACGCTGACCCTCGGCCGTCAGGATCGCGGCACGCTTGTTGCGTTCGGCGCGCATCTGCTGCTCCATGGCGTCGATGATCGACGGCGGCGGGTCGATGCCCTTCAGCTCGACACGGTTGACGCGGATGCCCCACTTGCCGGTCGCGGAGTCGAGCTCGCCGCGCAGGCCCGAGTTGATCTGGTCACGGCTCGTCAGGGCGTGCTCGAGGGTCATTCCACCGGTGATGTTGCGCAGCGTCGTCATCGTGAGCTGCTCGATGGCCTGGATGTAGTTCGCGATCTCGTACGTCGCCGCGACCGGGTCGGTGACCTGGAAGTAGATGACGGTGTCGATCGAGACCACGAGGTTGTCCTCGGTGATCACGGGCTGCGGCGGGAAGGACACGACCTGCTCGCGCAGGTCGATGACGTACCGGACCTTGTCGATGAACGGCATGACGATGTTGAGTCCGGCGGACAGCGTCGTGCGGTACTTGCCGAACCGCTCCACGATGCCCGACCGTGCCTGGGGCACGATCTTGACGGTCATCGAGACGGTGACGATCGCGAGAAGCGCGACCAGGGCGAGGACGACCAAGGCTGGTGTCATCAGGACTCCTTGATGGAGGGTGAGGTGGACGTGGTGCCGGCGACGACGGCGGTGGCGCCGTCGATCTGGGTGACGAGGACCTCGGTGCCGGTGTCGAAGGCGTTGTCACCGGTCGTGCGTGCCGACCAGAGCTCGCCACTCAGCTGGACGCGACCGCCCTGCCGGTCGACGGGCTCGACGACGACCGCCGTGGTGCCGACCAGGTTGCCGTGACCGGTCGTCAGGGTCGGTCCGGAGTGCAGCTTCGCGACGAGTGGAGGTCTGAGCAGGAACAGCAGCGCCACCGACACGACCGCGAACACGATCGCCGCCACGATGAAGGGGATGCCGGCCGCCGTGGCGGCAGCTGCGGCGAGCGCGCCGAGGCCGAACATCAGCAGCACGAGGTCGAGGCTGACGAGCTCGACGATCACGAGCAGCAGGGCGATCGCCAACCACACGACCCAGCCGTAGTCGTTGATGAAGTCATTCATGACGTGCCCCCTGTGTCGTGGCCCCGATCAGCCCGATGTCCGTATGCTGCCCGACGCGCGGCGTAGCGTCCACCCTCGTGATCGAGCTGGATGCGCTGGCCGAACGTCATGGAGAGGTTGGCCGCCGTCAGGGTCGTGTCGAGCGGGCCCCGCGCGACGACCCTGCCGTCGCGCAGCAGCAGCACGTGCGTGAACCCGATCGGGATCTCCTCGACGTGGTGCGACACCATCACGAGCACAGGTGAGTCCTCGGCGTGCGAAAGCACCTCGAGGCTGGCCAGGAGGTCCTCGCGAGCACCGAGGTCGAGACCGGCACCGGGCTCGTCGAGCAGCAGCAGCTCCGGGTCTGTCATCAGGGCGCGGGCGATCAGGACGCGCTTGCGCTCGCCCTCCGACAGGGTGCCGAACGTCCGCCCGGCGAGGCCCTTGATGCCCCACTCCCCCATGATCTGCTCGGCGCGGGCGTGGTCCTCGTCGTCGTACGACTCCTGCCAGCGTCCCGTCACCGCGTGGGCCGCGGACAGCACGGTGTCGCGCACCGACTCGGTTGGCGGGATCCGGTCGGCGACGGACGTGCTGGTGTGGCCGATGCGGGTGCGCAGGTCGAACACGTCGACGCGGCCGAGCTTCTCGCCGAGGATGCGGACCTTGCCCGACGTCGGATGGAGGGTCGCTCCGATGATCTGGAGCAGCGTCGTCTTGCCGGCGCCGTTGGGGCCGAGGACGACCCACCGCTGCCCTTCTTCGACCTTCCAGTCGACGGAGTCGAGCAACACCTTGCCGGGGCGTTCCACGCTCACCTTCGAGAGATCGAAAGCGGCAGGCATGCACCCTCCTGGTCGTGGTTCGTGGTGGTGCAGTCAACCTATCGCGAGCTCCCTCGGGCTCAGCGATAGCCTCGGGTGCGATGACCGAGCCCGTGCCCACGTTGCACTTCACCGATCCGACCGTCCTGGTGACCCTGATGGGTCCCGACCAGAGCGGTGTGACGACGCGCCTGTTCGGCGAGCTCCAGCCGTTCGGGGTCGAGGTGATCGACGTCGAGCAGCTCGTGGTGCGCGGACGCCTCATCCTGAGCGTGCTGCTCACCATCCCGGACGACATGGACGGGCTCGAGGCGATCGCCCGCGCCGTCGGTGACGACTTCGGCCTCGAGGTCACGGTCGAGCACGGCACCGGCGACAACCGCGCCCGACGGGTCGGTCGTGCGCAGGTCGTCATCCTCGGCGCGCCGCTGCGACCCGAGGCGATGGCGGCGCTCACCCAAGGCATCAAGGACGACGGCGGCAACATCGACCGCATCGTCCGGATGGCGCGATACCCCGTGACGGCCATCCGCATGGAGGTCTCCGGCGCCGACCCCGACCAGCTGCAGGCCGACCTCGCCGCCATCGCCCACGAGCAGGGCGTCGATGTCGCGGTGCAGGAGAACGGCATCCTGCGCCACGCCCAGCGCCTCGTGATCATGGATGTCGACTCGACCCTCATCCAGGGCGAGGTCATCGAGATGATCGCGGCCCACGCCGGCTGCGAGGAGGAGGTCGCCGGCATCACGGAGTCGGCGATGCGCGGCGAGCTCGACTTCGCCGAGTCGCTCCTGGCCCGCGTGGCACTGCTGCGCGGCGTCAAGGCGTCCGCTCTCGACGACGTCTACGACACCCTGACCTACGCACCGGGTGCCCGCACCATGATCCGCACGCTGAAGCGGCTCGGCTACCGTTTCGCGCTCGTCAGCGGAGGCTTCACGCACATCATCGAGAAGATCGCCGCCGAGCTCGACATCGACTACTACGCCGCCAACGAGCTCGAGATCGTCGACGGGCTGCTCACCGGGCGCATCGTCGGGCCGATCGTCGACCGCGCCGGCAAGGCGGAAGCATTGCGGCGCTTCGCCGGCGAGGCCCGCATACCGGTCAAGAACCCCGTCGCGACCGGCGACGGCGCCAACGACCTCGACATGCTCGCGGCGTCCGGCCTCGGGATCGCGTTCAACGCCAAGCCCGTCGTCCGCGACCAGGCCCAGACGTCGGTCAACGTGCCGTACCTCGACGCGATCATCTACCTCCTCGGCATCACTCGCGAAGAGGTCGAGGCCGCCGACGCCGCCGACTGACCCCCTTAGCCCGGTACCGTGCCGCAGGGCCCTGCCCGCCCACCCCACACCGCGGACGGTGACCTGATCGCCCACCGCCGGATGCCCGACCGTCGTCGTCAGCCCTGCGGCGCGCCAAGGACCGAGTCGAGCAGACCGGGGAACGCCACGTCGATCTCGTCCTTGCGCAGGGTGACCGTGCGGCGGCGGCCGTGGGGCTCGTTGCGGACCAGGCCCGACTCCCGCAGCACCTTCATGAGGTGCGACTTGGTCGACTTCGGCAGGTCCGGGTTGGTCGCGCCACACTCGGCCATGCTCAGCGGTCCGTCAGCGAGCTCCCGGACGATCTCCAGACGGGCCGGGTCGCTCAGCGCGAAGAGGATGCCCGTGAGGGACACCTCGCCGATCGTCGGGTGCGGGAGGTTCGTGACGGAGGTCATGGTTCGAGAATACTTGAACTGTCTGCAGATCCGCGTATCGTTCCTTCAGTTCCATCATTTTCGAACCGATCCTGCTTCGAGGTCCCATGTCAGTCAGCACACTTCCCACCGCGACCGCCCGGACGACTCGCCAGCCCGGATTCACCCTCGCCGTGGCCGCGGTGGTGGCGATGATGGTCGGAGCGAGCGCGCCGTCGCCGTTCTACCCGGTCCTGCAGGCCGAGCTGGGGTTCTCCGCGGCCGTGATGACGACGATCTTCGCGGTCTACGCGGTCGCGTTGCTGCTCACCCTGCTCGTCACCGGCTCGATCTCGGACCACCTCGGGCGTCGCCCGGTCATCTCGGCCGGGTTCGCCGTCCTCGCGATCAGCATGGTGGTCTTCCGGCACGCCGACAGCGTCAGCCTCCTGGTGATCGCCCGCATCGTGCAGGGCATCGCCGCCGGCCTGCTGATGTCGTCCCTGTCAGCAGCCGTCGTCGACCTCGAGCCCGCCGACCGTCCCGGATCGGCTGCGACGCTCAACAGCGTCAGCCCGCTCGCCGGGCTCGCCGCCGGCGCCCTGCTGGCCGGCATCCTGCTCGACAGCACCGACTCCGCCCTGGCCGTCGTGTTCGGTGGACTCACCGCGATGTACGTCATCGTCGCGGCCGCCGTCTGGCTGATCCCCGAGACGTCCCCGCGCCACGAGGGACTACTGCACTCGTTCATCCCGCGCATCGGTGTGCCGGCTGCGGCCCGCACACCGTTCTTGCGCAGCGCGCCGGCCCT
Organism: Aeromicrobium sp.; assembly: GCA_046598255.1. Taxonomy (GTDB): domain Bacteria; phylum Actinomycetota; class Actinomycetes; order Propionibacteriales; family Nocardioidaceae; genus Aeromicrobium. The sequence continues at coordinate 33,862 of JBKJIW010000023.1, read as the reverse complement.
GTTCGCGGGCTGGGCCACCGGCGGGCTCTACCTGTCCCTCGGTGCGCCGCTGGTCGCCCGCGAGCTGGACGGCGACCTCCATGTCGAGCAAGGACTCGTCGTCGCTGCACTGACCGGCGTGGGCTCGCTGACGTGCTTCCTCGCCCGTCGGCAGACACCGCGGCACATCACGATCGCCGGCACGTCGGCCCTGGCCGTGGGCACGGCGCTGACCCTCGTCGCCCTCGCCGCCGGCTCCTACTGGGGGTTCATCGCCGCAGCCGTGGTCGCCGGCGCCGGGTTCGGCGCCTCGTTCCTGGGGATCATGCGATCCATCACCCCGGCGGCGGCACCGCACGAGCGCGGCGAGCTGTTCGCGTCGGTGTTCGTCCTCAGCTACCTGGCCTTCGGTATCCCGGCCGTCATCGCGGGCATCGCCTCGCCCCACATCGGCCTGGCCGAGACCACCTATGTCTACGGCGGGCTCGTCATCGTCCTGTCAGGCTTGGCGGCCCTGCTGAGGACATTCACCTCCGAGGACTGAGCAACGCCACAGCTCACCGCCCCGCCCGACCCACGACCCATCCATACGCGAGCCAAGCTGGGGGCACCTCCCGCTTGCGGGGGCGCGAGCCGGCCTGATGCGAGCGCCAGCGCCAGCGAGCAGTGACCCACCCATACGCGAGCGAAGCGAGCGAGCCGGCCTGATGCGAGCGCCAGCGAGCATCAGGAGTGAGCGGCGACGAAGGAGCCGCGCCCGGCTGTTACTCGTCGTCCTCCAGGCGGAAGCCGATCTTCATCGTCACCTGGTAGTGCGAGACCTTCGTGTCCGTGATCTGGCCTCGGACGCCCGTGACCTCGAACCAGTCGAGGTGGCGCAGGGTCTGCCCGGCGCGCTTGATGCCGTTGTCGACGGCCTCGGTGATTCCGTCCGGGGACGTGCCGACGATCTCTGTGATGCGGTATGTGCGGTCAGTCATGTCTCCATCATGCAGGCTGCGCTCATCGGCGTACGCTGGAAGGGTGTCCGATCCTCGTGAAGCACGTAAGCAACAGGTCTTCTCGATCACGACTGCGGCCGAGTCGCAGTCCGACGATCGCATGCGCCGTGAGAAGCGATATGCCATCTCGATGGCCATCCGAACGCTGTGCTTCCTCGGCGGTGTCGTGCTCGTTCTGCTCGGCATGCCGTGGGCCGTCGGCGGGTGGCTGATGTTCGTCGGCGCGGTGTTCCTGCCCTACGCCGCGGTGATCTTCGCCAACGCCGGAGTCCGCAAGAAGGGCGACGGTCCGTCGCCGTTCGGCCCCGAGCCCGGCAAGCAGATCGAGCCGTTTCGCACCACCCCGCTCGACCGTGGCTGATCCGCTGATCTGCTCGGCCAAGGGGTGCACCGCTGACGCCGTGCACCAGGTGGTGTGGAACAACCCCAAGATCCACACGCCCGACCGTCGCAAGATCTGGCTGGCGTGCGCCGACCACGAGTCGTCATTGCGGTCGTTCCTCGATGCTCGCGACTTCTACCGCGAGACCGTTGCGCTCTAGCCGAGCTTCGCTCTAGCCACCGATGGCGGACATGGGCCGGTCGGACTGCAGGAACGACGGATCGTCGATGCCGTGACCGGGCAGCTTGGTCATCATCGCCTTCGCCCACCGGTGCGCGATCTCCTCATCGGAGGCCCCGGACCGCAGCGGTGCGCGCAGGTCGGACTCCTCGCGGGCGAACAGGCAGTTCATGATCTGACCGTCGGCCGTGAGCCTGACACGGTTGCAGTCGCCGCAGAACGGCTTGGTGACCGATCCAATGATGCCGACGGTGTGCGGCCCGTCGTCGACCAGGAACTTCTCGGCCGGCGCCGAGCCGCGTCCGGGCAGCGGGGTCAGTCGGACGTGCTCGCTCAGCAGCGCAAGCGTCTCATCGGCCGTGACCATCGCCTCACGGTTCCAGCCGTGCTGGGCGTCGAGCGGCATCTGCTCGATGAAGCGCAGCTCGTAGTCGTGCTTGATGCACCAGCGCAGGAGGTCGGGCGCTTCCTGGTCGTTGATTCCCCGCAGCAGCACCGCGTTGACCTTGACGGGCCGGAGTCCGGCGTCGTGTGCCGCGGCAAGCCCGTCGAGGACGTCCTTGAGGCGGTTGCGACGAGTGATCTTCTCGAACGTCTCGGGATCGGTCGTGTCGAGACTGATGTTGACGCGGTCGAGCCCGGCGTCGGCCAGTGCCTGCGCCGTGTGCTTGAGACCCAGCCCGTTGGACGTCATCGCGGTCCGGGGCGAGGACGGGAGCGCCTTGGTCGCCGCCACGATGGCCGGCAGGCTCCGGCGCAACAGGGGCTCCCCCCCGGTGAAGCGCACGTCGCGGATGCCGAGTGTCTCGACACCGATGCGGATCAGGCGGTTGAGCTCGTCGTCGGTCAACGTGTCGCTGGTCGGCAGCCAGTCGAGGCCCTCGGCGGGCATGCAGTACTGGCAGCGCAGGTTGCACCGGTCGGTCAGCGACACGCGCAGATCAGTCGCCACCCGCCCGTGTCCGTCGATCAGCTCCATCCCACCATCCTAGGCGGCGGGGGCCAACCCGGCTGACTCATCCTTGGGTCGGCCAACTAACGTCGAGGTGTGTACCGCTTCATGCTGAGCGCACGGTGGATCGGTTTTGCGGTCTTCGTCATCGTGCTGGCCGCCGTCTGCACCCGCCTGGGTGTGTGGCAGATGCACAAGCTGGAGCTGCGGCTCGACCGCAACGACATCATCACGAAGCACTTCACGACTGACCCGGTCGCCCTCGCGGAGGCCCTGCCTGCCGGCGAGACCGTCGATCGCACGACAGAGTGGACGCGCGTCACGGCAACGGGCCGCTACGACCTCGGGCACCAGGTCACGGTCAAGTTCACGACCCGCGACGGCGCCCCGGGCGTCGACGTCGTGACCCCGCTGGTGCTCCCGTCCGGTGACGCCGTCCTGGTCGACCGCGGCTGGATCGAGACGCAGAACACGGTCAAGCGTCCCGAGGTGCCCATGCCGCCCAGCGGCCAGGTGACGGTCGAGGGCTGGCTGCGCCAGAACAACGGGGCCGGCGGCGACGCCGTCAAGCCCATCGAGGGCCAGATCCGTGCGGTGTCGAGCGACGGCATGGCCGACTTCGTGCCGTACGACCTGAGCAACGGCTACCTCAACCTCCAGAAGGAGTCCCCCGCGCCGGCGACAGCCCTCGCAGCGGAGCCGAGACCCGAGCTCGGCCAGGGGCCGCACTTCTTCTACGCCCTGCAGTGGTGGTTCTTCGCGCTGCTGGCGGTCGTCGGCTACTTCTGGTTCGCCCGCGCCGAGGCCAAGGAACGTCTCAACCCGACCCGCATCGACGGGTTCTCCGGCGAGCCCGAGAAGAAGCAGAAGCGGTCCAACTTTCCCACCCCGGCCTGACCTCACCACGGGCCGAGGTTGGCGCCCAGGTGAAGCCTGGCCGCGGGAGGAACGAGCCGCGCGCCCTACGCCAGGGTGACGAGGTCGAGGTAGTCCTCGGACCAGAGGTCCTCGTCGCCGTCGGGCAGCAGGAGCACCCTGTCAGGTTCCAGCGCGCGGACGGCGCCCTCGTCGTGGGACACCAGCACGATGGCGCCCTCGTAGTTGCGGATGGCCCTGAGGACCTCCTCGCGGGACGCCGGATCGAGGTTGTTCGTCGGCTCGTCGAGCAGCAGGACGTTGGCACTCGACACGATCAGGCTGGCCAGCGCCAGACGCGTCTTCTCGCCACCGGAGAGCACCCCGGCAGGCTTCGAGGTGTCGTCACCGCTGAACAGGAACGATCCCAGGACGCTGCGCGCCTCGGTGTCGGTCAGCTGCGGTGCCTGGGCCTGCATGTTCTCGAGCACGGTGCGCGAGGTGTCGAGCGTCTCGTGCTCCTGCGCGAAGTAGCCGATCTTGAGTCCGTGCCCGGGGATGACCTCGCCGGAGTCCTGCTGCAGGGTGCCGGCGAGCATGCGGAGCAACGTCGTCTTGCCGGCGCCGTTGAGCCCGAGGATGACGACGCGGCTGCCCTTGTCGATCGCCAGGTCGACGTCGAGGAAGATCTCGAGCGATCCGTACGACTTGGACAGGCCCTCGGCCATGAGCGGCGTCTTGCCGCAGGGCGCGGGCTTCGGGAACTTGATGTTCGCGACCTTGTCCTGCACGCGCTCGCCCTCGAGACCCGACACGAGCTGCTCGGCCCGTCGCAACATCTGCTGGGCGGTGGACGCCTTGGAGGCCTTGGCGCGGAACTTGTTGGCCTGGGTCGTGAGGGCGTCGGCCTTCTTCACCGCGAGAGCACGCTCGCGCTTGCGGCGGGCCTCGTCGGCCTCGCGCTGCTTGACGTACGAGCGCCAGCCCATGTTGTAGATGTCGATCGTCGACCGGTTCGCGTCGAGGTAGAGGACCTTGTTGACGGTCTCCTCGATCAGGTCCACGTCGTGGCTGATGATGACGATGCCGCCGCTGAAGTTCTTGAGGAACCCGCGCAGCCATGTCACCGAGTCGGCGTCCAGGTGGTTGGTCGGCTCGTCGAGCAGCAAGGTGTCGGCGTCGGAGAACAGGATCCGGGCCAGCTCGATGCGACGGCGCTGACCACCCGAGAGCGTCGACAGCGGCTGCTCCAGCACGCGGTCGGGAAGGCCCAGGGCATGCGAGATCGTGGCAGCCTCGGACTCGGCCGCGTAGCCGCCGCCAGCGCCGAACGCCGAGTCCGCGCGGGTGTACGCCTTCATCGCCTTCTCGGCGATGGCGGCGTCGGGCGATCCCATGTCGATCTCGGCCTTGCGCATCGCCGTCAGCGCCTCGTCCAGCCCGCGAGCGCCGAGGATGCGGTCGCGCGCGGTGGTGGCGAGGTCACCCGACTTCGGGTCCTGCGGAAGGTATCCGATCTTGCCGGTCGAGGTGATCGAGCCCTCGGCAGGCTGACCGTCGCCCGACAGCATGCGGGTCAGCGTGGTCTTGCCGGCACCGTTGCGACCGACCAGGCCGACCTTGTCGCCCTTGTCGACACGGAAGGAGACATCGGACATCAGGACGCGCGCGCCGAAGCGCAGCTCCACATTGGAGACGGTGAGCATGAGAAAGCCTTCGGTAGGGGTGAGTCAGGGGTCGACGGAGCAAGGGCTCGACGTCATTCCCGCTGGTAGAAGCTCACCACCGCAGTCTACGCGAACGCTGACGGGTCACTTTTCGCCCAGCGGCGGGTCAGAGGGTGTTCTCAGACACACGACCCGATCGCCGAAGGTGACCCTTCGGTGGTCAAGAAGTGACCCGTCAGCGCTGGGAAGTGACCCAGCAGCGCGCCTCAGCCGATGTTGAAACCGAGCGCGCGGAGCATCTCGCGTCCGTCGTCGGTGATCTTGTCCGGGCCCCACGGCGGCATCCAGACCCACTCGATGCGGAAGTCGTTGACGATGCCGTCGAGTGCCGCACGCGTCTGGTCCTCGATGACGTCGGTCAGCGGGCAGGCCGCGGACGTCAGCGTCATCGACAGCACGGTGTTGCTGTGCTCGTCGACGTCCGCGCCGTAGACGAGGCCGAGGTCGACGACGTTGATGCCGAGCTCGGGGTCGACGACGTCCTTCATCGCCTCGATGACGTCTTCCTTGGTGGTCGCTCCGCCGCCGACGGGGGCAGGCGTGAGGTCGACGTCGGGCAGGTCGCTGTGGTCAGTGGTCATGCGGGATCTCCCGTGGTTGTCGTTGCCGTGTCGGTCGATGATGCGGCGGTGGTGACGAGCGCCTGCGAGACGGCGTCCTTCCAGGCCATCCAGCCCAGCAGGGCGCACTTGACGCGCGCCGGGAACTGGGCGACGCCAGCGAAGGCGATGCCGTCCTCGAGGACGTCCTCGTCCGGCTCGATCTTGCCCTTGCCCTGCATGAGCTCGGTGAACGTGTCGAGGACGGCCATGCCCTCGGTGACGCTCTTGCCGGTGATCAGGTCGTTCAGCACCGACACAGACGCCTGGCTGATCGAGCACCCCTCGGCGGCATACGAGACGTCGCTGACGGTCTCACCGTCGAGGTGCACGCGCAGGGTGATCTCGTCACCGCAGGTGGGGTTGACGTGGTGCACCTCGGCCTCGAACGGCTCACGCAGTCCGGCACCGTGCGGGTGCTTGTAGTGGTCCAGGATGATCTCCTGGTACAGGGAGTCGACGTTCACCGGTCCCCCTCCTATGCTCCGAAGTAGTTCTTGGTGAAGTGCAACGCATCGACCAGGGCATCGATTTCCTGCTCGGTCGTGTAGAGGTAGAACGAGGCCCGCGTCGTCGACTGGACGCCGAAGCGCAGGTGCAGCGGCTTGGCGCAGTGATGACCGGCTCGCACAGCGACACCGCGCGAGTCGAGCAGCTGCGACACGTCGTGCGGGTGGACGCCGTCGAGGGTGAAGCTGATCGCTCCCCCGCGCATGACAGCCTCCTTCGGCCCGACGACGGTCAGCCCGTCAACCTCCTGCATCGCACCGAGCGCGTAGGCCGTGATGGCCTGCTCGTGGGCGGCGATGTTGTCCATGCCGACGGCGCTGAGGTAGTCGACCGCCGCACCGAGCCCGACGGACTGGGCGATCGGCGGGGTGCCGGCCTCGAAACGCGCCGGCGGCGGGGCGTACGTCGACCGCTCCATCGTGACGGTCTCGATCATCTCGCCACCACCGAGGAACGGCGGCAGCTCCACGAGCAGGTCGTAGCGGCCCCAGAGCACGCCGATGCCGGTCGGTCCGACGAGCTTGTGGCCCGTGAAGGCCACGAAGTCGGCGCCCAGGGCCGCGACGTCGACGGGGATCTGCGGCACAGCCTGTGACGCGTCGACCACGACGAGCGCACCGACGGAGTGCGCCTTGGCGATCACGACGTCGAGCGGGTTGATGGTGCCGAGCATGTTGGACACCCAGGTCAGCGAGACGACCTTGGTCCGCTCGGTGATGAGGGTGTCGATGTCGTCGAGGTCGAGACGACCCTCGTCGGTGACGCCGAACCACCGCAGCGTCGCTCCCGTGCGCTGCGTCAGCATCTGCCACGGGACGATGTTGGAGTGGTGCTCCATCTCGGTGATGACGACCTCGTCGCCGGCGCCGACGCGGCCGGCCTCGCCCAGGACGCGTGCCACCAGGTTGAGCGCCTCGGAGGCGTTCTTGGTGTAGATGACCTCGTCGCGGCTCGGCGCACCGATGAACGCCGCCACCTTGTCGCGTCCGAGCTCAAAGGCGGCACTCGCCTCGGCGCCGAGCTGGTGCATCGCCCGGGCGACGTTGGCGTTGTGGAGGCGGTAGTGGTCGTCGATCGCGTCGATGACCTGTCGCGGCTTCTGCGACGTGTTGGCGCTGTCGAGGTAGACCAGCGGCAGGTCTCCGGACAGCCGACGGCCCAGGATCGGGAAGTCCTCCCGGATCCTGGCCACATCGAACGTGGTCGCCTCGACAGCGGTCACGCCGACGCCTCGGCGGCAGCCTTCACGTACTTGTCGTAGCCGTTGGCCTCGAGCTCGTCGGCGAGCTCCGGTCCGCCCTGGTCGGCGACGCGGCCGGCGACGAACACGTGGACGTAGTCGGGCTTGATGTAGCGCAGGATGCGCGTGTAGTGCGTGATCAGCAGGACGCCGCGGTCACCCTGGTCGCTGTAGCGGTTCACACCGTCGGAGACGACCCGCAGCGCATCGATGTCGAGGCCGGAGTCGGTCTCGTCGAGGACGGCGAACTTCGGGTTGAGCAGCTCGAGCTGGGCAATCTCGTGGCGTTTCTTCTCGCCGCCGGAGAATCCCTCGTTGACGCTGCGCTGCGCGAAGTCCTTGTCGAGGGTCACGCGCTCGAGAGCGGCATTGACGTCCTTGACCCACGTGCGGAGCTTGGGAGCCTCGCCGTCGATCGCGGTCTTGGCCGTGCGCAGGAAGTTGGCGACCGAGACACCGGGCACCTCGACGGGGTACTGCATCGCGAGGAACAGGCCGGCGCGGGCGCGCTGGTCGACCGACATCGACAGGATGTCGACGCCGTCGAGGGTCACGGTGCCGCTGGTGATGTTGTACTTCGGGTGACCGGCGATGGAGTACGCGAGGGTCGACTTGCCCGAGCCGTTGGGGCCCATGATCGCGTGGACCTCTCCGGTCTTGACGGTCAGGTCGACGCCTTTGAGGATCTCCTTCTCGCCCTCCTCTGTCGTGACCGAGACGTGCAGGTCCTTGATCTCAAGGGTTGCCATGTGGGTTCAGCTCCTGTCGGCGGAGAGGTCGATCATGACGACGTCTCCGGTGATCTGGGTGGGGTAGGTGGGTACGGCTTCGGTGGCAGGCAGGTTGAGCGGCTTGCCGGTCCGGACGTCGAAGCGAGATCCGTGCAGCCAGCACTCGATCTCACACCCTTCGACGTCGCCCTCGGACAGCGGGATGGACGCGTGCGAGCACTCGTCACGGATGGCGTAGACGTCGTCGCCGTCACGGACCAGGGCGATCTCCTGGCCGTCGACCTCGACTGCCAGCACTCCCCCGTCCGGGACGTCGGCGAGAGTCGCCGCCTGCACGAACGTCACTGCTCCAGACGTCCCACGTGCTCGGCCAGCTCGTCCTCGATCGAGGCGATCAGGCGCTCCTGGAGCGACGGGACGCCGATGCGGCGGATGATGTCGTGGAAGAACCCGTGGACGACGAGGCGACGAGCCTCCTCCTCGGGGATGCCGCGGCTCTGCAGGTAGAACAGGTGCTGGTCGTCGAAGCGGCCGGTCGTGGACGCGTGGCCCGCACCCTCGATGTCGCCGGTCTCGATCTCCAGGTTGGGCACCGAGTCGGCCTTGGCGCCGTCGGTCAGCACGAGGTTGTCGTTGCTCTCGTACGTCAGGATGCCCTGGGCCTCCTTGCGGATCAGGACGTTGCCGATCCACACCGTGTGGGCGCCCTGACCCTGGAGCGCGCCCTTGTACTCGACGTTGCTCTTGGTCTTGGGCGCCGTGTGATCGGCGAAGAGGCGGTGCTCGATGTGCTGGCCGGCGTCGGCGAAGTAGACGCCGAGCATGTCGACGCTGCCGCCGGTGCCGCGGTAGTCGGCCGAGGTGCTGGCGCGGACGACGTCTCCGCCGAGCGAGACGGCGACGTGCTTGAACGTCGCGTCACGGCCGACGGTCGCGTGCTGGGTGACGACGTGGACGCTGTCGTCGTTCCAGTCCTGGATCGTGACGAAGGTGAGCTCGGCGCCGTCCTCGAGGACGACCTCGATGTTCTCTGCCCAGGTGGCAGAACCGCTGTAGTCGACGACCACGACGGCCCGGCTGAACTGGCCGGCGCGCACCAGCAGGTGGCCGGCGGCGGCCTTGTCGATGCCGCCCCCGACGAGGTGCAGCGTCGTGGGCTGCTCGATGACGGCGTCGGCCGGGATCGTGACCTCGAAGACCGACTGGGCGGCTTCCCACGCGCGGGCCGAGACCCGGTCGACGGGCACGTAGCCCGACACGCCGCGCGCCGAGTCGGCGGCGGGCACCGACACGGCAGAGACACCGGGAGCGGCGTCGACCTCGATCTTGTAGTCGTCGCCGTCGAGCGGCGCATCCTTGTGCAGGTCGCGGAGGCGCTTGAGCGGGGTGAACCGCCAGATCTCCTCCAGGCCCGTGGGAACGGCGTGGTCGGCGAGGTCGAAGGACCCCTCCGGGTGCAGGTGGCTCTCGACGGGCGAGAGCTCCAGCGCTTCAGCCAGGGAGGATGTCGCAGTGCTCATCCGACAGCACCCTCCATCTGCAGCTCGATCAGACGGTTGAGCTCGAGGGCGTACTCCATCGGCAGCTCGCGCGCGATCGGCTCGACGAATCCACGGACGATCATCGCCATGGCCTCGTCCTCCTCCATGCCGCGCGACATGAAGTAGAAGAGCTGGTCGTCACTGAGCTTGGAGACGGTCGCCTCGTGACCCAGGGTCACGTCGTCCTCGCGGACGTCGACGTAGGGATAGGTGTCGGAGCGGCTGATCTGGTCGACGAGCAGCGCATCGCACTTGACGGTGCTGGCCGAGCCCTCGGCACCCTCGAGCACCTGCAGCAGGCCGCGGTACGACGTGCGGCCACCGCCACGGGCGACCGACTTGCTGAGGATCGAGCTGGACGTGTTGGGGGCGGCGTGCACCATCTTGGCGCCGGCGTCCTGGTGCTGTCCCGCGCCGGCGAAGGCGATCGACAGCGTCTCACCGCGAGCGTGCTCGCCCATGAGGTAGACGGCGGGGTACTTCATCGTGACCTTGGAGCCGATGTTGCCGTCGACCCACTCCATCGTGGCGCCCTCTTCGCAGACGGCGCGCTTCGTGACGAGGTTGTAGACGTTGTTCGACCAGTTCTGGATCGTCGTGTAGCGGACGCGGGCGCCCTTCTTGACAACGATCTCCACGACGGCCGAATGCAGCGAGTCGCTGGAGTAGATCGGCGCCGTGCAGCCCTCGACGTAGTGGACGTACGAGTCCTCGTCGGCGATGATCAGCGTGCGCTCGAACTGGCCCATGTTCTCGGTGTTGATGCGGAAGTAGGCCTGCAGCGGGATGTCGACGTGGACGCCCTTGGGCACGTAGATGAACGAGCCGCCGGACCACACCGCGGAGTTGAGCGCGGAGAACTTGTTGTCGCCGACCGGGATGATCGTGGCGAAGTACTTGCGGAACAGCTCGGGATGCTCCTTCAGCGCCGTGTCGGTGTCGAGGAACAGGACGCCCTGCTCCTCGAGGTCCTCACGGATCGAGTGGTAGACGACCTCGGACTCGTACTGCGCGGCAACGCCGGAGACGAGGCGCTGCTTCTCGGCCTCGGGGATGCCCAGGCGGTCGTACGTGTTCTTGATGTCGTCCGGCAGGTCGTCCCACGTCGCAGCGACCTTCTCTGTCGACCGCACGAAGTACTTGATGTTGTCGAAGTCGATGCCGCCGAGGTCGGAGCCCCAGGTGGGCATGGGCTTGCGGCCGAAGAGCTTGAGGCCCTTGAGGCGCAGGTCGAGCATCCACTCGGGCTCGCTCTTGAGCGCCGAGATGTTGCGGACGACATCCTCGCTGAGGCCGCGCTTGGAGGTCGCGCCGGCATCGTTGCCGTCGGACCAGCCGAACTCATAGCGGCCGACATCCTTCAACCCCGGGTTCGCCTCTTCGATGGCGTTGGGTACGGCGTTGGATGTTGCTGTCGTCTCTGACGTGGTCGTCATGAGGGCAACCTCTCTGCGGTGGTGGGGACTGAGCTGATGGGGACAGTGGGCAGGTGAGTGGTGCAGACGCCGTCGCCGTGGGCGATCGTGGCGAGCCGCTGCACGTGGGAACCGAGCAGGCGGGAGAACATCTCCGCCTCGGCCTCGCACATCTGGGGGAACTCCTCGGCCACGTGGGCGACCGGGCAGTGGTGCTGGCAGATCTGGGCGCCGGCGGGCGTCGTGCTGACGGAGGCGGCGAAGCCGTCCTCGCTGAGCGCGGCGGCCAGCACCCGGGGACGCTGCTCCGGCTCGGCCTGTGCGAGCAGCGGGCGGTAACGGTCCTCGAGGGCGGTGAGGCGGTGGCGGGCGAACGCCTTGACGGCGTCGCCTCCCCCGGTCTGGGCCAGGAAGCGCAGCGCGTCGGCGGCGAGCTCGTCGTAGGAGTGCTCGAAGCCGTCGCGGCCCGCGTCGGTGATCGCGAAGACCTTGGCGGGACGGCCACGGCCGCGCTGGCCCGTGATGCGCTGGTCGCGGGCCTCGAGGACGCCCTCGGCGAGCAGTTGGTCGAGGTGACGACGCACGGCGGCGGGCGTCAGGCCCAGCTGATCGGCCAGGTCGGCGGCCGTCGAGGGTCCGTTCTCGAGGATGGTCTGCGTGACACGTGTGCGCGTGGGAGCGTCGTCGACCGGCGCCCTCTCGATTGTCTGCACGTATTTCACAACACCAGTGTGCCGTTAATGATTCCGCTCGTTCAACGAAGGACAGCCTTAGTGGGGTCGGTCACCTCACGCCTCCACCACGCCGGCCGGCAGCACGGCGGCATCTGCGGCCCGGGTGCCTGCCTCCCACCCGCGCAGGTCGAACTGGCGACGCCGGCGCGATCCGGCTGTGACGTGTGGGAAGAGCCGCTCGAACTCCTCGGTGATCGCCTCGGCCTGCCGCTCGAGCACCGGCACCAGGCTCGCGCCGTAGCTGGCGACTGCGTCGTCGGTCGACGTCGTGAGTCGCTCACTGATGCGCACCGCGAAGGCCTGCAGGAACGCCCGTCGGAACGGTGCGGTCGACAGGTCGGCCTGGGTCATCGCCCGGGTCGCCTGGACGAGGGTGGACGTGAACAGCATGTCGACCTGCTCGACGTCCGTCGGCAGCCCGACGAGGGTCACGTACGACGCGAAGTCGTTCCAGATGGCGCGGACCCGGTTGGCCTCGGCCACGACGTGCAGCAGCGTCGCCTTCTCCATCGCGTACGGCTGGTCGATCAGGACGCGCCGACCCCGCACGTCGAACGCCTCGCCGGCGTCGGCAGCCACCAGCGCCTCGTCGATCGAGTAGCGGGTCATGAGGTCCTGCGCCTTGGCGGTGAACGCCTCGGCCTCGGCGGCGAAGTCGGTCGACTCCGCCTTGGCCAGCAGGGCACGGATCTTGGTCAGCGTCTTCGCGCGGTCGCCGCCCTGACCCTGTCTCACCGCCGTCTCCGGGGTCGGTCGCGACGGAGCCCGGGCGCCCCAGCGTGAGGGTGGTGTCATCAGCAGCTCCAGCCGCGGGATGCGGTGCAGGAGGTCCACCACGACCAGGGCCGCAATCCACTGCTCGGTCGTCGCCTGTCCGCCGGTCGGGAGCAGACCGCCCGGGCCGCTGCCGTGCCGGTGCCGGTGTCGGGACGACAGGACACGCAGCTGGTCGCTCCACTCCAGCGGCGCCCTGTCGTGCGCCGTGCTGCGCTCGGCCTCGACCTGCACCGCACGGGCCAGCCAGGTCGCGGCCTGCTTGGAGGTCTGGCGACGCGTCGCGTGCACCAGGTCGAGGGGCTGCCATCCGTGCTCGAACGCCGAGGCGATGCGCGTCAGCACCTCGTCGACCACGAGCGCGGCGGGATCGAAGGTCGGGGACGGTGCCATCGCGCCGAGCTCGTTGAGCAGCTCCAGGTGCGGGCCGATCGAGCGCGGAGCGTCGACGGCGTAGCGTGCAGCGCGGTCGATCAGGGCGATGATCGACGCCTGGTCGACCGTGCCGGCAGGCTCCTGATCGGTCGATCTCGGCGTCACGCGCGGCGTCCGCGTCTGCGCCCGTCGTCTGGCATCACGTCGCGCTCGGCTGTTCGTACCCATGGACGCATCCTTGCAAGACCCGCCGACATCGCATCCCACGCCATCCACAGGTGCCCGGTTGACGGCCTAGTGTGGGGCCATGGCGAGCGATGCGGTCGAGATCGAGGCGGGCGGCCGGTCGGTGCGCGTGTCCAGCCCCACCCGCGTGATCTACGAGGCCACGGACTTCTCACCGGAGGTCACCAAGGTCATGGTGGCCGAGTACTACGTGGCCGTCGCCGACGGGCTGCTGCGGGCGCTGCGCGAGCGACCGGTGGCGCTGGAGCGCTGGCCCAAGGGTGTCCGCGACGACATGGTGATGTCGACGAGGTCCGACGGCCACGGCGATGCGTTCTACCAGAAGCGGATGATGCGGGGCGCCCCGTCGTACGTGGAGAGCACCCGGGTGCTCTTCCCGTCGGGCCGTCCCGCCGACGAGATGTGCATGACCGAGATCGCGGTCGCTGCGTGGGCCGCCCACATGGGCGCGATCACCTTTCACCCGTGGCCGACGCGTCGCGCCGACAACGACCGTCCCGACGAGCTGCGCATCGACCTCGACCCGTTCGGCTCCGCGACGTTCGCCGATGCCGTGCGCGTCGCCGACGTGGCGCGCCAGCTGTTCGCCGAGCTCGGCATCCGCGCGTTCGCCAAGACCAGCGGCAAGCGGGGCATCCACGTCTACGCGCGGATCGAGCCGCGCTGGACGTTCACCGACGTCCGCCACGCGGCGATCGCCTTCGCCCGCGAGCTGGAGCGTCGCGCCGACGGCGTCACCACCGCATGGTGGAAGGAGGAGCGAGGCGACAACATCTTCATCGACTTCAACCAGAACTGCCGTGACCGGACGATCGCCTCCGCCTACAGCCTGCGGCCGTCGCCGGGAGCCACCGTGTCCATGCCGGTGACGTGGGACGCGCTCGCCATGCTGACCGACCCCCGTGACTTCACGCTGCACACCGTCCCGGCCAAGCTCGCCGCCGACGGTGATGCCTGGGCCGAGATCGACGACGTCCAGCACTCCCTCGCACCGTTGCTCGACCTGTGGCGGGCCAACCCGACCGAGATGCCCTACCCGCCGGAGTACCCGAAGATGCCGGGCGAGCCGAAGCGTGTGCAGCCCAGCAAGGCCAAGAGGGCCTGACCCCCGGAGCCCCTACCCCCGGGACGTCATCACCGTTGCTGTGACCCACGTACTGCAGTGATGACGTCCGAGAGCTCGACCGGGGACCCTATGACAGGTCGAGCTGGAAGTCGGCGCGGTCGGACACGTGCTGCGCGTAGTCACGCAGGGTTGCCTCCGGCAGGTCGAGGCCCAGCTCGGTCATCGACCGCTCGACCTCCTTGACCACGTCGTCGACCGGCAGTGCGGCGAAGCTCTTGCGGAGCGACTCGTCGACCGCGCGGATCTTGCCGGCCAGCTCGTCGTCATCGGTCGTCACGGTGGTGCGCATGGGCAGACCGTACGGGGTGCGGCACCAACGCGCATGCGCTGACGGCAGATCCACAGGGTGGCCTCAGCCGCGAGCCCGGCCGGGATGTCTACAGTGAGGCTGTGGACCCCACGCCCGCGCGGATCGACCTTGGCCGCCTGATCGACCGCCCCGGCGTTGACCTCGCCGCCGAGGACGGGCAGCTGTTGCGACAGGCGTTCACCCGCTTCATGATGCGCTACAAGTTCGGCATGGAGGAGATCGTCACCAAGTTGTCGATCCTGCGCGACGAGTTCGCCCACCTGCACGAGACGAACCCCATCGAGAACGTGTCGTTCCGGCTGAAGAACCCCGACAGCATCCTGGAGAAGATGGGTCGCAAGGGCTGCGAGCCGACGTTCGAGTCGATCGCCGAGAAGATCACCGACATCGCGGGAATCCGGGTCACCTGCAGCTTCGTGTCGGACGTCTATCACGTCTTCGACCTGCTGACGCGGCAGACGGACGTCACCGTCGTCGACGTCCGGGACTACATCGTCGAGCCGAAGCCCAACGGCTACCGGAGCCTGCACATCTTGGTCGAGGTGCCGGTCTTCCTGAGCGACGGGCAGGTGCCGGTGCTGGTCGAGGTGCAGCTGCGGACCATCGCGATGGACTTCTGGGCCAGTCTCGAGCACAAGATCCACTACAAGTACCGCGAGGACGTCCCGCAGTCGCTGCTCGACGGGCTCAAGGAGGCCGCCGACACCGCCACGGAGCTCGACGCGACCATGGAGCGGCTCCACACCGAGGTCAAGACGTCCGGCGAGCTGCCCCGCCAGATGCGCGAGGACCTCACCACCGGCACCGTCGCACTCCCCGACGACGCGTTCATCGAGAAGCTGCGCCGCCTCGGCACCTGAGCCGTCCCCCGGTCAGGTCAGGACGTCGCCGAGATCGTACTTCGCGATCTCCTCGAGCTGGTCGTACGTGCAGCTCTCCGGCTCGCGGTCGGGCCGCCACCGCTTGAACTGGGCGGTGTGCCGGAACCTTGCCAGATCGCCGGCGCCCTCCATGTGCTCGTAGCCGACCTCCGCCACGAGATCGGGTGACAGCGTCACGAACGACAGGTCCTTGGTGCCGGTCCAGCGGCTCTGGCCTCCGGGCAGGCGGGAGGACGCCTGGGCATCCGGATCCTGCCACTGCCCCCACGGGTGCTCTGACGAGTCGATGACCAGCGGCGCGAGCTGTTCGACGAGCTCGGCACGCCGCGTTTCGGTGAACGAGGCCGCGACGCCGACATGCTGCAGCCTGCCGTCGTCGGCGTACAGGCCGAGCAGCAGCGAGCCGAGCAGCGGACGGTCCTCGGAGGACGACTTGTGGAGCCGGTAGCCGGCCACGACGACGTCAGCGGTACGGGCGTGCTTGATCTTCAGCATCGTCCGGCCGTTGGGGGCGTACGCCTTGCCGAGCGGCTTGGCCACGACGCCGTCGAGGCCCGCGCCCTCGAAGATCCCGAACCACTCCTGGGCCACCGCCGCATCCGTCGTCGTGCGGGTGACGTGGATCGGTGCGGACGCGGAGGCCAGCGCCTGCTCGAGCCGGGCGCGCCGGACCGAGAACGACTGGTCCATGAGCGACTCGTCGCCCAGCGCCAGCAGGTCGAACGCCACGAACGAGGCCGGTGTCTGCGCGGCGAGCGTCGCGACCCGCGAGGCGGCGGGATGGATGCGCTGCGAGAGGGCGTCGAACTCGAGTCGTCCGTCGATCGCCAGGAAGATCTCCCCGTCGAGCACGCAGCGTGGCGGCGTCTGCGCCAGCACCGCCTCGACGATCTCGGGGAAGTAGCGCGTCAGCTCCTTGGTCGATCGGCTGGCCAGGGCCACCTCGTCGCCGTCGCGGAACACGATGCACCGGAACCCGTCCCACTTGGGCTCGTAGGACAGTCCCCCGTCGACCGAGTCGCTGGCCGGCACGCCCTTGACCGACTTGGCCAGCATCGGCTTGACCGGGGGCATGACGGGAAGGTCCATGCAGCACAGCCTAAGAGGTGGGTCGGGCCTGCGACACCTACACTGGAGGCGTGTCAGAACCGGCCGCAGTTCCCGTTGCAGGGGGGGTCCCAGCCGTCGAGGTCGTGGACCTCGTCATGCGCTACGGATCCGTGACGGCCGTCGACGGGCTCCACCTCGCCGTCGCACCCGGCACCGTCACCGCGATCCTCGGTCCCAACGGCGCCGGCAAGACCACGACGATCGAGACCTGCGAGGGATTCCGCTCGCCGCAGCGGGGCACCGTCCGCGTGCTCGGCCTCGATCCGGTCGCCGACGCACACCTCCTGCGGCCCCGTGTCGGCGTCATGCTGCAGTCCGGTGGCGCCTGGTCGGGGGCGCGCGCCGATGAGATGCTGCGCCATATCGCCGCGCTCCACGCGCATCCGCTCGACGTGAACGCCCTGATCGACCGGCTCGGCATGGGCTCCTACGGCACCACCCCCTACCGTCGCCTGTCCGGCGGCCAGCAGCAGCGACTGAGGCTGGCCATGGCGATCGACGGACGTCCCGAGCTGCTGTTCCTCGACGAACCGACCGCCGGTCTCGACCCGGCTGCCCGCCGCTCGACGTGGGAGCTGATCTCCGAGCTGCGGTCCAGCGGAGTCACCACCGTGCTCACGACGCACTACATGGACGAGGCCGAGGCCCTGTCCGACCAGATCCACATCGTCGATGCCGGCCAGGTCATCGCCTCCGGCTCGCCCGCCGCGCTGTCCGCGTCCGGCGCCGAGAACACGGTCCGTTTCACCGCCCGGGCCGGCCTCGACGTCGTCGACCTGATGCTGTCGCTGCCCCACGACACCAAGGTCACCGAGATGTCACCCGGCTCGTACGTCATCGCCGGCACCGTCGACCCGCAGCTGCTCGCGGGTCTGGCCTCCTGGTGCGCGGGTCAGGGCGTCCTGACCGAGTCGCTGCTCGTCGAGCGGCAGACCCTCGAGGACCGGTTCCTCGAGCTCACCGGCAAAGCCCTGCGATGAAGGCACCGCGATGACCATCCTCGACCTGACACCCCGGCCCGGGGCCGCCCCCCGCGGCGCCATGCTGCGCGCCCAGACGGTGATGGAGCTGCGGCTGCAGACCCGGAACGCCGAGCAGGTGCTGCTCACGATGGTCATCCCGCTGGTGCTGCTGGTTCTCGGGTCCCAGGCGAACCAGATCGTCGATCTCGGCCCCGGCCGCACGATCGACATCATCACCCCCGGCATCCTCGCGCTCGCGGTGCTCTCGACGTCGTTCACCTCCCTGGCCATCGCGACCGGCTTCGAGCGGCGCTACGGCATCATCAAACGGCTCGGCGCCTCGCCGCTCCCCCGTTGGGGCCTGCTCTTCGGCAAGATCGGCGCCGTCGTCATCATCGAGGTCATCCAGCTCGCCGTCCTGTCCGGCGTCGGCCTGGCCCTCGGATGGGAGCCCCGCGGGGGTCCCATCGCCGTCGCCCAGATGCTGATGCTCGTGGTGCTCGGCACCGCCGCCTTCGGCTCGCTCGGCCTGCTGATCGCCGGATCGTTGCGCGCCGAGGCCACGCTGGCCGTCGCCAACCTCGTCTACGTCCTGCTGCTGGTCGGCGGCGGGCTGCTGGTGCCGCTGAGTCGGTACCCCGATGCCGCGCACCACGCCCTCGAGCTGCTGCCGTCCGGCGCGCTCGGGCAGGGGCTGCGCGACACCTTCGCCGGCAACGGCCCCAGCGCCTTCTCCACGGTCGTCCTGCTCATCTGGACGGTCTGCGCCAGCCTGATGGTCTCGAGGACGTTCAAATGGGAATGAGCACAGCACGTTCGTTGATGGGACTTCGTGAGCCCACCAGCACATCGGTCGAGCGGTGGGCGTGGGCCGCGGTCGTCGCCAACACCGTCATCATCCTCACCGGCGGCCTCGTCCGCCTGACCGGATCAGGCCTCGGCTGCCCGACGTGGCCCAAGTGCACCGACGAGTCGTTCGTGCCGCACCGCGAGCTCGGCGTCCACGGCGTCATCGAGTTCGGCAACCGGATGCTGACGTACGTCCTGATCGCAGTCGTCGTCGCCACCTTCGTCGCCGTGTGGCGCTGGGCCGGCACCTCGCGCCAGCTGCGCCGCCATGCCGGCCTGATCGCGCTCGGGGTGCCGTTCCAGGGCGTCATCGGCGGCATCACGGTGCTGACCGACCTCAACCCGTGGATCGTGTCCCTTCACCTGATCCTGTCGATGGTGCTCGTGGCCGCGTCGGTGCTGCTGGTCGTCCGCGTCCGCGGCGAGTCACCCGGCTCGTACGCCCCTCGCGCCCGTACCGTCGTCGTCGCGTCCTACGTCGTGCTGTGGGTCGTCGTCTACCTCGGCACGGTCGTGACCGGCAGCGGTCCGCACGCCGGCGACGACGAGGCGCCGCGCAACATGCTCGACCCCGAGGTCATGAGCCACGTGCACGCCGCGAGCGTCTACGTCCTGGTCGCCCTGACGGTCGGCGCCTTCCTGCTGCTGCGCGGCACGCCTGCCGCGCGACTCGCTCTCGCGCTGCTGGTCGCCGAGCTCGCCCAGGGCGCCCTCGGCTTCGTCCAGTACTTCACCGACCTCCCGATCGCCCTCGTCGCCGCCCACCTGGTCGGCGCCGCGGTGCTCGTGGCCGTCGGCACACGCCTGCTCGTCGAGGTCGTCTCGGCCCGCGCTGCCACGTCCTCGCCCGACGCGCCGCGCGTCGCATCCTCGCCCGCTCGTTGACCTGTGGCCCGCCTGACCCTACGGTGACCGGGTGCCTGCCCCCTCAGCCGTCGACGAGACCGCCACGCCCATCGATCGCTCAGACCTGATCCCGCTCGCCGTGGTGCATGCCGGCCTGCTGGTCGCCGGCGGAGTGTCGTTGTCCCTCGACCGTCCGGCCCAGGGATGGGGCGTCCTCGCGACCGTGGTGGCGTACGTCATCGGCCTGCAGGTGGCGACCCGCCGCTCCGGTCGCCCCGACCTGCAGGCGCTCGCCCTGTTCCTCGTGCCGGTCTCGATCTTCCAGGTGCTGCCCGACTGGATCCTGGCCGACCTGGTCGGCACGCTCCGGTTCCCCGACACCGGGGGCCTGCGCGTCGACGACGTCATCCCCGTCGCCATGGCCGGCATGTGGGTCGCCCCGTTGTTCGTCGCCGTGGCGCTGGCCGGCGCCCGCCCCGGACGATCGGCCCTGTTCGCGGCCATCGTCTTCCTCGGCAGCGAGATCGCCGCGCCGACCCTCGGTCTGTGGGAGCCCACCGGCGACACGACCCGCTGGGCCGGAGTCGCGATCTACGTCATCCCGGCCGAGGCCGCCCTCGGCTGGGCCACCGCCGTCGCGTTCCGGGCCACGCGGGGACTGGGAGTCGGCCACCGTGTCGGCGCAGCGCTGGCCGTGTCGACGTTCTACCTGGGCGCGCTGGTGCTCGCCCACTTCGTGATCGACGTCGCCGGCTGGAGCATCACCGCCTGAGCGGTCACCGGGCCCACGGCGTGGTGGCCTGCAGGACCGCTTCCGACAGGGCCGACGTGCGCAGGCCCGTGATGCCCTGGTACTCCGGATCGGCCACCATCTCGCTGAACGCTCGACGACTCGGGTACTCCACGAGCAGCACCGCGTCCCAGTCGAACCCGTCGGGGGCGACGAGGGCAGTCGAGGTGTCACCGACGTAGACGATGCGGGCGCCGACACGGTCGAGGAAGGGCCGGATCTCCTTGGCGTACCGCTCGTACGACGCACGTCCGCCGTCGACCAGGCGCAGCAGGTTGAGCATGACGACCGGCCCCCCGGTGTCCTCGGCCAGGAAACGTTTGAGATCTGCTCCGGTGGGATCGACGGGCATGGGGCTCCTCCTGGCGACGGGTCTGCGGGCGTTCACCGTAGCGCCCTCCGGCCCGGGCGGCGCGGCTCCTACACTGACCGCATGACTGACGCCAGTGACGTCGATCCCCGTCTCTCCGACGCCGATCTGGCCGTCCACCTCGTGCGCGAGGCCGGGGCCCTCGCCGCCCGGATGCGCGCCGAGGGGCTGCGGACCGACTTCAAGACCTCCATCTCGGACGTCGTCACGGCCGCCGACCACGCAGCCGAGGAGCTCGTGATGCGGACGTTGCGGGCGGCGCGGCCCGACGACGGGATCCTCGGCGAGGAGGGCGCTTCCCACGACGGGTCGAGCGGCCGCACCTGGGTCATCGACCCCGTCGACGGCACCTACAACTTCGTCTCGGGCCTCGCGTACTGGTGCAGCGCGCTCGCCGTCCGCGACGCGGCCGGACCGCTCGTGGGCGCCGTCCACCAGCCGAGCACCGGGCAGACGTGGGTCGGGGGGCCCGGCCTGCCGGCGACCCTCGACGGCGCCCCGTTGGCGCAGCTCGTCGACCGTCCGCTGGCCGACTGCAGCATCGCCACCTACATCCACCCGCCCACGATCCACGATCCCGACGTCATGGAGCCCTGGTTGGCGCTGGTGTCCGGCGCCGCGACGATGCGGGCCCTCGGCTCCGGCTCGATGGACCTGTCAGGCGTCGCCTCGGGACGCATCGGCGTGTGGGCGCAGCACTCCACCGCGACGTGGGACTGGCTGCCCGGCCAGGCACTCGTCGAGGCGGCCGGCGGGCGCACCGCCGTGGTCGAGCACCGCGGACACCGGTGGCACCTGGCCGGCAACGAGCGGGCTCTGGCCGAGCTCGTCGAGCGGCTCACCGCCTCCTAGACGTGCTCGGTCAGGACGCGGTCAGCACAGACTCCGCCTGGCGCAGACTCCGCTCAACGCAGGAAGGGATCGACCGCGGCCGCGACGAACAGCAGGGCCAGGTAGGCGTTGCTGTAGTGGAACAGGCGCATCGGCTTGAGGACCGCGAGCTCCTCGGTGTCCTGCGCACGCGACTTGAGGTCGTACGCCTCGATGAGGAACACGATGCCGAGGACGATCGCGACGGCCGGGTAGAACCAGCCGGTGGCCAGCGGCCACAGCAGCAGCGAGGTGCCCACCATGACCCACGTGTAGATCACGATCTGGCGACCCACCTCGGCCGAGGAGGCGACCGACGGCAGCATGGGGACGCTTGCCGCGGAGTAGTCCTCGCGGTAGCGCATCGCCAGCGACCAGAAGTGCGGCGGCGTCCAGAAGAACACGACGAGGAACAGCACGACCGGCGCCAGCGCCAGCTCGCCGGTGACGGCGGTCCAGCCGATCATCGCCGGGAAGCAGCCGGCCGCACCGCCCCAGACGATGTTCTGGCTCGTGCGGCGCTTGAGGATCATCGTGTAGCCGATGACGTAGAAGACGTTGGCGGCCAGGGCCAGGCCCGCCGAGAGCCAGTTGACCCAGAACCCGAGCACCGCGGTCGACACGACACCGAGCACGAGGCCGAAGAGCAGGGCGTTGCGGGTGGGGATCTGGTGCCGGGCCAGTGGGCGGCGCGACGTGCGGCGCATCAGCTGGTCGATGTCTGCGTCGACGACGCAGTTGAGCGCGTTGGCGCTGCCGGCGGAGAGCGCTCCACCCACGAAGGTCGCGACGACCAGCCACAACGGCGGGACACCCTGCTGGGCCAGGAACATCACCGGAACGGTCGTCAGGAGCAGCAGCTCGATGATGCGGGGCTTGGTGAGGGCCACGTAGGACTTGACGACATCGCTGAAGGACGCAGATGTGGGTACGTCAGCAGAACTGGTGGCGTTCAGATCGACGGCGGTCACGTGCAGCAGTCTAAAGGACGCGAGTAGGCTCGGCATGACGGCCTCGCACGCCAGTCGCCCACGACTCACGAACCACGATCAGGAGCCCCAGCTGTGACGTCCGGAACCCCCGCCCTGGAGTGGTCAGACCTCGACAAGAAGGCCGTGGACACCGTTCGTCTCCTGGCCGCCGACGCCGTGCAGAAGGTCGGCAACGGTCACCCCGGCACTGCGATCAGCCTGGCCCCCGTGGCCTACCTGCACTACCAGAAGCTGATGCGTCACGACCCGAGCGATCCGCACTGGGTCGGCCGTGACCGGTTCGTCCTGTCGTGCGGCCACTCGAGCCTCACGCAGTACATCCAGCTGTACCTCGCCGGCTACCCGATGACGCTCGACGACCTCAAGAGCCTGCGCACCTGGGGCAGCCAGACGCCCGGCCACCCCGAGTACCGCCACACCCCCGGCGTCGAGGTCACGACCGGTCCGCTGGGCCAGGGCGTCGCCAACGCCGTCGGCTTCGCGATGGCCGCCCGTCGCGAGCGCGGTCTGCTCGACCCCGACACCGCCGCCGGCGGGAGTCCCTTCGACCACCACGTCTACGTCATCGCCTCCGACGGCGACCTGCAGGAGGGTGTCTCCGCCGAGGCCTCGTCCCTGGCCGGCACGCAGCAGCTCGGCAACCTGACGCTGCTGTGGGACGACAACCGCATCTCGATCGAGGACGACACCAACATCGCCTTCACCGAGGACGTCGCGGCCCGCTACGAGGCCTACGGATGGCATGTCCAGACCGTCGACTGGACAGCTGGCGGCACCGAGTACGTCGAGGACGTACAGGCCCTCTGGGACGCCTACCAGGCGGCCGAGGCCGTCACCGACCGGCCCAGCTTCATCCAGCTGCGCACCATCATCGCCTGGCCCACCCCCACCGCGCAGGGCACCGGCGGATCGCACGGGTCCGCGCTCGGCGACGACGAGATCAGGGCGACCAAGGAGCTGCTCGGATTCGATCCAGAGCAGACGTTCATCGTCGACGACGACGTCATCGCCCACACGCACGGTGCCCGCACCCGCGGCGAGGCGGCGCACGCCGAGTGGCAGGACGGCTTCGACGCCTGGCGCGCGGCCTCCCCCGAGGGCGCCGCCCTGCTCGAGCGTCTGTCCGGTCACACCCTGCCCGACGGCTGGGACGCCGACCTGCCGGTCTACGAGGCCAGCGAGAAGGGCGTCGCCACCCGCGTCGCCTCCGGTGACTTCCTGTCGGCAGCAGCGGCCGGCCTGCCCGAGCTGTGGGGCGGTTCGGCCGACCTCGCCGGCTCCAACAACACGACCCCCAAGGGCGAGCCGTCCTTCCTGCCGCCCGAGCGCTCGACCGCGAAGTTCCAGGGCAGCTGGTACGGCCGTGTCCTGCACTTTGGCATCCGCGAGCACGCCATGGGCGCGATCATGAACGGCATCGTCCAGCACGGCCTGACCCGGCCGTACGGCGGCACGTTCCTCGTCTTCAGCGACTACATGCGCCCGTCGGTGCGCCTCGCGGCACTCCAGGAACTGCCGGTCACGTACGTGTGGACGCACGACTCGATCGGCCTCGGCGAGGACGGACCGACCCACCAGCCGATCGAGCACCTCGCATCGCTGCGCGCCATCCCCGGACTGGACGTCATCCGTCCGGCCGACGCCAACGAGACGATCGAGGCCTGGAAGGCGATCCTCGGCCACACCGACCGCCCGGCCGCGCTCGCGCTCAGCCGCCAGAACCTGCCCACGTTCCCGCGCGGCAGCGGGGGCTACGCCGAGGCGAGCCTGACCGCCAAGGGCGCCTACGTGCTGCTCGAGGCCGAGGGCGGCATCCCGGACGTCATCCTGTTCGGCACCGGGTCCGAGGTGCAGATCGCCGTGAAGGCCCGCGAGCTGCTGGCCGCCGACGGCATCTCCGCCCGGGTCGTCTCGATGCCGAGCCGTGAGTGGTTCGAGCAGCAGGACTCGTCGTACCGCGACGAGGTCGTGCCGCCCGCCCTGCGAGCCCGCGTCTCGGTCGAGGCCGGCATCTCGTTCGGCTGGCGCGACGTCGTCGGCGACGCCGGCCGCATCGTCAGCATCGAGCACTACGGTGCCTCCGCCGACTACCAGACGCTCTACGACAAGTTCGGCATCACCGCCGACGCCGTCGTCGCAGCCGCCAAGGACTCGATCGCGGCCGCCGCGGGAGAGCCCGTCGCACCGTTCCACGCCCGGCCGTCAGGACCTGTCGGCCCGGGTGACAACGCGGACGCCCCGTCGCACTAAGGGCCCCCGGCACAGGGTCAACCCACCCACGCGCTGCCCTCAACTGTGCAGTCCCACGAAGGAGCACTCATGAACGACCGTCTCAAGGCCCTCGCCGATGCCGGGGTCTCCATCTGGCTCGACGACCTCTCCCGTGAGCGCATCGAGTCAGGCAACCTGGCCGAGCTCGTCGCCGAGGGTGGCGTCGTCGGCGTCACCACCAACCCGTCGATCTTCGCCTCGGCCCTGGCCAAGGGCGAGAAGTACGCCCCGCAGGTCAAGGAGCTCAAGGAGTCCGGCGCCGACGTCGCGACGACCGTCTTCGAGCTGACCACGACCGACGTGCAGAACGGCTGCGACATCCTGCTCCCGGCGTACGAGGCGTCCGGTGGCGCCGACGGGCGCGTCTCCATCGAGGTCGACCCCGACCTCGCCCGCGACACCGAGGGCACCATCGCGCTCGCGCACCGGCTCTGGGAGCGGGTCAGCCGACCCAACCTGCTGATCAAGATCCCGGCGACGCTCGAGGGCCTGCCCGCGATCGCCGCGACGATCGCCGAGGGCATCAGCGTCAACGTCACGCTGATCTTCTCGCTCGAGCGCTACCGCGGCGTGATGGACGCCTACCTGACGGGTCTCGAGCAGGCGGACGCCGCCGGGCGCGACCTGTCGACGATCCACTCGGTCGCCTCGTTCTTCGTGAGCCGGGTCGACACCGAGGTCGACAGCCGCCTCCCGGACGACAGCCCCCTGCGCAGCACGGCCGCCCTCGCCAACGCCCGCCTGGCGTACGAGGCGTACGAGGACGTGTTCGGCTCCGACCGCTTCACGGCGCTACAGGCCAAGGGTGCCAACGCCCAGCGTCCGCTGTGGGCGTCGACCGGCGTCAAGGACCCCGCGCTGCCTGACACGCTGTACGTCACCGAGCTCGTCGTGGCCAACACGGTCAACACGATGCCCGAGAAGACTCTGCAGGCCGTCGCCGACCACGGCGAGATCATCGGCGACCGCGTGCACGGCACGTACGAGGAGTCGCGCGACGCGATCGCCGCCCTCGAGCGCGAAGGCATCTCCTACGACGAGGTGGTCAAGCTGCTCGAGGACGAGGGGCTCGAGAAGTTCGAGACCTCCTGGAACGAGCTGCTGGAGACCGTCGCCGCCGAGCTCGACAAGGCCTGAACCGTGGTCGAGGTCGCGCTCACAGCCCCGTCCATCTCCGAGCTCGACGACACGCTGCAGCGCCTCGTCGACGACCGCGTCGCCTCCCGGATCGGTGACCAGGACGCCACCCTGTGGGGTCCTGACGCCGAGTCCGAGGCGACCGTCCGGCTCAGCTGGACCCAGCTCGCCACGGCGTCCGAGGCACTGGTCGCCGAGATCACGGCGTTCCGCGACGACCTCGCCGACCGGGGGCTCGACCACGTCGTGCTCTGCGGCATGGGTGGCTCGTCCCTGGCGCCCGAGGTCATCTGCCACACCGCCGGCGTCGACCTGACGGTGCTCGACTCGTCACAGCCCGACATGGTCCGCGCGGCGCTCGGCGACCGGCTGGACCGGACCGTCGTGGTCGTGTCCAGCAAGTCCGGCGGCACGGTCGAGACCGACAGCCAGCGGCGCGCCTACGAGCAGGCCTTCACCGAGGCCGGCATCGACCCCGTCGAGCGCATCATCGTCGTGACCGATCCGGGTTCCCCCCTCGACCAGCAGGCCACCGAGACCGGCTACCGGGTGTTCCGGGCCGATCCCCACGTCGGCGGCCGCTATTCCGCGCTGACGGCGTTCGGGCTGGTGCCCAGCGGCCTCGCCGGAGCCGACATCGGCGCCCTGCTCGGGGGCGCCCGCGAGGCCGAGGCGACGCTCTTCGCCGATGACGTCGCCAACCCGGCCCTGCGGCTGGGCGCGCTGCTCGGCGTCGCCAACGTCCACGAGGTCGACAAGCTGGTGCTGGCCGACCGCTCAGGTCACGGCATCGGCGACTGGATCGAGCAGCTCGTCGCCGAGTCCACCGGCAAGCAGGGCAAGGGCATCCTCCCGGTCGTCGTGCCGGACGAGGACGCACCCAACTTCGTGCCGTCCACGACCGACTCGCTCATCGCCGTCATCGGCCAGCAGCAGATGAGCCGGGTCGAGCGCGCAGCCCGCCTCGCGGGCAACCTCGCCCACGCGACGCTGGCCGCCACCCTCGGCGACAACCCGCCGGTCGACGACAGCGCCGTGCCCACCTCGCTGTCGGGCTACGCCGCCGTCGTCGACGGCGAGCTCGGCGCCCAGATGCTGCTGTGGGAGGTCGCCGTCGCGGTGGCCGGACGCCTTATCGGCATCGATCCCTTCGACCAGCCCGACGTCGAGAGTGCCAAGAAGGCCGCACGTGAGCTGCTTGACGGCGCCGACTCGGTACCCACGCCCGACTTCACCGAGGACGGCATCGACGTCTACGGCGAGGGCTCCTCGTTGGCCGACGCCCTGGACATCCTGCTCGACCAGATCGACGTCGAGCGCGGCTACCTGGCCATCCAGGTCTACCTCGACCGTTGGGCGCTCGCCGACTTTTCGGAGGTGCGCGAGGTGCTCGCCGAGCAGCTGGCACGTCCGGTCACGTTCGGATGGGGACCACGGTTCCTGCACTCCACCGGTCAGTACCACAAGGGCGGCACGCCCACCGGGGTGTTCCTGCAGATCACCGGCGACCCGGCCGAGGACCTGGCCATCGCGGGACGCGAGTTCACCTTCGGCTCGTTCATCGACTCGCAGGCCGCCGGCGACGCCGCCGTGCTGCGTGATCACGACCGGCCCGTCCTGCGGCTGCACCTCACCGACGTCGAAGCCGGCCTGGCCCGCATCCGCGAGTTGCTGGGTTCATGACCTTGACCGAGAACCCCCTCAGGGACGCCCGGGACCGGCGACTCCCCCGCATCGCCGGCCCGTGCAGCCTCATCATGTTCGGCGTCACCGGCGACCTCGCCAAGAAGAAGCTCATCCCCGCGGTCTACGACCTCGCCAACCGCGGGCTCCTGCCGCCGGGGTTCGCCCTCGTCGGCTTCGCCCGGCAGGACTTCGGCACCGAGAGCTTCGCCAAGCTGATCAAGCAGGCCGCCAAGGACGGGGCGCGCACCCCCTGGAGCGAGACGGTCTGGAAGCAGCTCGCGGCCGGCATCCGGTTCGTCCCCGGCGAGTTCGACGACGACACCGCCTGGGAGACGCTCGCGGACACCATGGCCGAGCTGGACGAGCTGCAAGGCACAGGCGGCAACCATGCCTTCTACCTGTCGATCCCGCCCGGGCTGTTCCCGGTCGTCGTGTCGCAGATCAAGAAGCACGGCCTCGCCGAGTCCTCGCGGGGCTGGCGCCGGGTCGTCATCGAGAAGCCGTTCGGCCATGACCTCGCCTCGGCCGAGGAGCTCAACCGCATCGTCGCCGACGTGTTCGCGAGCGAGTCGGTGTTCCGCATCGACCACTACCTCGGCAAGGAGACCGTCCAGAACATCCTGGCGTTCCGGTTCGCCAACGGGATGTTCGAGCCGATCTGGAACAACCACTACGTCGACCACGTGCAGATCACGATGGCCGAGGACATCGGCATCGGCTCCCGCGCCGGCTACTACGACGGCATCGGCGCTGCCCGCGACGTCATCCAGAACCACCTGCTGCAGCTGATGGCGCTCATCGCGATGGAGGAGCCCGTCTCGTTCAACGCGTCGTCCCTGCGGCTGGAGAAGCAGAAGATCCTGGCCAACGCGCGACCGGCGGCGCGCATGGACCTGCACACCGCCCAGGCGCAGTACGTCGCCGGATGGGC
This sequence comes from Aeromicrobium sp., assembly GCA_046598255.1. GTDB lineage: Bacteria > Actinomycetota > Actinomycetes > Propionibacteriales > Nocardioidaceae > Aeromicrobium. The sequence goes on along the minus strand of JBKJIW010000023.1, from coordinate 5,490 downwards.
CGGTGGCGAGAAGGTCCGCGGCTACCTGGAGGAGGACGGCGTCCCCGACGGCTCACGGGCCGAGACGTACGCTGCGATCCGGGTCGACGTGTCGACCCGCCGCTGGGCCGGTGTCCCGTTCTACCTGCGCACCGGCAAGCGGCTCGGGCGACGGGTCACCGAGGTGGCCGTCATCTTCAAGCGCGCCCCGCACCAGCCGTTCAGCAAGAACGACGTCGAGGAGCTCGGCCAGAACGCCCTGGTGATGCGCATCCAGCCCGACGAGGGTGTCACGCTGCGCTTCGGCGCCAAGGTGCCCGGCACGACGATGGAGATCCGCGACGTCAACATGGACTTCGCGTACGGCGGCGCCTTCGTCGAGAGCAGCCCCGAGGCGTACGAGCGGTTGATCCTGGACGTCCTGCTCGGTGACCCGCCGCTGTTCCCGCAGCACGAGGAGGTCGAGCTGGCCTGGAAGATCCTCGACCCCGTCATCCAGCACTGGCGCACGGACAAGACCATCGACACGTACGCGGCCGGCACGTGGGGACCCCCCAGCGCCGACGCCATGATCGCCCGCGACGGCCGCACCTGGAGACGTCCCTGATGGAGATCGCACTCGAGAAGACCAACTCGTCCGACATCGCCAAGGCCCTGGTCAAGGCGCGCTCGGCGGCCGGCAGCCCGGCCATGGACATGGTGCTGACGCTGCTGGTCGTCACCGACGACGACAACGTCAGCGAGGCCCTCAAGACCGCGACGACGCTGTCGCGCGAGCACCCGTCACGCGTCATCGGCGTGATCCTCGGTGACGGGCGCGGTTCGGCGAAGCTCGATGCCAAGGTCCGGGTCGGCGAGAGCTCGTCCGGCGAGTCGATCCTGCTGCGCATCTCCGGCGAGCTGACCAAGCACGCCGAGTCGGTCGTCCTGCCCCTGCTGCTGCCCGACTCCCCCGTCGTCGTGTGGTGGCCCGGCAAGCCGCCGGCGGTGCCCTCGCAGGACGCGATCGGCCAGCTTGCGCGACGCCGTCTGACCGACGCCGAGGCCACCGACTCCCCCATCCGCTCACTGAACGCCGTGGCGCGCGCGTACGCTTCCGGCGACACCGATCTGTCCTGGACGCGACTCACCCCGTGGCGGGCGCTGCTCGCCGCGGCCCTCGACCAGTCACCCGGCACCGTCACGAGCGGCACCGTCGTGGCCGGCAGCGGCAACCCCGCGGCGGCGTTGCTGGTGGCGTGGCTGGAGAGCCGGCTCAAGATCTCGATCACGACCCGGCGCAGCGACACGCCCCAGATCGCCTCCGTCGTCCTGCACACCGACGCCGGCGACGTGCTGATCGAGCGCCTCGACGCGACGTCGTGCCACTTCAGCGTCCCGGGGTCGTCCCCGCGTGAGGTGCCGCTCGGTGCGCGCAGCCTGGCCGAGCTGCTCGCCGAGGACCTGCGCCGCCTCGACGCCGACGACATCTACCAGGAGACGATCCAGCACATGCTCCAGGACGTCACGTGAGTGTCGAGACGTGGCCCGACGCCGATGCGTTGGCGACGGCGATCGCCGCGCGCATCGTCGACCGGCTGACGCACGTCCAACGGTCCGGTCGCACCCCGACGGTCGTGCTGACCGGTGGCACCATCGCCACCACCGCCTACGAGCGCATCACGGCCGGTGACGTCGACTGGTCCGACGTCGAGTTCTGGTGGGGCGACGAGCGGTTCGTCCCGGCGGGTCACGCCGACCGCAACGACCAGCAGGCCCGCGACGCCTTCCTGACGCGGCTGAGCGTCCCCGAGGCGCATCTGCACACCATGCCGGTCCACGGCTGCTCCGAGAGCATGGCGGAGGCCGCCGACGGCTATGCGACGACGCTGCCGGACGATCCGTTCGACCTCGTCCTGCACGGGATGGGCCCGGACGGGCACATCGCCTCGTTGTTCCCGGGGTTCCCGCAGCTGCACGAGACCGAGCGCTGGGCGGTGGAGGTCTTCGACTCCCCCAAGCCCCCGCCGCAGCGCATCTCCCTCACGTACGGTGCGCTCAACCATGCCCACAGCGTCTGGCTGCTGGTCTCGGGTGAGGGCAAGGCCGATGCCGTGGCCCGTGCGCTCGGTGGTGCGTCGATCGACGAGATCCCCGCTGCGGGAGCACACGGGCTGGTGGAGACCGTCTGGCTCGTCGACGAGGCTGCGGCCTCCGGCATCACCGCGTGACCCCGGAGGTCGTCGAGCTCACCGGAGGCGCCGGCCGCATCGTCGCCGACCGGTGGGAGACCGCGGGTGATCGCGGGACGCTCCTCCTGCTGCACGGCGGCGGCCAGACCCGGCACTCGTGGAGTCGCAGCGGGGAGCGCTTCGCCGCGGCCGGCTGGACCACCTATGCCCTCGACACCCGCGGCCACGGTGACAGCGACTGGGCTCCCGACGGGTCGTACACGATGGACTCCCTGGTCGGTGACCTGCTCGGGGTCGTCGACCAGATCGGCACCGCGCCGGTGCTGATCGGGGCGTCGATGGGCGGCATCACGTCGCTGGTGGCCGAGGGCGAGCACGCACCGGTCGCCCGTGCGCTCGTGCTCGTCGACATCGCGACGCGCATGGAAGCCGCCGGGGTCGAGCGCATCCTGACCTTCATGGCCTCGGCACCCGACGGGTTCGCCACGCTCCAGGACGTCGCCGACGCGATCGCGGCCTACAACCCGCACCGGCCCCGCCCGGCGAGCCTCGACGGGCTGCGCAAGAACGTCCGACAGGGCGAGGACGGCCGGTGGCGGTGGCACTGGGACCCGGCGTTCCTCGGCGGCGGTGACGAGCCCCGGCGCGAGACGCGCGAGGAACGACTCGACGCCGCGGCGAGTGCCGTCGCGATCCCGACCCTGCTGGTGAGGGGACAGGCATCCGACGTCGTGTCAGCCGGAGGCGCCGAGGAGCTCCAGCGGCTCATCCCGCACGCGGTCGTCCAGGAGGCCGCGGCGGGCCACATGGTCGCCGGAGACGACAACGACGTCTTCGTGACCCAGGTGGTGGAGTTCTTGGACACCCAGCTCGCCTAGGAGCGCCGTCGGGCCTGTCCCCCACGCGCAGATCTCGCGGGAGGACAGGCCCAACGGGGCTTGCGTCAGATCAGAAGATGATCTCGCCGGACTTGCGCTTGCTGCGCAGCGACTCGACCGCTTCCTTGAGGATCTCGTTGGCCTCGGTCTCGGAGCGGCGCTCCTTCACGTAAGCCAGGTGCGTCTTGTACGGCGCGATCTTCATCGCCGTCGGACGGTTGTCGGAGTCGATGCTCGCCGGCATGCCACATCGCGGGCAGTCCCACGACTCCGGCACCTCGGCCTCGATCGCGAACTGCAGCTCGGTGGTGTGGTCGTTGATGCAGTAGAACGTCACGAACTGGCGGGGAGCCGCCTCGCCGCGCTCAGCCTCACCCATGGGACCGGAGCCGATACGGCTACCCCGGATTGCACCTGCAGCCACTAGTTACTCACCTTCAGGAGCAGGCCGAGCGCGAAGATGCACACGACCCAGACGATGGCGATCCCGACCGTGATGCGGTCGAGGTTACGCTCGGCGACCGACGACCCGCCGAGCGAGCTCGACACACCGCCGCCGAACATGTCGGAGAGGCCGCCGCCGCGGCCCTTGTGCATGAGGACCAGCACGATCATCAGCACGCTGCTGACAGCGAGGAGGATGGAGAAGAACAGAGTCACGGTGTGCTTTCGTTGTCAGGCGCCGGACAGGTCCGGCATGGCGTAGAAGCGGGCGATCCCGGCGAACTCCTCCGGTTGGAGGCTCGCGCCGCCGACCAGGGCTCCGTCGACGTCCGACTTCGCCATGATGGCGGCGATGTTCGCCGCTTTCACCGACCCGCCGTAAAGGATACGCAATGATGCTGCGACCTCGGGCGACCAGGTCTCCTCGACCCGCCCGCGGATGGCTGCGCAGACCTCCTGGGCATCCTCCGGGGTGGCGACCTCGCCGGTGCCGATGGCCCAGACGGGCTCATAGGCGATGACGACGTCGGCAAGCTGCTCGGCGGTCAGACCGGCCAGCGATCCGTCGACCTGGGCGAGCGTGTGGGCGACGTGCTCGCCAGCCTGGCGGACGTCGAGGCCCTCGCCCACGCACACGATCGGGCTGATGCCAGCCGCCAGCGCCTTCGTCGCCTTGACGTTGACGATGGCGTCGGTCTCGGCGTGGTGCTCGCGGCGTTCGGAGTGTCCGACCACGACGTAGGAGCAGCCCAGCTTCGACAGCATCGCCGCGGTGATCTCACCCGTGTAGGCACCACCGTCGTGCTCGGACACGTCCTGCGCGCCGTAGTTGATCGCCAGGTGGTCACCGTCGACGAGCGTCTGGACGCTGCGGATGTCGGTGAAGGGCGGGATCACGACGACCTCGGCCAGCTCGAAGTCGTGCTTCTTGTCCTGCAGCGTCCAGGCGAGCTTCTGGACGAGGACCACGGCTTCCTGGTGGTTGAGGTTGGACTTCCAGTTGCCGGCCATCAGTGGCTTGCGGGCGGACGTCATGTCAGTTCCCTTCCAGGCTCTGTGAATCAAGGATGGCGAGGCCCGGGAGGGTCTTGCCCTCGAGGTACTCCAGGCTCGCGCCACCGCCGGTCGAGATGTGGCCGAACTGGTCGTCCGAGAATCCCAGCTGTCGGACGGCTGCAGCCGAGTCTCCCCCACCGACGACCGAGAGTCCATCGACCTCGGTCAGTGCCCGGGCGACCGAGCGGGTGCCCTCAGCGAAGGAGGACATCTCGAAGACGCCCATCGGACCGTTCCAGAACACCGTCCTCGAGCGACGGATGATGTCGGCGAACGCGGCCGCCGACTCGGGCCCGATGTCGAGACCGAGCTGGTCGGACGGGATGGCGTCGGCCGCGACGGTCGTCGCGTCAGCGTCGGCGAACGCCGGTGCCACCACGATGTCGGTCGGCAGCACGAGCCGGACGCCCTGCGCCTCGGCCTGCGCGATGTAGCCGCGGGCGATGTCGAGCTGGTCCTCCTCGAGGAGTGACTGCCCCACCTCGTGACCCTGCGCCTTGAGGAACGTGAAGACCATGCCCCCGCCGATCAGCAGGTTGTCGGCCTTCGCGAGCAGGTTGTCGATGACGCCGAGCTTGTCGGAGACTTTCGAGCCGCCGAGCACGACGACGTAGGGGCGGGCCGGGTCGACCGTGAGCCGACGCAGCACGTCGATCTCCTTGGCCACCAGGCCGCCCATGGCGTGCGGCAGACGCTGCGCGACGTCGTAGACGCTCGCCTGCTTGCGGTGCACGACCCCGAAGCCGTCGGAGACGAACGCGTCGGCCAGCGCGGCGAGCTGGTCGGCGAAGGCACCGCGCTCGCCCTCGTCCTTGCTGGTCTCGCCCGGGTTGAAGCGGACGTTCTCGAGGACGGCGACCTCGCCGTCCCCGAGCGCGTCCACGGTCTGCCGGGCCGACTCCCCCACCGTGGCGGTGGCGAAGGCGACGGGAGCCCCGAGGAGCACGGCGAGCCGCGCCGCC
>JBKJIW010000037.1:0-34027 GCA_046598255.1 Aeromicrobium sp. | reverse complement strand
GCGGGTTCGTCGTCGGCGAACGACGGGCCGATCGCGGCGGTCATCGGCAGGGTCTCGTCCAGTCCTGCGCCACCTCGGGACCGTACGAGGTTGACGCCGTCGAGGCGTCGCCAATCGTCGGCGTCTACCGCGAAGCGCTTGCCGAACCACCGGGGCAGGCCGACCAGTGCCAGGCCCCGCGGTGCGATCGCCCGCAACGAGGCGCCGACGTAGGACGCCTCGAACGTGCCGGTCAGGTCAGCGAGGGTCGGCTGGTCCAGCGTCGCCCATGCCCGGCGCAGCTCCCGCAGGCTCTGGTCGTGGATCGTCATGGGGTGACGGTACTGGCAGGGAACCGTCGTCGTGCGGTCTACCCTGTCCGTGGCGCAACGCCGCACAGGACTGAGGCAACAAGGTGACCACACCGGACAACGAGCACACGGGCGGCCGTGCCGTGCTGATCGTCATGGTCGGCACGGGCGTCATCGGCTTGTCGGGCTTGCTGATCCTGGCGGTCACGGCTCGTGTTCTCGGCGCTGCGGACTACGCCGCCTTCGGCGTCTTCTGGTCGGCTGTGTTCTTCGTGGTCGCCGTGCTGTTCGGTGCGCAGCAGGAGAGCACCCGCGCGATCGCGCAGAGTGACGGTAGGTCCGCTGGCAGCAGCCTGATTGCCTTCGCGCTGGTCCTGGGCAGCGCGACGGCCGTGCTCGTCCTCGCCTCATCTCCTGTCTGGCGTCCTGCGACGCTAGACCGGCAGTCGCAGGTCGTTGTTGCGGTCGCGATCGGTGGACTGGCCTACGCGCTCACAGGCGTGATCGCGGGCGCGCTCGCAGGGGCTGGCCGATGGGCGGCGTACGCATCAATGCTGATCGCCGAAGGCGCGAGTCGGCTTCTGCTGGTGGTGGTGGTGATCGCTGTCGTCGGCGGTGTCGCGCCCCTGGCCTGGGCGGTCGTCGCCGCCTACCCGGTCGCATTGCTGGCCGCAGTTCTCGCACTGCGGCAGCAGGGTCTGCGGCTGAGGGTCGACGACTCGATCGGCAAGCTGCTGGGCAACACCCTCAAGACCATGGCCGCCGCCGCGTCTGTCGCAGCGCTGGTCAACGGGTTCCCGCTGCTGATGTCGACCTTCGCGCGTGGTGCGACAGAGTCGTCGGTCGGCGCCCTGACCCTTGCGGTGATGTTGACTCGGGCCCCGCTTCTGGTGCCGCTCATGGCGTTGCAGAGCCTGCTGATCAAGCGCTTCTCGGAGGTTGACCACTCCCTCATGGGGATGCTGATCCGCCTCGTTCTTGGATGCGTCGTCGTGGCGGCGATGCTGGGGCTGGTGGCGGCAGCGATCGGGCCGGGCCTGCTGCGCTCGTTCTTCGGGGCGGAGTTCGAGCTCCCCGGGCACACTCTTGGCCTGTTGGTGCTGTCCTCGGGCCTGATTGGCGCCCTGTCGATGTCGTCGCCGGCCCTCGTGGCACGCAACCTGCACGGGCAGAACGTCATCGGGTGGGTGAGTGCCGTCGCGGTGTCGGTCCTGATCTTGGCCTTCGAGCCGAGTGACCTGGAGGTGAGGGTGCCGTTCGCGCTGCTGGCCGGGCCACTCGTCGGGTTGATGCTGCACCTCGTGATGGTGCATCGAATGACTGTGGCGCGTCTCGAATCAGCGCCCTGAGTCTGCAGGCCGGAACCAAGTTAGAGATGGCCCCCGTCGGGCAACCGATTGGTGAACGCGTGCCGTAGCAGCGGGCCCAGTGACGACCACTGTCTGGCGAGGATCACGCTCACGATGCGAGTCATGGCGTTGAGTCGGGAGGACAGGTGCCAGCGGGCAGCCCGGGCAGCTCGCCGCCAACCCAAGGCGTCGACGGTCGCGGCGGTCCTGAGGAGCAGGGCCTTCTCCTCGACGAACCGGGTGCCGTCGCCGGCACCCACGGAGGACACGCTCGCAGAGTGTCGCCGGTATTCGAAGGAAGGGACGGGGTCGAGGACCAGCTGATGTCCGTCCACGATGAGATCAAGCTGCAGCGAGAGATCGAGGACGATCTCAAACTCAGGGCGGAAGCCGTGGGCTGCGACGACCTCGTGCTTCCAGCACAGTGACGGGAAGTACGTCCAGTTGCCCCGTAGCAGGCTGCGGCTGAGGAACTCACCGCCCAGCAGGGTCGGCTCTTCGACGTGTGGGCGGTAGTAGTTCTTGAGCCGGTCTGGTAGCGGTAGGGACTGACGTCCCAGCTCGTCGATCACTGCGACACCCGGTTGGATCCACGTGGCCTCCGGTTGGTCAGCGATGGCCTCGTGAATGCGTGCCACGTAGTTGGGGAGCAGGCGGTCGTCGCACCCCATGATGGTGATCCACGGCGCAGTTGCAAGGTCGAGACACCGTTGGAACGTCCCGCTGACACCGAGGTTGATGTCGTTGCGGATGTAGGTGACACGGTCGTCGTCGATGGCCGACGCCCATTGGCCCGGCGCGGTGTCCGGAAAGCAGTCGTCGACGATGGTCAATCGCCACTGCCGATCTTCTTGGTCGAGCACGCTGCCGACCGCTTCGCGGAAAAGTGCCGGGTCGCCGTAGAACGGCATGAAGATCTCGAGGTCTGTCACCGGACGCACCGCTCGCGGGCCATGGCATTACGGTGCGGAAGCATTAGAGAATGCTAGCGGAGTGCCACGACACCCGGCCGCGTCGTCATTTTGGCGGAGGCGCCGCGCCCTCGCCTAGACTGTCGTCGCAATGGGCCGCCCGGCGGGCGGCCTCCGGCCTTGAATCCAGACGGTGGGACATCCCTTGAATGACGTGGCGCGCCGCACGTGGTTGGTCATCCCCATGTTCAACGAAGGTCCGGTGGTTCGCGAGGTTGTCTCCGAAGCACTGAAGACATTCGGGAACGTGGTGTGCGTCGATGACGGGTCGTCTGACAACTCGGTCGCTGAGGCTGAGGCTGGCGGCGCCGTCGTGGTGCGGCACCCCATCAACCTCGGCGCGGGTGCGGCGATCCGGACCGGGCTGGACTACGCGCTGATGGATCCGTCAGCGGAGTTCTTCGTTCTGTTCGACGCCGACGGGCAGCACCAGATCGAGGATGCGCTGGCGATGGCTGAACGACTCGATGGCGAGGGGATCGACATCCTCATCGGCTCGCGTTTTCTCGACAGTCGCACCAAGCCTGGACTGATCAAGAAGATCGTCCTTCAGACGGCGATCCGTTTCGAGCGTCTGAGCACCGGTATTAGGTTGACCGACGCCCACAATGGCCTTCGCGCGATGAACCGGCACGCCGCCACGAAGATCGAGATCACGCAAAACCGGTTCGCGCACGCGACGGAGATCGTGGCGGAGATCAAGCGGCACGATCTCACTTACGGAGAGCACGCGGTCCACATCCTCTACACCGACTACTCCCGCAGCAAGGGCCAGTCAGTGTGGAACTCGGTCAACATCCTCAGCGATCTCTTCGTCAAGTAAGGCGGCACCCGTGTTCGGTAGTCAGATCATCATCCAGATCCTCCTGGTTGCTGCGTTCGCCCTCTTTGCCCTGATCGTGGTCATCCCGACCAAGGGGTCGCGACACCTCGCGGTGCGCCGGTTGTCGATGCTGGCGATCCTCGGCCTTGGCGTCCTGACAGTGGCTTTCCCCGAGATCACCACAGAGGCGGCCGACACCGTGGGTGTCGGCCGGGGAACGGACCTCGTGCTCTACGCCCTGGTCGTGGTGTTCGTCGGCAACTCACTCTTCAACGCTGCCAAGTTCCGGCATCACGAGCGTGACATCACCAAGCTGGCTCGCGCCCTGGCGATCCAGGAGGCCCCTCGGCCTTGGGAGGGGCGCGTCCACGGCTAGTACCCGATCTCAGCAAGGCGAGCCCAAGGAGTCGTCGGGGATCCCTCGAGGCGGCAAGGCGCGTCGAGGGATCGTCGGCATCGTCTGGTGAACGACGCAGCCTCAGGCGCTCGGCTCGGGGCGGGAACACCTGACAGATCAGCAGGAATGTGCTGCAGGCGGACCGCTCATCAGAGTTCATGACGACGGGAATGGCGATATTGTTCGACTCCGCTCGTCATAATGGGACGTGCCGTCCTCTCATGTCGCCCGTTCCCGCAAGATCGAGGCGCGGCCACTGGTGTCTCGCACCAACAGTCTCAACCTCGTACGACTTCTGCTGGCGTCGCTGGTGATCGTCTCCCACAGCTTTGCTCTGGGTGGTCTGGGAGGCGAGCCAACGGTGGCGGGGCGAACACTCGGGATGTGGGCAGTGATCGGCTTTTTCTGCCTCAGCGGCTACCTCATCATGGGAAGCCGGCAACGCTATGGGCTCGGCGAGTTTCTGGTGCATCGAGTGGCTCGCATCTATCCGGCCTACATTGTTTCGACGGTCATGGTCGTTGCTGTATTCGCGCCGCTTACGTACGCGATCGAGCAAGGCGGGCTGGCCGGATACCTGACCCACAGCCCCACCACTCCGCTGACATATCTGTGGGGCAATGCCTTCTTGAGGATGAACGCCTACGATGTCGCTGGCACGCTCAGTGATGTGCCTTACCCGTCGGTATGGAACGGTGCCCTGTGGTCCCTGCAGTACGAGTTCTTGTGCTATTTGCTTCTGGCGGTCCTCGGCTTGTGGGCGGCGATCGTCCGGTCTCGTCTAGCCGTCGCCGCGCTCTTCGTCGTGTTCGTGGTCCTGTACGCCAACATCCATGAAGTGTCGTCCTACGTGACGCAGGAGGATTTTCCTCTGTTTCTTAGCCTTGTGCCATGCTTTCTCGGGGGATCGCTTCTCTACCTGTTTCGCAATCGACTTCGCTTGTCGACCGCTGGTGCGGCCGCCTCTGCCGGGGCTGCCGTCCTCGTGATCTGGTTGGTGCCGGCGTGGGGTCCTCAGTTGAGTGCGCCGGCGATCTTATACGTGCTGTTGTGGGTGGGCGCAGTCCTCCCATCGCCTCAGGTCGTGCGCACGCATGACGTGTCCTACGGGATGTATATCTTCGGCTTTCCGGTCCAGCAGTTACTGGTATTTGCCGGAGCCAAGGAACTCGGGGTGACCGGCTTCGTGGCAATCAGCGTTGTCGCCACACTTCCATTCGCGATAGTGAGCTGGCTTGCGGTCGAACGGCCCGTCATGCTCCGCACGCGCCGCACGCCTCGTCTGATTGCCGAGGGTCAGCATCTGCCCGTCGACCTGCGAAGGGCCGGTTGACGGTCTCGGACGATCAGACGACCCGTCCACACGCTCGGCGCCAGTGCGCCGTGACCACGTCGTTGGACGTGGACTCGACGTGTCGATGGAGACTACCCACGCGAGGAGACAGGGTCGTGCAATCTCGTCTGGACCTGGCTCAGCGCGAAGTCGCGCCTCGCGCCCAAAGTTGTGCTGAACGACATGGCGGAGGATAGGGGATTCGAACCCCTGAGAGCTTTCACTCAACCCGCTTTCCAAGCGAGCGCACTAGGCCACTATGCGAATCCTCCGTCAAGGATGCTACCGGTTGAAGTCCGCGTGGGATCAACCGGGATGGTTGTCAGTGAGGCGCAAGTGCGAGGTCGTCGGTCAGCTGGGCGCGCCAGTCGTGCGATTTGGCACGATGCGCAGCACGAACATGTCGATGGCCGAGGTATCGATCGTTCTCACAGGGGCCAAACAGGGTGAGGACATGTCGTCAATCGTCGTGGCCAGAACGTAGTCGACCTCCTCCTGGGCGAAGGTTGAGCACGGGTCCATCGTGATGACCAAGTGATCGGGCCCGACCAGTGACTCGCGAGTCGTGCCGGTCTCGCCCAGCGCCCAGTCCAGATGCGCGTAGCGATTCCAGACGTTCGCTCGCGAGGACGTCGGGTCGAGCTTCTGCCAGAAGGACTTGCTGGGATAACTTTGAATGACGTTGAAGGAACTGACTCCCGATTGCAGCAAGAGCGAAGTGCCAATCGGGAATCGCGTCCCGACCCACGTGCCTGGGTCAGCGGTGTCAATCGCGCGAACTGCGCGCCCTGCGTCGCTACCGTACAGGTCGACGACGCCGCGATGTACTGGAAAGATGCCGGCAGAGACCGACACGGCAGCAATGAGGAGCGCAGTTGCACCGAGCGGAACGAGTCGACGTGAAAGCAAGGAAACGGTACCCACGCTCAGCGCAATGATCGAGATTCGCCACGTGTTGTCGGCCGCAAGCAGGTTGGGGACGTCGCCACGCAGGTTCAGCCAAAGGGCGCCGTTGATTCCTAGAACCGTCATTGCCGTCGAGACGATTGCCGCGCGACGGCCCTTCGCAGAGACTCGGTCAATCAGGTGGATTGCGACGGCGGCGGACACGGGCAACAGGACCGCGAAGGCTAGCCGTGCGCGGCCCGCGGGAACTCGGTCGAGCTGAAGTAGCCGCGCGCCGACGTCCCAATGGGCGACAAACAGGTAGGCGAGGTAAAGCAGCGTCGAGGCCACTACGGAAAGTGCGGTCCAGCTCCATCGACCAGTCGCGCGACGCACCAGGACCGTCATCAGCACGATCGCAGGTAGCAGGAACGCTGCGACCATGAACGTCGCAGCTGACTCCGACTGGTTGATACCGAGCTGAGTCTCTCCGGGGAGCGATCGCAATGCCCCATTGAAGGGCGCTGCGAAAAGGGCCTTTGCGCCGTCGCCGCTGACCAGTGCGCCGGTCGGCTCGGATCGTTGGCCAGGGTAGACCGTGGCGGTGATCGCCTGGAGCGTGTCTCGGTGCAGGAAAGCCTGCAGAAGTACGAAGAACCCCGCGACACCACCGGCTGCGATCAGGCCGGCTGCTCGGCGAAAGACGAGCCGGCGGTTGATGGTGCCTTTCTTGATGGCGTCGATCATCACGCCAAAGCCGAACAGTACGCAGACCCACACGCCGCTGAGGATGAACGGCAGATACGACGTGAGGGCAAGGGTGACGGCGAAGAACGCTGCCGTCGCGATCCACCACAGGCGAACCAAGAGGCGTGGGTGTCGGAAGATCCAGATGACGGTCGTCATGACAAACAGCGGCCACCCCACGGACAGGAAGACGGAGGTTTGCCACCACCACAGCATCATGGGACATACGACTGTTGCGACTGCCAGGATCGCGGCCGAAATGGATCTCCGAGGATTGACAGTCAGGACCAAGAGATAAGCGGCGATGGCCGTCAGTGCTGGCGGTAGCCACCAGTGCCATGCGAGCGCGTGGGAGAAACCAAGAAAAAAGTAGCCCCACAGTTGGGGCCGGAAGACAATTGTCCAGTAGGCCGTGGGGACGTCATACAGGACCGTGAGATCAGTGCCGCCGGGCATGCTGGGGTTGACTGCTGGGAATCCCTGGTTGTACTGGGAGATCGACCAGGACAGTTGGACGAACCACTCGTCGGAACGGACGGGGCGTGGCTCGCCGAGCAGTGCCCCGGGGTCTTTTCCGGCATGGAACCAGCCCCACTCCTGCCCGCTGGACGAGCCGTTCAGGTCGAGCGCGACGAGGATGGCAAAGACGAGCAGCACGAGGAGCGGGAACCACAGCAAAGCGGCGACGCTTGGCAGCCCGTACGCCGTCGGCTTGAGACGCTCGCGCACGTTGCCGAGCAGGCCGGTTCGTCGAACGCTGTGTGCGCCCGAGGTGGTGCGATCCACGGCCTCTCCTTCTTATGGGTGCCTGTGACCGCCTCATCCAAGCACAGGCCATGACCTGCGGCGCATTGCGCTGGTGAGGTCGGGCCGACGTATCCGGTGTTTCGGGAAATGAGAGCCGTTCCGTATGATGTGCACAGCCCCTCGCGTGGCGACACATCACCCAACTCCCCCAGGGCCGGAAGGCAGCAAGGGTCAGTGACCTCTGTCGGGTACGCGGGGGGTCCTTGCGTGCCCGACCGGGTCAGGCGGCCGGGACGGTCGCGACGAGCACGAACTCGTTGTACTTGAACACCTTGCCGGCCCCACGCGGGAACGGGAAGGACAGGCGCTGCTCGACGTTCCAGCCGCAGGACTGCGCGACGTCGGCGAGCGTGTCGAGGTCGGAGAAGTTGATGTGTGTCGCGTCGCTGGCGTAGCCCTTCTCCTGCGGGCAGATCAGCACGATGCGGGCGCCGGGAGCCAAGGCGCCCGCGTAAGAACCCAGGATCTGGACGGCCTGCTCGGGCTGCATGTGCTCAACCAGGTGTGCAGCGATGAGGCCCGTATAGGCGCCCTGGTGCCGCTCGAAGTCGGCGAAGAACTCGTCCGTTGTGAAGGCGCTGAGGCCGCGCGACTGGCACTCTGCGACGGAGGCAGAGTTGTGGTCGACGCCCACGGCGTTGGGCGACAAGTGCTCGAGATTGCGCCCGATGCCACAGCCGACGTCGAGCACGTGGCGGTCGCCGAGCAGTCGGCGCGCATTCCAGCGGTAGGGCCGTTGAACGTCGAGGACCTGCTTCCACCGTGGCCCGGACACTCTCTTCAGGCGTTCGGTGTACTCAACACCTTCGGTGCCTGCGCCTGCGCCGACGGGCTCGTCTGAGTTCGATTCTGAGGTCACCGCTGCATTCTAGACAGGTCGACTCCAGTCCTGGACGCATCGAAGGGCGGTGCGCCAGTGTTCACCATCGTCTGCGAGGTGGACGCTAGCTGCGCCCCCTCGGGACCATCCTCGTCTGACGGCAGGGCTCGATGTGCTCGTTGCCGTCCCGTGACGCCGAGCGCATCGACAGGATGTGCGCCGGCGCCCTTGGCCGCCGCGCTGTAGCTGGCCACACCAGATCTCCTCGACCTGACCTTCTTGGCGTTCGGGTCCACGATGGAGTCGTGCTCGACAACCTCTCGGCCCCGCGCCGACGCCTGGTCCTGGCCGTGGTCATCGCTGCCGTCGTCGCGGTCATGGTGATCACCGCGGTGATCGTGATCGGCTCCGTCGGTGGGGGCGGCGCCCCGACTGACCAGGACGAGCTGGGTCCGGTGCTGGTCGTGCCGGGCTACGGAGGACGGGTCTCGTCCCTCGATCCGCTGGTGGCCGAGCTGAGGTCACAGGGCCGCGAGGTCGTCGTGGTCCAGCCGGTGGACGGCGGGACGGGCGACCTGCGGGCCCAGGCGAGGCGGCTCGACGACGCGGCACGCGCGGCGATGACGAAGGTGGGGTCCTCGTCGGTGGATGTCGTCGGCTACTCGGCCGGAGGGGTGGTGGCTCGCCTCTGGGTCCGCGACGAGGGCGGCGCGGAGGTCGCACGACGCGTCCTCACCATCGGGTCGCCCCATCACGGGACGGATGTCGCAGCGCTCGCCGCCGAGGTGGCGGGCAGCTGTCCGACCGCCTGTGAGCAGCTGGCTCCCGACAGCGACCTCCTGCGAGGCCTGAACGCCGGTGACGAGACGCCGGAGGGACCGGAGTGGATCACGGTGCGCTCGACGAGCGACCGCGTCGTCACACCGTCCGAGTCGGCATCGCTGGATGGAGCCCTCGATCTCGTCGTCCAGGAGTTCTGCCCCGGATCCACGACGTCCCACAGCCAGCTCCCGGCCGACCCGGTGGCGCAGCAGGCCCTGACGACGACCCTCAACCCGGCCTTGCCCCGCATCCCCCAGGACGTCAGCTGTTGATGTCCTTGGTGCTGAAGTTGGCCCAGGCGGCGCCGAGGAACACCACCAGGTAGGCCGCCTGCGAGGCCAGCCCCTTGAGCACCTCGGTCCAGCGGATGGGATCACGGAAGAGGTCGACGAACGCCAGCCAGTAGCGCGTCGGCAGGTAGGGCTGGATCGCGTTCGCCGCATCGAGGCCGAGCAGCACCGTCGACGCGATGAGGATCGCCACGGTGCCGAGCGAGGCGACGATGCCGGTGTCGGTGAACGTCGAGAACATCAAGGCGATCGCCGCGACGCCCAGCATCATCACGGTGACGTATCCGAGCGACAGCAGCGTCCGCTGGATCATGTCGGCCTGGGTGAGCGACGTGCCGGACACGCTCGTGACGGTGCCGGACGGATCGCCGCTGCCGAGCAGGAGCCGACCCTCGACATACGCCACTGCGGCCACGATGACCACGGCGACGAGCACGAAGGCGATGACGCTGACGAGCTTGGCGACCAGCAGTCGCGTCCGCCCGACGGGCCTGATGAGCAGGTAGCGCAGCGTGCCGGACTGGGCCTCTCCCGCGATCGCGTCGCCGGCGATGACCGCCACCGCGACGGGCAGGAACAGCGGAAGGACGATGGCCAGGGCGGCGAGCGGGTACTGCGTGCCGTCGGTGAGCACGGCCGACAGGAACGGGGGGCCGGTGCCGGGCCGCGGACCCAGGTCGGTGAGAGCCAGCAGCACCGCCACGATCGTGGGCAGGGCGTTGAGCATCACGATCGTGACCCAGGTGCGTCGTCGCCGCAGCATGTTGATCAGCTCCAGCCTGATCATGAGGACTCACTCGCGCGCAGCACGACGTCCTCGAGGCTGATGCGCAACGGCCCGATCTCGGTCACGCTGATCCCCGCCCGGACGAGCAGCGCGTTCACGCCCGCGGGGTCGTCGGAGCGGACGACGAGTCGACCCGCGTCGGTCGACTCGACCCGCGGCCCGAGCAGCTCGCTGGCCCAGTCGACCAGTGGCGTGTGGACGACGACCAGCCCCGTCGGCGCGACGAGGGTCGCGACGTCATCCTGCAGCACCAGACGGCCACGATCGAGCACGCCGACCCGGGTGCACATCTGCTCGATCTCTGCGAGCAGATGGCTCGACAGGAAGATCGTGGTGCCGTCGGCGTTGAGGGACAGCAGCAGGTCGCGGATCTCCCGGATGCCGCGGGGGTCGAGGCCGTTGGTGGGTTCGTCGAGCACCAGCAGCTGCGGTGAGCGCAGGAGCGCCGCGGCGAGGCCCAGCCGTTGTCGCATGCCCAGGGAGTAGGTGCGCACCGCGCGGCGATCGCGCGGATCGAGGCCGACGCGCTCGAGCACCGCGTCGATGCGGGCCGAGCGACCCCGCCGCGACGTGCCAGACGCCGCGGCGTCGAAGGTGGCCAGGTTGGCCCGGCCGGAGATGTGGGGATAGTCGCCGGGCCCCTCGACGAGTGCACCCACCCGGGGCAGCACCGACTGACGCGCCGCGGGCATGGACTCACCCAGGACGTCGATCTCACCGGACGTGGCGAGCACCAGACCGAGGAGCATGCGGACCGTCGTCGTCTTGCCCGATCCGTTGGCGCCCAGGAAGCCGTAGACGTCTCCGGCGCGCACGTCCAGGTCGAGCTCGTCGACGGCTGTGGCGCTTCCGAACCGCTTGGTCAGGCCGCTGGTGCTGATCATCGGAACGTCACCCTCTCCTGCAGGTCGGCCGCCGCCTGCGTCAGCGTCTCGGGAGTGACGGTCCCGGCCAGCAGGAAGGTGCCGCGCCGGCGACCACCATCGGTCAGCAGGATCGACAGCGGCCCGACCTGCAGGGTGGTGCCCGCCGGGGTGGCGCGGGCCGTCGCCGCGGCCGACAGCTGCTCGCGGACCTGCCCGGACAGGCCCCGCCGCAGAGGGACGACGATGAGGGCGGTCGGGCCCCGTCCATAGATCCCGACGGCTCCGAGATCGGCGGGGTCGCCACGTCGGCCGAGACCGGCCAGGTCGCCCGGCAGGACGAACGGAGCAAAGGCATTGGCGCCGGCCGCCACGTCGATGGCGTCACGGGACCGCACCTCGGCGCCGGGTGGTGCGGTGAAGTCGACGACGTCCGATGATGGCCTGCGCAGGTCGAGGCTGGTCACTGATGTCGTGATGATCGGCAGCGACGAGCCGGCGCCGAACACCTCGACCCGGAGCGGCAGCCCCGTGTCCTCATCGGCCCAGACGTCGACCCGATCGATGGTGGACGCGGGAGAGCCCGGCGTGAGCCTCAACCCAGCGGCGCTGTGCCCCGCGACCCGTCGAGATGGCAGGCGTGACAGCTCATCGGCGTGGGCGCCGGCGAGCATCCTGGCCGCCAGTCGGGACGGCAGGACGTCCGAGGCATCCGGCAGTCGGACGGTCGCGAACGGGGTGACGGTCGCGGTGCCGGACTCGAAGACCCAACGGGTCATCTGGTCGGCGTCCCGCAGAAGATCGGTCTCACCGGTCTGCCGGACCGTGTCTACACGCCAGTGCTGCGGGTCCCGCCACCACACCCGCAACGAGTTGTTCTCGCCCAGGAGGTCGACGATCCCACCGAACGAGCTCGTGTCAGGAACACCGAGGGTGCCCCGACTGCTGACCTCGCCCGACCACGCGACGGATGCCGAGTCCGCGACGCGCTGTCGTAGCTGGGCCGCCGTGAGGTCGGACCCCTGCGCAGGCAGCAGACCGATGGCGGCCGGCGCCGTGATCAGTGCCACCGCCGCCAGCGCGACGAGGGACCATCTGTGCAGGGCTGCCATGTCCTGCAACGGTACGTCGATCGACCTACCGTCGCAGGACAGGAAGGATCAGGGCAGGGGCTCGATGTAGTCGTGACCGTCCAGCGTCTTCGACAGGGCCGTGAGGTGGTGGCGGCCGTCACCGAGAGCGTGGTCGATCGCGGTGAGCCTGCTCGTGTAGTGACCGACGCTGTACTCCGCGGTCACGCCGATGCCGCCGTGCAGCTGGATGGCCTCCTGGCCGATGTGCCGCCCGGCCTTGCTGACCTGGAACTTGGCACGTGCGGCCGCCTCGATCGTCTCGGCGGCGTCACTGCCGTCGAGCTGCACCAGGGTCGCCCAGGTGACAGTCGACCGAGCCAGCTCGAGCGACACGTACATGTCGGCCGCCCGGAAGGTCAGCGCCTGGAAGGTCATCAGGGGCACGCCGAACTGCTTGCGCGTCTTCAGGTACGCGGTGGTGGTCTCCAGGGCGAACGCCATGGCGCCCAGGGACTCGTGGCCGTAGGCGATCTGCGCTGCCGCAACAGCACCGGCGATGACGGCCGACTGGTCGGCGCCTGCCTCGCCGAGCGGTGTGGCCGGGGTGCTGTCGAACGCGACGTGCGCCGCGCGTCCGCCGTCGAACGTCGCGTAGGACGTGCGGGTCAGACCTGATGCGTCCGGCTGGACGAGGAACAGTCCCGTGCCGCCATCGATCGCCGCGGAGACGATCAGCAGGTCGGCACGTCCACCGCCCAGGACGGGCTCCTTGACGCCGGAGAGCGTCCAGTCGCTGCCGGACCCGGACGCCGTCACGGTCGGTACCTCGCTGTAGCGCGATCCCGGCTCGGTGTGGGCGAACGCCGGGACGAGGGCACCCTCGGCGAGCGCGCCGATGATCTCGGTCTTCTGCTCCGGGGTGCCGGCTGCGGCGATCAGGCCGCCGGCGAGGACGACCGCCTCGACGTAGGGCTCGGGCGCGATGACGCGTCCGATCTCCTCGGCGACGATCGAGACCTCGACGGGCCCGGCGCCGAAGCCGCCGTCCTCCTCGGCGAACGGGAGCCCGAGGGCGCCCATCTCGGCCAGGCGCTGCCAGGTCTTCTCGTCCCAGCCCGGATCGGACTTGGTGACCGTGCGGCGGTCCTCTGACGAGCCGTACGCCTTGCCGAGGAGTCCCCGGACGGCGTCGCGCAGTGCGGTCTGCTCGGAGTCGAGTGTGAAGTCCATGTCAGCCCCTCAGTCCCAGGATCGTCCCGGCGATGATCTGTCGTTGCACCTCGTTGGAGCCGCCGTAGATCGACGCCTTCCGGTAGTTGAGGTAGTTGGTCGTGGCGACCCGTGCGAGGTCGGGGACGTCGGACCCGTCAGCCGCGCCGGAGGCGATGGCGTTGGGTCCGGCGAGGTCGACCCACAGCTCGGTGACAGCCTGCTGCAGAACGGTGCCCTGCAGCTTCAGCACCGATGAGGCGGGGTGCGGCTTGCCGTCGGCGGAGTTGGCGACGACGCGCAGCGCCGTCAGCTCGAGGGCGAGCAGGTCGTTCTCGAGCTCGGCGATCTGGGCGGCGAGCAGCGGGTCGTCGAGCAGCGAGGTGCCGCCGGGGCCCGCGGTCTTGGCGTACTCCTTGGCCGAGGCCAGCGTGCGCTTCGTCGATCCGACGGGAGCGACGCCGACGCGCTCGTTGCCCAGCAGGAACTTGGCGTAGTCCCAGCCCTTGTTCTCCTCGCCGACCAGGTTCTCGGCGGGCACCCGCACGTTGTCGAAGAAGACCTCGTTGACCTCGTGGCCACCGTCGATGAGCTCGATGGGGCGGACCGTCAGGCCCGGTGAGGTCATGTCGATGAGCAGGAACGAGATGCCGGCCTGCTTCTTGACGTCGGGGTCGGTGCGGACCAGCGTGAAGATCCAGTCGCCGTACTGGCCGAGGGTCGTCCACGTCTTCTGACCGTTGACGACGTACTCGTCGCCCTCCTTGACCGCGGTGGTGCGCAGCGAGGCGAGGTCGGAGCCCGCGTCGGGCTCGGAGAAGCCCTGCGACCACCAGATGTCGAGGTTGGCGGTCTTCGCGAGGAAGCGCTCCTTGACCTCCTGCGAGCCGAAGGCGGCGATGACCGGTCCGACCATCGAGGCGTTGAAGGCCAGCGGCGGCATGACGCCGGCGAGCTGCATCTCCTCGTGCCAGATGTGGCGCTGGAGCGGGGTCCAGTCCTTGCCGCCCCACTCGACGGGCCAGTTGGGCACGGCGATGCCGGCGGCGTTCATGACCTGCATCGACTCGACGATCTGCTCCTTGGAGAGCTCTCGGCGGGCGGCGACGGTGTCGCGGATGTGCTGGGGGATCTTGGTCGTGAAGAACTCGCGCATCTCCTCGCGGAAGGCGGCGTCCTCCTCTGACAGCTGAAGCTTCATGGGGGTCTCCTCGGCGGGTGCCTACTGGCGCGTAACGTCCGAGTCATTCTTACCACTGAGCGGCTGAGGTGGCGCGGGGACGCAGGACGTTCAGCGTCGGCGTGCGCGGGCCCGCAGCGGACCCACCAGACGCGGGCCCGAGAGTCGCTGCTCGAGCCGCCGGGCCTCGCGGCGCAGGGGCTGTGCGACGTACTCGCCCAGGATGACGCCGGCGGCGAGCGAGATCGCCACTCCGATCGCGGTGATCATGGCGAGGATGCCGGCGTAGTTGTCGGCCGCGAGCAGGGCGAGCCCGCGATAGATGGAGACGCCGGGCAGCAGCGGCACGATCGCAGCGGTGACGACGACCAGCGGCGGCACCCGTGACCAGCGGGCTGCGGCGTAGGCGACGACGCCGATGAACACCGCGGCCACCGCGGCGGGCCACGCCCGCCCCACGTCCCGCTCGCCGATCAGCAGGTAGATGGTCGCGGCGATGCCGGAGATCGCGGCGATCGGCAGCAGTGCGCGGTGCGGGGCGTAGGCGGCGAAGGCGAAGGCCGCGGCCCCGATCGCGGCACCCGTCACCATGAGCGGCAGCCCGGAGAGGCCGGACGCGCCCGGCTCGACGGTCAGCTCGACACCCACCATGCGGCCGATCGTCAGGCCGCCGCTGACCCCCACGATGATGCCGACGGTCGAGATCATGACCTCGAGGATGCGCGCGACGGCCGTGACGTAGAAGCCGGTGAGCGCGTCCTGGATCGCACCGATGAACCCCAGCCCGGCCAGGAGCATCACGATGCTGGTGGTGATGACGAGGGACGGGTCGACGTCGATGTCACTGGCGGCGACGCCGACCGCGAGCATCGACGCGAACAGCCCACCGGCCACCTGTGCGTAGAAGAACGGCAGCCGGAGCCGGGAGAGGTAGCGCTGCAGGACATCGATGCCCATGGCCGCGACCGCCGCGATCAAGGTCACGACGGCGCCCCCGCCCAGCAGCAGTGCGATGCCGCCCCCGAAGACGCCCCCGCCGATCGTCACGGCCCAGCGTGGCGTGCCGTGACCGGTCGAGGAGATCTGGGCCAGGCGGATCCGCGCCTCGTCGAGGTCGATCTCGTCGGCGAGCAGGTCGGACACCAGGTGGTCGACTCGCGTGAGGTCGTCGAAGTCGGTCTCGCGGTGGGTGACGTGGCGGGTCACCGAGACCGGCGCCTCGTCGAACGAGGCCTGGTGGCTGAGGCTCAGTGTCGTGAAGGTCACGTCGACCAGGACCTGTCGCAGGCCCAGGTGGTGGGCGACGGACGACATCGTCGCGGTGACGTCGGCGGCCCCCGCGCCGTTGGACAGCAACATCTCCCCGACCCGCAGGGCGAGGTCGAGGGTCTGGTGCTTCTGGCGTGCGTCCATCACGTCTCCCATAGTGTGGGAGCCATTGCGCCGGAACAAACGTGCGGGGACAAACAAGGAGCGACAGTGACCCAGTGGACACCCGACGACCTCGGTGACGGCTACGAGCAGCGCACCATCCCCCTCGGAGCCGATCCGGACGGTGAAGGCACGATCGAGGCGACCCTCGTGCGGCACACCGCTCCCGCGGAGGTCCGCGGCGCCGTCATCTACGTGCACGGGTTCAGTGACTACTTCTTCCAGACCGAGATGGCCGAGTTCTTCACCGAGCGCGGGTTCGCCTTCTACGCGCTCGACCTGCGCAAGTGCGGTCGCTCGCGGCGCGACGGGCAGACGGGGCACTACGTCTCCGACCTCGCGCTCTACGACGCCGAGCTCGACGCCGCCCTCGCGATCGTCCGTCAGGAGACGAGCGACGCCCCGGTGCTGCTGGCGGCCCACTCGACGGGTGGACTGATCCTGCCGCTGTGGCTGCACCGACTGAACCAGCGTCCGGGCGGCTCGGCCGGCGCCGGCATCAGCGGCCTCGTCCTCAACAGCCCGTGGTTCGACCTGCAGGGCAAGCCGATGATGCGCTCGGTCGGGACGACGGTGATTGCCGCCGTCGCGAGGGTCCGCCCCAAGGACGTCATCAAGCTGCCGCCGACCGACGCCTACGGCACGAGCCTGCACGTCAGCGCGCACGGCGAGTGGGACTTCAACACCGTCTTCAAGCCGCTCAACGGGTTCCCGGTGACGTACGGGTGGCTCACGGCGGTCCGCCGGGGACACGCGCAGCTGCACCGCGGACTCGACATCGGGGTGCCGTCGCTGGTGCTGCGGTCGTCCAAGACCTGGTTCGACCGCACGTGGTCGGAGGCAGTCGACGAGGCGGACGCCGTGCTCGACGTCAAGCAGATCGCGCGGTGGGCCGGCTGCCTCGGCAACGCCGTCACGTCCCTGCCCATCGAGGGGGCCCGGCACGACGTCTTCATCTCGAAGAAGTTCGCTCGTGACGCCGCGTACGCCGCTGTCGACACGTGGTTGACGAGTGCAGTGCTGAAGAGCGCCGTGCCGACCTCGCACGACCTCGGGACCTGACGGGTAGCGGCGTTCCCCCGGCCGGTCCACCCCCGTACCGGTCGCCCTGGCGTTGGTGGGCGGACTGACGCCGGTACGCGGTGTCGGCGCCGGTCGTTAGTCTCTACCTGTGGATGCCCCCCTCGCGCTGTACCGCCGCTACCGGCCGGAGACGTTTGCCGAGGTGATCGGCCAGGAGCACGTCACCGACCCCCTGCGCCACGCCCTGGCGGCCAACCGGGTCAACCACGCCTACCTGTTCTCCGGCCCGCGCGGGTGCGGCAAGACCACGAGTGCCCGCATCCTGGCGCGCGCCCTCAACTGCGAGAAGGCGCCGATCTCCGACCCGTGCGGCGAGTGCCAGAGCTGCCGTGACCTCGCCCGTGGCGGGCCCGGCAGCATCGACGTCATCGAGATCGACGCCGCCAGCCACGGCGGTGTCGACGATGCCCGCGACCTGCGCGAACGGGCGTTCTTCGCGCCGGTCAGCAGCCGCTACAAGGTCTACATCATCGATGAGGCCCACATGGT
The DNA here is from genome assembly GCA_046598255.1 of Aeromicrobium sp. GTDB lineage: Bacteria > Actinomycetota > Actinomycetes > Propionibacteriales > Nocardioidaceae > Aeromicrobium. Next base: position 16,378 of record JBKJIW010000037.1, on the reverse strand, counting down.
CTCGCCGCAGGGGTTCAACGCGCTGCTCAAGCTCGTCGAGGAGCCGCCGCCGCACCTCAAGTTCATCTTCGCGACGACCGAGCCCGACAAGGTCATCGGCACGATCCGCTCGCGCACCCACCACTACCCGTTCCGGCTGGTCCCGCCCAAGGTGCTCGGCGACTACCTCCTGCAGCTGTGCGACGCGGAGCAGGCGGCACTGGCTCCCACCGCCCTGCCGCTCGTCGTGCGTGCCGGGCAGGGGTCGGTCCGCGACACGCTGAGCGTCCTCGACCAGCTGCTCGGCGGTGCGGGCCCCGACGGCGTCACATACGACCTCGCGGTGCAGCTGCTCGGCTACACGCCCGACTCCCTGCTCGACGAGGCGATCGACGCCTTCGCCGCCAGTGACGGGTCGACCGTGTTCGGCGTCGTCGACAAGATCATCGAGTCCGGGCAGGACCCTCGCCGGTTCGCCGAGGACCTCCTGCAGCGGCTGCGCGACCTCGTCATCGTCGCCGCCGTGCCCGATGCGCTCGACAAGGGTCTGCTCGACGTCCCGGGCGACCGGGCCGAACGACTCGTCGCGCAGGCCAATGGCTTCGGTCCGTCCGAGCTGACCCGCGCCGCCGACATCGTCAACGCCGCCCTGATGGAGTTCCGCGGGGCCACGGCGCCGCGGCTGCTCCTCGAGCTGATGTGCGCGCGCATCCTCGTGCCCGGTGCCGACAACTCGACCCAGGGCTTCCAGGCCCGCCTCGATCGGGTGGAGCGACGGCTCTCGATGGACGGCGGCGCCGCGCCTGCGCCGGCTCGTCCGGCTGTGCCCACCCCGCCCCGTGAGCCGGTCGAGAGGGCGCCGGAGCCCGAGGTCGTGTCGACGAGCTCGAGGAGCGAGGCCGCCTCGCCGGCCGAGCCCGCTGCACCCGTTGAGCCTGTCGAATCCGCCCCCGAGGTCCTTTCGACAGGCTCGAGGAGCGAAACCACTCCGCCTCCTGAGCCTGTCGAACCCGCCCCCGCCCCCGCCGGCGCCCCCGCCCCCGCCGGCCAGCTGACGATCTCCGACGTGCGCCGGCTGTGGCCGGAGATCCTCGACAAGATCCGCGACATGCGCCGGTTCGCCTGGATCATGCTCAGCCAGAACGCGCAGGTCATGGCGCTCGACGGCCAGGTGCTCACGATCGCCCTGGTCAACACCGGTGCGCGTGACTCGTTCATCAGCAGCGGCTCCGACCAGTACGTCCAGCGCGCGCTCAACGAGGTCCTCGGGGTGACGTGGCGCATCGAGGCGATCGTCGATCCGGGTGCCCGCCCGGGCGACATCGACGACGGCCGAGAGGACGACGAGCGACCCGTCGCGTCCGCAGCCCCGTCCGGCCGCGCCACCGCGCCGGTGGCGGTGCCGGACTCCGTGCGGGAGGCGATGAGCGACGCCCACACGCCCGCGACCCGAGAGGATCCCGACGCGTCGGCCGATCGCAACGATCCGGTCATCGAGGTCGAGGACCTCGATCCAGAGGCGCTGCTCAGCCGCGAGCTGGGGGCAGAAGTCATTGACGAGACCCGCACCGACTGACATCTCACGGCGGCGGCTCGACCTCGTGGCCGATCCGCTGGACGTCCTGCGCCGGTTCCGAGGTCGCGAGCGTCTCGTGGCGCTGCTTGGCGCCTGGCACCACGGTGAGGCCCTGATCGCGTTCGATCCGGTCGACGTCCTGGAGGGCGATCCCTTCGACGGCATCGACCTCGACCCGCTGCCGTCCGACGTCCCGGGCTTCGGGGGCGGGTGGCTCGGCGCCTGGGGCTACCAGCTGGGTCGGCTCGTCGAGGACGTCCCCGCTGCGCCGTGGCGTCCAGACCCCCAGCCGGACCACCGCCTCGCGTTCTACGACCACGTCTTGCGGCTGACCGACGGCACCTGGTGGCTCGAGTCGCTGACCGACGACCACGCCCGCGACGAGGGCATCCTGGCCGTGCTCGCGGGCGAGGCGCCACCCCCACGGACCCACACGGTGGGGACGTTCGAGATGACGCCGACCCCCGAGGGGCACCGGGCGGCCGTGGCGGCGGTGCGTGAGCACATCGCTGCCGGGGACATCTTCCAGGCCAATCTCTGCGCCCGGCTGGAGGCACCGTTCGACGGCGACCCGCTCGACGTGTTCTGCGCGGGTGTCGCCCGGCTTCGTCCCGCCTACGCGGCGTACGTCGACAGCCCGGAGGGCGCGCTCGTGAGCTTGTCGCCCGAGCTGTTCCTGCGGCGCACCGGCGACGAGGTCCTCACGTCGCCGATCAAGGGCACGGCGCCCCTCGACGCCGATCCGGACGAGCTCGTGGCATCGGCCAAGAACCGCGCCGAGAACATCATGATCGTCGATCTCATGCGCAACGACCTCGGTCGGGTCAGCGTGCCGGGGTCGGTGCGGGTCCCGGCGATCACGCGCGTCGAGCGGCACGCGGTGTGGCACCTGGTGAGCGACGTCGTGGGCCACCTGGGTCGGGGGGTGCGCGACTCCGACCTGCTGCGCGCCACGTTCCCGCCGGGATCGGTCACCGGTGCCCCCAAGGTGCGGGCGATGGAGATCATCAACGCGTTGGAGGCGACCGGGCGCGAGGCCTACACCGGCGCCATCGGACACGTCAGTCCCGGCGCCGGGCTGGAGCTGAACGTCGTCATCCGGACGTTCGAGTTCCCGGCCACGCGCGACCGCCTGTGGCTCGGTGTCGGCGGCGGGATCGTCGCCGACTCGACGCCCGAGGGGGAGTACGCCGAGTGCCTCGTCAAGGCGAGGCCGCTCATCGAGGCCATCGGGGGAGGGCTCGACCTGGTGGCCGACGAGGTCGTGCCGGACGCGACCGCGGGCCCCACCGCGGTGTCGGCTCCCGACGTGCCCACGATCGACGAGTCGGCCGGCATCTACGACACGCTGCTGGTGCGTGACGGTCACGCGGTCGATCTCGACGGCCACCTCGCCCGGCTCGACGCGAGCGTCCGTGCGGTCTACGGCACGACGATCCGTGCCGGCCTCGACGAGGCGGTGGTCCGGCGGGCAGCGGGGCTGGTCGGGCCCCATCGGCTGCGCATCGACGCGGTGCCGTCCGTGGCGGGCGGCGACGTCGAGGTCACGATGACGCCTCGCCCCCTTGACGACGCCGGTGGTGCGTGGACGCTGACGCCGCGGACGATCCCGGGCGGTCTCGGTCAGCACAAGTGGTCCGACCGTGAGGCGCTGGTGCACGACGGTCCTCCCGATCGCGACCTGCTGCTCGTCGCCGACGACGGATCGTTGCTCGAGACGGCCCGCGCCAGCCTCTTCCTGGTGCACGACGATGCGGTGCTCACCCCGCCGACGGACGGCCGGATCCTGCCCGGCACGACGCGGGCCCGGGTCATCGAGATCCTGCGCGACGCGGGGGTGCCGGTGTTCCAGCGCCGCCTCGCGGTCGACGATCTCGCCTCCGCCTCGGAGGTCTTCGTGACCAACGCCCTGCGCGGTGTCGTGCCGGTGACCGGCTGCGACGGCATCGGCGCCTGGCCCGTCGGCCGCACGACGTCCTGGCTCCGTGACGAGCTCGAGGCCTCCTGGTCGCCGTGTCCCCGACCCGCGCCCCCCGCTTCCCCGGGACGGTGGAATCTCCACCTCATCGGCCGCGATGAGGTGGCGGATCCACCTCCACGGGGGGAGGGTTCGGGGGCCAAGGTGCTGTTCGTCGACAACTACGACTCGTTCGTCTACAACCTGGTGCAGTACGTCGGCGAGCTCGGCGCCTCGGCCCAGGTGGTCCGCAACGACGCTGTGACCGTCGACGAGCTCGTCGCCGCCCGCGAACGCGGTGACTTCACGCACCTCATCGTCTCGCCGGGTCCGGGCACCCCGGCCGACGCGGGCATCAGCATCGAGGCGATCCGGCGCCTCGGACCCACCACGCCGACGCTCGGCGTGTGCCTGGGCCACCAGGCGATCGCCGAGGTCTACGGGGCGACGGTCGTCCGCGCACCGGAGATCGTCCACGGCAAGCCGTCGCTGGTCCATCACGACGGTCTCGGCGTCTACGCCGGCCTGCCCACGCCGCTGGTCTGCGCCCGCTACCACTCGCTCGTCATCGACCCAGCGACGCTGCCGGAGGAGCTCGAGGCCACGGCCCACACGGCGTCCGGCATCGTCATGGGGGTGCGTCACCGCACCCATCCGGTCGAGGGCGTGCAGATGCATCCCGAGTCGGTCCTGACCTCCCGTGGCCACGAGATGCTCCAGACCTTCCTCGCCACCTGACCGCCCGCGGCCCCGATCGCGCCACTCGTCCACCCGGGCTATAGACATAGCGAGTGATCACTCGCTATGTTGGCCGTCACGCATCTCTGTGACGGAGGCCACATGAACGAGCTCGACCTGGTGATCAACGGCGGCACCTACTACGACGGCACGGGTGCGCCCGGTGTCGTGACCAACGTCGGCGTCAAGGACGGGCGCGTCGCCGTCGTCAGCCCCGACCCGTTGCCGACCGGTCCGTCGACCACCGTGGTCGACGCTGCCGGCCAGTGGGTCATGCCCGGGTTCGTCGACGCCCACACGCACTACGACGCCGAGGTGCAGGTCGCTCCCGGCCTGAACGAGTCGGTGCGCCACGGCGTCACCACCGTCTTCGTCGGCAACTGCTCGCTCTCGACGGTCTACTCGACGCCGCTCGACATCGCCGACCTGTTCAGCCGCGTCGAGGCACTGCCGCGCCAGCACGTCCTCGAGGCCCTTGACCAGGCCAAGACGTGGTCGACGCCGCAGGGCTGGGTCGACGCGCTCGAGCAGCTGCCGCTGGGCCCGCACGTCGCCTCCTTCCTCGGGCACTCAGACGTCCGCGCGAGCGTCATGGGCATCGGTCGCTCGACCGACCCGGCGCAGAAGGCCACCAAGGACGAGCAGGCCGAGATCGAGCGCCGACTCGAGGACGCCCTCGACGTCGGCTTCATGGGCATCTCGACCATGACCAACCCGTGGGACAAGCTCGACGGCGACCGCTACCGCTCGCGCTCGCTCCCGTCGACGTACTCGAGCTGGAAGGAGTTCCGCGGTCTGAGCCGGGTGCTCCGCCGCCGTGGCCGCGTCCTGCAGGGTGTGCCGAACCTCAACAAGAAGTACGACATCGCCTTCTACATCACGACCGCGATGGGCCTGTTCCGCAAGCCGCTGCGGGTCTCGCTGCTCGCCGCCGCCGACACGAAGTCCGAGCCGTGGGTGCAGCGCATCTTCGCGCCGCTGGCCTTCATCGCCAACAAGCTCGGACGGGGGAAGTTCACCTGGCAGCACCTGCCGACGACGTTCCGCGTCTGGGCCGACGGCATCGACCTCGTGGTGTTCGAGGAGTTCGGATCGGGTCGCGAGGCGCTGCACCTGCGCGAGGAGATGGGGCGCAACGAGCTGCTCAGCGACGAGGCCTATCGTCGCTGGTTCCGACGCGACTTCGACAAGCGCTTCTCGCCCCGGGTCTGGCACCGCGACTTCGACGACGCCGAGATCACCGAGTGCCCCGACGCCGACCTGATCGGCATGATGATCGGCGACGTCGCCCGCCAGCGCGACCTGCACCCCGTCGACTGCTACCTCGACCTGGTCGTCGAGCACGGCACGAAGCTGCGCTGGAAGACCAACATCGCCAACACGCGTCCGGAGATCCAGGACCAGCTGATCAACCGCTACGGCATCACGATCGGCTTCTCGGACGCTGGCGCGCACCTGCGCAACATGGCGTTCTACAACTTCGGCATCCGCCTGCTCAACCGGGTCCACCAGGCCCACCTCGGGGCGGCGGACTCGAAGGCCAAGCCGTTCATGACGGTCGAGAAGGCCGTCTTCAAGCTGACCGGTGAGCTGGGCGACTTCTACGGCATCGACGCCGGCCGCATCGAGGTCGGCGACCGGGCCGACATCGTCGTCGTCGATCCGCTCGGCCTGACCGACGAGGTCGACAGCTACCACGAGGCGCTGATGCCGGCGTTCGGCGACATGAGCCGCATGGTCAACCGCAACGATGCCGCGGTGGCCGCGACGATCGTGAGCGGCGAGCTGGTCTTCGAGCGCGGTGAGTTCGTCGAGGGCTACGGCCGCTCGCTCGGCACCGGACGGTTCCTGCGGGCCGGCGAGGCTCGCGGCACTGTCTCGCCCGTCCGCCGGCTCGACCAGGTGGTGGCACAGTAGGGGCCGTGACCGAGACCCCCCGACGCACGCAGGCCCAGCGTCGGGAGGGCACGATCGCCGCCGTCGTCGACGCGGCGGTCGAGGCGCTCGGCGAGGTCGGTTACGCGCGGACGACCACGGCGGAGATCGCCCGACGGGCCGGGGTCTCCCAAGGGGGGCTGTTCCGTCACTTCGGCTCCCGTCTCGACGTCATCCTGGCGGCGGCCGACCGGGTCAGGGCTCGACAGTTCGATGAGTTCCGCCAGGGGCTCGGCACGCTAGAGACGTTCGACCTCGGTGAGGTGGTGCGGCTGCTGCGCCGCGCGACGCGGGCGCCGATCAACGCCGCCTGGTACGAGCTGATCGTCGCGGCGCGCACGGACGGCGAGCTGCGGACGATCCTCGAGCCCCTCGCGGAGCGCTACCACCGGGAGATCATCGAGATGGGGCGGGCGCTGCCGATCGCCGACCACCTGCCGGTCGCCGAGCTCGACACGATCGTGCTGGGCATCGTCCACATGCTCGACGGCGAGGCCCTGATGGCGACGGTGCACGCGCATCCGGAGCAGGAGGACGTCCGGGTCGACCAGCTGGTGCGCATCCTGTCCGGCCGGCCCCTGTTCTGACCGCGCGTCGGGGAGGCCGCCTCAGGCCCGACGGCATAGGTTGATCCCTGTGTATGACGGTGTGATCCAGGATCTGATCGATGAGTTGGGGCAGCTGCCCGGCATCGGTCCCAAGAGCGCGCAACGGATCGCCTTCCACCTGCTCGACGCCGATCCCGAAGACGTCCGCCGGTTCGCCGCGACGCTCGTCGAGGTCAAGGCCAAGGTCCACTTCTGCTCGACCTGCGGCAACGTCACGGTCGACACGGAGTGCCGCATCTGCGCCGACCCCCGCCGTGATCCCAGCGTGCTGTGCGTCGTCGAGGAGTCGAAGGACGTCGTCGCGATCGAGCGGACCCGCGAGTTCCGCGGCCGCTACCACGTGCTCGGCGGAGCGATCTCGCCGATCGCGGGGGTGGGGCCCGACCAGCTCCGCATCAAGGAGCTGCTCCAGCGGCTCCAGGACGGCGCCGTCACCGAGGTGATCATCGCGACCGACCCCAACCTCGAGGGCGAGGCGACCGCGACCTACCTCATCCGGATGCTGTCGCCGTACGGTCTGCGGGTCAGCAAGCTGGCCAGCGGCCTCCCGGTCGGCGGCGACCTCGAGTACGCGGACGAGCTGACGCTCGGGCGCGCGTTCGAGGGCAGGACGACGATCGGCTGACCCAGCCGGCCGTGCTGATCACCAGCTGATCCGGACGTCATCCCGTCCCACGCCGCGCGACCGCTAGACTTGCGGTCGCGCAGCGTCGCGCGTCCGTACGTCACCACCAGGCAGGACAGAACCGTGGGCATTGTCGTCCAGAAGTACGGCGGCTCCTCGGTGGCCGACGCCACCAGCGTCAAGAGGGTCGCCCAGCGCGTCGTCGCCACCAAGAAGGCCGGTCATGACGTCGTCGTCGTGGTCTCGGCCATGGGCGACACCACCGATGACCTCATCGACCTCGCCAACCAGGTCTCGCCGTTGCCGCCGGCCCGCGAGCTCGACATGCTGCTGACCGCCGGCGAGCGCATCAGCATGGCCGTCCTGGCGATGGCGATCGGCAACCTCGGACAGGAGGCGCGCTCGTTCACCGGCTCGCAGGCCGGGGTCATCACCGACTCCGAACACGGTCGCGCCAAGATCATCGACGTGACCCCGGGTCGCATCGAGGCGGCCCTCGCCGAGGGTGCGATCGCGATCGTCGCCGGGTTCCAGGGCGTCTCGCAGACCACGAAGGACATCACGACCCTCGGCCGCGGTGGCTCCGACACGACGGCCGTCGCCCTCGCCGCCGCGCTCAAGGCCGACGTGTGCGAGATCTACACCGACGTCGACGGCATCTTCACCGCCGATCCGCGCATCGTGCCGAACGCGCGGCAGATCCCCCGCATCTCCTACGAGGAGATGCTCGAGATGGCCGCCAACGGCGCCAAGATCCTGCACCTGCGATGCGTCGAGTACGCCCGCCGCAACGACATGCCGATCCACGTCCGCTCCTCGTTCTCGGACAAGGTCGGCACGTGGGTCGTCAAGACCGAGGACGTCGTTCTCCCAGAGGCCGAAGAAGATGGAGCCAGCATCGTGGAACAAGCAATCATCAGTGGTGTCGCCCACGATCGCAGCGAGTCGAAGATCACCGTCGTCGGCGTCCCCGACCAGGTGGGCTTCGCCGCGGCGATCCTGCAGGCCTTGGCCGATGCCCAGATCAACATCGACATGATCGTCCAGAACGTGTCGGCCGCGGCGACCAACCTGACCGACATCTCGTTCACCCTGCCACGGGCCGACGGCCAGACCGCCATGACGGCGCTCGCCCGTCTCAAGGACGAGGTCGGCTACGAGAAGCTCCGTTACGACGACAGTGTGGGCAAGGTGTCGATCGTCGGCGCCGGCATGCGGTCGTCACCGGGCATCACCGCGAAGTTCTTCCGCGCGCTGGCCGACTCCGGGGTCAACATCGAGATGATCTCGACGTCGGAGATCCGGATCTCGGTCATCGTGATGGAGAACCAGGTCGACGCGGCCGTCAACGCCGCCCACGCGGCCTTCGATCTCGGCACCGACGAGGTCGAGGCCGTCGTCTACGGAGGGACCGGCCGATGACAGAGCGCCGTCCCCCGAGCGAACCCACCGTCCTCGTTCCCCCCAGCGTCCAGGAGTGCTCGTGACTACTCTCGCCATCGTCGGCGCGACCGGCCAGGTCGGTGTCGCCATGCGCAGCATCCTCGAGGAGCGCGGCTTCCCGGCCGATCGGGTGCGTTTCTTCGCCTCGGCCCGTTCCGCCGGCAAGACCTTGCCCTGGAAGGGTGAGCAGATCGTCATCGAGGACGCCGAGACGGCCGACCTGTCGGGCATCGACATCGCGCTGTTCTCGGCCGGCGCGACGACCTCGCGCGTGCAGGTGCCGCGGTTCGCCGAGGCCGGCGCGATGGTCATCGACAACTCCTCGGCGTTCCGCAAGGACCCCGAGATCCCGTTGATCGTCAGCGAGGTCAACCCTGAGGACATCGCCTCTGCGCACCGCCGCATCATCGCCAACCCCAACTGCACCACGATGGCTGCGATGCCCGTCCTCAAGCCGCTGCACGACGAGGCCGGCCTGGTCCGCCTCGTGGTCAGCAGCTACCAGGCGGTCTCCGGCTCCGGCATCGCCGGCGTCCGCGAGCTGCACGGACAGGCGCTGGCGGTGGTCGAGAAGGCCGACGAACTGGCGTACGACGGTTCCGCCGTGGAGTTCCCCGCGCCCAACGTCTACGTCGACTCGATCGCGTTCAACGTGCTGCCGATGGCCGGATCGGTCGTCGACGACGGCTCGTTCGAGACCGACGAGGAGCAGAAGCTCCGCAACGAGAGCCGCAAGATCCTGCACCTGCCCGAGCTGCGGGTCTCCGGCACCTGCGTGCGAGTCCCGGTGTTCACGGGTCACTCGCTGTCGATCAACGCCGAGTTCGCGTCGGAGCTGACGGCGGCACGGGCGACGGAGATCCTCGGTGCGGCCGAGGGCGTCCGACTCGTCGACGTGCCCACGCCGCTGCAGGCAGCCGGTGCCGATCCGAGCCTGGTCGGTCGCATCCGACAGGACCAGGGCGTCGACGGCAACCGCGGCCTCGTGCTGTTCGTCAGTGGCGACAACCTCCGCAAGGGTGCCGCCCTCAACACGATCCAGATCGCCGAGCTCCTCGTCTGATTCGTCCGCTCCTCGAGCTTGTTGAGAGGGCGTCGTCTCGGCAAGCTCAAGGAGCGGGCAGGCCACCCGATACCGTGGGCGGGTGAGCACCCCGAAGCGGATCCTGCTGGTCAACGGTCCCAACCTCAACCTGCTGGGCACCCGCGAGCCCGAGCTCTACGGGCACTCCACGCTGGCTGACGTCGTGGCGCTGGTGACGACCACGGCGGCCGCGGTGGACCTCGAGGTCCGCGCCCTGCAGAGCAATCACGAGGGCGTCCTGATCGACGCGATCCACGCCGCCCGCGAGGACTGCACCGGCATCGTGATCAACCCGGGGGCGTTCACCCATACGTCGATCGCGATCCGTGACGCACTGCTCGGGGCGGAGCTGCCGGTCGCCGAGGTGCACCTGTCGAACATCCATCGTCGCGAGCCCTTCAGGCACCACTCGTACGTCTCCGACATCGCAGACGTCGTCGTGGTGGGGGCTGGCGTCGACGGCTACGCGTTCGCGGTCCAGCAGCTCGCCCGCGTCATCGACGTCGGCGACCGCTGACGCGAGGGGTCACTCGACGACAGCGGGGGCGTTCTCGGCGAGATCGACCAGCCAGTGCGCGGCGGCGTAGGTCGCGACACCCAGGAGCGGGAGGATGACGAGTCCCGCGGTGGAGTCGACCAGGTCGAGGAACAGGCCGAGCATCGCGACGATCGTCAGGACGACCGCGAGGAAGCTGGTCAGTCGGGCCGACTGGGTGCCGAAGCCGCGCAGGAACGCCTCGCCGACGAACACGCTGACGATGGCGACCGCAGTGAAGGTCAGGCCGCCCCAGAGGCCGCCACCTGACGACACCCCGCGCACCTGCTGGAAGACGGCGAGGGACACGACACCGAGGACGACGGCGAACAGGCCGACGACGGCGCCGGTGATGGCCGCGGCGAGGTACGCACTGAGGTGGGGGAGCCGCCACGCGGCCACGGTGCGGGCGCGAGCGGCGACGAACGTGCCGGTCGAGTGGGCTCCGTCAGACACGGTGTCGGCCATGGCCCACCACGCGCGGCCGAGGCCCTCACGGGCGCCGCCGACCTTCGCGCCGATGTCGATGGTCGGACGCTGACGGGCGATCTTCGGCCGGGAGACGGGAACGGTGGTACCGACGGGTCGGGACTGGACCTTGGCCTTGGCCTTCGTCGTCGGAGCCGAGGCAGTGGCCACGGGACGTCCGTAGCGCAGCTTGGGCGCGGACTCTTCGGGCGCAGCCGGCCGCGCGACGGTCTTCTTGACCACACGCTTGACGACCCGCTTCGCGGGCTGCTGCTCCTCGACCATGGACCCAGTTTGTCACAGGGTGTGTCACGTCACAGGCTCGATGGGCGTTGGGCCTGGCGACCGACCAAGCGACGAAGCCGGCCCACCTGGCGGTGGACCGGCTTCGTCACATGGTCGGGCTGACAGGATTTGAACCTGCGGCCTCGTCGTCCCGAACGACGCGCGCTACCAAACTGCGCCACAGCCCGACGCCCCTCAGAAGAGGGAACCGGACGAGTCTATCCCAGTGAGGGTGAGAAGGGTTGCCTCGGGGCGGCAGGCGAAGCGAACCGGTGTGTACGGCGACGTGCCGAGCCCCGCCGACACGTGCAGCCACGACGGCGCGTGCCCCGGCACCTGGTGGGTGTGCAGGCCGCGGGCGCGGGCGCGATCGAGGTCGCAGTTGGTCACCAGAGCGCCGTAGAACGGGATGCGGAGCTGTCCGCCGTGGGTGTGCCCGGCCATGATCAGCGGGTAGCCGAGGCTGTTCCAGCGGTCGAGCACCCGCAGGTACGGGGCGTGGGCCACCCCGATCGCCAGATCGGCCGAACGGTCGGCGGGCACGTCGTCGAGCACGTCGTACTCCAGGTGCGGGTCGTCGACGCCAACGAACGAGAGCCGTCTACCGCCTACCGTGATCTCGTCGTGACGATTGCTGAGGTCGGTCCAGCCGTGTTGTGTGAAGGCGGCCCGCAGCGCGTCGAAGGGCAGGTCGCGCGGCCGCTCCCACGAGCCCCCGGTGGTGACGCCGGTGCCGCCCCTGAGGTAGTTGACCGGGTTCTTGGCGATCGGGGAGAAGTAGTCGTTGGACCCGAAGACGAAGGCACCCGGCAGGTCGAGCAGGTCGCCGTAGGCCCGCAGCACCGACGGGACAGCGTCGAGGTGGGCGAGGTTGTCACCGGTGTTGATCACCAGGTCGGGCTGGAGATCGGCCAGTCCCCGCAGCCACTGCTGCTTGCGGTGCTGGCCCGGCGTCATGTGGGTGTCGGACAGGTGCAGGACGCGCAGCGGTGCTGAGCCGGCCGCGAGCACCGGCACCGTCGCGGTGCGCAGCGTGAATGCCCGCGTCTCGGCCACGGCGTACGCGAGCCCGGCCGCGGCGGCCGCGATCGGCCAGAGCACCGGACGGGGACGAAGACGCATGCGGGCAAGCCTGTCACGCCCCAGTCGTCGCGCGCGCGGGCGGTGCCCCGACGGCATGAGCGGCCCGGTGGGAGACTGGACACATGTCAGCCCTCAAGGACCAGCTCCACTCCGACCTCATGACCTCGATGAAGGCTCGGGACGTCCTGCGCACGTCGACCCTGCGCATGGTGCTCACCGCGATCACCAACGCCGAGGTGTCCGGCAAGGAGGTCCGCGAGCTGAGCGACGAGGACGTCATCACGGTGCTCGGTGCCGAGGCCAAGAAGCGCCGTGAGGCGGCTCAGGCCTTCGCCGACGGCGACCGGCCCGAGCTCTCCGCGAAGGAGACCGCCGAGGCGGCCATCCTCGCCGAGTACCTCCCGGCCCAGCTCACGTCAGACGAGATCGCCGTCATCGTGACGGCGGCCGTCGAGTCGGCGGGCGCTGCCGGCGAGGGCATGAAGGCGATGGGCAAGGTCATGGGCATCGTCTCGCCGCAGGTCAAGGGCAAGGCCGACGGCGGAGCCGTCGCCGCCGAGGTGAAGCGGCAGCTCGGCGCCTAGGACGGCGGCAGCCCGGGCCTACGGGGCGGGAGGGGCGACCGGGGCGGCGGGAGCAGCTGGAGCCGCCGCCGCAGTGTCGCCCCGGCCACGTCGACGGTCGTTGTTGTTGTCGTTGCTCCGGGTGGTGCGCGCGACGGGCTGACGCTTCGGCGGCGTGTCGAAGTCGACCGGTGCGAGGCTGCTCTGGATCTTCTGCATCGCCTTGGCCCACATGGGGCCGGACAGGGACGATCCGCCGACGCTGTTGAAGTCGAGGGGGCGGCCGTTGATCGTCACGCCGACCAGCGACTTGGGCCGGCCGTTGTTGTCAGGGTTCTCGTCGTTGGTGACGACGCCGGCGATCATCGACGCCGTCGCCAGCTCGGGGGTGTAGCCGGAGTACCAGACGGCCTGGTTGTCCTGGGTCGTGCCGGTCTTGGCAGCCGACGGGATGCTCAGGCCGGTGCCGTTGGAGAAGCCGAAGCCGCCGCGCTCCTGGACGCCGCGCAGGATGTCGTTGATCTGCGCCGCCTGGTCCTGGGTCATGACCCGCTCGCAGTTGGCGTCGAACTTCTTGAGCAGCTTGCCCTGCACGTCGAGGATCTCGTCGACCGGGCGCGGCTTGCAGTACATGCCGCCGGACGCCGCCGTCGCGTACGCGGATGCCATGTCGAGCGGGCTGACGCTCGTGACGCCCAGGGTGAACGGACCGACCTGGTCCTGGTCGGGGACCTTGATGCCCATGGACTCGGCGGCGCGGACGGTGTTGCAGAGACCCGCCTGCTTCTCGAGCTGGGAGAAGTAGGTGTTCACCGACTGGCGCGTGGCCACGTACATGTTCATGCGTCCCGACGTGGTCGAGTTGCTGACCTTCCACTCGCTGGTGCCCCCGCCGTTGCAGGCGAAGTAGGTGCCCGCCGGCATCGTCAGGTTGCGCGGCGCGTTGTAGGCCTGCCCGACGTCGATGCCGTTCTTGAGGGCCGCAGCAACGGTGAAGAACTTGAACGTCGATCCGGCCTGGAAGCCACCCGACTGGCCGTAGGCGGTGGGAACGGCGAAGTTGATGTAGGACTCGCCCTTGAGGGGGTCGGTGCCGATGGGACGCGACTGGGCCACGGCGCGGACCTTGCCGGTGCCGGGCTCGACCATCGCCATCGCGCCGATCGCCTCGTCGGTGGCCTTGACCGTGCTGGTGACGGCCTCGTCGGCGGCGGCCTGCATGGTCAGGTCGATGTTGGACTTGATCGTGAGCCCACCGCGCTCGAGCAGCGTCTTGCGCTCGGCGACCGAGGCGCCCAGTGCGGGCTGGGCCAGCAGCCACTGGCGCGCGTAGTCGCAGGAGAACTCGCCCCGCACGCCGACGCAGCCGTTGGGGAACTCGGTGACCTTCAGGGCCAGGGGGGCGGACTGGTAGCGGTCGGACATCGCCGGCGTCAGCTTGCCGAGGCGGGCCATGACCGCGAGCACGGTGTTGCGGCGCTGGAGCGCCTTCTCGGGGTAGACGTTGGGGTCGAACTCGACCGGGTTCTTGACCAGGCCGGCGAGGGTCGCGGCCTGCCTCGGGTTGAGATCGGCCGGGCTGGTCGAGAAGTAGTGGTTGGCCGCGGCGCTGATGCCGTACGCGCCGTCACCGAAGTAGGCGAGGTTGAGGTAGCGCTCGAGGATCTCGTCCTTCGTGTGCTCCTTCTCGTACTCGATCGCGAGCTTGAGCTCACGGATCTTGCGCGCCGTCGACTTCTTCGTGGCGGCGGCCACCTGTTCCTTCGTGGTGGCCTGCGACACGAGCGTCAGCTTGATGAGCTGCTGGGTGATCGACGAACCGCCCTGCGTCTGGCCCTCGGAGGCGTTGTTGACCAGTGCTCGTAGGGTGCCCTTGAGGTCCAGCGCTCCGTGCTCGTAGAAGCGTGCGTCCTCGATCGAGAGGATCGCGTTCTGCATGTCCTGCGAGATGTCGGACAGGGGGACGTCCTGGCGGTTCTCGTTGTAGAAGTAGGCGATCAGGTCGCCGTTGGACGCCAGGAGGCGGGTCGTCTGGGCGCTCTGCTGGTCCTCGAGCGTCAGTGGGGCCTCGATGGCGTCGTTGCTGACGTTGCTGACGGTCATCGCGACGATGGCCGTCGTCGGGATGAGGATCAGTGCGACCAGGAGGCCGGCGAGTCCGGACAACCGGGCCATGGCGCCGATCAGGACGGCGCGGTGTCTGCTGCGTGTCTCGGACTGGGCTGCGCGTCGCAGCGAGTCGCGAAAATCGTCCGAGGCCATGCGCTCAAGGATACGGGACGCGATCCAACGACCTGTCGCAGCGACAACGTGTCTAGTCCTTAAGGGCTACTGAAAATGACTACGAACGCTCTGATGGACCCGGGACTTAGTTCCTATGGTGGGAACAACCAACTTCGGCCATGAGGCCGGTCTCGGGGAGGTTCGAAATGTGGAATGAAAACTGGGCGGCCGATGCCGCTTGTCGGGGCAAGTCAGATGCCCTCTTCGTCAAGGGCGCCGAGCAGAACCGCGCCAAGCAGGTCTGCGGGACCTGTGAGGTCCGCGCCGAGTGCCTCGCCGAGGCGCTGGACAACCGCATCGAGTGGGGCGTCTGGGGCGGCATGACCGAGCGTGAGCGCCGTGCGCTGCTGCGTCGTCGTCCCAACGTGACCGCGTGGCGCAGCATCCTGCAGGTCGCCGTCTGAGCTGACGCTCTGCGTCGGTCGGACCGATCGTCCCGGACGGTCCCCTTCAGGAACGGCCGGCGAGCAGGTCGCCGATGCGTCGGAGTCCGACGAGGTCGTGGACATCACCCGCGAGTGCAGCCACCGACACGGTCGACACGGCCGGATGTGCGGCCGAGAAGCGCTTCTTGAGCCGCGCCTCGCGTGCTGCCACGCGCATGCGGTCGGCGTGGATGGAGAGCAGCTCGGCGGTCGTGCTGTCGATGGGGCTGCCCCCGGCGAGCTTGGCCGCGGCCGACTCGGCATCGACGGCGGTGATGCCGTCGGCGCCGTCTGAGTGCACGCGGTTGATGACGAGTCCGGCCAGCGGCATCTGCTCGCCGGCGAGGCGTTCGACGAAGTAGGACGCCTCCCTCATCGCGGCCGGCTCGGGTGCGGCGACCACGATGAACGCCGTGCCCTGCGCCTGCAGCAACGCGTACGTGCCCTCGGCCCGCTGGCGGAAGCCGCCGAAGAGGGTGTCGAAGGCGGCGATGAACGTCTGCATGTCGGTGAGGATCTGGGCGCCGAGAATCTTGTTCAGCGCGCTCGTGACGATGCCGAACCCGGCACTGATCAGCCGAGCCGGGCCTTTCGCCGGTGCCAGCAGCAGCTTGATGAAGCGCCCGTCGAGCATCGACGAGAGGCGGTCGGGGGCGTCGAGGAAGTCGAGCGCCGACCGCGACGGCGGGGTGTCCACGACGATCAGGTCGTAGGTGCCGTCCTTGCGCGCATCGGCATGGATCTGTCCCAGCTTCTCCATCGCCATGTATTCCTGGGTTCCGGCGAATGAA
>JBKJIW010000053.1:0-5849 GCA_046598255.1 Aeromicrobium sp. | reverse complement strand
GTCCCTCGGTCACGGTGCCCTGCGTGCCGACGAAGCCGTAGGTCTCGACGACCGTGGTGCGCTCCTCGGTGCGCAGCACGAGGGCCTCCCTGCGGAACGGCTCGCCGTTCATGACGGCAGTCCGGGCCCGCGACCCGACCACGTCCACGGGTAGTCGGCACGGTCGCACGCGAGCCCACCCTCGCCGATCTCGAGCGGCCGGAAGGTGTCGACCATGAACGCCATTTCGTTGGCCTCGGTCTGGTGGACCGAGTCGAGGTACGCCCTGCGGCCCGGACCGTGCGTGTAGGCCGCGGGGTGCAGCGAGACCGACCCCGTGACGATGCCCGATCCCTTGCGTGCCGCGGTCTCGCCAGCGAAGTAGAACATGACCTCGTCGGAGTCGACGTTGGAGTGGTAGTAGGGCACCTTGATCGCCCGCGGGTGGTACTCCAGCGGGCGCGGCACGAAGTTGCAGATGACGAAGCCGTCACCCTGGAACGCCTGGTAGGTCGGCGGAGGTTGCAGGATCTCGCCGACGACCGGCGAGAAGTCGCGGTAGTTGAAGGCGTAGGGGTACAGGTGTCCGTCCCACCCGACGACGTCGAACGGGTGGTGGTCGTACGTGACGACCGATCCGGCGATGCCCGACGCGCTGCGATGCTTGACGAACACCTCGGTGTCGTCGGTTGCGACGTCATCGTCGGCGACCAGAGGGCCTGCCGGCACCCGGAAGTCACGCTCGGTCATGGGTGAGCCCTCGAGGAACTGCCCGTACTGCGAGCGGTGCTTGTGCGGCGGTCTGATGTGGCCGGAGGCCTCGACGCAGTACGCGCGCAACGGTCCGAGGGTCTCGACGTCGACCGGGATCCAGCGATGGATCGTGACCCGGGGGATGACCACGTTGTCGCCCTGGCGCACCTCGAGCCGACCGAAGACGCTCTCGAGGATCGCGGCGCCGCTCTCGACGAACACGATCTCGTCGCCGATGCCGTTGCTGTACAGGGGAGAGGTCGCGTCGGCGACGACGTAGCTGATCCGGACGTCGGCGTTGCCCAGCACGAGCCGGCGACCCCGGACGACGTCGATGCCCGTCGAGGAGTCAGCCGGGAAGAGGTCGGGCAGCCGGAAGTGGCGGGGCTGCAGCGGAGTGTTGGCCGTCAGCGCCTGGTCGCCGAGGTCCCACTCGCGGGAGTCGACCAGGTTGGACGGGACGTGCCGGTGGTACAGCAGTGATCCGGCGCCGGAGAAGCCCTCCTCACCGATGAACTCCTCGAAGGTGGGCGAACCGTCCTCGAGATCGAACAGGACGTGGCGCTTCTGCGGCATCGTGCCCACGGCGCGGTAGTACGGCATGCGTACGAATATAGGACAGAGGCGTCCTGATGTCGATACTCAGATCAGGAAGAGCATGCCCGATCCCACGGCGCCCGCGAGGCAGCAGACGGCAGGCGCCGCGACGGCAAGGGGATCGCTGACGCGCAGGTGCGCCGCCAGCGCTCCCAGCATCAGAAGGCCGAGTCCGCTGGCCGCCGCCACGCCGAGCGGCGCCCAGGCCAGGCCGATCAGCATCCCGACCGCCCCCAGGAGCTGGAACCCCCCGATCACGCCGAACTGGCGCTGGTCGATGCCGAGGCGGGCCGCGGTCGTCCGCATCGACTCGCCATCGCGCACCATGTCGAGCCCAGCCTTCGTGAAGATCACGGCCATGAGCACAGGAACGATGACGGCGAGAGCGCCGGTCACTAGCTCAGCGCCACCATCTCGTGCAACGTGCGACCCGATCGCGTGACCGTCTCGCCGTTCTCCACGATCGTGAGCTCGTAGGTCGAGTCGAAGCGGAAGTAGCCGGGACGGCCGACTAGGGCGTGCACGATCGGCTTGACGATCCGGCTGCGGGCGACAGGCACCTCGTCGAGCAGGTCCTGGGAGTCGATGATCGTGTCGATCGTGAACCGCAGGTCGACCTGCCCGGGCACCTCGAGGCGCAGCCAGGTGGGATACGTGCGGTTGGCTCCGGCGTGGAACACCAGCGGACCCTCCGTCACGGTGACCTCACCGGTGCTGAGGACGATCTCGCCGCCCTTGGCGAGCATCAGCGGTCGCGAGATGTGCCGTCCGAGACGCTTCTGGGTCAGCACCGAAGCGAAGATCAGCGAGTAGTCGTCGAGGTAGAGGCGTCCCCAGTGCCACCGGTCGATGATCCGCTTCATGTCGCCGACGCCCCAGTTGTGGTCGGCGTAGCCGATGCCGCTGCCGTCGAGCGTCTCGCCGCCGATCACGATCGTGCCGGTGACGCGCTCGCGCGGGCCCCCGACGCACCAGCCGAAGTGGTCGACATCGCCGTAGAACGTGTCGCCGCGACCGGGCATCCAGCTGGGCAGCTCGTTGCGGAACTCCAGGTCGACGACGACGTCCTCCTCGGCCAGGTGGATCCGGAAGAGGGGCAGGCCGCCGTCGCCGACGTCCTGCACCGCTGTGTTGTCGCCGATGCGGACGTCACACCGCTCGGTGCTGAACGAGCTGCGGTCGTGCTGGTACGACGCATTGATCTGACGCTTCGAGCCGTCCGGCCCGTAGATGATGATCTCGACCGAGGGCGTGGCGCTGGCCCGCTCCTCCGGCCGGCGCTTCGTGAAGAACGCGATGACGGTGTGACCCGACGAAAGGTGGGCGTCGAAGTACCAGTGCTCGAACGCTTTCTTGCTGGTCGACGCGTGCAGCCCGTTCTGCGACGGGACGACGCGCGTCAGCTCGGCGTCCTTGCTGCCGGGTCCGTTCCAGCCTTCGACGATGGTGGGGCTCATGGTTCTCTCCTGTGGTTCGGGGGGGGCGTACGGGGAGGCGGGGGTCAGCGACGCAGCGAGCTGCTGGCGTCGAAGGCAGCCTCGCGACCTTCCATCTGCGCGGTGTGCCAGCTCTTGCGGTGGCGGTCCATGGCACGGACGTGCAGCTGCTTGAGCCCGGGGAGGCGGCGCAGCAGCTCGGCGACCGTGACGAGGGGGATGCGGGCGATCGGGACGATGATCCACGGGAAGGCGCGCGGCATGTCGTAGAGCTTGCGGGTGCCCGGCGCCATCCAGAGGGCGCAGTACGCGGCGTAGATCCGGTGGTTGTAAGCGGCCCGCAGTCGCTGGAGCCCCTTCTGTCCCTCGCGCGGCGCGAAGGCTGCCGGGAACGACTCGATGAGCTCCTTGCCAGCGTCGCCGGAGTCGTACGACCGCGCGACGGTCGTCATCGCGATGGCCTGCAGCTGCTCGCGGATCGTGGTCGTCGGCCACTGCGGCTGCACTCCCAGGAGGTGGCCCATGTAGCGGTTGAAGTGGATCAGCGCGCGCATCTCCTTGGGCGTCGTCTGGTAGCCCAGCATCCAAAGCGACAGCGCCGGTGCGACGGCGCCACCGATCTGCGTCATCTGCTCGTAGGTCTGGCTGATCGGCAGGCCCCAGGCCTCGTGGTCCCACTCGGGGTGGTCGCCGACCCGCTTGCGGACGGCGACGTGCATGACCCGCACCTGCATCGCGGTCTTGCGGGCCTGCGACCCGACCTCGAACAGTGCGCCCGGCTCGGAGACGTCGATCCAGAACTTGCATGTCTCGAGGAATCGGCGCAAGGCGTTGTCGCCCGCGTACCCGCCCGCCAGTGACAGGGGCATCGCCACGGCGCCCTCGGTGTAGATCTCGAGGGTGATGACGCCCGCGACGCTGTAGAGCATCGTGCCCCAGCGCCGCCAGATGCGGGCACCCTGCTCGACCAGGTCGCGGTCGACCCAGTCGGGAACCGTCTCGAGCTCGGCGAACAGCGTCTTCATCGACGCGGGGGCGTCCGCGATGCTGTCGATCCCGTGGTCGAGGGCCTCGTCGAGCATCTGCCGACCCCGCTGGTGGCCGATCTCGCCGAAGAAGACGTCGGCGACGTACTGCTCGGCGACCGGATCGCCGGCGAACAGGTCCTCGCACAACATGCGGGCCTGCTCGTCGGTCGGGAAGAGCTCATGGCGGAACAGCCTCTTCACCAGCCGTTCTCGCTTCTTCCACTCGGGCCTCTCCTTGTTCTCCCAGTAGGTGAACGCGGTCGGCGTGCGGGGGCGGGTGGGGGTCGTGGTCACGTCGTTACCGTCCTGATCTTGAGCATCATGTCGTGGTCCTCGTGGTCGAGGATGTGGCAGTGCCACACGTAGCCGCGGATGGCTTCGACCCGCGTCCCGTGGCCGCCGTGGCCCCCGCCCAGCTGGGCCTGGACGCCGTGCGGCATGAACGGCTGATCGGGATCGAAGCCCAGCTCGTCGGCGGTTGGCCAGTGGATGGCTAGGCGTGTGACCGACGCGCCGTCGGCCAGCACCGTGTCCTTGCGGCCTGCCTCCCAGGGCTCGGCCGGCCGAGCGGGTCCGGTCAGGAAGGGCTCGACCGGAGGTGCCCACTTGGTGCCGTAGGCCTTAACGGGGTGGCGCAGCTGGTAGGACGTCTGTCGGAAGGCGCGACGCTCGAGGATGCGGAACATGACGAGGTGGAGATGGATCGGGTGGGGATCGGGTGTCAGGTTGACGATGTTCCACACCTCGGAGGTGCCCTGGACGGCCTTTTCGATGTCGTCGCTCTCGAAACCCAGGTTGTTGAGGCTCATGACCGAGGGCGGGATCCGCAGGTCGAACGGCTGTGTCAGCGTCACGGTGCGCTGACGGACGGGGCGAGTCGCGGCCGGGAGGCGCGGCGGCTGCCGAGTGCCACCACGCAACCTCGCTGGCACCCGGCCGGTGAAGCCGCGGCTGGTCGTCGCCCTGAATCGACAGAAGAAGGGCATCGTGACCTCGCCGATGACGGCGGCCTGCCCGGGGACGGGCTCGCTGTTGCGCAGCTCGACGGTCTCGCCGGGGCTCAGCCCGTTGAAGTCGACGAGCACATCGATGCGCTCGGCGGGCGCCAGCCGGAACCGCGTCGTCCTGACCGGCGCGTCCAGCAGCCCGCCGTCGGTGCCGATGACATAGAACGGCATCTGGTTGGCGAAGTGCAGATCCCACACGCTGTAGGAGCCGGCGTTGATCATCCGGAACCGGTAGAGGCCGCGGGCCACGGCCATCTCCGGCCACACCTTTCCGTTGACGACGCCGACGTCACCGACGGCGCCTCCCTCCCAGCTGCCCTCCGGCACCAGTGGCGTCGAGCGGACGCTCTGGACGCCACCGGGCCTGAAGATCTTCTCCTGCATCATGAGCGGCACCTCGAACTCGCCCGCCGGCAGGCCGAGCGGGTTGTCGACCCGGCCGGTGTCGTAGCGGTCGCGGAGCAGGTACATCGAGGCCAGTCCCGCCGCGACGTTGAGGCGCGTCGTTCCCATCGAGTGGTCGTGATACCAGAGCGCAGCAGCCTCCTGACGATTGGGGAAGCGGTGCGTGAAGTGCTCGCCCGGTACCAGGAAGTCCTCAGGGTGGCCGTCGTGCTCGGGCGGGGTCTCACCGCCGTGCATGTGCAAGACGCTGCGCGGCTTGGTGCCGTGATCGGCGCTGGCGCCGTGCAGAGTGTGGTCGATGTCCTTCGCGAAGGGATGATCGCCCAGCTCGTTGCGGAACGTGAACCGGGTCGGCACGTCGCGGACGTTCTCAACGACCGGTCCGAGGTAGGACTCGCCGCCGTAGCCGAAGGCGGGTGACTCGTCGAACGAGGCGTGGAACCGGTGGCGGGTCGTGCGAGCAGCGATGTCGTACGTCCCGCCTGTGCGGATCGGCAGGCGAGGGAGCTCGTCGAGGAAGGGCTCGACGTCCGGCGACGTGAAGATGAGGGGAGAGCCGAGAGCGTTCAGGATCCCGGTTGAGGTGGGCTGGGGGCCTCCAGCAGCGGCGAGAGCGGCGGCGACGGTCGACCCGCCGACGACGG
>JBKJIW010000018.1:0-7427 GCA_046598255.1 Aeromicrobium sp. | reverse complement strand
AGTCGATCGACGAGGTCAAGGCCAAGCTCGCCGAGATGGGCCTCGCGCTCAAGGACAGCCCGGCTGGTTTCGACCCGTCGGCCGTCATCGACTCGTACGAGGACGACCCCAGCTTCGCTGAGGACGAGCAGTACTGAGCACTGCCCGTCATCGTGGCCCACTACCGGGCCGACCCCGAGCCCGATTGATTCTGGAGACACATCATGCCCACCCCCACCAAGGGACCCCGCCTCGGCGGTAGCCCGGCGCACCAGCGCCTGATCCTCGCCAACCTCGCGCAGAACCTGTTCGAGCACGGCAAGATCACGACGACCGAGGCCAAGGCCCGCCGTCTGCGTCCCTACGCCGAGTCGCTCATCACGAAGGCCAAGACCGACACGGTGGCCAACCGCCGCCAGGTGGTCAAGGTCATCCGTGACAAGAGCATCCTGCACACGCTGTTCACCGAGATCGGTCCCGCCATGGCGACCCGTCCCGGCGGCTACACCCGCATCACGAAGGTCGCGCCGCGCAAGGGCGACAACGCCCCCATGGCCGTCATCGAGATCGTCGAGGGCAAGGAGTTCGGTGCGCAGAACCAGGCGCCGAAGAAGAAGGCCGCCCCCGCGGCAGCCGCTCCGGTCGTCGACGAGGAGACCCCGGTCGAGGCTGACGCCGAGACCGAGGCTCCCGCTGACGTCGAGACCGAGGCTCCGGCCGAGGACACCCTCGAGACCGAGGCTCCGGCCCCGACCGAGGACGACGCCAAGTAGTCGTCACCATCGCGTCCACGTGCCCGTCACCGACAGGTGGCGGGCACGCGTGCGTCCGGAGGGGTCACAGGTTCGTCACCCCTGTCCGGCCGGATCGACCGTAGGCTCACACCATGAGGAAGCTGGTTCTCGCCGGAGGCATCGCGGTCGCCGTGGTGATACTGGCCGCCTTCGAGCCGTGGACCGCTTGGACCCGGTCGACGGTGATCGAGGCGCTGCCCACGTCGCGGCCCACGGTGTCCGCGGCCCCGGTTCCGGGCGGGGCGCCGAGCGCGATCCCGGCGGCCCAGCAGATCGAGGAGGCCGAGCCGGTCGAGCCCGTGGTGCTGGCATCGGGCCGGTTCGTCACGCAGGAGCACGGCACGTCCGGGAAGGCGTCGCTCCTGAGGCTGGCCGACGGCCGACGCATCGTGCGGCTCGAGGGGTTCTCGACGAGCAACGGTCCCGATCTGCACGTGCGGCTGTCGGACCGGACGGCCGGTGGCAGCTGGTTCAAGTACGACGAGGGGCGGTCGGTCCAGCTGGGAGAGCTCACGGCGACCGCTGGCACCCATCACTACGAGGTACCGGCCGGTGCCGACCTCGACGGGTTCCGCAGCGTCGTCATCTGGTGCAAGCGCTTCTCGGTGGCGTTCGGCTCGGCGCCCCTCGACCTGTGAGGACGACGGGTGCCGCGAGCCGCTGTTACCGTGGGGCCTCAGCGTGGCGCTCGGATACGCCACGCCTTCACGGTGGGGACCTCGACACTTGTCCACGACACGACGCCTGAGTGTTCTGCTGGTCGCGCTGACGAGCGCCGTCGCCGGGGTCGGGCTGAGCGCCGCGCAGGCCGACGCTCTCGCCCCCTCCGCGGACTCCCGGCAGGCGACGTCCGGCGTCCGGGACGTGGCGCGCGGACTGATCGTCAAGACCACCACGTCCTCGCCGTCGGACGCCGTGCTGGACGCCGCAGACGCTGCACTCGGCGACGCCGCCGAGGTGACCGATGACGTCGTCCTGGCCCCGCAGGTGTCGACCGTCGGGTTCGACGAGGTCGTCGCCGCCGACGTCGCCGCGGAGGTCGCGGCCCAGATCGAGGCGCGCCCGGACGTCCTGTGGGCCATCCCCGACCGTCTGCGCCGCGTGCAGGCCGGGGCGCCGGTCAGCACCAACGACCCTCTGTTCACTCAGCAGCGCAATCTGTGGGATGCGTCGGCGGGCCGTCGCGGCGGCTACAGCATCAAGGCGCCGGCCCTCTGGCAGGCCTCCAGGGGCACGGCGTCGACGGTTGTCGCGGTCATCGACACCGGTGTCCTCGACCACCCCGACCTGGCGGGCAAGCTCGTCGCCGGCTACGACTTCATCAGCAGCGCCGCGGCCGCCCGGGACGGCGACGGCCGTGACAGCGACCCGACCGACATGGGCGACTGGAACGCCAACCGCGAGTGCCCCTATCCGGGTGCGACCGAGAGCTCGTGGCACGGCACCTTCATCGCCGGCCAGATCGCGGCGTCGACCGACAACGGCATCGGCATCGCGGGTGTCGCGCCCGGCGTCGTCGTGCAGCCGGTCCGGGCACTGGGCCGCTGCGGCGGTTGGGACTCCGACATCCTCGACGCCATGACATGGGCATCCGGTGGATCCGTGGCAGGGGCACCGGTCAACGCGACCCCGGCGGCCGTCATCAACCTGTCGTTCGCCGGGCTGGCCTCGAGCGCTCGCGAGCGCGGGGCCGTGTGCCGCGTCTACAACGACGTGGCACGGGCGGCCGGTGCCCGTGGCTCGCTGTTCGTCGCCGCGGCCGGCAACGAGGGCAGCAATGCCAACCGGGCGATCCCGGCTTCGTGCTCGGAGTTCGTCTCGGTCGGCGCGATCAGCCGCAAGGGCTTCTCCGCGATCTACTCCAACGTCGGCTCGACCGTCGACCTCTCCGCCCCGGGAGGCGACACGAAGGTCGGCGGACGCGGTGACTCGATCATCTCGCTCGGCAACTCGGGCACCACGAGCGCGGGCGCGAACGGCTACGTCCGGTACGAGGGGACGAGCATGGCGGCGCCGCAGGTGGCCGGGGCCGCCGCGCTGCTGCACAGCCTCGGATTCACGAGCCCCCGGTCACTCCGCTCCGCGATCTACAGCGCGGTGACGCCGTTCCGGCCCCGCTCGACGGTCTTCGCGCGCAAGAAGGTCAGGATCGACGGTCGCACCGTCCGTGCCGACCTCAACTGCACGACCCGCGGACGCCGGTGGTGCGGGCGTGGGCAGCTCGACCTGAGCCGGGTCCAGGCGCCGGCCTCGCCGCCGTCCGTCACGGGGACGCTGCGGATCGGCGAACCACTGACGGCGATGCCGGGCGCATGGGTCAGTCGGCCTGCCGCCGTCGCGTACACCTGGCGTGCCGACGGCGCCGTGGTCGGATCGGGACCGACCTACCGACCCACCGGAGCTGACGTCGGCAGGCAGATGACGGTCTCGATGGCCCCCGCGAGCGGCATCTTCTCCCGGCTGAGCGCGACCTCCGCACCGACGGCGGCGGTGCCCCCGGGTCCCGCGGTGACCGCGGTCGTGTCGGCGCCGACGGTCGCCTACGGCACGCCCTTCACGGTCGACGTGTCGGCGGCGGGGCCGGGATTCGTGGACGGCCCCGTCGAGATCCGCGCCGGCGACGGATCGGTCCTCGGCCGGGGGACGACCAGCGGCGGCACGGTGCGGATTGCCGTGGCCGGGCGGTTGCTCACGCCGGGCGCCCAGGAGGTGCGAGCTGCCTACCTGGGAGACGGCTCCGGTTCCGCGCCGGCGTCGTCGGTGGCATCCCGCATCACGGTCACCAGGCTGGCGGCGACGGTGTCGACGACCGTTCCTCGCCGGACCCGGACGAGCTCACGGCCGTCGATCACCGTCAGGGTCCTCGAACGTCCGAATCTGCTCGCCGATCCGACGGGGGAGCTGCGGGTATATGACGGGCGGCGACGCATCACCACGGTGCGCCTGGACGGCAACGATGCCGGTCGTGCCACGATCCGTCTGCCCCGGCTCGCGAAGGGTGACCACCGCATCAGGGTCCGGTTCGTCGGCGGTGACCTGGTGGCACCGACCTACTCGGCGCGCAGGACCATCAGCTCGCGGTAGGACGTCGGACGACCAGGATCCGGAAGCCCTTCTGGCTGGCCGCACGCTCAGTGGGCCAGCCCTGTCCGTCGAGCCATCGCTGCAGCGAGTCGGCCCCGAGATTCCTGCCCACGACCAGCCGCGCGACGCCCCCCGGGGTCAGGCGGGGCAGCCACGTGAGCAGCAGGTCGTGCAGGGCCTGCTTGCCGATGCGGATGGGTGGGTTCGACCAGATCTCGTCGAACGCGACGTCAGTGGGGACAGCGCCGGGCAGCGCGACCTGCACCTGCACCCCGAGGCGCTCGGCGTTGAGACGGGTCAGGTCGAGGGCTCGCTCGTTGACGTCGACGGCCCATACGGTCGAGCTCCCTCGGGTCGCCAACGAGCAGGCGATGGGTCCCCACCCGCAGCCCAGGTCGAGCACGACGCCGCCGGGGGCAGGCGGCGGACTCTCGGCCAGGAGCACCGCGGTGGCCTTGTCGAGCCCGTCGTGGGAGAACACGCCGCTGGACGTCGTGAAGGTCATGTCGCGACCCCAGATGTGGGCCGTGACGTCGTGTCGGCGGTCCTCGCTGGTGGGTGTCCCGTCGAAATAGTGCTCGCTCACCCCGACAGTGTCGCAGCGACGCCGCACAGAAAGTTCGGGAGATCGTCAACACGCGGGCGCCGCGGGGAGTATCCCTTCACGAGACCGGCAATGTGGCCGGCCCGGAACACGGAGGAATCCATGCGCCTGCGCACCCGTCATCTCGTCGCCGCCGGAGCGGCCACCGCCCTCGCCCTCGGCAGCGGCATCGCCGTCGTCGGCTCGGCCGAAGCTGCGACGCCGAAGTTCGAGGCCCTCGGCCTCTCGTCCAACGGCAAGAACCTCACGATCTTCGACCTCAACACCGCCAAGCGGACCAAGGCCCTCGGTCAGGTCAAGGGCCTCGTCGGTGACTCCAAGCTCATCGGCATCGACCAGCGCCCGGCCGACCACAAGTTCTATGGCGTCGGCAACAGCGGCGGCGTCTACACCATCAACACCGGCAACGCGAAGGCCACCAAGGTCTCGCAGATCAGCGTCGCCCTGAACGGCAACGACTTCGGCGTCGACTTCAACCCGGCCGCCGATCGCCTGCGGGTCATCAGCGACACGGGCCAGAGCCTGCGTCACGACGTCACCCAGGCGACGCCGACGACTGCCGTCGACGGTGCTCTGAACTACACCGCCGGCACCGCAGCCACGGGCATCACCGCCGCCGCATACACCAACAACGACGTCGACTCCCGCTCGGGCACGACGCTGTTCAACCTCGACACGCGCCTGGACCAGGTCGTCCAGCAGGTTCCGGCCAACGCCGGAACTCTTGTCGTGGCCGGCCCGACCGGCCGTGGCTTCGGTCCGGTGGCCGGCATGGACATCGTCAGCCGTCTGTCCTCGGGTGGACGCACCACGCAGAACCTCGCATTCGCGACAGTCCGTCCGTCGGGTGGCGGCCTTCCGGTGCTCTACACCGTCGATCTGCTGAGCGGAAACTTCACCAAGGTGGCAAAGTTCACGAAGGACATCGCGGACATCGCCATCCCGCAGCCCTGATCTAGGGGAGCTGCGCCGGTCGGCATCTCACGACAGGAGCAGCACTGGTGGCACCGTGGAGAAGCTCCCGGGCCGGTGAGTCAGGAGTGCCCGGCACTCCTGACGAGCTGGCCCGGGAGGGCTACGCCCTCCACGGTGCCGAGCTCTACCGCTATGCGCTCGGTCGACTCTTCGACGACGGCGCCGCGCAGGATGCCGTCCAGGAGACGATCGTGCGCGCGTGGCGGGCGGGGGAGCGTTTCGATCCGTCGAAGGCCTCGCTCCGGACGTGGCTGTACGCGATCCTGCGCAACGTCATCGCCGACCACATCACCGCCAGACAACGCTCTGCTGCGCTGCCCGTCCGGGCGGCCGAACACCTGACCATCGAGCAGAGGGAGGATCAGATGAGCGACCAGACCACCGCCGTGGCCGACGCCGACCTGATCACGCGCGCCCTTGGCCTGATCAGCCACGACCACCGCACGGCCATCATCGAGACCTATCTTCGCGACCGCTCGTACGAGGACGTCGCCGCCGAGCTCGGGGTGTCGGTCAGCACCCTGCGCAGCCGGGTGTTCCACGGACTGCGTCATCTGCGCAACGCGATGCAGATGATGGTGGTCGAGCGATGACCCGCTCCCACGACGACCTGCGCGAGGCGCTCGGTGCCTTCGCCCTCGGACAGCTGGACGGCGACGAACGACGTGACGTCCAGGAGCATCTGGCGACGTGTGCCGACTGCCGGCGCGAGCTCGACGAGATCACGCCGCTCGTGGTGGCGCTACGGGCGGTCAACCCCGACGACATCCGTCCCGTGGGCATTGCCCCACCCGTCGAGCTGGACGAACGCATCCGACGCGCGCTGCCCGCCCCGACGCACGGCGTCCGCCGCTGGGCCCCGCTGGCGGGAGCCGCCCTCGCAGCGGCGGCGGCAGCGGCCGTCGTCACGTCGTTCGTGGTCGCGGACGAACCGGCCGGGCCGATCGTCGTGGCGGTGCCACGTGTCGACTCGGTGCAGGGAGTCACCGCGTCAGCCGGCTATGTCGACCACACCTGGGGACTGGAGATCCAGCTCGTCGCCGCTGGTCTGCCCGCCGGCGAACGCTTCCAGATGTGGATCGTCGGTCGCGACGGCACGACCCACGAGGCCGGCGCGTTCCTCGGCGTGACGGCCGACAAGACGATCATGTGCGACATGAGCGCCTCGGTGCTGTTCGACGATGCGGCGAGCTTCCGGGTCGTCGACGCCGCGGGCGCCGCGGTCATCTCGGCGGCGCTGCCGTCCTGACGGGTCAACAGGTGCGGAAGACGCACCCCCTCGACCCGCGCCGGACGACGTCACGGTCGCGCAGCTGGATCGACGCCCGCCCGGGCCGGCACGGCCTGTGCCGCGCAGGCCAGGGCGACGGCGGAGCGGCCGTTGTCGGTGTACTCGATCTCGATGAACCGGGAGCCGTAGGTCCGGGTGCAGGCGCCGCACTCGCGACAGACCTGGCACTCCTCGGCCACGGCCACGGCGACGTCGAGCCCGATGCCCAGACGGCTCAGCTGGGGGGCGTTCTTCTGGGCGATGGCCAGCCGCGAGCGGTGCGCTTGGCGGACGTCCGGATGTCGAGCAGCACTTCGTCGGGCCAGCCGGGATCGCGGACGAGCCGTCCTTCGCGGTCACGGAGCAGCAGCGCCGGATGCTTCCTCTTCCACCAGCCCGAGGAGCCGGGCTGCGTCTGGAACGAGTTGACGTGGGAGATCGAGGAGCGCCCGGTGGCCGGCGAGTCGGTGCGGTCACGCGTCACGATCTGGACGTGCGCGGCCGGTTCGTAGGCGCCGCCGAGCTGGTAGTCGGCCACGTCGGCCGTCGGAGGAAGGGTGATGGGCGCGGTGGTCATCGCGACCACAGCGACGATGGCTGCCAGGGCGGATTCAATCGGTCGTCGCAACACCTCGAGATCGTGGAGGTGTTTGATGGTTCGTCGTCAGCAGGCCGCAGACCGGGCAGTTCGTCCGAAGTTGAGGTCTCCGGGGCATCCGAG
>JBKJIW010000034.1:0-4795 GCA_046598255.1 Aeromicrobium sp. | reverse complement strand
AAGGGCAACACGGTGCTTGTCGTCGAGCACAAGCCCGAGGTGATCGACATCGCCGCCCTCGGACCCGGCGCCCGGGCCAAGGTCGACGACGTGGTCGGCGATGTCGATCACCTCGGGCTTGTGCTCGACGACGAGCACCGTGTTGCCCTTGTCGCGCAGTCGCAGCAGCAGGCCGTTCATCCGGTCGATGTCGTGCGGGTGCAGGCCGATCGTGGGCTCGTCGAAGACGTACGTGACGTCGGTGAGGGCCGAGCCGAGGTGGCGGATCATCTTGGTTCGCTGGGCCTCGCCGCCGGACAGCGTGCCCGACGGACGGTCGAGCGACAGGTAGCCGAGTCCGATCTCGACGAACGAGTCGAGGGTCCTGGTGAGCGCCTCGAGCAGTGGAGCGACCTGGGGCTCGTCCAGCTCCTTGATCCACACCGCCAGGTCGCTGATCTGGATCATGCAGAGGTCGGCGATGCTCCTGCCGGCGATCGTCGAGGAGCGGGCCTCGGCGCTCAGCCGGGTGCCCTCGCAGTCGGCGCACGTCGTGAAGGTCACGGCGCGCTCGACGAACGCCCGGATGTGCGGCTGCATCGCCTCGACGTCCTTGGACAGGAACGTCTTGCGGATCTGCGGGATGATCCCCATGAAGGTCAGGTTGATGCCCTCGACCTTGATCTTCAACGGCTCCTGGTGCAGCAGCCCGTCGAGCTCCTGGGCGGTGAAGTCCGCGATGGGGGTGTCGCAGTCGAACAGGCCGACGCCGCGCAGGATGCGGCCCTGCCAGCCGTCCATGCTCCAGCCGGGGATCGTCAGGGCGCCCTCGTTGATCGTCTTCGACGCGTCGTAGAGCGCCGTGAGGTCGAAGTCATTGACGGCACCGCGTCCCTCGCAGCGGGGGCACTGGCCGCCGGTGACGCTGAACTCGGCCCTTTCCTTGACCTCACGACCGTTCTTGGTGTGGGTGATCGCCCCGGCGCCGCTGGCCGAGGCGACGTTGAAGCTGTATGCCTGGGGGCCGCCGATGTGCGGCTCGCCGAGGCGGCTGAACAGCCGGCGCAGCATCGCGTTGACGTCGGTGGCGGTACCGACCGTCGACCGGGGGTCGGAGCCCATCCGCTCCTGGTCGACGATGATCGCGGTGGTCAGGCCGTCGATCACGTCGACGTCCGGCCGCGCCATCGACGGCATGAAGCCCTGCACGAACGAGCTGTAGGTCTCGTTGATCATCCGCTGCGACTCCGCCGCGATGGTGGCGAAGACCAGGGAGCTCTTGCCCGATCCCGAGACGCCCGTGAAGACCGTGAGCCTGCGCTTGGGCAGCACGACGCTGACGTTCTTGAGGTTGTTCTCGCGTGCGCCCTGCACCCTCATCAGGTCGTGTGAGTCGGCCGGGTGCTGCGTGGTCATGGGTCCTCCGTCGGTGGACCGACCGTCGTCGGCGCCTCGGGCACGATCGTGCCACGTCGTCGGCCGCCGGCGCTCGGCTCCGGCGAGCTCTCATCCGGCTCGGGGCCCTTTCACAGCAACCACCCAAGGTCACCGACTTGTCTGGAGTCACCAGCCTCCAGGGAGACACCATGACCGCGCAGACACCCGCCCCCACGTCCACCCCCGCCGCCCAGCACCGACACGCCCGCCACCGCACCGGTCGGCGTATCGCCATCGCCGGCATCGCCGCGTGCGCTGTCGGCCTCACCGGCGTCGGATACGTGACGCAGACCGGTGCGACGGAGTCGACCGCAACGACGGCCCTCCAGCAGCCGTCCGTGATCCAGGAACGTCCGCGGGGCTCCTCGAGCCCCGTCGCCCCGTTCGGCGCGTCCGGGCGGTACCCCCAGACCACGACGGGCGAGACCACCACCGACGCGGTCGACGCCACCGCGACCCAGGAGCAGGGCCTGGTCTACATCACGTCGACCCTCGACTACGGGACCGGCAAGGGCGCCGGCACCGGGATGGTGCTGACGTCCGACGGCGAGATCCTGACCAACCACCACGTCGTGGAGGGTGCAACCTCGATATCGGTCGAGGTCATCTCGACTGGTCAGACGTACGACGCCGAGGTCGTCGGCTACGACGACGTCCACGATGTCGCCGTGCTGCAGCTCGTCGATGCGTCCGGGCTCACCACGATCACCCCCAACACGGCCGAGGGCGTCTCCGTGGGCGACTCGGTCACCGGTGTCGGCAACGCGAACGGTGACGGCGGGGCGGCCAGTGCGGCCGCCGGCACCGTCGTCGCGCTCGACCAGTCGATCACGGTGTCGAGCGAGACCGGCGGCGCGGACGAGCAGCTGACCGGGCTCATCCAGGTCGACGCCGACATCATTCCCGGCGACTCCGGCGGGGCCCTGTACGACGGCGACGGCCAGGTGATCGGCATGAACACCGCGGCCTCCAGCGGCACCGCGGACATCACCGGGTACGCCGTGCCCATGGCGCAGGCTCTGTTCATCGCCGACCAGATCGAGTCCGGCGACGAGTCCGGGAACGTGCAGATCGGCGCCCACGGCTACCTCGGAGTCGAGCTGTCGTCCGAGGTCACCGGGGCGTACGTGGCCGGAGTCGTCGAGGACTCCCCCGCGGCCACCGCCGGCCTGACCTCGGGCAGCACCATCACCTCCGTCAACGGATCGTCGATCACCTCGGCTGACCAGCTCGTCGAGGCCGTCGGCGACCTCGACGTGGGCGCGCGGGCCACCGTCGCGTGGACCGACTCGTCGGGAGCGGCCCACAGCCGCGCGGTGACGCTCGGCGCCGGTCCCGTCGGGTGAGACGTCCGGGAGGTGCCGGTGGCCCCGACCGCCTACCGTAGGGAGGGTGACTTCCACGCTCCGCGACGACGACCTGGTCCTCGAGCCCACCTCCGGATCCGAGGAGTTCACCGGCTTCTCGATCGTCCTCGCGGGTGAGCGGGTCGGCACCGTCGCCCTGCGGGTCGAGGGGGTTGCGACGGCGTCCATCCGCTGGAACTCGAGTCTCGAGCAGCCCTTCCAGGTCGCTCGTGCCCTGAGGCTCGCGGTCGACCACGCCTTCGCCGACCTCGGCATCGGACGCGTCGAGATCCGGCTGCCCGTCGATGACGCCGCTGACGTGCGGGCGGCCTCCATCGGCGGACTGCGCCGCGAGGGCATCATCCGCACCCCCGGCTCCGATCCCGACCAGGTGCTGATGGCGCGACTCGTCGACGACCCTCCCGCGCTCAGCCGCGACGGCTTCATCGCGATCCTCAACGCCGGCCTCCCGACCAAGCGGGTCATCAGCCAGGGACTCCTCCGCGACGAGCAGGGACGCGTCCTGCTCTGCGAGCTGACCTACAAGAACGAGTGGGACCTGCCCGGGGGCGTCATCGAGCTGGACGAGGCGCCGGCGATCGGGCTGGTCCGGGAGCTGGAGGAGGAGCTCGGCATCACCGTCGAGGTCCGCGGTCTGCTGACCGTCAACTGGTTGCCGGCGTGGCGCGGGTGGGACGACGCGTGCATCTTCCTGTTCGACCTCGGCGTGGTCGACAGCTCGATCACCGAGGGCATGACGCTGCAGGCCACCGAGATCAAGTCGGTGCAGTGGTGCGACCTCGACACCGTGCGCGCCCACGCCGCCTCGGCTGCGATCGAGCTGCTGGAGGCCGTCGACGCCGGCCAGCTCCCCGCCTACCGCGAAGCCCCCAAGCAGCCCGAGTAGCGCGTCTCCTCTCGATCGGCCCAGCCCCTTGAGCCTGTCGAAAGTGCCACGCTGGTCGAGTGTCCGCGTCACCCCTCGCTGGTCGAATGCCTGCTGGGGCACCTCGCGCTTGCGGGGGCGGAACGAGCAGCTGCACCGAGACCCCGAGCCCCCGATAAATCATTGAACCCACAGAGTTTTCCACTGGTCACTCGAACACTTGTTCGACTACAATGAGGACATGAACCCGCAGCCCACCATCGACGTCATGCGCACCACCGCGCAGACGCTCCGGATGGGTGATGTGCGATCGGAGCTCCGCGCGCTGCAGACACTCCAGGATGCTGCCGATGCCGCCAAGGCGATCCTCTTGTCCGAGCTCGACGCCACGAAGGACTACGAGATCGACGGCGCCTCCACGTTGGGCACGTGGGTCCGCAACGAGCTGCGTCTCGGCTCCGGTCAGGCCACCACCTTGGTCCGGAACCTTGCGGCCCTGCGTGACCTGCCGCTGGTCGCCGAAGCAGCACTGGCCGGGAGGATGTCTGCCGAACACCTCAAGGCCTTCACGTTCGGGCTCAAGCACGTCGGCCTGGAGAAGATGCTCAAGCACGAGCAAGCGTTCGTCGCCGTCGCGCTCGAGTGCTCACCGTCTGAGCTGTTCGACGCCGTCCGGCACTTGAAGGACGTCCTGCACCCTCAAGAGCTGGACGAGAAGTGGCGCGACGGCATGGACAAGGAAGACTTCACCCTCGACGCGTTACCTGACGGCTATCACGTCACCGGATTTCTCGGCACCATCACCGGCACAAAGTTCAAGAAGGTCCTGGACTCGATCTCCGCACCCCGCGACAAGGACGACACCCGCACCGGCGCCGAACGGAGAGTCCAAGGACTCGACGACCTCCTGTCAGCGATCCTCTCGGGCGGCCTGCCGGACGACAAGGGCGTCAAACCGCACATGTCGGTGTTTGTCGATGCCGAGACCGTTGCTGCCGCAGCCGACCACGTCAAGCAGCAGACAGAGCGCCCCTACCGGACTCCGGATCCGATGCCTCCGGTCGAACCAGCAATTCTCGCCGGCCACGGAGCCATCGGCCCCCACCTGCTCATGTACTTCCTGTGCGTCAGCGACTTCACCGTCTTC
>JBKJIW010000056.1:0-28495 GCA_046598255.1 Aeromicrobium sp. | reverse complement strand
GAGTAGGCGTACGACTGGCTGAGGTCGTACCCGCGCTCCTGCGCCAGCATCTGCATCGCCGTGGCCTTGTGCGGGCCGTACGCGTAGAAGGCGACCTCACCGGTGTAGCGGCCGGCCTCGGCCACAAGGGTCGTGGCGATGACGTGGTCAACCCCGAGCATCGCCCCGATGGGCTCGACGACCTCGATACCGGATGCCGACACGATGATGACGTCCCGACCGGCTGCCTGGTGCTGCTCGATGAGCGTCACGGCTTCCTCGAAGACGATCGGGTCGATGATCGAGTGAAGGGTCTCGGCGACCGCCTGGCGGACGCTCTCGACGTCCCAGCCGGTCACCATCTCGGTCAGGTAGGCCCGCATCTTCTCGAGCTGGTCGTGATCGGCCCCGCTGATCGAGAACATGAAGTTGGCGTAGGCGCTGCGCAGCACCGCTCGCCGGTTGAGCAGGCCTCCGTCGTAGAACGGCTTGCCGAAGGCGAGCGTGCTCGACTTGGCGATGATGGTCTTGTCCAGGTCGAAGAAGGCAGCTGTCCGCGCAGGGCTCACCCCGTCAGGATAGGCCGGTCCACACCCTGGTGGGTGGGTCTTCGCCGTCCACAGCCTGTGAGCTGCCCCTGTTCCGGCTGATCCCGCAGGGGAATCGTCGGCTCCATGACGGATCTGGGTGCACTTCTTCTCGCCACGGCAGACGATCTGGTGATCGACGAGGGGTTGCGGTGGTGTGCCGCGATGGGGGTCAGCCCCGAGGTCGCCCGCGACGTGCCGTCGGTGCGGCGCTCGTGGCGAGGCGCCGCGGCGGTCCTGGTGGGTGACGACCTCGCCGGCGACCTCGCCCGGGCGGCACTGCCCCGGCGCGACCACGTCGTGCTCGTCGCCGACGACCCACCGGGTCGATGGCGGGTCGCCCTCGAGCTCGGTGCCGTCGCAGCGTGCCGTCCGTCCGACGAGGACCGCATCATCGAGCTCCTGTCGGCGGCGCTCGACGGACGCGGCGAGGCGTGCGTCGTCTCGGTGGTGGGTGGTGTCGGTGGTGCTGGCGCGTCCACGGTCACCGTGGCGCTGGGTCTCTCCGCGGCACGGCGACGGCTGCGGCCGCTGGTGCTCGATGCCGATCCGCTCGGCGGCGGACTCGATCTGGTGCTCGGGTCGGAGCGGGCCGACGGCCTGCGCTGGGACGATTTCGGTGCGACCCGCGGCCGGATCGGGGCGGGATCGCTCGACGACGTGCTGCCGACGCGTAACGGCGTCTCCAGCCTGACATGGCGGATCGACTCGTCACGGGCGCTGCCGCAGGCGTGGCCCGAGGTGCTGGCCGCGGCGGTGCGGGGTTTCGACCTCATCGCGGTGGACGTGCCCCGACACCTCGACGAGATCGGCGCGGAGATCGTCGGGCGCTCCGTCCTCACGCTGCTCGTCGTGCCGGAGGAGATCGCGGCGGTGGCGGGGTCGCGGCAGGTCCTCGCGGGGCTGCAGCGCAGAGCGCCGGCGGTCGGGCTGGTCACGGTGGGTCGGTCCGGCGGCATCGGTCCGGCGGCCGTGTCCGAGGCGCTCGAGATGCCGGTCCTCGCGCGGATCCGACCTGACCGGCGGCTCCGGGGGGCGGTCGACCGAGGCCGGGGGCCGGGGCTCTCGCGGTCGCTGCGTCGCTCGGCCGCAGAGGTGCTCGACGCCATCGGTCTGGAGTCGACGTGAGCGTCGACCCGGTGATCGAGCGGGTGCGGCGCCGGCTCGCCGCGACCTCCGCCGACCCGACACCCGACAGTGTCGCCGTGGCGTTGCGAGCGGAGCAGCACGTGGCCGGCAGCGGCTCGGTGCTGCGCCTGGTCGACCAGCTGCGCAGCGAGACCCGCGGCGCCGGAGTGCTCGACCCGCTCCTGGCCCTCCCCGACG
Organism: Aeromicrobium sp.; assembly: GCA_046598255.1. Taxonomy (GTDB): domain Bacteria; phylum Actinomycetota; class Actinomycetes; order Propionibacteriales; family Nocardioidaceae; genus Aeromicrobium. The sequence goes on along the minus strand of JBKJIW010000056.1, from coordinate 26,603 downwards.
TCACCGACGTGCTGGTCAACGGACCGGGCGACGTCCACGTCGACTGCGGCAGGGGGCTCGAGCGGGTCGACGTGACGTTCGAGGACGACGAGGCCGTGCGCCGGCTCGCGCAGCGCCTGGCAGCCCAGGCAGGGCGCCGCCTCGACGACGCGAGCCCCTGGGTCGACGCCCGCCTCGGCGACGGCACACGGCTGCACGCGGTGCTGTCGCCGCTCGCGAGACCGGGCACGGCGATCTCGTTGCGCGTCCCCGCCCGCCGGTCGTTCAGCCTCTCGATGCTGCACGACGCCGGGTCAGTGACGCCCGACGCGCTGCACCTGCTGCGCAGCCTCGTGTCGTCCCGGGTGGCCTTCCTGGTCACCGGCGGCACCGGCACCGGCAAGACGACGCTCCTGTCGGCGCTGCTGTCCGAGGTGGCGCCCACCGAGCGCATCGTGGTCGTCGAGGACGCGACGGAGCTTCGTCCCGATCACCCGCACGTCGTCGGGCTCGAGGCTCGTCCCGCCAACACGGAGGGGGCCGGACAGGTGACGGTCCGCGACCTGGTCCGGCAGGCGCTCCGGATGAGACCCGACCGCCTGGTTGTCGGCGAGGTGCGGGGGGCCGAGGTCGTCGACCTGCTCGCTGCGCTGAACACCGGACACGAGGGCGGCTGCGGCACGGTCCACGCCAACCGGGCGGCCGACGTCCCGGCCAGGTTCGAGGCGCTGGGTGTCGCAGCCGGTCTTCCGCGCGACGCGGTGCACAGCCAGCTGGCTGCGGGCATCGACGTGGTCGTGCACGTGGGCCGCGGCCGCGACGGCCTCCGCCGGGTCGAGCAGATCGCCGTGATCCGTCGCACCGACGCCGGTGTCGTCTCGTGCGAACCCGCCATGACCTTCGGCGACGGGGGTGCGGTCCACGGACCGGGGCACGACCGGCTTCTCGAGGTCCTCCGATGACGATGGCAGCCGCGATGCTCGGCGCGACGGCGATCGCGCTGTGGTGGCCGTCCGGACGGCGGTGGGTGCGGTGGAGGCTCGGTACAGCCATCCCCTCGGCTCCCCGCACGTCGTTGGCGCTCGGTGTCGTCCTTGTCGGAGCGGTCGGCGTGTCGCTCGTCCCGCAGGTGTCCGGACCCGGGGTTCTGGTCGGTCTGACGGCCGCTGGCGTGTCGACCTTCATCGGTCTGCAGCTGCGGCGGGCGCGAGCCCGGGCGCGTATCGAGCGACGTCGAGGCGAGGTCGGCGAGCTCTTCGGTCTCATGGCGGCCGAGCTGCGCGCCGGTGCCCTGCCGTACCGCCTGCTCGTCGGGCTCGTCGACGACTTCGGCTTCATGGCGCCCGCCGCCCGGGCCGTGGAGCTGGGGGGTGACGTGCCGGCCGCGCTCCAGGAGGCGTCGACGGCCCGGGGCCGTGAGTCGCTGCGAGACCTGGCCGGCGCGTGGCACGTCGCCGAGCGGTCGGGTGCTCCGCTGGCCGACGTGATGGAGAGGCTGGAGCAGTCGGCCCGGGCCGATCGCGATCTGGCTCGTGACGTCGCGTCAGGCGTTGCTCCGGCCCGGGCGACCGGCCGCCTGATGGCCGCTCTGCCGGTGATCGGACTGGTGCTGGGGTCGGGCATGGGTGGCGACCCGGTGGCCGTCCTGACCACGACGTGGGTCGGTGCCCTCTGCCTGCTGGGCGGCTGTGCCCTGGCCTGCGCCGGGATGGCGTGGATCGAACACATCGCCGACTCGGTGGACGAGCCGTGACGGCATCGGTGCTCACCGCGGTCGCCGTCTGGTGCCTGTGGCCGCCGTCGGCCCGGCAGCGGGCACGACGGATCCTGGTCGCCTCGGTCGACCCCGCCGTCCGACGGGTCGATCCGGCCGTCGTTGCCGCGACACTCGCTCCCGTGGCCGGCGTCGTCGTGATGGGGCCGGTGTGGGGGCTGGTCGTGGGCGCGGCCCTTGCACCACTCGCGTACCGGGCCGTGGGGCGGTTGGAGTCGTCTGCGAGCCGGCGCCGTCAGGCGCGCCTGCTGGCAGACCTGCCGATGGCGCTCGACCTGATCGTCGCTGCGCTCGTGGTGGGTCGTCCCCCGGTCATGGCCTTCACCCTCGCGGCCGAGGCGACCTCCGGCCCGCTCGGGACCGAGCTGGCCCTCGTGGCCGGACGCCTCGCGATCGTCGCCGACCCGATGAGCGTCTGGCAGACGCTCGCCGCCGACCCCGCACTCGGCCCGGTGGGCAGGGCGTTCCGCCGCGCCGAGGCGTCCGGCATGCCGGTCGCCCAGATCGTCAGGGGTGTCGCCGACGAGGTGCGGCGCGACCGCATGGCGCGTCTTCGCGAACGGAGCCAGCGCGTCGGCGTCCACACGGCCGCTCCCTTGGGACTGTGCTTCCTGCCCGCCTTCTTCCTGGTGGGCATCGTGCCGACGGTCATCGCGTCCTTCAGCTCCTTCACCTTCTGAGGTGCACTGCCTGATGTCCACAACCCGTCGCGGGCGCGCTGCTGTCCCCAGCCCGGGTGAAGGCATCGCAGATCAGATCGGATCCGGCCCATCTTCTTCACGACACATCCACCCCGATGAAGGGAATCCCATGAAGAAGCTGCTCACCCGCGACGAGCGCGGCATGTCCACCTCCGAGTACGCCGTCGGCACCATCGGTGCCTGCACGATCGGTGGCGTCCTGGTCAAGATCGGCCAGTCCGAGTGGTTCGGCGACCTGGTCAAGGACCTGCTCGAGAACATCCCGGACATCCTGCCGTTCTGACCACCCCCGGGGCGGCGTGAAGGCGCCGCCCCGGCCCGACCGGGAGGAGCTCCCATGACCACACGTCGCGAGCACGGCATGACCACCGCCGAGTACGCGGTCGGCACGCTCGGTGCGTGCACGATCGGCCTGGTGGTGCACCAGCTGGCGACCGACGGCGTCTGGATCGACCAGATCGTCGAGGTGATCCGTCGAGCGCTCGCTTGGCGCCCATGGTTCGACGGTGTGCCGCCCGGTGGGATCCGGTTCTGATGCGCCGTGAGCGCGGGATGGTGACGGCCGAGCTGATGACGGTGGCGCCCTTCGGAGTCGCCTTCGCCTTCCTGCTGCTGTGGGTCGTGTCGTTGGGGCTCACCCAGGTGCGCCTGGCCGATGCCTCGCGCGAGTCCGCGCGGCTGCTGGCCCGCGGCGAGAGCCAGCACGCGGCGGAGTCGGTCGCCCGGCAGTACGCACCGGGCCGGGCCACGGTCTCGGTGACGTCGAAGGACGGCGCGGTCACCGTCACGGTCCGGACCAGGTCCCGCCTGCCGATCCCGTTCTTCTCGGGGGTCGGCTCACGGGTGATGGAGTCGACGTCGGTCGCCGTCGAGGAGACGCCGTGAGTCGTCGTGACGACCGGGGCGCCGCGACGGTGCAGGCGGCCACCGTGGCGGTCCTGCTGGTCGTCATGACGCTCGTGCTCCTGCAGGCGACGAGCCTGGTCCGGATGCGCCACCGGGTGGCCGCCGCTGCTGATCTCGCCGCGTTGGCGGCGTCGAGAGCGAGCGTCGACGGGCAGGACGGGTGCCGGGCGGCGCGGGTCGTGGCCCGGCGCAACGGCGCCGATCTGATCGACTGCCGGATGGACTTCGACGTCGCCACCGTGACGGCCTCCGACTCGAGCCCGCGGTGGTGGGGAGGTCGGTGGAAGGTCGAGCAGCGGGCGCGGGCCGCTCCCGAGTCCTACGTCGCCACGCCTGACGTCAGCGGTTGCGTCCCAGTGCTCGTCGGAGGGCCCGGAACGCAGCGCGCTTGCGCTCGATGAGACGACGCTCCCTCGCGCTGACGGCAAAGTGCGTGTCGACCGAGGTCGTGATGGCAGTCCCCGGTCCGACGAATCGCTCCGGGGAGTCGTCGGTGCGGCTCTTGCCCCGCGCGCGCAGTGTGGCATCGACCTCGGGAGTTCGATCCCGCGGCAGCCGGCGCAGGACCGCGTAGAACTCGAGCTCGTTCGGACGGGTGTTCCGCACCGTCTCGACGGTGAACTCGCACAGGCTCAGCCGGCCCAGCTCGTTGATCTGCTCGATCAGCGTCTGCGGCCGGAAGGTCCACACATGAGAATCGACGTACGTCCCCTGGCGGGCATTCTCGACGCGCTTGAGGACGACGGGGAGCTCGTGGATCCTCGCGCTCTCCCACGTGCCGCGCCGGCCGGCCCAGGCATCGGGAGCCGTGATGGTGACGGCGGAGCGCAGATAGTCGTAGACGGCTCTGATGCTCGGGACGACATCGCCCTGCTCATGGGCCTGCAACATCTGGCCCACCGTGGTCTGGGGTCGGAAGATGTCGAAGGTGTACCGGGTGTCGGGGACGGCCAGCACCAGGGCGCCGTCGTCCCTCAGGAGGCTCGCGATGTCGTCCAGCCAGCCGATGAGGTCCGGCACGTGCTCGATGACGTGCGAGGCGAGCACCCACGCGTAGGGAGCGCCGGGGCCCGCGACCTCGGACAGCGAGCGGATGGTCCCGTCTGCACCGGTGAGCGGGAAGTCGACCTCGACGATGTCCTCGTTGGAGACGTGCGGATCGTGGTCGGAGTGCGCGATCAGGTCTGCGGTCGGGACGATGTCGACATACTTCACGTCCCACTCCGACTTCAGCATGAGCGGGTTGTTCAGTGGGGCGATCTCCAGCCCGGGGCCGCGATCGAGGTCTGTGAGTGCGTGGATCCGACTGGCGCGCTCGTTGCTCGTCACGGGTGTGTCTCCACGGGGTCTCGTCGGACTGGAACGTCACCAGCATGGGACATGACGGGCCAGGCGGCAATCAGCCTGTCCGCTTCCTCAGGGGGCTGGTGCCGGCGCTCCGGCGAGCAGGGCGTCGAGCAGCGTGATGGCTCCGGCCTTGTCGAGCGGCTCGTTGCCGTTGCCGCACTTGGGGGAGTACACGCACGAAGGGCAGCCGTCCGGGCACATGCAGGCGGCGATGGCGTCGCGGGTCACCCGCAACCACGTGGCCGCCAGCTCGTAGCCCCGCTCGGCGAAGCCGGCGCCGCCGGGATAACCGTCGTAGACGAACACTGTCAACGTTCCCGTGTCCGGGTGCAGCGCGGTCGAGACGCCGCCGATGTCCCAGCGGTCGCAGGTGGCCAGCAGGGGCAGGAGCCCGATCGCGGCGTGCTCGGCCGCGTGCGCCGACCCCGGCACGTCATCGTGCTCCAGGACGGTGGCGACCGCCGCGGGCTGCAGGGTCCACCAGACCGCCTTCGTCTGCAGCGAACGGGCCGGCAGGTCCAACAGCTCCTCGCCGAGGACGCCGCCACCGGTCGTGCTGCGCTTGAGGTACGACACGACCTGGTTGACGACCTCGACCGAGCCGAACGACATGCTGGCATCGCCCCACTGCTCGGTCCGCTCCGTCGCGACCACGGAGATCTCGGTGACAGACCGCGCCGAGGTCGAGTAGTCGGGGTCGTCGCGGTGGACGATGGCCGTGCCGAGCTCGACGTCGTACTCGTCGACGACGTGCACGTCGCCCTGGTGCACGTAGACCGCCCCCGTGTGCACGGTGGAGTCGGCCGAGCCACCGTCGACCGTTCCAATGAGGCGGCCGGTCAGTGCGTCGACGATCTGCACCGGTGCCCCGCCGCTCGACCGGATGTCAGCGAGATCGCTCGCGCGCTCACGCTTGGTCCAGAACCAACCGGCCTGCCGTCTGCGCAGCCACCCGGCGGCCTCGAGCGCGGCGACGCCCTCGGCGGTCCGGGGGCCGAACATCGGGAAGTCGTCCTCCGTGAGGGGTATCTCCTGGGCAGCGGCCGCCAGGTGTGGCCCCAGGACGTAGGGGTTGTCCGGGTCGAACACGGATGCCTCGACGGTGGTGCCGAGCAGGGCCTCCGGGTGGTGCACGAGGTACGTGTCGAGCGGCTCGTCGCGGGCGACGAGGATGCCGATCGAGTCGCGGCCCGACCGCCCCGCGCGGCCGAACTGCTGCTGGAGCGCCGCACGGGTGCCGGGGAACCCGACGGAGATGATGGCGTCGAGGCCGGCGATGTCGATGCCGAGCTCAAGGGCGTTGGTGCTGGCCAGGCCCAGCAGGTCGCCGCTGCGCAGCCGGTGCTCGAGCTCGCGGCGCTCCTCCGGGAGGTATCCGCCCCGGTAGGTGGCGACGCGTCGGACGAGCTCGGGGTCGACCTCCCGGAGCCGCCGCTGGGCGGTAGCCGCGACGGCCTCGGCGCCGCGGCGTGACCGTACGAACGCCAGGGTCCGCACCCGGCCGATGACCAGGTCGGTGAGCAGCTCGCCGGCCTCGGACGTGGCGGACCGTCGGACGACTCCGGGGGAGTCCGGCTCGATGCCGGGGATGATCGGTGGCTCCCACAGGGCGATCGTGCGGGCGGCGTGGGGGGAGGCATCGTCGGTCACGGGCACGACCTCGAGCCCCGTCAACCGGGCCGCGAACGCCTCCGGGTCGGCGACCGTCGCCGACGAGAGCACGAACGTCGGGTCTGCCCCGTAGTGGGCGCAGACCCGCCGCAGGCGCCGGAGCACGTGAGCGACGTGGGCGCCGAACACGCCCCGGTAGTGATGGCACTCGTCGACGACGACGTGCGTGAGGCCGCCGAGCGCCCGGGCCCACCGCGCGTGCCCGGGCAGGATCGAGTGGTGCAGCGTGTCCGGGTTGGTCAGCAGGTAGTTGGCGTGGTCACGGGCCCACGCCCGCTCCTCGCGGGAGTTGTCCCCGTCGACCGTGGCCGGGCGCGCGAACGCGCTGGCGCCGGCCAGCCGGCGCAGCTGGTCGGCCGCGAGTGCCTTGGTCGGCGCCAGGTAGAGCACGGTGGGCAGCCGGTTGCCGCGCAGCGAGCTGCCGGCGCGGCCCGCGGCGAGGCCGGTCAGAGCAGGCGCCTGGAACACCAGCGACTTTCCTGAGGCGGTGCCGGTCGCGATGACGGTGTGGCGTCCGGCGTGGACGTGGTGCAGCGCCTCGGCCTGGTGACCCCACAGGGTGGTGATGCCGTCAGCGGCATACATCGCCCTGACGTCCGGGTCGACCCAGTCGGGCCAGGGCTCCACGACGGCCTCGCGGGCAGGGATGCGGCGGACGTGGGTCACCCGGTCTCGGTATCGCAGCACGAGGTCGGCGGGGTCCACCTGCCGAGTCTCCCAGAGGTTGCGAAGACTCCATGATGAGCCGTCGAGGTGGTCCCGTCGGTGGACGCCCGGCGGGTGGATCGGGATCGTGATTGAATGCTCGCGGGACGCTGAGGGCCGCACAAGGGAGATCGACGATGGAGCTGGCGCTGACAGCCCGCACGGAAGGCGACTTCGAGATCATCGAGGTCGGTGGCGAGATCGACGTCTACACGGCGCCACGTCTGCGCGAGGCGATCGTCACGGCGGTCGACGCCGGCCACACGCGTCTGATCGTCGACGTGCGCAAGGTCGACTTCCTCGACTCGACCGGCCTCGGAGTGCTGGTGGGCGCCCTCAAGCGGGTGCGCGCGGATGGCGGATCGCTCGACATCGTGTGCGCCCAGGAGCGCATCCTGAAGATCTTCCAGATCACCGGGCTCGACAAGGTCTTCGGCCTCCACGAGACCGTCGACGAGGCGCGCGCCGCGCAGGCGTGACGCCCATCACACCCGAACTCCACGACGGCATGTAACGTGCGTCACGCGACCTGCCCACCAGGCCGCTGCACACTCTTGCCTGACCACTGGAGGATTTTTCATGGCGAACGCGACCTTCGTTGCGGCTGCCGGTGACATCGATCTCTCCAACGACAACACGATCATCGTGGGCGTCGTTGCAGGAATCGGTCTCCTGGCTCTGATCATGGCGGCGGTCTTCCGCGCCGACGTACTCAAGGCCTCTGAGGGCACCGAGAAGATGCAGGAGATCGGACAGGCGGTCCAGGAGGGCGCAGCCGCGTACCTCGGCCGCATGTTCAAGACCCTCGCGGTGTTCGCGATCCTGGCGTTCGGGCTGCTGTTCCTGCTGCCCGGCGACACCGACGTCCGCGTCGGCCGATCGCTGTTCTTCCTGCTCGGTGCCGGCTTCTCGGCCGCGATCGGCTACCTCGGCATGTGGCTCGCGACGCGCGCCAACATCCGGGTCGCCGCGGCGGCGCAGTCGGACGGCCGCGAGCCGGCGATGCGGATCGCGTTCCGCACCGGCGGCCACGTCGGCATGCTGACGGTGGGCCTCGGTCTGCTCGGTGCAGCAGCCGTCGTGCTGATCTACCAGGGCCAGGCGCCCTCGGTGCTCGAGGGCTTCGGCTTCGGAGCGGCGCTCCTCGCGATGTTCATGCGTGTCGGTGGCGGCATCTTCACCAAGGCCGCCGACGTCGGCGCCGACCTGGTCGGCAAGGTCGAGCAGAACATCCCCGAGGACGATCCGCGCAACGCGGCCACGATCGCAGACAACGTCGGCGACAACGTCGGCGACTGCGCCGGCATGGCGGCCGACCTCTTCGAGTCGTACGCCGTCACGCTCGTCGCTGCTCTGATCCTCGGGTCCGTGGCCTTCGGCGAGCTCGGTCTCGTGTTCCCCTTGGTCATCCCGGCCATCGGCGCAGTGACCGCGATCATCGGTGTCTACCTCATGCGTCCGCGAGCGACTGAGGGCGGCCTCACGACGATCAACCGCACCTTCTACATCACGGCCTTCATTTCGGCCCTTGCCTCGGTCGGAGCCGCCTTCGCCATCCTGCCGACCAAGTTCAGTGACCCGAGCATGGGATATGTGAAGGACAGCGAGAACAACCAGCTCGTCACGCAGTTCTTCCAGAGCAGCGATGTGTCGACGCTGGACGGTAACCCGCGGATCATCGCGATCGTCGCGGTGCTGATCGGCATCGTGCTCGCAGCGGTCATCCTGGCGCTGACCGGCTACTTCACCGGCACTGAGACGCGACCGGTCAAGGACGTCGGCAAGACGTCGCTCACCGGCGCGGCGACCGTCATCCTGTCGGGCCTCTCGGTCGGCTTCGAGTCGGCCGTCTACACGGCGCTGGTCATCGCAGCAGCGGTGTACGGCGCGTTCCTGCTGGGCAGCGGCTCGATCGTGGTCTCGCTGTTCGCGGTGGCGCTCGCCGGGTGTGGACTGCTCACGACCGTCGGCGTCATCGTCGCGATGGACACCTTCGGCCCGGTCAGCGACAACGCGCAGGGCATCGCCGAGATGTCGGGCGACGTCGACGAGGAGGGTGCACAGATCCTCACCGAGCTCGACGCGGTCGGCAACACGACCAAGGCGATCACCAAGGGCATCGCGATCGCGACGGCCGTGCTCGCGGCGACCGCGCTCTTCGGCTCCTTCGCGGACGGCATCAAGGAGGAGTTCTCCAAGGTGCTCCGGTCGTTCGACATCAACAGCCCGGCTGGCGTGACCGACTTCGAGAAGTTCGCCCGGGACATCAGCTCCGGCGAGGTCGACTCACTTCGCGGCGTCCTCAACGTGGGCGACCCGAGCCTGCTGGTCGGCCTGATCATCGGCTCCGCCGTCGTGTTCCTGTTCTCCGGCCTGGCGATCAACGCCGTGGGCCGGGCGGCGGGTGCCGTGGTCTACGAGGTCCGTCGCCAGTTCCGCGAGATCCCCGGGATCATGGAGGGAACCGGCCGTCCCGAGTACGGCAAGGTGGTCGACATCTGCACCCGCGACTCGCTGCGCGAGCTCGCGACGCCGGGCATCCTGGCGATCTTCGCCCCGATCGCGGTCGGGTTCGGCCTCGGCGTCGGTCCGCTCGGCGCGTACCTCGCCGGTGCGATCGGCACGGGCCTGCTGATGGCGGTCTTCCTGGCCAACGCCGGTGGTGCGTGGGACAACGCCAAGAAGCTCGTCGAGGACGGCAACCACGGTGGCAAGGGATCGCCCGCCCACGAGGCGACGATCATCGGCGACACCGTCGGCGACCCGTTCAAGGACACGGCCGGCCCGGCGATCAACCCGCTGCTCAAGGTCATGAACCTGGTGGCGCTGCTGATCGTGCCACTGATCATCAAGTTCACCTACGGCGAGGACGCCAACGACCTCATCCGGTACTCGATCGCGTTCGGCGCGGCCCTGATCATCGCGATCGCGGTCTACGTGTCGAAGCGTCGCCCGATCACGCTGGAGGCGCAGTTCGACGACTCGCCTGCCCAGGAGGAGCCCACTCCGGCAGCCTGATCCGACCATCACGTGCGGCGCCGTCCCGGTCACCGGGGCGGCGCCGCACGCGTGTCTGGGAGGCTGGTGACGTGATCGCCGACCAGCACGTCCCGACCCTCCGCTCTGCCCTGCGCCGGGCCACCTTCACCGTCGATGCGGTCTACGGACTGCTGGGTGACGAGGCCCACCGGGCGCTCGGACGCAACCAGAGCGTCCCGGCGCTCAGGGCGACCCGCGGCGGGGGAGATCTCGCGACGCTGGTGCGGCTCTTCGCGCTGCAGGTGCCGGTCGACCGCGACCGTGCCGACGCCGCGCTCCCGGGCCTCGTCGACCCGTTGGTCGCTGCCGGGATGCTGGCGGCGTCCGGTGGTGAGGTGCGCGCACTGGTCGACGTCCGACCGTACGGCGACGAGGACCACGACTGGTGGATCGTCTGCGACCCGACATCGGGGTTGGACGGCCGGCAGGCGCCCATGAACCCCGAGTACGTGCTCGGCATCAGCGAGGCGTCGTCGTCCTTGGCGCAGCTGACGGTGCGCGGAGAGGTCGGCCGCGCCCTGGATCTCGGCACCGGATGCGGGGTGCAGGCAATGCACCTGGCCCAGCACGCGGGTGAGGTCGTCGCGACGGACGTCAACCCGCGGGCGCTGGCGATGGCCCGGCTCACGGCAGGTCTGAACGACCTCGAGATCGACGTCCGCGACGGCAGCCTGTTCGAGCCAGTCGCCGGCGAGACGTTCGACCTCATCGCCACCAACCCGCCCTTCGTGATCTCCCCGCCGGGCAGCCAGGTGCTGGTCTACCGCGACTCCGGCATGCCCGGCGACAGCGTGGTGCGGCACCTGGTCGAGAACGCGGCGCCCCACCTGAACGACGGCGGCTGGTGCCAGATCCTGGCCAACTGGGCCCACCACGAGGACGTCGACTGGCGTGACGACCTCGGGCGGTGGCTCGAGGGCCAGCCGCTGGACGCGTGGATCCTTCAGCGCGAGCTCGTCGATCCGGCGGCGTACGTCGAGATGTGGCTCGCCGACGCCGGGCTCGCGTCGTCGCCGGACTACGTCCAGCGGTACGACGCCTGGCTCGACTGGTTCGCGAGCGAGCGCATCGATGCCATCGGGTTCGGCTGGCTCAGCCTGCGCAAGACCGGGCACACTCCGGTCCACCGGCTGGAGGAGTGGACCGGGGAGATCGCGCCGCCCATCGGGCCGAGCGTCGCGGCGTGGGGCGACCGGGTCGATCTGTTGCGCGGGGTCACCGACGAGGCGCTGCTCGGCCACACCTTCCGGCAGGCCGTCGACCTCGTCGAGGAGACGCGGGGTGCCGCGGGAGCGGACGATCCGGAGAGCATCGTGATCCGGCTCCAGCACGGCGTGCGGCGCTCACGCCAGGTCGACACCGTCGAGGCCGGGCTGGTCGGTGCCAGCGACGGGGACCTGACCCCGGGCCAGATCCTCGACGCCCTCGCGTCGCTGCTGGGACGTGATGCCGCCGACCTGCGGCGCACCTACGCCTCGTCGGTGCGAGACCTCGTCGACGACGGGTTCCTCGTCCAGGCGTGAGATCCGGGCGTGCGGGCGCGAGCCGGGCGCGAGATGCTCGTCACGTGACGGACGCGGACAAGGGACTGGCCACCAGCACCGACTACGACCTGTCGGCGGAGGTGCTGTCCGCGTGGGACTCGTTCATCGATCTCGCCGAGGGATCCGACTTCTCAAAGGGCACCCGGCTCGACGGCTGGACCGTCCGTGAGCTGGTGCTGCACCTCGGCACGTGGAACGGCGAGTCGGCGCTGAGCGAGACCCTCGGCACCGCCGGCACTCCGGCGGCGAACACCCCGACGGATCCCGACGCGCTCAATGCCGAGCTGATCTCCGACCACGCCGATGCCAGCGACGAGGAGATCCTGGACGCACTGAGGGCGTCGCGCGAAGGGGTGCGCGAGGTGCTCGCGTCGGACATCGCTGCCGAACGGGGCCTGGAGCCCGTGGCCAGTCAGCTCGGTGCAGTTCCACTGCTCACCCTCGTCCACGCCGGCTGCTACGAGCTTGCGGTGCACGCGCTCGACATCGCCGATGCCTGCGGCGGACACGTCGACGCGTCGCTGCTCTCGTCCGGAGTCGCCGCGCTCACCGACACGACGGGATGCCTGGCGGCGCGTGAGGGCATCGCGACGACGATCGTCATCGACGCCAAGGGGTCGCCATGGTCGTTCACGGCGGACGCGGACGGCGGATGGACGACAGGCAAGATCGGCGGGGCGCCGCACGGTCCGCGGGTGTCGGGCAGCGCCAAGGACCTCCTGGAGGCGTCGGCGGGACGGGCCGATCCGTTCCGGCTGGTGACGTTGCGCCACCTCAAGATCAAGCACGTCGGTAGGCTGCTCGCTCTCACGCCGATCGTCGACCGGGTGTCGGGCATCCCGGGCGGTCGGGGCCTGAAGCTGGCGGCGAGGAGCCTGGGCGGTCTGTTCAACCGGTGAGACCGCCCGGTGCGGCGCCGGGCCGGTGACCGACCGGCTCAATGCCTCAGGTCAGTGCGTCAGGTCGAGGGCGAACCATGCCGTGGCGCAGTCCGGCTCGGCCGTCCGGCCCCACCGACTGGCGAGTGCCGCCACGACCTGGAGTCCGTGACCGTGTGCTCGGACCGGATCTCCCGGTGGTGGCGACGACAGGGGCGTGACGGGCGAGCCGTTGTCGAGCACCCGTGTCGTCAGCACCCCGTCGTGGAGCTCGACCTGCACGTGGCAGCCGCCGCCGGTGTGGATGAGCGCATTGGTCACGAGCTCCGACAGGCAGAGGACCGCGTCGTCGGCCACCTGGTCGCCGACGCTCCAGTCGGCGAGGGTGTCGCGCAGGAAGTGGCGCGCCTCCCCGACGGCTCCGGTGTCGGGCGAGGTGTCGTGCTCGGCGACGAGCGACCCCTCCGGCGAGCGGAGCGCCGCGACGGCGAGGGCGTCCGGTCGCCGCAGCACCGTCCGCAGGTGGCCCTCGAGCCGGGCCGCGACGACGTGGAGGTCGGCGTGCTGGCCGTCGTCGAACGGCTGCGACCGCGAGTAGTAGAGGACGAACCCTCCGACGGCCGGTCCGTCGGAGGTGAAGGGCATGACGGCGATGTCGACGAACCCGGTGTCACGCTGCGCGGCGACGAAGCTCGCGTACCGCTCGTTGAGGTCATTGATGGGTCCGGCCAGCAGCGAGCTGGTGCTGATGGCGTCGTTGATCGGCGCCGTGGCGAGGGCGTCGACGTGACACCACTCGTGCGTCGCGTCGCGCCGTCGGTCGCTGGCGGTGAAGAGCAGACGGCGTCCGCCACCTTCGACGACGGCGATCCCGACCCGACTGACGTCGGAGATCGTGGTCAGTTCCGTGAGCGCGAGCTCGGCCCACTCATCGATGCCGCCGACGCTGGCGGGCGTCAAGGGATCGGGAGCGTGGGAGTGCACGGGGACAGAGTAGTTTGTCCGGCGGTCGCTGCTCAGAGATCGATCTGCATGATCGTCAGGTCGAGCCACCGGTCGAACTTGGTGCCCACCTGTGACAGCTGACCCACGACCCGGAAACCGCGCCGGGCGTGCAGGTCGATCGACACCCGGTTGCCTGACTCGATCATGGCGATCATGCGGTGCAGCCCGGCGGCGCGGGCGCGGACGAGCAGCTCGTCGAAGAGCGCCGAGGCGAGGCCCCGTCCGTGGTGGGACGCCAGGACGTACAGCGAGTTCTCGACGGTGTGGCGGTAGCCCGACTTGGGACGCCACGGCCCGTACGAGGCATAGCCGGCGACGACGCCGTCGACCTCGGCGACCAGGACGGGCAGGCCGGCATCGAGTCGGTCGGAGAGCCACCCGGCGCGGTCGGCGAGATCGACCTCGGCCTCGTCCCAGATGGCGGTCGTGGTGCGGACGGCCTCGTTGTGGATCGCCAGCAGACCCGGCGCGTCGGCGGGTGTGGCGTCGCGGATCGTCACGAGGACCCGCCCTCGGCAGCCGCGGTGGCGGCGACGGGCAGCTCGGGAGCCGGACGCCAGCGCGGCACGAGCTGGCCACCGACGGACACCAGGGCGATGATCGTCGCGATGGTGCCGCCCACCAGGAAGCCGCCCCAGGGGCCGACCCCGTCGATCGCGGCGCCGATGACCGGGGAGCTGGCCGCGCCCCCGGTCGTGAACGCAGTGCCCTGCCAGCCCATGGCCTCGCCGCGACGCTGCTCGGGCACCAGCTTGGCGATCCACTCGGTGGCGGCGGTGAGGGTGGGTGCGCACAGGAAGCCCGTCGGCATGACGCACAGCGCCAGCACCCAGACGTCGTCGGCCAGCCCTACGGGGATGGTGGTGAGCCCGAGAGCCAGCAGCAGCCAGGTGGGCCTGATCGAGAAGTCGAGTGCGCCGTAGAGCAGGCCCCCGACCAGGGACGACAGCCCCCAGGCGCCGAACACCAGGCCGACGGCACCGATGCGGTCGAGGTCGTCGAGCTCGGCGACGATGCCGAGATCGGTCGAGATCAGGGCCGTCATGGCGCCGGCGGAGATCAGGAACAGGAACAGCAGCTGCACCGACACCCAAGGGCCTCCCGTCGCGACGGGCGAGTCCTCCGCGCCCTCGGCCGGAGCCGAGCGCGTACGGGGGTTGAGCCACAGGAAGATCAGCCCGGCCACGACCTCGCACGCGCCGATCGACGTCAGCGCGGCGCCGGCACCGAACTGGGTCACGAGCAGTCCGCCGACGGCCGGGCCGATGATGAAGCTGGCCTCGGCGATGACGCTGTCGGCCGAGAAGGCGGTGCGGTGCTGCTCCTCGTCGACCATGACGCTGAGCGACAGCCTCACGATGGAGAAGATCGGGATGAGGAACAGCCCCATGAAGAAGGCGATCGGGGTGAGCCACAGGGCCGACGACATGGTCGCGGCGAGGGGATAGAGCACGGCGACCGCCACGATCGACGGGATGATCGCCCGTCGCATGCCGAGGCGGTCGATCAGGCGCCCGCGCCACGGGGACCCGATGCCGGCGCCGATCGTGGAGGCGGCCGCGACGACGCCCGCCTGCGTGTAGGAGGCATCGAGCTCGCGGACCACGAACAGGGTCAGCACCAAGGGCGCCGCCAGCGCCGGGATGCGAGCGAAGAAGGCCGCGATGAACAGTGCGCGAACGGACCTGTCCGCCCACAGTCGCGCATACCCCGAAAAAGCCACACGACATCTTCTCACCGCCGCCCGACAGTCCTCCCCGACGTGCGTGGGGTGCCCGGCGGTGCGAGATTCCTTGACAGCACGCGTTAGCGTATGCCCGTCCGACCACCACAGGAGTTCCCGTGACCACGCTCGTCATCGTCGAGTCCCCCAACAAGGTCCGCAGCATCGCGGGCTACCTCGGGGACGGCTACGTCGTGGACTCCTCCGTCGGCCACATCCGCGACCTCCCCCGTGGCGCCGACGAGGTGCCGGCCGCCTTCAAGGGAGAGTCCTGGGCGCGGCTGGGCGTCAACGTCGATTCGGAGTTCGAGCCGATCTACGTCGTCTCCGCCGACAAGAAGTCGCAGATGACCAAGCTCAAGAAGCTCCTGAAGGACGCCGACGAGCTCGTCCTCGCAACGGATGAGGACCGCGAGGGGGAGGCCATCGCGTGGCACCTCTTCGACGAGCTCAAGCCCAAGGTGCCGGTCAAGCGCATCGTCTTCAACGAGATCACCAAGGACGCGATCCAGTACGCGATCGCCCACCCCCGCGACATCGACATGGACCTCGTCGACGCGCAGGAGGCCCGCCGCATCCTCGACCGCCTCTACGGCTACGAGGTCAGCCCCGTGCTGTGGAAGAAGGTCATGAGCGGCCTGTCCGCGGGCCGCGTGCAGTCGGTGGCGACCCGTCTGGTGGTCGAGCGTGAGCGTGAGCGCATGGCCTTCCACCTGGCGTCCTACTGGGACCTCGAGGCGACCTTCGACGCCGGCGACGGTTTCGACCCGCGGCAGTTCCCGGCGAAGCTCTTCAGCATCGACGGCAAGCGCATCGCCTCGGGCAGCAACTTCGACAACGGTGGCGCGCTGACGTCCGACAAGGTCGCGCACCTCGACGAGCCCCAGGCCGGAGCGCTGGCCGATGCCCTCGCCGACCAGGCCTTCACGGTCCGGTCGGTCGAGGAGAAGCCCTACACGCGCAAGCCGTACGCGCCGTTCCGCACCACGACGATGCAGCAGGAGGCGTCGCGCAAGTTCGGCTTCGGCGCCGCCCGCACGATGCAGGTCGCCCAGCGTCTCTACGAGGGCGGGCACATCACCTACATGCGCACCGACTCGACGACGCTGTCGCAGACGGCCCTCAACGGCGCCCGCGCCCAGGTCCTCGAGCTCTACGGAGACGCGTACCTGCCCGAGAAGCCGCGCGTCTACGCCAGCAAGGTCAAGAACGCGCAGGAGGCCCACGAGGCCATCCGTCCGGCCGGCGAGACGTTCAAGACGCCGGAGCAGACCGGGCTGTCGGGCGACGAGCGCCGTCTCTACGAGCTGATCTGGAAGCGCACGATCGCCAGCCAGATGAACGACGCCAAGGGCAACTCGGTCTCGATCCGCGTCGGCACGACGGCGACCACCGGCGAAGATGTGGTGTTCAGCAGCTCAGGGCGCACCATCACGTTCTACGGATTCCTCAAGGCCTACGTGGAGTCCAACGACGACACCGAGGCTGAGGGCGACGACCAGCAGACCAAGCTGCCCAACCTGTCGGAGGGTCAGACCGTGACGGCCGCCGAGCTCGGCAAGGCCGGCCACGAGACCAAGCCGCCGTCGCGCTTCACAGAGGCCTCGCTCATCAGCGAGCTGGAGACGCGCGAGATCGGTCGCCCGTCGACGTACGCGTCGATCGTCGGCACGATCCAGAACCGCGGCTACGTCTACAAGAAGGGCACGGCCCTCGTCCCGGCCTGGATCGCGTTCAGTGTCATCCGGCTCATGGAGCAGCACTTCGGACGGCTCATCGAGTACACGTTCACGGCGCAGCTCGAGGACGTCCTCGACGAGGTCGCCAACGGGCGCGAGGAGCGCCTCAATGTCCTGCAGGGCTTCTGGACCGGTGAGGGCGACGGTGACACGGGCCTCAAGCGCCTGGTCGAGAACCTGCCCGACATCGATGCCCGCGGGCTGGCGACGTTCCCGCTCGGCGAGGGCATCGACCTGCGCGTCGGCCGCTACGGGCCGTACGTCGAGGGGCCCCCGTTCACCGAGGGCGAGGACGGCAAGCAGGTGCCGACGCGCGCCAACGTGCCCGACGACCTGCCGCCCGACGAGCTGACCCTCGACAAGGCCAAGGAGCTGCTGGCCACGCCGGCCGGCCTCGAGAAGGAGCTCGGCACGCACCCGGAGACCGGTCTGGCGATCGTCGCCAAGAACGGCCGCTTCGGGCCCTACGTCACCGAGGCGCTGCCCGAGACGGCCAAGAAGGCCGACAAGCCCCGCACTGCGAGCCTGTTCAAGGACATGGACCTCGACAGCATCACCCTCGAGCAGGCCGTCCAGCTGCTCACACTGCCGCGCGTCGTGTACGTCGAGGACGACGTCGAGGTCACGGCGCAGAACGGTCGGTACGGGCCGTACCTCAAGAAGGGCACCGACTCCCGCTCGCTGGAGCGTGAGGAGCAGCTCCTCACGATCACCGAGGAGGAGGTGCGGGCGATCTACGCGCAGCCCAAGACCTACGGACGCAAGGCCGCCGCCGCGCCGCTCAAGGAGCTCGGCAACGACCCCGTCAGCGGCACCCCCGTCGTGGCCAAGGACGGCCGCTTCGGCATGTACGTCACCGACGGCGAGTACAACGCGACGCTGCGCAAGGACGACTCTCTGGAGACGTTGACGCCGGAGCGGGCGTTCGAGCTGCTCGCCGAGCGTCGCGCCAAAGGGCCAGCCAAGAAGGGCGGCAAGAAGACCGCGAAGAAGACGGTCAAGAAGGCCGCCGCCAAGAAGGCCCCGGCGAAGAAGGCGGTGGCGAAGAAGGCCGCCGCGAAGAAGCCCGCGACCAAGAAGGCGACGACCGCGAAGGCTGCCTCCAAGACGGTCGCGGCCGAATAGGCCCGGCGCACGCCCAGCTCTGGGCCGCGTCGACCGTCCATGATGTCCCGAGACGTTACGGTGACAGCATGTCCTGTCGACTGGGGGGTCCATGAGCACTGCGTCGGGGCTGGTGCGATGTCTTCGCCATCCGCTGGCGAGCGGCCGTGGCGTCGCACGGCGGGCGCGACGCCTGATTCCCACCGTCGGTGCGACCCCGTGCCTGGTCTGCGGATCGCGCCGCACCCGTGTCACGACGGTCCAGCGCAGGCGCCGGGTCTACGACATCCGGTCCTGTGACCGGTGCGGTCACCTCTCCAACTTCGCCAACACGGTCGACTACTCGGCGTTCGAATCGGTCGAGAGCTTCAAGCTCTCTCCCCGGGTGGGCACTGCCCAGCACCGGGGCCGGGAGTCCCACATAGGTCAGATGGGTGTCGACATCCTCGGTCGTCCCGATCTCCGGGTGATGGTCTTCGGAGCCGGGCGCAGCCTCGACTATCAGCACCTCGGGCGGCTGCCGGCCGTCGAACGGGTCGTCATGAGCGACGTGGTCGAGCTCACCGGCGAGGCCGACTTCGTCAACATCCTCGCGGGCACCGCCGAGCGGTTCGACCTGATCATCGCCTGCGAGGTCGTCGAGCACTTCCAGGACCCGCTCACCGAGTTCGGTCGACTGTTCGACCTGCTGACCCCCGGCGGGCTGCTCGTCTGCTCGACCAACATCTTCGACGGCGGCAACTTCGCCAAGCACAACTACCTCTACCTGCGCGGCCATGTGTCGTACTACAGCGAGCGTGCCATCGGCCACATCGCGCGTCATCACGGGATGCGGGTCGACCTCCGCACGCCGGAGATCTCGCTGGGGTCGCCCGGTCCCCGCAAGCGATACCTGATCTTCACGCGGTCGGCCGACGTCCTGGGCCGCACGGCCGCCTACTTCGCGGACCGGGCCTTCGCGCCGTCGGAGGACGTCGCAGCCTTCGAGGCGCTGCACGAGGTGCAGGAGGGCGTCACCGGCAAGGCCGGTCGGACGGTCGGGGGCACCGACTAGGCTCGCCCCATGGATCCCCTCTTCACCGAGACCGGGCTGTTCCTCTGCCTCGAGGGCGGAGAGGGTGCTGGCAAGTCGACGCAGGCCGCGCTTCTCGTCGACTGGCTCGGAGGACTGGGCCACGACGTGCTGCTGACGCGCGAGCCGGGCGGCACCGACGTCGGCAAGATCCTGCGCGGGATCGTCCTGTCCAACGACACCGGCGAGCTGTCCCCGCGCACCGAGGCGCTCATCTACGCCGCCGACAAGGCCGAGCACGTCGACCGTGTCGTCCTGCCGGCCCTCGCCGACGGCACCGTCGTCCTCACCGATCGCTACGTCGACTCGACCCTCGCCTACCAGGGTGCGGGCCGCGACCTGGGCATCGCCGAGCTCGAGGCCGTGGCGCGCTGGGCGACGTCCGAGCTGCGGCCCCACCTGACGATCGTGCTCGACATCGACCCGGTGATCGGTCACACCCGTTTCGAGGGCGCCGATCGCATCGAGTCCGAGCCGCTGGAGTTCCACCAGCGCGTGCGGCGGCACTTCCTCGACCTCGCCGCGGTCGACCCCGCGCACTATCTCGTCGTCGATGCCGGTCGCACCCCCGCCGAGATCCATGTCGAGGTCCGGGCCGCGGTCGAGCCGTGGCTGCCGCAGGTCGGAGCCCCGTGACGGTGGGGACGTCGTCGGTCTGGGCCGACCTGGTCGGGCAGGAGCCGGTCGTCGAGACGCTGCGAGCGGCCGTGGCCTCGGCGGGCGGCGACGGACGCTCGATGACGCACGCCTGGCTGTTCACGGGTCCGCCCGGATCAGGCCGCTCCAATGCCGCGCTGGCGTTCGCGGCGGGGCTGCAGTGCGAACGCGGCGGCTGCGGCGAGTGCCGCTCGTGCACGACGGCCCGTGCCGGCAGCCACCCCGACATCACGGTCATCACGACCCAGGGGCTGACGATCGGCGTCGACGGCATCCGCGAGTACGTGCGCGCGTCGTCGTTGCGCCCGGCCCTCGGTCGGTGGCAGGTCCTCATCGTCGAGGACGCCGACCGGCTGACCGACCAGGCGGCCGCCGCCCTGCTCAAAGCCATCGAGGAACCGTCCCGGCACACCGTGTGGATGCTGTGCGCGCCGGCGGCCGACGACGTCATGATCACGCTGCGCTCGCGGTCCCGCTCTGTCATCCTGCGCACGCCCGGCACCGAGGCGATCGCCCGCCTGCTGGTCGAGCGTGATGGCATCGAGCCGGCGATGGCGCATGCTGTCGCCGCCGCCTCCCAGGGCCACATCGGGCGCGCACGGGGTCTGGCCCGCGATGCCGGTGCCCGCGAACGACGTCGCATGATCCTGTCGATCCCGGTGTCGATCAGGAGCCTCGGCGACTGCCTGTCCGCGGCCCAGCGCATCAGCGACGAGGCCACCGCCCGCGCGTCGGAGTTCTGCGACGCCGCCGACGAGCGCGAGCTGGCCGACCTGCGGCAGGGCTGGGGCGTCGAGGACCGGGGCCGTCGTCCGGCCGGCTACGCGGGTGCGGCGTCGGCGCTCGAGAAGGACCAGAAGCGGCGGCGCACGCGGCTCACCCGTGACGCGATCGACGGGGTGCTCCTCGACCTGCTGTCGTTCTGTCGCGACGTCCTGACGGTGCAGTGCTCGACCGGCGTGGCCTTGGTCAACGCCGACGTGGCCGCCGACGTCGACGAGATCGCCCGCCTGTGGACGCCCGAGTCGACGATCGGCGCCATCGATGCGATCGTCGAATGTCGGCTGGCCCTGACCGCCAACGCCGCTCCGCTCCTCGCTCTCGAGCGCATGATGATGGGACTTCGCCGGTGACTCGAGCACGACTGCCACTGATCCTCGCCACGGTGCTGGCGGTCCTCGTGGGGGTGGCGGTCTACGCGGCCGTCGCGACCCGGTCACCGGGCTTCACCCCGCCCGACCCCCTCGACGCCGCGCCGCCCGCCGGCCTCTCGTCGTTCTACCAGCAGGACCTCAGCTGGTCCGAGTGCGGCGAGGCCCACTGCGCCTGGGTGAAGGTGCCGATCGACTACGCCGCGCCGGACGGTGCCACCACGCGCGTCCGGATGGCCCTCTACCCGGCCACGTCGGGCGAGGGCAGCCGGACGATCTTCGTCAACCCCGGCGGTCCCGGCGGATCGGCGATCGACTTCGCCGCGACGCTCGAGGGGACCCTCGGCAAGGCGGTCAGGGCCGACGCCGACGTCGTCGGTGTCGATCCGCGAGGTGTCGGTCTCAGCAGCCCGTTGACGTGCCTGTCCGACCAGGACTTCGATGCCTACTCGGCGTCCGACCCCGATCCCGACGACGCCGCCGAGATCACGACGCAGCGCGAGTCGTTCACCCGGCTCGGCGAGGCCTGCGTCGCTGGCTCCGGCGAGCTCGCGGCACACGTGTCGACGGTCGAGGCAGCGCGCGACATGGACGTCGTCCGGGCCCTGCTCGGACGCAAGAAGCTCGACTGGTTCGGTGCCTCGTACGGCACCGAGCTCGGCGCGGTCTACGCCGAGCTCTTCCCGACCAAGGTCGGCCGGATGGTCCTCGACGGCGCCGTCGACCCGCAGCTCACCGGTGTCGACTCCAGCTTCGCGCAGGCCACGGGTTTCGGCCGGGCGCTCAGGTCCTACGCCGACGACTGCGTGAAGCGGCAGAGCTGCCCGCTCGGCACCGACCCCGGGGCCGGGATCCAGAAGATCGTCGACCTCATGGACCGGCTCGACGCCCAGCCGCTGCCGGGCCTGGGCAGGCGCCAGCTGACCGAGGGCCTGGCGTTCTACGGCGTCGCCGTGACGCTCTACGAGGAGGCCGCGTGGCCGACCCTCACGCAGGCGCTGACAGCAGCCTTCGCGGGCGACGGCTCGATCCTGGTGGCACTGTCCGACATCTACTTCGGACGGCAGGACGACGGCACCTACGACTCCAACCAGGGGCAGGTCATCAGCGCTGTCAGCTGCCTCGACAGCCCCGACGGCATCACCCAGGCCGAGGTCGAGGCGCAGATCCCGCGCTTCGAGGAGGCGTCGCCGGTGTTCGGCCGCGGACTCGCCTGGGGCGCCCTCGGCTGCGCCGACTGGCCGATCAAGGCGACCAACCCGCTGCCGGTCATCGACGGCAAGGGAGCCCCGCCCATCGTCGTCATCGGCACCACCCGCGACCCGGCGACGCCGTACGAGTCGGCGCAGGCGCTCGCGTCGCAGCTGGAGTCCGGAGTGCTGCTGACCCGCGACGGCGACGGTCACACCGCCTACCTCTCGGGAAACGCGTGCATCAAGAAGGCCGTCGACACCTATCTCGCGAAGGGCACGGTGCCAGTCGAGGGCACGACGTGCTGAGTCTCCGGTCCGTCAGCTGCGGATGTCCTCGTGGTGGCGGATGACCTCGGCGATGATGAAGTTGAGGAACTTCTCGGCGAACGCGGGGTCGAGGTCGGCCTCGATGGCCAGTGCCTTCAACCGGGTGATCTGACTTTCCTCGCGCGCCGGATCGGCGGCGGGGAGGTCGTGCTCGGCCTTCAGCCTGCCGACCCGCTTGGTGTACTTGAAGCGTTCGGCCAGGACGTGGATCAGCGCTGCGTCGATGTTGTCGATGCTGGCGCGGATCTCCTCGAGCTCGGCGCGCGTCGTGTCAGTCACGGGTGGGAGTCTACGGTGACCGGGCCGGTGCGCGACCGCCCTGATCACCGGGTAGAGTTGGGGCCGGTTCGGCGGGTGATCCTCGGCGGGCCTTGGCCGCCTTAGCTCAGTCGGTAGAGCGTTTCACTCGTAATGAAAAGGTCATCGGTTCGATTCCGATAGGCGGCTCTGGAATTGCAGGGGCTGGTATCTCGGACTGTACCGTTTACTTCACTAATCGGTCCACTGTCCACAGCCTCTCTCCACAGCACATCAGACGCGGTTCTGTCCCCAGCCAGTGCCATGCTCGACCCATGCCCCGCGACCTAACCGACACCGAGCGAACCATCCTCGCAATCGAGTCGAAGTGGTGGAAGTACGCAGGCGCAAAAGAGCAAGCCATCCGCGACCAGCTCTACATGTCATCAACGCGCTACTACCAGTTGCTCAACGCGATGATCGACACCGAGGCAGCACTCGCGCATGACCCGATCACGGTTCGCAGGGGGACTGTCCGACAAACGGTGTAAGTGGCTCGACACGCCGACCTGCGGGTTGGCGAGGAGGAGTCACTGATGATCGAAACACTGGCGGGCGTGAGCCTATCGAACACTGAGGACCTACTCGAAGAGCCGTCCCTGGCCGAAGCTGCTGTGGTCGGCGTGCAGGGTTCGGCCGAGCCCGACGACCCAGCGGAGCCCTCTGCCGAGGAGCTCGCGATAGCGCGGGAGCTGGTTCGCTCGGCCCGTGCCCGCGGGGTCGCGATGACCGGGCCGGGCGGGATGTTGAAGGCGTTGACCAAGACGGTGATCGAGACCGCCTTGGACGAGGAGATGGCCGACCACCTCGGCTACGACAGGCACGACCCTGGTGGGCGTGGGAGCGGGAACTCCCGCAACGGCACGAGAACCAAGACGGTCCTGACCGACAACGTCGGTCCTGTCCAGATCGATGTCCCGCGGGACCGGGAGGGCACCTTCGACCCGATCATCGTGAAGAAGCGGCAGCGACGCCTGGGCGGGGTCGACACGATCGTGTTGTCGCTGGTCGCCAAGGGGCTGACCACCGGGGAGGTCTCGGCCCACTTCGAGGAGATCTACGGTGTCTCACTGTCCAAGGACACCATCTCGAGGATCACCGACCGGGTGCTCACCGAGATGGCCGAGTGGATGGCCCGGCCCCTGGAGAAGGTCTACGCCGCGGTCTTCATCGACGCGATCTACGTCAAGGTCCGTGACGGCCAGGTCGCCAACCGGCCCTTCTACGCCGCGATCGGGGTCGACCTGGCCGGCCACAAGGACGTCCTGGGACTCTGGGCCGGAACCGGCGGCGGAGAGAGCGCCAAGTTCTGGCTTCACGTGCTCACCGAGCTGAAGAACCGCGGCGTCACCGACGTGTTCTTCATCGTCTGCGACGGCCTCAAAGGGCTCCCGGACTCGGTCGGCGCGGTGTTCCCGCAGGCGGTGGTGCAGACCTGCATCATCCACCTGATCCGCAACACCTTCCGGTACGCCTCGAAGAAGTACTGGGGCCAGATCGCGGTCGATCTCAAGCCCATCTACCGGGCCCCGTCCCGAGAGGCCGCCTGGGCGGCGTTCGAGGAGTTCGAGGAGAAGTGGGGCAAGCCCTACCCCGCGATCGGCCAGCTGTGGCGCAACGCCTGGGAACAGTTCGTTCCCTTCCTGGACTACGACGCCGAGATCCGCACCGTGCTCTGCAGCACGAACGCGATCGAGTCGCTGAACGCGCGCTACCGCCGCGCGGTCACTGTCCGGGGACACTTCCCGACCGAACAGGCCGCCCTGAAGTGCCTGTACCTGGTGACCAGATCGCTGGACCCCAAGGGCACCGGCCAGACACGATGGACCATGCGCTGGAAGCCAGCACTCAACGCGTTCGCGATCACCTTCGGCGACCGGATGCCCAAGGCAGAAGACCACTGAGATGAGAACCGCCGCTTACACCGTTACTCGGACAGACCCTTCGCAGGTTGCAGGCTGTACGCGCGGATCGTCTGCGGTCGCGTGGTGCTCGGCGGGAGTAGTAAACTAGTCCAGATATATGGTCCAGACCTATTGACTGGTCCATATAAGTGGACCAGAATAGACACGTGAGCAACGGTTACGAGATCGAGATCAACCTCAGCGCATCGAAGTCGTTGAGCAAGATTGACCAGCCGAACCGCAGCCGCCTTGCAACGGCGATTCGCGCGCTCGCTTCCAGTCCTCGCCCTGATGGTTGCGTGAAGCTGGCGGGAACAAAGGACTCGTACCGGATTCGGGTTGGAACGTACCGAGTCGTGTACGTGGTCGAGGACAGTATTCAGGTTATTCAGGTGACAAGAATTGGTCACCGTCGAGACGTTTACGAGAGGTGAGGGAAATGGCGAAGATGTACCCACTGAGTGAAGCAAAGGGCCGTTTGTCTCAGGTCGTTCGTGACAGCGACGACGATGACGTGCTGCTCATGAAGCACGGCACACCCGCAGCGGTGGTCATGTCATTCGGGCGCTGGGATGCGCTGATGGAGCAGATCGAAGACTTGAAGGATCGACTCTCTGTCCACGAGAACGACGGCGTGACTGTGGACTTCGAGAAGCTGATGGTGGAACTCGGTCACTGATGAGTGAACTATCCGAGCGGATTGCCCTCTGAAGCGCCCCAGGTTCTCTGCCGCTCCTATGCGCGTACCGGTTGGGACTGCCCAGGCTTTGCTTGACACCTGACCTGTGAGGATTTCCTCGCTGGAAGGATGTTGACCATGCCCAAGCCCTATCCCCAGGAGTTCCGCGACGATGTCGTGGCTGTGGCCCGCAAGCGCGAGGCGCCGTTGAAGCAGATCGCCAATGACTTCGGGATTTCCGAGGGTTGTTTGTCGAACTGGTTGAAGAAGGCCGACGTCGAGGCCGGGAACCGCCCTGGCCTCGATGACGCTGATCGTGCTGAGCTGCGTGCGGTCAAGAAGCGGGTCCGTCTGTTGGAGCAGGAGAACGAGGTCCTGCGCCGGGCTGCGGCGTATCTGTCGCAGGCGAACCTGCCGGGAAAATAGTCTTCCCGCTCGTCCGTGAGATGGCCGCGACCGGCGCCCCTATTCGGGTGCCGGTCGCGGTGGCGTGCAGGGTGCTGAAGCTCAGCAGACAGGCGTACTACCAGTGGCTCAGGGCGCCGATCAGCCAGCGCGATTGGAACGATGCGCACGCGATCAACGCGTTGCGTGACATCCACGAGGACGACCCGACCCTGGGTTACCGGTTCTTGACCGACGAGCTCGGCGACGTGGGCATCACAGCGTCTGAGAACCGTGTCTGGCGGCTGTGCTCAACCGTTGGCGTTTTCGCATCGCACCACCGCAGGCGGGCCAAGTCCCGCAAACCGGGCCCACCGGTCCATGACGACCTGCTCGCGTTCGTCGACGAGCAAGGTGTGACACGTCACGACTTCACCGCCACCAGGCCCGACGAGAAATGGTTGACGGACATTTCGGAACATCCGACCGGTCAAGGAAAGCTGTACATCTGTGCGGTCAAGGACGGTTACTCCGGGCGGATTGTTGGGTATTCGATCAAGTCGCGGATGAATTCCGCACTGGCCGCGTCCGCGATCCGCAACGCGATCGTGCAGAGGGCGCCGGCCGACACGATCGTGCATTCGGACCGAGGATCTCAATTTCGTTCCAAGAAGGTCCAACGGTTGTTGAAGAACAACGGCCTGCGCGGGTCGATGGGACGCGTCGGATCCTCGGGCGACAACGCCGCCATGGAAAGCTTCTTCAGCCTGCTGCAGAAGAACGTCCTGGACACCAGACGGTGGGACATCCGCGAGGAACTGCGG
>JBKJIW010000042.1:0-65350 GCA_046598255.1 Aeromicrobium sp. | reverse complement strand
TCAAGACCGTGATCGAGTCGATCCTGGACGACGGCGACTTCCTCGAGGTCATGCCGCTGTTCGCGCCCAACCTGGTCATCGGCTACGGGCGGCTCGAGGGCCGCAGCGTCGGCGTCGTCGCCAACCAGCCGATGCAGCTCGCCGGCTGCCTCGACATCGACGCGTCCGAGAAGGCGGCCCGCTTCGTGCGGACGTGCGACGCGTTCAACATCCCGGTCCTGACCTTCGTCGACGTGCCCGGCTTCCTGCCCGGCACCGACCAGGAGTGGAACGGCATCATCCGCCGCGGCGCCAAGCTCATCTACGCCTACGCCGAGGCCACCGTCCCGCTCATCACGATCATCACCCGCAAGGCCTACGGCGGCGCCTACGACGTCATGGGATCCAAGCACCTCGGCGCCGACCTCAACCTCTCCTGGCCGTCCGGCCAGATCGCGGTCGTCGGAGCGTCCGGCGCGGTCGGCATCCTGTACCGCAAGGAGCTCGCGGCCTCGGACGACCCCGAGGCGCTGCGCGCCCAGCTCATGACCGAGTACGAGGACACCCTCTGCAACCCGTACCTCGCTGCCGAGCGCGGCTACATCGACGCCGTCATCGAGCCGTCGCAGACCCGCGCCGAGATCGTCAAGGGCCTGCGCCTGCTGCGCACCAAGCGCGAGACGCTGCCCCCCAAGAAGCACGGGAACATCCCGCTGTGACCCGCGAGACCCCCGGCCCTGAGCCGGTTCCTGGCGAGGCCGCCAGCGCCCGAGAACGAGCGAGCGAAGGACACCAGCCCGTCCTCCGGGTCGTCCGGGGCGACCTGACGCCCGAGGAGCTCGCGGCCCTGGTGGCCGTCGTCGCCGCGCGCAACGCCGCCGCGGCCCACGCCGCGTCGCGGACGAAGCCGAGGCTCCGCTCGGAGTGGGGGCACCCCGCACGCCAGGTCCGTCCGGCCCACGTGTTCGGGCCCGACCAGTGGCGCCGCTCGGCCTTCGGCCGCTGACCATGGCCCTGCGTGCACTGGTCGACCTGAGCGCCGCCGACTGGTTCGTCGCCGACGCCGCTCCGGCGACGCTGCGCACCCGGGTGGGACCCTCCGGGTTCGACTCGTACGTCCGGGTCCTGCACACCACGACCGGTGACGGTGACCGGTTCGAGGGCCACCTCGACGAGGATCTCCTTGCGGCGCTCATCGGCGACCTCGCCGCCCACACGACGACCCCCGCGGACTGCTTCTTCGCCCTGTGGGAGGGCTACGGAGACATCCACGGCGGGGAGGTGGCCGGGTTCCTGACGGCCTTCTCGGGACCGCCGAAGTGGCCCGGCAGGATCTTCACGAAGGAGAAGCCCACGGCTCCGCCTCCCCCGGCGTTCCCGCCCGAGGTGATGGGTGGTCCGTTGCTCAGCGTCGGCGGCGAGCAGCACTTTCTGTTCTCCGGGCCGCTGAGCGAGGCCGGTCAGTGGGGAGCAGCGAGCTACGGCAACGGTGTCCCCCGCGACATCAACAGCCCCAACCTGATGTGGCCGGCCGACCGTGCCTGGTTCGTCACGACCAGCATCGAGGGCACCTGGACCGGGGTCGGGGGCTCCGAGGCCCTCATCACCGCACTCCTGCGCAACAGCCGGCTCGAGGTCGTCCGCCAACGCTACGACGAGGGAGCCCTGCGATGAGGGTCGTCCTCGCCTCGCAGTCCCCTGCTCGCCTGGCGACGCTGCGGGCCGCAGGCATCGAGCCGGACGTCATCGTGTCCGGGGTCGACGAGGACCGGATCACGTCCGACGATCCGGCCAACCTCGCCGGTGCGCTGGCCCAGCTCAAGTGCCGCGCCGTGGCGGCGCAGGAGCAGGTCGACGACGACGCCCTCGTGATCGGCTGCGACTCCGTCCTGGCGTTCGAGGGCGAGATCTTCGGCAAGCCGGGCGGCCCGGTCGAGGCAGCCGGGCGGTGGCGACGCATGCGAGGACGCAGTGGCGTCCTGCACACCGGCCACTGCGTCCGACGCGGCGCCGACGAGTTCCTCGAGACAGCGTCCACCATCGTCCACTTCGCCGACATCACCGATGCCGAGATCGACGCATACGTCGCGACGGGCGAACCGCTGCACGTCGCCGGCGCCTTCACGATCGACGGTCTCGGCGGAGCGTTCGTGACCGGCATCGAGGGCGACCACCACAACGTCATCGGCCTGTCGCTGCCGGTGCTGCGCGAGCTTGTCGCCGACCTCGGAATCGCCTGGACAGACCTCTGGAACCGGACAAACTGACCAGATTGTTGGTCAGCGGCTCGCAGAGGTGCGAGAATGGACAGACGATGGCAACTTCACCGCGGAAACGCCGCTACCACGCATCCAGTCCCTTCCAGGCCGGCCCGGAGGTCGTGCACGAGGTGTACGAGGTCGGTGCACGCGTCTCCCACGACACCTACGGCATGGGCCGCATCGTCAGCCTGCAGGGCACCACGTCCGCCCAGGTCGACTTCGGTGACGGGGCCAAGCACATCCCGCTGCCCTGCAGCAAGATGAGCGCGCTGTAACGAGCGCGGCTCACTCGACCGGCAGGCCCAAGCCTCTTGCGATCAGCATGCGCTGGACCTCCGAGGTGCCCTCACCGATCTCCAGGATCTTGGCGTCGCGGTAGAAGCGGGCGACTGGGTACTCCTCCATGAAGCCGTAGCCGCCGAACACCTGGGTGGCGATGCGCGTCGCCGTCACGGCCGACTCGGACGTGTAGAGCTTGGCGATCGACGCGGCCTGCTTGAAGTCCTTGGCCGAGGCGCCGCCGTCCTTCAGCGCTGCCGCCTGGTAGGTCAGGGCCCGCCCGGCGCGCACCATCGTCGCGATGTCGGCGATCTGGAACGCGACGCCCTGCTTGGTGCCGATCGGGACCCCGAAGGTCGTCCGCTCGCCGGCATACTGCACGCACAGATCGAGGCACGCCTGCATGCAGCCGACCGCGAGGGCCGCGTCGCGAGGAACTGCGCGTAGCCACGGCCCCGCTCGCCGAGCAGGTGGTCGGCCGGCACGCGGGCGTCGGCGAACGACAGCGGATGGGTGTCGGAGATGTGCCAGCCGAGCTTGTCGTACGGCGCCTCCGCGACGAAGCCGGGCGTCCCGGCCGGGAGCATGATCGCCGAGATCTCGGGTGAACCGTTCTCCCGGGTGCCGGTGCGGGCCGTGACAGTCACCAAGGAGGTGATGTCGCTGCCGGAGTTCGTGATGAACTGCTTCGACCCGTTGACGACCCAGTCGTCGCCGTCGAGCACGGCCTTGGTCTTGGTGGCCGAGGCGTCGGAGCCGGCCCCGGGCTCGGTCAGGCCGAAGCCGGCAAGCCGTTGGCCGGCGACGAGGTCGGGGAGCCACTGCTCCTTCTGCTCCTGCGTGCCGTACTCGAGGATCGGCGTGATGCCGAGTCCGACGCCGGCCTGCAGGGTGATGCCGATCGACTGGTCGACCCGGCCGAGCTCCTCGATCGCTACGCACAGGGAGGTGAAGTCGCCGTCCGACCCGCCGAACTCCTCGGGCGAGGTGAGGCCGAACAGGCCGAGGCGGCCCATCTTCTGGACGACGTCGACCGGGAAGTGGTGCGCCTTGTCCCAGTCCGCGACATGAGGTGCGACCTCGCCCTCGGCGAACTCCCGGACGCTGCGACGGAAGGTCTCGTGCTCGGGCGACAGGGCGAAGGTCATGCCGCGATGTTAACAATCGTTAACCAAACGTGCCACGGGGGGAACGCGCGAGTAACCAACCTCATAGGGCATCCGAGAATCGCACGCCCTAGACTGCGGCAGGCAGCCGTCGCAACGAGGAGAACAATTCAGTGAGCAAGCCCCTGGCCAAGGTCCTGATCGCCAACCGCGGCGAGATCGCCGTGCGTGTCATCCGAGCCTGCAAGGACTCCGGCATCGGAAGCGTCGCGGTGTACGCCGAGCCCGATCGCGACGCGCTGTTCGTGCGTCTCGCGGACGAGGCGTACTCGCTCGAGGGTTCGACCCCCGCCGAGTCGTACCTCTCGATCGAGAAGATCATCGCCGTCGCGCAGCGCTCCGGCGCCGACAGCGTGCACCCCGGCTACGGCTTCCTGGCCGAGAACGCCGAGTTCGCCCAGGCCGTCATCGACGCCGGGCTGATCTGGATCGGCCCGCCGCCCGCGGCCATCGAGAGCCTCGGCGACAAGGCCAAGGCCAAGCAGATTGCCCTCAAGGCCAACGCCCCGCTGGCTCCCGGCACCAAGGACGCGGTCAAGAGCGCCGACGAGGTCGTCGCCTTCGCCGAGGCGAACGGGCTGCCGGTCGCGATCAAGGCCGTCTTCGGCGGAGGCGGCCGTGGCCTCAAGGTCGCCCGCACCATCGAGGAGATCCCCGAGCTGTACGAATCGGCCGTCCGCGAGGCCATCAGTGCCTTCGGTCGCGGCGAGTGCCTCGTCGAGAAGTTCCTCGACCAGCCGCGCCACGTCGAGACGCAGTGCCTGGCCGACTCCCACGGCAACGTCGTCGTCGTGTCGACCCGCGACTGCTCGCTGCAGCGCCGTCACCAGAAGCTCGTCGAGGAGGCGCCCGCGCCGTACCTGACCGACGACCAGATCGACCGCCTCTACACGTCCTCGAAGGCGATCCTGAAGGAAGCCGGCTACGTCGGCGCCGGCACGTGCGAGTTCCTCGTGGCCCGCGACGGCACGATCAGCTTCCTCGAGGTCAACACCCGCCTGCAGGTCGAGCACTGCGTGTCCGAGGAGGTCACGGGCATCGACCTGGTGCGCGAGATGTTCCGCATCGCAGCCGGCGAGGAGCTCGGCTACGGCGACCCGGAGATCCGCGGCCACTCGATGGAGTTCCGCATCAACGCCGAGGACGGCGGCCGAGGCTTCCTGCCGGCTCCCGGCACCCTGACCAAGTGGGCGCCCCCGTCGGGCCCCGGCGTCCGCCTCGACGGAGGCTACGAGGAGGGCGAGACGATCCCCGGATCGTTCGACTCCCTCATCGCCAAGCTCATCATCACCGGCACCAGCCGCGAGCAGGTCCTGGCGCGCTCCCGTCGCGCCCTCGACGAGTTCATCGTCGACGGCATGCCGACCGTCATCCCGTTCCACCGCTCAGTGGTCGACGACCCGGCCTTCACCGCCGCTGACGGCAGCTTCACGGTCTACACGACGTGGATCGAGACCGACTACGTCAACGAGCTCGAGCCGTACGTCGGCGTCTCGGAGGACGCCGAGCCGAGCGAGCGCGAGCGCGTCACCGTCGAGGTCGGCGGCAAGCGCATCGAGGTCGTCCTGCCCGGTGGCCTCGGCGCCTCCGCTGCGGCGGCAGGCTCCGGCACCGCCAAGAAGGCCAAGCGCAAGGCGGGCAAGGGCGCCGGCGCCGCAGCGAGCGGAGACTCGCTCGTCGCACCGATGCAGGGCACCGTCGTCAAGGTCGCCGTCGAGGAGGGCCAGGAGGTCGCCGCCGGCGACCAGGTCATCGTCGTCGAGGCGATGAAGATGGAGCAGCCCATCAACGCCCACAAGGCCGGCATCATCACCGGCCTGACGGTGACCGTCGGCGGACCCATCGGGTCCGGCGAGGTCGTCGCCGAGATCAAGTAGCCGGGCGCTCCTTCGTCGCTCACTCCCGCTGCTCGCCAGGGCTCGCAGCGGGCCGGCTGGCTCGCTCCGCTCGCCCATGGTCGGGTCGCGGTGCGGGTCAGCCCGAACCCGTCAGTGTGTCAGGGGCGCTGGGGCGGGCGGGCGTTGTCGACCTCGCCGAAGGCCACCCCTGCGGCCCACACGATCAGGGTGACGCCGAGCCAGGTGCCCCAGCCGTCGATGTAGAAGCCGTCGTGGGGCACCACGACGTCCACCAGCAGCAGCACGAGGAACGTCAGCACCAGGCCGCCGATGATCGTGTAGCCGCGCGCGAAGCGGTTGACCGTGTTGACGACGACCCCGCGCAGCACGACCGTCAGCACCGTGAACAGCACGGCAGCCACGACGAACCAGCCGAAGCGGATGTTGAAGCGGTCGAAGATGAACGCGGCAAACGCCAGGGAGGCGGTGTTCGCCGCCGCCGAGATCGCCATGGACGTGGCAAGGGCCTTCATGCGGCCAGTCTCCCAGACGATGACGTCACCTCTTCGAGACGGTGACCCGGCCGTTCTTCTCCAGGGTCAACGTGCCCTTGGCGAAGTAGGCGCGCTGTCGTCCGCCGGAGATGGCCCGCTGCGTCTTGGTGGGCGCGCCCAGCCGTCCGTCAGCCTGCTTGAGCTTGATGTACTTGTTCTCGATCGAGCCCCAGACCGCGTAGCCGGACGTCTTGCCCTGGCGCTTGACGCGGTAGATCGATCCGTAGACGAACCGCTGCACCTTGACGCTTGACCGACGCGTGATGTGGAGGCTGCCCTTGGGGACGCCGAGGGGGCTGTTCTCGCTGCCCAGCGTCGCGTAGCGCGACCGGACGTGGTCGGCCAGCGTGAAGGTGCCGCGCCGCGACGAGATGATGTCCAGCCGCTTGGTGCGGACCTTGGAGCCGCCGCCGGCGACGGTGAACGGATACTCGCCGACGAAGACCGGGCCGGTGTTGGCCGGCCCCAGCCGTGCGACACGCGCCGAGATCGGCGTGGAGTAGGCCGCCGTGTAGGCCGCGACCCGAGCGCGCAGGCCACCCGGGGCGCTGAGCCACGCGTAGGCCGCCGCTCCCGGGCACTCGGTGCCGACGACGTCACGGTGACCGGCGATGCGGTTGAGGGCCTTGCCGCCGATCGCGTAGGTGCCGATGGCCGGGTGGAACGTCGTGCCGACACGCCATCCGATCAGGCGCACCATTGCGTCCTTCATGGCGTCACTCGGTGCCGTGGTCGTGAACGTCCCCATCATCGAGACGCCCATCGTGTACGTGTTCACGTCGGCGTTGCCGGAGTGGGCGGCACGGACGGCACGGTCGGTGCCGCCGTTGCGTCCCTCGAAGATCTGGCCGTACTTGTCGACCAGGAAGTTGTAGCCGACGTCGCACCAGTTGCGCGCCTTCATGTGATATGCCTGCGTCGCCCGCACGATCGACGCGGACTGCTCCTGCGTGTAGCTGTTCGTCCCCGCCGTGTGGTGGACGACGGCACCCTTCGTCTCGTCGCCGGCGATCGGTGTGTCGCACCTGGTGTTGGGCGCCGCGCCCCAGGCAGCGCGCGAGATGATGCCGGGCCTGGCCGTGTAGGTGGGCGACCCGTCGACGACCGCTCTCATGGCGCTCGTGCCGGACCTGTAGAACGCCGAGGACGCGGTCGTGGCGGAGGCCTCTGTCGCCGTCGTGCCGGGGTCGATCGTGGCGACCTCCAGGCCCGTCGGACGCTCGCCCGTCGGACTGGCGACCCGCACGGACACGCCGTCGGCCGATCCGACCCAGAGTGGCTCGGTGCCGTCGCGTCCACCCTCCTGGTCGTTGCCCTCGTCGGTCTCGACGTGCAGCTCCTCCCAGCCACCCCAGGCACCCGCGGAGCGAAGGCGGACCTCGACCAGCAGGCCGGTGGCGTCGAAGCCGGGATCCCAGGTCACCCCCACAAGACCGAATTCGTCGGTGCGGCGGGCCGGCAGCGCCGCGACGATCTCGTCGCCGGATGAGGCGCTGGCCGCCGCTGCGTCGGGGACGGCGGGAACGGTCGTCGCCTGGACGTCGACCGGCGCGACGTCCGGCAGCACGACGTCGTCGGCGTGGGCAGTGGACAAGGACACGAACGTCATGGACGTGGCCACCAGGGCCCCCACGATCGCCCCCGAGAAGAAACGCATGGTGAAGACCCTAATCGTCGATGCTGAGGATGCCGGAGACCACGTGCGCGCCTAGAAGCCGAACCAGTTCGACTTCAGCCCGAACGCCCAGCGGGCGTCGTTGCCGGAGATCGTGACGGTCTTCCGCGTGCCGGCGACGACGAGGGAGCTGACCCGTCCGCCCCAGTCGCCACCGCCGGTGCGCTGCGAGACCGTCAGCGACGTCAGGGTGCCGATCGACGGGTACGCCTTCTCGATCACGCTGGTCGGGACGGTCCTGGTCCAGCTGTGCTGCGGGTTGCCGGCCCAGCCGTCATAGGGGTCGGCCGCTGCGACCAGGTAGGGCTGCGAGCCGGCCGAGGTGGTGCCGCCGGACGAGGAGGAGAACTGGGTCAGGGCAGGTGCGCCCCGGTAGGCCACGAACTGGCCGTTGGTGGCCCGAGCTGCCGCATCGGTGGTCGGCGTCTCGCGAGACGCACCGCCGTACACCTGGCAGGCCGTCGTGCTGCAGATGTCGTAGTAGCGCGTCGGGGCCAGGCTGCGGACACCGTAGGTGCGGGCGGCGACGGCCTGCGCCTTCAGCGCCTCGGGCGCCCACCCGGCCGGCATCTCCGCCGCGATGACTCCCCGCACGTAGTGCTCGATGGGCAGGACGTTGACCGTGTTGCGGGTCGTGGACCCGGCGGACGGCACCGCCGAGCGGAGCGCGCCGCGGTACGCCACGACCGCGCCTCCCGGCAGCAGCAGGCTGATCTTCGACGGTCCCTGGAACTGTCCGTCGCCGGTCCAGCGGATGCTCTTGTAGCTGCGGTAGCTACCGCCGGCGACGCGGTACTGGAGCGTCGACTGGGTCCGGCGCGAGGTGACCTGGGTGATCCGCCAGCTGGCGACCTTCGCTCCCCCGATCGTCGTCGGCAGGGCCCTCGTGTACGAGCCCGACACCTTGCGGAACACCAGGCCGGACGTTGCTCGGACATCGACCGGATCACTGGTGTCCTGCGACACCAGCACCCGGATCGAGCCGGACTTCTGCCCCAGCGTGGTGCCCGGGTAGTACGTCGCCAGGATCCGGTCGTACGTCACGCCCTGCCGCGCGGCGCCCTGCGCGCCGTACTGGCTCATGCCGATGCCGTGACCGTAGCCGTGCCCCGAGAACGACACGGCTCCGGCGGTCGGCACCGCGCGGTTGACCGACGGGGTCACCGGAGCAGCCGCTGTGCGGACTGCGGCCGGCGCCACGACGGACGACGACTTCACCGACGAGGACGTGACGCCCGTCGCCAGGTTGAACCCCTTCAGCGACGAGAACGGGCCCTTCAGGCTGCCGTTGCGCGCACGCACCTTGGCGTACCAGTCCGTGTCCTTGGTCGGCTTCAGCTTCGACACCAGCGCCGACGTCGCCGTCACGCCCGACACCAGCCGGGTGCAGGACGTCGACTGCTTGGAGGCGTACAGGCACACGTCGTAGCTCGTGGCTCCGCTGACGACGGGCCAGTAGATGCGTGCTGACTGCGTGCCGGCCTTGACCGTGAGACGGCCGACTGCGCCGGGACGCTGAGGAGTGCCTCCGTCGGCGATCACGCCTCCCGCGCCGGTGTAGGCCGTGGCCTGACCGGCGGCGGTCGACGTGATGTAGCCGTTCACGAAGTTCGCACGAGCGACTCCAGCCGCGTCGGTCGTGGTCGAGGACGTCGGGGCCCCGAGCTGCCCCGCGGCCTCACCCAGATTGGCGTAGGTCGTGCCGATCGACCCCAGCAGAGAGAAGGCCTTGGCAGCCCCGGCGGCCTGGTAGATCCGGCCACCGTCGAAGATCTGCCGGGTCGCCCCGGCGACCGCCTCCGGATCGGTCGTCGGGTAGCCGAGCGCTCCGGCACGCGAACCGAGACGGTCGTACTCGGTGCGGACAGCTCCAGACACGTACCGGGCCGACGCGCTGCTGCCCTTGGAGTAGATGTCAAGGAGCTTGGCCCGGAGCCTGCTGCCGTCGGCCGACTTCGCCTCGCCGACGAAGATCGCGCCAGTCCTGGCGGCACCGAGCTGGCCGTAGAGCGCCTTGACGGGCGTGGAGTAGGCCGCGATGTAGGCCGCGACTCGATCGCGCAGACCTCCCGCGGACGACAGCCAGGCGTAGCCGTACCTGCCCGGGCAACCCGTGCTGATGACGTCCCGGTGGCCGGCGACCTTGTTGAGCGTCTTGCCGCCCAGGCCGTAGGTGCCCTTGGCGGCGAGGAAGTTGGTGCCCATGCGCCAGCCGATGAGCCGGACCATGGCGTTCTTGAGGGCGGTCTGCGGCTTGACCATGTCGTAGTTGCCCATCATGGAGACACCCATGGTGTAGGTGTTGACCGCCGCGTTGCCCGAGTGGGCGGCGCGGACCGCGCGATCCATTCCGCCGCGACGACCCTCGAAGATCTGGCCGTACTTGTCGACCAGGAAGTTGTAGCCGATGTCGCACCACTTGCGGGACTTGACGTGGTAGGCCTGCGTGGCCCGCACGATCGAGGCCGACTGGGCCTTGGTGTAGCTGTTGGAGCCTGCGGTGTGGTGCACCACCACGCCACGGGTGCTGTCGCCCGCTGACGGGGTGTCGCACGGCGTGCCCGCCGAGGCGCCCCACTGGGCGCGGGTGATGATCGCGGGCTGCGGCGTGTACGCCGGCGCTCCGTCGGTGGTCGCCGTGGTCGTCGCTCGAGCGACCCCGTCAAGCGGGCCCGTGTAGCTGGCGCCGGAGACCTCGGTGCCAGAGGCGTCGTCGCCCGGATCGATCGTGGCGATGCGGATGTCCGCGGGAGTGCCGCCGGAACTGGTCACCCGTGCAGCGACGCCGTCGGCGTCGTCGACCCACAGCGGCACGGTGCCGGGCGTTCCGCCGTCTTCCTCGTCCTCCTCGACCTCGAGACCGGTCCACGCCGACCACACCCCGGCCGCGCGGGTGCGGACCTCGACCGTGACGCCTGTCGTGGGCCCGCCCGACCAGGTGACACCGACCATGCGGAAGTCCGACGTGCCGGTCTCGGGCAGCTCGGCGACGACGTCACTGGCCGTCAGCCCTGCCGCGGGGGCGGCGGGGGCGGGCGCCACGGCCGGCACCACGGTCGTGGTGACGTCGACGGCGGGCGGCGGCGGGGCGGCCACCGCTCCCGGGGCCTGACCCGTGACCTCCGTGCCGGCCGCCTGGGCCGAGGTGGGAGAGAGCATGCCGATCGTCACCACGAGGGCGATCGTGATGCCGGACGTATGCCGGGCCGCGCGCCAGGAAAGCATGGGGAAGTCCATTCCTGTGACTGATGTGACAGATGTGACCAATGGGTCGCCGCATGATTATGCTCATATTTTTTCCCAGAATGCGACAGAAAATCACATATCCGCCGAACTACAGCGGTGTCATTCCTGCGGTTGCAGGGCGGGCCCGCACGACGGGACCACGGCCTCGCGGATCCGAGGTCAGTCGGTGCGGTGCAGCCGTCGCGCGGCCTCGGCGACGGAGCCCGACATCGACGGATAGACCGTGAACGCGTCGGCCACCTGGTCGACCGTCAGAGAGGCAGACACCGCGATCGAGAGCGCGTGGATGAGCTCGCTGGCCTTGGGCCCGACGACGACTCCGCCGACCACGACACCCATCCCCCGGCGGCAGAAGATCTTGACGAAGCCGTCATGGACGCCCTGCATCTTGGCCCGCGCGTTGGACGCGAGCGGGAGCATGGCGACATCGATCTGCAGGTCGCTCTCCTCGACCTGCTTCTGCGACATCCCGACCGTGGCGATCTCGGGCGAGGTGAAGACGTTGCTCGAGACCTTGCCCAGGTCGAGCGGGTGAACGGCGTCGCCAAGCAGGTGCGACATCGCGATGCGACCCTGCTGGGCGGCGACCGAGGCGAGCATCAGCACGCCGGTGCAGTCACCAGCGGCGTAGACGCCGCGGGCGCTCGTGCGGGAGACCCGGTCGACCTTGATGAACCCGCCGTCGTCGAGCACCACCCCGACCTCCTCCAGGCCGAGACCGGCGGTGTTCGGGATCGACCCGAGCGCGAGCAGGCAGTGCGACCCCTCGACCGTGCGACCGTCGGTCAGCGTCACGAGGACGCCGTCGTCCGTCCGCTCGACCGACGCCATCCTGGAGTTGCCCATGACCGTCATGCCGCGGCGGGTGAAGACGTCCTCGATCACGTTGGCGGCGTCGTCGTCCTCGCCGGGCAGCACCCGGTCGCGGCTCGAGACCAGGGTGACGGCCGCACCCAGTCCGTTGTAGGCGCTGGCGAACTCGGCCCCGGTGACGCCGGATCCGACCACGATCATGTGCTCGGGCAGCTCCTGCAGGGCGTAGACCTGCTCCCACGTCAGGATGCGCTCGCCGTCGGGCTGGGCGTCGGGACTCACCCGGGGGTGGGCGCCGGTGGCCACGAGGACGGCATCGGTCTCGATGCTCTGGGAGCCGTCGGCCGTCACGACGCTGACGAGCCCTTCGCGCTCAATCGTGGCGGTGCCGGAGATCATCGTGACGTTGCTGGCGGCGAGGCGGTGGGCGATGTCGGCCGACTGCGCCAACGCGAGGGCCAGCACGCGGGAGTCGACGGCGGCCAGGTCGGCCCGGATCGACGCGGGAACCTCGACGCCGAGCTCACCGGCAGTGATGACGTCCGTCAGGAGGTCGGACGTGGCGATAAGGGTCTTGCTGGGCACACAGTCGGTCAGCACCGTCGAACCCCCGATGCCGTCGCGCTCGACCAGCGTGACCTCGGCCCCCAGTCGGGAGGCGACCAGCGCCGCTTCGTAGCCGCCGGGTCCGCCACCGATGATCGTCACATGAGCCACGCGACCCATTGTCACGCATGGCGGCTGGGCTAGGCCAATCGCGCGTACGCGGGGAGGTGCGTGCTCATCTCGGCGAAGAGACCGGCGTTGAGGGCGAAGACGGCCCTGACCTCGTCGAGGACGCGCTCCCGCTCGGCCCCACCCAGCGGGAGGGTGTCCAGACGCGCCCGGTAGGCGTCCTTGTAGAGCTTGGGCTTGGGCACGTGGGCGAACGAGTAGAAGTCGACGCCTGACCCGTCGAGGGCGAACTCACGGATCAGGATCCGCCCGATGGCCTGGCCACCCGACAGGTCGCCGAGGTAGCGCGTGTAGTGGTGCGCCACGAACAGGCCGCCCCATCCGGCCGATGCGCGGATGCGCGCTACGTAGGCGTCGGTCGCCGGGCTGTCGGCGTCGACGGTCCCCCAGTGCCGCAGGTCGGCGTCGATCGCGGCCAGGCGCTCGATCGACGGGTCGATGACCGCGGACGCCAGAGGGTCGTCAGCGAGCTCGGCCGCCGTGGTCTCCAGCGCCTCGTAGACCCGGCGCAGGAGGCCGAGGAAGTGCGCGTAGCCGGCCCCGGCGATCCGTCCGGCCAGCAGCTCGGCCATGAACGTCGACCCCTCGGCGGCGGTGTGCTCGGCCTGGGAGCCGCTGCGCAGCAGCGCGGACAGGGATGGCGCCTGGCGCTCGGCAGCGATGGTCATCGGGTGCTCCTGAGATGAACGGTCGGCGACATGCCGGCCGATCTGCTCGAGCGCGGAGGCCGGCGAACCCCTGCATTGTCGTAGTCTACGGCAGGTGAGTACCTCTGACCTTGCCCGACAGGCCGCCGATGCACTCCGCGAACGAACCGGCGGAGGTGACCACGACATCGCCCTCGTGATGGGCTCAGGGTGGCTTCCGGCCGCCGATGCGCTGGGCCGCGCCGAGTACGAGATCCCGCTCGCCGAGTTGCCCGGATTCAGCGCTCCCGCGGTCGAGGGACACGGCGGCACGGTGCGATCGGTCCGCCTCGGCGACAAGCGACTCCTGGTCTTCCTCGGCCGCACCCACTACTACGAGGGCAAGGGCGTCGCCGCCGTCGTCCACGGCGTCCGCACCGCGGCAGCAGCAGGTGTCACGACACTGGTGCTCACCAACGGATGCGGCGGCCTCGATCCCGCATGGTCGCCCGGCACCCCCGTGCTGATCAGCGACCACATCAACATGACCGCGACGTCACCCCTGGAGGGCGCACACTTCGTCGACCTCACCGACCTCTACTCGAGCCGACTGAGGGCCCTGTGCCGGGAGGCCGATCCGAGCCTCGACGAGGGCGTGTACGTCCAGCTGCCTGGGCCCCACTACGAGACCCCTGCCGAGATCGGCATGATCCGCGCCATCGGCGGCGACCTGGTCGGCATGTCCACGACGCTCGAGGCGATCGCGGCCCGCGCGGCGGGTCTGGAGATCCTCGGCATCTCGCTCGTGACCAATGCGGCCGCCGGCATGACCGGTGAGCCCCTCAACCACGAGGAGGTGCTCGAGGCCGGCAAGTCCGCCGCCACTCGGATGGGCGCCCTCCTCAGCAACGTCCTGCCGAGGATCTGACATGACCGACACTGCACCCGACCTCATCGCCCGCGCGCAGGACTGGCTCAGCCAGGACCCCGACCCGGTGACCCGCGACGAGCTGCAGGCCCTGATCGACGCCGACGACACCGAGGCGCTCGAGGACCGGTTCGCCGAGCGCCTCCAGTTCGGCACCGCCGGGCTCCGGGGCGCCCTGGGCGCCGGACCCCACCGGATGAACCGCGTCATCGTGGCCCAGGCAGCCGCGGGGCTCGCGGCGTACCTGCTGGAGCACGGCGAGGCACCCAGCGTCGTGGTCGGGTACGACGCGCGCCACAACTCCGACGTCTTCGCCCGCGACACGGCCGAGATCATGCACGGCGCCGGCGTGCGGGCGTTCCTCCTGCCGACCCACCTGCCGACTCCCGTCCTCGCGTTCGCCATCCGCCACCTTGGCTGCAGCGCCGGGGTCATGGTCACCGCGTCGCACAACCCGCCGCAGGACAACGGCTACAAGGTCTATCTCGACGACTCGAGCCAGATCGTCCCGCCCGCCGACGCCCGAATCTCCGCCGCGATCGACGCGGTCGGCCGGGTCGACGAGATGCCCCGCGACACCGCCTACGAGGTGCTCGGGC
Source organism: Aeromicrobium sp. (assembly GCA_046598255.1). Classification (GTDB taxonomy): domain Bacteria; phylum Actinomycetota; class Actinomycetes; order Propionibacteriales; family Nocardioidaceae; genus Aeromicrobium. The sequence continues at coordinate 50,651 of JBKJIW010000042.1, read as the reverse complement.
CCGACGTCGCCGCGGCATACGTCGATGCCGTCGTCGCACTGCCGGGCGACGGGCCCCGCGAGATCGTCGCCGTCTACACGCCGATGCACGGCGTCGGCCGCGACACCCTGGTCGAGGCGGTGACGAAGGCGGGATTCCCGCCGCTGCACACCGTCCGCGAGCAGGGCGACCCCGATCCGGACTTCCCGACCGTGGTCTTCCCCAACCCGGAGGAGCCCGGCGCGATGGACCTCGCGCTCAAGCTGGCCTCCGAGGTCACCGCCGACATCATCGTCGCCAACGACCCGGACGCCGATCGGTGCGCCGTCGGCGTCCGCCAGGGCGAGTCCTACCGCATGCTGACCGGCGACCAGGTCGGCGTGCTGCTCGCCGACTTCCTGCTGCGGCGTGGCGTGACCGGCACCTACGGGTGCTCGATCGTGTCGTCCGACCTGCTCGGGCGCCAGGCGGCAGCCTTCGGGCAGCCCTGGGAGCAGACCCTGACCGGCTTCAAGTGGCTCGGCAAGATCCCCACCCTCGTCTACGGCTACGAGGAGGCGCTCGGCTACAGCGTCGCGCCGCACATAGCGCGCGACAAGGACGGCGTGTCGGCCATCATCACGATGCTCGAGATGGCCGCCGCGCTCAAGGCGGAGGGACGCTCGCTGCTCGACCGGCTCGACGATGTCTACCGCGAGCACGGCCTGCACACGACCAGCCAGCTGTCGGTGCGCGTCGAGGATCTCGCGATCATCAGCCGGGCGATGGACATCCTGCGGACCACCCCACCAACGGCGCTCGGCGGCATCGCCGTGACGTCGGTCGACGACCTGGCCGACGGCTACCGCGGCCTCCCTCCGACCGACGGCATCCGCCTCGGGCTCGAGGGCGGTGCTCGCGTCATCGCTCGCCCGTCCGGCACCGAGCCCAAGCTCAAGTGCTACATCGAGGTCGTCGTCTCGGTCACCGACTCCATCGGCGTCTCGCGCACCACCGCCGACGAGAAGATCGCGGGCATCAAGGCAGATCTCGCGACCGTCCTCGGCATCTGATGCCCGCGGCGGGGACCCGTCGATACGGGATCGCCGCCGCGATGGTCGTCGTGGCCATCGCGCTGGGTGCCGTGTTCGGTGTCATCGTCGCCCGGGCCATCGCCGGTTACGACATCACTCCCGTCCGTCCCGGCGAGTCGTTCTCCGTGCCGATCGGCGACCACAAGGTCGCGGTGTGGGCCTCTCCCCCGGACGCCGCGACCTACTGCGGCACGCCCGACACCGGGGCCGGGCGCGGCACGTTCACGCAGCCGCTCACGTCCAGCATGACGGTGACCACGGGTGACCGGTCGTGGGGACAGGTCGGCGTCATCGACGGCCAGCCCGGCTCGACCGTGACGCTGGCCTGCTCCGGCGAGGGAGCACCGGTCATCGGCTATGCCGACAACCCACGCGTCCTGCGCTACGTCCTCATCGGTGGCGCGCTCGGCGGCACCGCGCTGCTGCTGGTCGTCAGCGCCTTCGTGCTGGCCCTCGTGACGGCCGTCCGTCAGAGGTCCGCGAAGGCGCGGCGCCAGTCCTAGGACTGCGTCACTCCGACCAGGGCGCACACGAACGCGGCCACGGTCAGCACCGACCGGACGTGGTTCCAGGCGACCCACCGACGCTCGAACGCCGCCCTCAGCTGGTCGGCGGGAACCGTGCCGGCCGCCATCTGGTCGTTGAGCGGAACGTTGACCACCCCCGTGACGACAAAGGCACCGACGACGTACAGCGCGAGCGCCGCGACGAGCCAGGGCCGGGCACCGGCGCTCCCCGCGGGGATCACCGCCGCCACGACCGCGGCGGCCGGGCCGGCGAACACCACGGCGAACACCGGGTTCAGGATGGCCGCGTTGACAGCCCGCATCGACTGGACGAACGTCGCATCGTCGGTGCGGGCCAGCCCGGGCATCACGACGTACGAGAAGGTCGCGAAGAGGCCGGCGGACAGCCCCATGAGTGTCGCCGCGATGATCGACAGCGTCATGGTCATGGGCCCATCCCACCATCCACCGGCTACTTCTTGTGGACCTTCACGGTGAAGGTCGTGGTCGAGCCGTTCGCGACGTCGTTGCCGGAGTAGGTCGCGGTGACCTTCCTGGCCGAGCCGGACGAGGTGAACGTGCCGAGACGGATGCGAGCGACGCCGTCCCGCACGGTGCCCGTGTACGTCCGGCCACCGGCACGCACCGTCACCGTGCCGCCGTCGACCGTGAAGCCTGCGGCACCGACGCGCAGCGTGACCAACGGCTTGGTGCGGTCGCGGACGATCTTCGTCGGGCTGACCGAGAGCTTGCGGATCGACGTGGCAGCCTTCGCCACCGTCACCGAGGTCGTCGTCGAGCTGGGATCGTACGACCCGTTGCCGGCGTAGAACACCGTCAGCGTCGTCGTCCCGACCGGCAAGGTGCTCGACAGCGGGACGGACGCCGTGCCGTTCACGAGCAGACCCATGCCGACCAGCTGGCCGCCGGCCGACACGTAGACCAGGCCGGATGCGCCGGGCGCTCCGGTGACGTCCACGGTCGTGCTGGTCCCGTACGTCCCCGGCCGCGCGGTCGCCGTGAACGCCGTCGACGCCTTGAGGACCTCGGTCGTGACGGTGGCGCTCGAGCCGGCGTGCGTGCTGTCGCCGGCGTAGGACACCGTCAACGCGTGCGATCCGATCGACAGGTCGTCGATGGCGACCGACGCGGCGCCCTGCGTCAGGGTGCCACGACCCACCTCGGTGTCACCTTCGGTGACGACGACCATGCCGGACGGATCGGCACCTTCGCCGGACACCCCCACCGCGATCTCGAGGTCGTCGCCGGAGCGGATGGTCGCCGGGGCGGAGGCCGTCGTCGTCGTGCTGTCGAGCGGGACGTCCAGGGTGAATCCGACGATCTCCGGGTCGTGGTCACTGGCCCGGAACGGATCGGCCCGGTAGAAGTCGGTCGCGTTGTAGTTGAACCGGCTGTACTCACGCGCCACCGATTCGTACGAGTTGATGTTCCAGATGTCGGTGCCGGTGACCGAGTCGTCGGCCGTCGTCGAGGCGAAGACGTGGTCGAGCGACCCGATGGCTCCGCCGAACTGGTACGTCTCCTTGTCCGTCCGCTCCTCGGCGAGGTTGACGAACCCGGCCTCCTCGATGATGCGGACCGGATCCTCCCGGTTGTAGGAGTTGAAGTCACCCGTCAGGAAGACGCGGTCGGTGCCGGCTGCGGCCTCGACGGCGTCGACGAACGTCACCAGCGCCGTGGCCTGCTTGACGCGAGCCGCGTTGGACGCACCCTGGCCGTCGCCCTGGTCGGCGTCCGCACCGGATCCCGATCCCTTCGACTTGAAGTGGTTGACGATCACGGCGAAGGTCGCGCCCGACGGCTTGCCGACCTGCGCGAACGCCTGGGCCAGCGGCGCACGAGCGTTGACGAACGCCGGGTCGTCGAGGATCGTCGAGGTGCCGACGGTGGACACCTTCGCGGGCTTGTAGATGAAGGCCGTGCGGATGACGTCCTCGCCCGTGGTCGGGACGGTCGCCGGTGACGGCACCGCCTTCCACACGGCCGAACCGGCCTGAGTGTTGAGCGCGGCCACCAGCGTGTCGAGCGCGAAGTCACGCGGCTTGCCGAACGTCGCCGAGTTCTCGATCTCCTCGAGCGAGACCACGTCGGCGTCCAGCGTGTTGATGGCCGTCACGATCTTGGCCTGCTGACGGGCCAGGTTCACCTGGTCGGCGGCGCCGCGGGGACCGTTGCCGGTCGACGTCGACGGGTTGCCGCACTCCCTCGTCGTGACGGGCGCGGACGCACGGTCGGTGTAGAACGTGCACTTGTTGCCCGCATTGGCCGAGACGTAGTCGACGCCCGTGGTCGGGAAGTAGTTGAGCACGTTGAACGTGGCGAGCTTGACCTCGCCGCCGACGTCGTTCGGCTTCGTGGCACGGGTGCTGGGCCCGAACTCGACCGGCTCGTCGCCGCCGGCAACGACCTGCGACAGCGGCTGCACCTTCCACAGCGAGTTGCGGAAGTCGAGCACCACCGGGTCGGTGAACGTCACCGACTGACCGACGCGGATCTCGTTGGTCGCGGTCAGCCACGGCAGAGCCGTCGACTGGTTGGCTGCGGCCAGGAGGTTGAGCGACGCGGCATCGTCCAGCGTGATGCGGTCGGCGGCGTTCTTGGCCGCGAGGGAGGTGGCAGCCGACCCCGGCAGGACGACGTTGGTGGGCGTGTCGAACGGCCGCTGGCCGGGCGACAGCCCGATCTCTCCGTACTGGTTGGTGCTGAAGTTGTCGGTGATCGTGTAGCCACCCTGCGGCGCCACGAGCATCCCCTCGAGAGCCTCCTTCTGGGTCTCGCCGAGCGGGAAGGCTGCCGGCGTCGCGACCGGCGCTGCTGCGGGAGTGTCCAGCGTGCGGAACTTGCCGGCACCCGTGGTGATCTCCGTCAGCGTCGACGGCACCTCGGGGGTGCCGCCGAACTCGCTGACGACGCCCGTCACCTCGACGTGTGCGCCCCTCGTGACGGTGCTGCCGAAGGCCGAGCCGAACACGAACAGGCCGTGGGACCCGCCGTCTGCGGCACCGCCTGAGCCCGGTGTCTGGATGAAGCCGCCGCTGAGACCGCCGGTCGGGTAGACCGCCGTGACGACACCGGTCGTCGTGACCGTCGTGCCGTCGAGCGGGCTGGTCGCGCCGGTGCCCTGGATCTGCTCGATCGTGGCGGGCACCGGGACCGGGTCGACGGGCGGCACCACGACGGGGCATCCCGCGCTGTTGCAGGGAGTGGGAGGCGTCAGCCTGGCGAAGTCTGCCGAGTTGACGTTGGTGTCGTCGTGCGTGGCGTTGCGGGAGACCGACTCGGTCACCGATCCGGCGGCGGCAGCCGTTGCGCCCTCGTAGGTGGTCGAGCTGCCGTAGCCGACGAGGTCGACGACGTCGGCGTTGGCCAGGATCGCTGCGCGGTCTCCGGTCAGCGTCGTCTTGCTCTTGACCAGGGCGACGGTGCCGCCGCCGCCAGCGGAGTTGAGCGCGCTGCCGCCAGCGATGTCGGCCGTCGGCAGTGCGGCACCGGCGGCGCCGTTGCTCCCGCCGGACAGCAGCAGGTAGCCGCCGGCCGGGATGTTCCGGTCGCCCAGATCGACGACTCCGCTGAAGGCAGTGGCGCCCAAGGCCGTCCGGTACTGCACCGTCCAGTCCTTGACGTTGACGGCAGCACTGGTCGGGTTATGGATCTCGACGTACTTGGTCGTGAAGGCGGCGTTGGCGCTGCCTCCGTTGTTGTAGACCTCGTTGATGACCAGGTGGTCGGCACCTGCGGCCGTGGCTGGTGTCGCTGGGATCGCGACGAGTGAGGCGACGGCCACTGCCGCGGCAGCTCCGAATCGCGTGATGAACGATGTCTTCATGGGGTCCCCGAGTTCTGGTGTGATGCCATGCGGATGGGAGTGCTGGGAGTGCTGCGGGCAGAGCGGGGTCCGGGACGGTCGATCACCGTCCCGGACCCGACTGCTCTACTTGCTCGTGCCGTTGACCTTCACCGTGAAGGTCGTCGACGACCCGTTGGCCACCCCGTTGCCGGAGTAGGTCGCCGTCACCTTCTTGGCCGAGCCCTTCGAGTCGAAGGTGCCCAGACGGATGCGGGCCTTGCCGTCGCGGACGGGCCCGCTCCAGCTCTTGCCGTCGCGGCGCAGTGTCACCGTGCCACCGTCGACCGTGAACCCGTTGGCTGAGACGGCCAGCGTGACGAACGGCTTGGTGCGCTTGACGACGACCTTGGTCGGGCTGACCGAGACCTTGCGCAGCGACGTCGCCGCCTTGACGATCGTCACGCCCACCGTCGTGTCGGCGGCGTCGTATGACTCACTGCCGCCGAAGAACACGCCGAGCGTGTAGCTGCCGGGCGTCAGCGCTGTCGGCGACAGGGTGACCGTCCCCCGGCCGTCGACCATGAACCCGATGCCGACCACGGTGCTGCCGTTGCCGACGTACACCAGCCCCGTGGACCCGGCGTCGCCCGTGACCTGGACCGTGGCGGAGGTGCCGTACGGCGCACCGCTCGCCGTCGCCGTGAGGCCGGACGAGCCCTTGATCACGTCGACGTCCACGGTCGTCGTGGATGCCGCATGGTTGGCGTCGCCGGAGTAGCTGACGGTCAGCTCGTGCGGTCCGACCGACAGGCCGGACAGGTCGGCGCCGACCGTGGATCGTCCGTCGTCGAGCGTGCCGGAGCCGATCTCGGTGCTGCCGTTCGCCACGGTCACCGTGCCCGTGAGCTCGGTGCCCGTGGCGGACTCGACCGTCACGGCGACTGCCGCGTCGTCGCTGACCTTGGTCGGTGCCGGGTCGGTCGCCGACGTGGTGGTGCCGGCCTTGGCGACCGACACCGTCACGGCACCCGTGGTCGCCAGGTAGTTGGCGTCCCCACCGTAGGAGACCGTGAGGGGCACGCTGCCCGCTCCGACGTCGGTCGTGTCGACCGAGACCGTCGCGCTTCCTGACGCCAACGTGCCGGTGCCGACCGTGACGTCACCCTTCTTGAGGGTGACCGTGCCGCCCGGAGTCTCGTCCGGCCCGGTGACCGTCACCGAGACGGGCAGGTCGACGCCAAAGGTCCCGGCGGCGGCCGTGGCCGTCACGGTCGCACCGGTGACGTCCAGCGGCACGACGACCTTCGTGCGGCTGGGGAACGCCACGGTCTCGATGCGCATCGCCCCGCCGACCCCTGCCGGCAGGGTGAACGGCACCGTCGCGGCACCGCCCGTGACCGGTTGCGAGGCGATCGTCATGGACTTGTTGTCGCCGTAGAACAGCTGGGAGAACACGCGGGTGTTGGCCGGGCTGCCGGTCGACGTCATGTCGAGTCGCGGGAAGGACAGCGTGCCCGAGCCGCCGACGCGGTACTGGGACTTGACGCCCCGCACCTCGACGGACCGCTTGGCGAAGTCGGGCGAGATCGGGCTGTTCTTCTCGAAGTAGGAGATCCAGCCGTCACGATCGACCAGGCCCGTGTCGGTGTTGACGCCCTCCTTGAAGGCGCGGAAGTTGTCACCTCCCGCGGCGAGGAAGGAGAACGTGGCGACCTTGTACTGCTTGGCCGGGTCGAGCGGCACGCCGTTGATGCGGACCGACGTGATGCGGCTGCCCTCGGTCTTGGTCGCGTCGAACGTGTAGGTGAAGTTCTTCGACAGTCCCAGCTGCAGGTAGGCGCGGGTCGGGACGTTGCCGGCCGCATCACGCTGCCACTGCTGCTCCAGCGCCTTCTTCAGCGAGGCACCCGAGAGCTTGACGGAGCTGATGTTGTTGACGAACGGCAGCACCGAGTTGAGCTCGGCGAACGTCACGACACCGTCGGTGTTGGTCGTGCTGCCGGGCACCCCGGCGAACGTCAGGTCCGGGGGCCGGAGGCCGCCGGGGTTGACGATGCCGACGTCCGCACCGGACGGAAGGCCGGCCACAGTCTCGAGGAGCGCATCGGCGACGAGGCCACCGGCAGTCGACTCCGATCCTCGGTCCTCCGTCGTGCCGCCCGTGAACGCACGGGTGATGTCGGCGGTGATCTGGCCCTTCGGCACGCTGCCGACGGCATCGGCGGCCGTGACGGCGTCGTCGCGGATCTTCTTGACCGCGGCGAGCTCCGGGTACTGCGTGATCAGGGCCGCGTCGGTCGCCGCGAGGCGGGCGGTGTTCTTGAGCGATGAGCTCGTGACGGCACCGGTGTCGGGATTGACCAACAGCTTGATCTGGCCGACGTTCTCGCCGTAGTTGCCGGTCTGGATGATCGGCCGGGTCTTGCCGGCCACACCGGGGACGGGCGCCTCGTAGGCGTACTTCTGGTGCGTGTGGCCCATGAAGATCGCGTCGACGTCGGCCGAGGTGTCCTCGACGAGGTGGCGGAACACCGTGCTGCTCGCGATGGCCTGCGGGAGGCTGAGCGTGCCGTCGGGTGCGCCTTCGTGGAACGAGGCGACCATGACGTCGGGCGGATCGGCCAGTGCCTTGAGCCGCGCGACCTCGGCGTTGATGCCGGCGACCGGGTCACCGAACGTCAGTCCCTGCACGCCGTCGGGGCTGACCAGGGTCGGGGTCTCCTGCGTGACAGCTCCGATGACGGCCACCGTCACGCCGTCGATCGTGAAGGTCGCCGACGGGTCGAGGGCGTTGGAGCCGTCGGACTTCTTGACGTTGGCGCCGAGGATCGGGAAGTCCGCGCGCGGGATCACCCGGGTGACCAGGTCGTCGTAGCCCTTGTCGAACTCGTGGTTGCCGGTGGCGGACGCATCCAGCCCGACCGCGTTGAGCACGTCGATCGTCGGGTTGTCGCTGTCGACGGCGGAGGCGAACAGCGAGGCCCCGATGTTGTCGCCCGCCGAGACCAGCAGCGAGTTGCCGGGAGCCTCTGCCTCGAGCTGCTTGATGGTGCCTGCCCACTGCACGGTCGCCGCGTCGATCCGACCATGGAAGTCGTTGATGCCCACCAGGTTGATGGTGACGTCGTCCGCTGCGAGGGCCGGTGTGACGGCGAGAAGCGGTCCGCTCAGAAGTGTCGCGGTGGCGACAGCCAGCAGGCGGCGGGGTGTTGATCTCACGCAGGAACCTCTCCGAATGCATCGGAGGTCCACGCCAGAACGGCTCACCCCCGATGGTGTGCCACCTGAGAGATCTCTCAGGTCGTCAGCACAGGACATCCTGAGCGCGAAGGGAAGTCAACGGCTTCTACGACAACGAAACATGTCGGTTCGGTGAAGTTGTCGGTGAAACGATCGTTGCAGTCAGTAGGAGGTCTCGTCGGTCGTTCCGGACGCTGCCACGCCGGCCTGACGCGCCGCGACGTCATCGAGGATCGTGGCCGTCGCGCTGGTGCCGAACCGCGTGACGCCCAGCGCCCGCATCTCGAGCAGGGTGTCGAGCCCGCGGACCCCGCCGGACGCCTTGACCTGCACGGCGTCGCTCACCGAGGCCCGCATGAGGGTGAGGTGCTCGATCGTCGCGCCGCCGCCCGCGAAGCCCGTCGACGTCTTGACGAACGCGGCACCGGCCCGCTCCGCCGCCTGGCAGGCCGTCACGATCTCGTCGTCGCTGAGGTAGGCCGTCTCGAGGATGACCTTGACGACGTGCTCACCGGCCGCCGTGACGACGGCCCGGATGTCGTCCTCGACGTCGTCGACCAGGCCGCTGCGGAGCCGGCCGATGTTGAGGACCATGTCGAGCTCCGACGCGCCGTTGTCGAGCGCCTCCGTCGCCTCCGCGACCTTGGTCAGGGTGCTGGTCGTGCCGTGCGGGAAGCCGATGACGGCACACACCGCGACGCCGCTGCCCTCGAGGACCTCGTACGCGTGGGACACGTCACTGGGCCGCACGCAGGCGCTGAAGACGCCGTAGCGCGCCACGAGGGCCAGCTGCTCGTCGACCTCGGCGCGGGTGAGCTCGGGCTTGAGGATGGCGTGGTCGATGGTCGCGGCGATCTCGGCGACGGTGACCTGGGTGACGGGCTGGGGCTCGGACATGCCCTCCATCCTAGGAGAGGGGCCCGACTATCCTCGTGCGGTGGCCGCATCCCTGGGAGTCGTGATCGTCGCCGGCCCGTCCGGCTCCGGCAAGTCGCACCTGGCCGCGCGGCTCGGATGGCCTGTCCTGCGGCTCGACGACTTCTACCTCGATGCGGACGCGCCCGGCATGCCGCGGTCGTCGCTGGGCATCGTCGACTGGGACCACCCCGGCTCGTGGGACGCGGTGGCAGCGGTCGGGGCGATCGCCGAGCTGTGCGCGTCCGGATCGGTGGACGTGCCCGTCTACGACATCGCGGCCAGCCGTCGCACGGGGTCCCAGGTGCTCTCCGCGCCGGACGGACGGTTCATCGCGGAGGGGCTGTTCGCCCCGATCATCGTCGACGCGTGCCGGGAGGCGGGGCTGCTGCACAGCGCCATCTGCCTGCGGCGTCCGCGCGCCATCACGTTCGGGCTGCGGCTGTTCCGCGACCTGCGCGAGGGGCGGAAGTCGGCCTGGGTCCTGGTCCGTCGCGGATGGCGGCTGATGCAGGACGAGCCCCGCATCGTCGCCGAGGCGGTCGCCCACGGCTGCGTGCCGATGTCACCGCGCGGGGCCCGTCACCACCTGTCCCCCTGACCTCGGGCGCTGTTTCCCAGGAGAACACAGGAATCTTCCGGGGTTCTCCTGGGAACCCGTCACCTCGCACCCGGAACAACGGGGGTGACGCGCCGGGTTCCGGGGTGACCCTGCCCGCGCACCACCATCGCGCGCCCGCACGAGCGTATGCCGTCAGCGAACAGACGCCTCGCCGAGGAACAAGCCCCTCCACCTCCAGGTTGAGCCCGTCAGACTCAACTCCAAGGAGCACCCGTGAGCACTCTCCACACCTTCCCCGTCCTCGCACTGGCCGACGTCGTCGTGCTGCCCGGCATGGTCGTCCCGATCGAGCTCGACGACGCGGCCCGTGCGGCCGTCGACGCCGCCCGCACGAGCAACGACGACCGTCTGCTCCTGGCACCGCGCCTCGAGGACCGCTACGCCACCCACGGCGTGATCGCGACGATCCAGCAGGTCGGACGCCTTCCAGGCGGCGGGCCCGGCGCCGTGCTCCGCGCCGCGCAGCGCGCCCACATCCAGGGCGGCGTGACCGGCCCCGGAGCGGCGCTCTGGGTCGAGGCCGAGCTCGTCGAGGACGCCGAGCCCACCGAGGAGGTGCTCGACCTCGCCCGCGACTACAAGAGCCTGCTCGTCACGATCCTGCAGAAGCGCAACGCCTGGCAGGTCATCGACTCCGTGCAGCGCCTCAGCGACCCCGGTGAGCTGGCCGACACCGCTGGATACGCCTCGTACCTCGAGAACGAGCAGAAGCGTCAGCTCCTCGAGACCGAGGACGTCGGCGAGCGCCTGACCGCACTGATCGGCTGGGCGCGCGACTACCTGGCCGAGGCCGACGTCACCGAGAAGATCTCCGAGTCCGTGCAGGAGAGCATCGACAAGCACCAGCGCGAGTTCGTCCTGCGCCAACAGCTGGCAGCCATCCGCAAGGAGCTGGGCGACGACGAGCCGGAGAACGCATTGGACTACCGCCAGCGTGTCGAGGAGGCAGACCTGCCCGACGACGTCCGCACGGCGGCCCTGCGCGAGGTCGGCAAGCTGGAGCGCGGCAGCGACCAGAACCCCGAGGCCGGCTACATCCGCACGTGGCTCGACACCGTCCTCGAGCTGCCGTGGGGCGTCACGACCGAGGACCGCACCGACATCGTCGCCGCGCGCGAGGTGCTGGACGCCGACCACCACGGGCTCGACGACGTCAAGGACCGCATCGTGGAGTACCTCGCGGTGCGTGCCCGCCGCAGCGAGCGCGGCCTGGAGGTCGTGGGCGGACGCGGCTCCGGAGCCGTCATGGCGCTCGTCGGCCCTCCCGGTGTCGGCAAGACGTCGCTCGGCGAGAGCGTGGCGCACGCCCTGGGCAGGAAGTTCGTCCGCGTCGCCCTGGGCGGGGTGCGGGACGAGGCCGAGATCCGTGGCCACCGCCGGACGTACGTCGGTGCGCTCCCCGGCCGGCTGGTCCGGGCGATCGGCGAGGCCGGCTCGATGAACCCCGTCGTGCTCCTCGACGAGATCGACAAGGTCGGCTCGGACCACCGCGGCGATCCTGCGGCGGCGCTGCTCGAGGTGCTCGACCCGGCACAGAACCACACGTTCCGCGATCACTACCTCGACCTCGACCTCGATCTGTCGGACGTCCTGTTCCTCGCGACGGCGAACGTCGTCGAGCAGATTCCCGAGGCGCTGCTCGACCGGATGGAGCTCGTCCAGCTCGACGGATACACCGAGGACGACAAGGTCGCGATCGCGCGGCAGTACCTGGCACCGCGCCAGCAGGAGCGCGCTGCCCTGACCGACGACGAGGTCACCATCACCGACGATGCCCTCCGGCTGGTTGCGGCGTCGTACACCCGCGAGGCGGGTGTGCGGCAGATGGAACGGCTCCTGGCCAAGGTGTTCCGCAAGGTCACGACCCGGCTGGCCGACCCGGAGGTCCCGCAGCCCGTCGTGGTCGACGCGTCGACGCTGGTCGACTACGTCGGACGACCGCGATTCATCCCGGAGGTCGAGGAGCGCACGGCGGTGCCGGGCGTCTCCACGGGGCTCGCGGTGACGGGCCTGGGCGGCGACGTGCTGTTCATCGAGGCCAGCGCGTACGACGGGGAGCGCAGTCTCGCGATCACCGGGCAGCTCGGCGACGTGATGAAGGAGTCGGCGCACATCGCACTCACCTACGTCCGGTCCCACGCCGCGGCGCTCGGCATCGACCCGGCGACCCTCGAACGGTCGATCCACCTGCACGTGCCGGCAGGCGCAGTGCCCAAGGACGGACCGTCGGCAGGCGTCACGATGGTCACGGCGCTGACGTCACTGGCGCTGGGACGCAACGTGCGGGCCGATGTCGGCATGACCGGCGAGGTCACGCTCAACGGTCGGGTCCTGCCGATCGGGGGCGTCAAGCAGAAGCTCATGGCGGCGCAGCGTGCCGGGCTGAAGACCGTCTTCATCCCCGCCCGCAACGAGGTCGACCTGGCAGACGTCCCGGCCGAGGTGCTGGAGGCCCTCGACGTCAGGCCGGTGGCCGACGTCGCCGAGATCCTGGCGTACGCCCTGGAGCCGGCGGCTCAGGTGGAGGCCGCCGCCTGAACGCTCGCGAGTCACTGCATCACGTCCGGGCAGTCACTCCGTCACCGTGAATCAGTGACTCACCGGTGGTCATTCAGCGACTCGCGAGCGTCAGAGGGCGGCGTAGGCGGGCTTGATGACGTCGTTGATGAGCACGAGGCGCTGGTCGAACGGCAGGAAAGCGCTCTTCATCGCGTTGACCGTGAACCACTGGAGGTCCTTGAGGCTGTAGTCGAACGCGTCGACGAGCAGCTGGAACTCCCGCGACATCGAGGTTCCGCTCATGAGCCGGTTGTCGCAGTTGACCGTGACCCGGAAGCCGAGGTCCTTGAGCTTGCCGATCGGGTGATCCGCGAGGGACGTCATGCCGGGCACCGCGTCGGTCTGCAGGTTGGACGACGGGCACATCTCCAGCGGGATGCGACGGTCGCGGATGTAGGCCGCCAGGTCACCGAGGATCGGGGCGTCCGGATCGCTGAAGTCGATGTCGTCGACGATGCGCACGCCGTGGCCGAGCCGCTCGGCGCCACAGCGCTGGATGGCCTGCCAGATCGAGGGCAGGCCGAAGGCCTCACCCGCGTGGATCGTGAAGTGCGCGTTCTCGCGGCGCAGGAACTCGAACGCCTCGAGGTGCAGGATCGGCGGGAAGCCGTCCTCGGCCCCGGCGATGTCGAAGCCGGCGACGCCGCGGTCGCGGTACTCGACGACCAGCTCGGCGATCTCCTGACCTCGGTCGGCGTGCCGCATCGCGGTGAGCAGCTGGCCGACTTCGATCGTCTGGCCCTCGATCGCGGCGATCTGCATGCCCTCCTGGATGCCCGCCTGCACGGCTTCGACGGTCTCGCGCAGGCTCAGCCCCGCTGACAGGTGCTGCTCGGGCGCCCAGCGCAGCTCGGCGTAGACGACACCGTCGTCGGAGAGGTCGAGCACCGCCTCGCGGGCGACCCGGGCCAGGTCCTGCGGTCGCTGCATGACCGCCACGGTGTGGACGAAGGTCTCGAGGTAGCGCTCGAGCGAACCCGAGTTCGACGCCTCCTCGAACCACGTGCCGAGGGCCTCGCCGCCCTCGACCGGCAGGTCGTGGCCGATCTCCGCGGCGATCTCCGCGACGGTGGCCGGGCGGACTCCCCCGTCGAGGTGCTCGTGGAGGGCGACCTTGGGGGCCTGGGCGATCTGTTCGGAAGTGGCTCTCACCTGGTCATCGTGTCACGTCGCCATGAGCAGCGTGACCGTCTCCGCCACGCATGCCGGCTTGTCGCTGCCCTTGATCTCCACGGTGTGCTGCAACGTCGCGCGCTGTCCCTTGTCGATCGCCTCGACCGAGAGCAGCTCGACCCGGCTGCGGACCTTCGACCCGACCCGGACGGGCGTGACGAACCGGACCTTGTTGAGTCCGTAGTTGACCCGCGCCACGTCGCCGGCGAAGGCGAACACCTGGGCGCCGAGGAACGGCAGCATCGACAGGGTCAGATATCCGTGGGCGATCGTCGCACCGAACGGACCATCGGCGGCACGCTCCGGGTCGACGTGGATCCACTGCCGGTCGCCGGTCGCATCGGCGAACATGTCGATGCGGTCCTGCGTGATGGCCACCCACTCGCTGACCCCGAGCTCCTGGCCCGCGGCCGCGGCGATTTCGTCACTGTTGTTCAAGATGCGCATCAGGCGAACCTATCCAATCCGGTCGATCACCACGGCAGAAGGCCCCCCGGCCGCCACGCCGACGTCGTACCCCCCGTCCAGGGCAGCAATCGCGCGGTCGAACCGCTCGGGCGTGTCCGTGTGCAGCGTCATGAGGGGCTGACCAGCCACCACGGTGTCGCCGGGCTTGGCGTGCATCACCACTCCTGCCGCCGCCTGCACCTGCTCCCCGGGACGTGACCGGCCGGCGCCGAGACGCCACGCCGCCACGCCGACGTTCATCGCGTCGAGCCGCGTCAGGGTGCCGGACGACGGCGCCACGACGACGTGCGTCTCCCGAGCGGTCGGCAGGGAGGCATCGGGGTCGCCGCCCTGCGCGGCGATCATCCGCTTCCAGACGTCCATCGCCTGGCCGGACGCCAGCGCGTCGGCCGGGTCGACGTCGCTCCTGCCCGCGGCGGCGAGCATCTCGCGGGCCAGGGCGAGGGTGAGCTCGACGACGTCGGACGGACCTCCGCCGGCGAGCACCTCGACCGACTCGGCGACCTCGCAGGCGTTGCCGGCCGTCAGGCCCAGCGGCGTCGACATGTCGGTGAGCAGCGCGACGGTCTTGACGCCCGCGTCGGTGCCGAGGGCCACCATCGTCTCGGCCAGCTCGCGCGCCTGCTCGACCGACTTCATGAAGGCTCCCGAGCCTGCCTTGACGTCGAGCACCAGCGAGCCGGTGCCCTCGGCGATCTTCTTGCTCATGATGGAGCTCGCGATCAACGGGATCGCCTCGACGGTCCCGGTGACGTCGCGCAGGGCGTAGAGCTTCTTGTCGGCCGGCGCGAGGCCCGCTCCGGCGGCGCAGATGACCGCGCCGACGTCTTCGAGCTGCGCCATCATCTCCTCGTTGGTGAGCGCGGCCCGCCAGCCGGGGATCGCCTCGAGCTTGTCGAGCGTGCCGCCGGTGTGGCCGAGCCCGCGCCCGGACAGCTGGGGCACGGCGACACCGCACGCGGCGACCAGCGGTGCCAGCGGCAGGGTGATCTTGTCGCCGACCCCGCCCGTCGAGTGCTTGTCGGACGTGGCCCATGACAGCGATGAGAAGTCCATGCGCTCGCCGCTGGCGATCATGGCTCCGGTCCATCGCGAGATCTCGCGGCGGTTCATGCCGTTGAGCAGGATCGCCATCGCCAGCGCCGCCATCTGCTCGTCGGCGACGACCCCACGGGTGTAGGCGTCGACGACCCAGTCGATCTGCGGGTCGGTCAGCTCGTGCCGGTCACGCTTGGCAGCGATGACCTCGACGGCGTCGAAGGCTTCAGTCATGGTCGGGCTCCTGGGTCAGACGGCGGTGACGGGGATGCTCTCGTAGCCGCGGAGCACCCAGGTCGGGCGGCGCGGCGCCTCGCCGACCAGCTGCAGGGCTGGGAAGCGGTCGAGCAGCGTGGAGATGCTGATCTGCAGCTCCAGACGCGCGAGCGGCGCGCCCAGGCAGAAGTGCAGGCCCATGCCGAATCCGACATGGGGGTTGGGGTCGCGGCCGACGTCGAAGGTGTCCGCATCGGCAAAGACCTCGGCGTCGCGGTTGGCCGAACCCATCAGGCAGGCGATCTTCTGGCCCGAGCGGATCAGCTGGCCGCTCACCTCGACGTCGGCGGTGGCGGTGCGTTCGAACAGCTGCAGCGGCGCGTCGAAGCGGATCAGCTCCTCGAGCGCCGTCTCGATCGACACCTCGCCACCGGTGATCCGGGCCATCTGCTCCGGATGCTGCATCAGCGCGTGGAAGCCGTTGCCGAAGACGTTGACAGACGCCTCGTGCCCGGCGTTGAGCAGCAGCACCACCGACGCGACGAGCTCGTCGTCGCTGAGCTTCGAGCCCTCGTCCCGTGCCGCGATGAGATCGGAGATCAGGTCGTCGCCGGGCGACGACCGACGCAGCTCGACGACGCCGCGCACGTAGTCGGAGAACGCCGTGCTGGCCCGGATCGCCGCGGCCTTGGTCAGTGCGCCGACCCCCGGCTCGTACATGTGGACGATGGCCTGCGACCAGTCGCGCAGCTTCACGTGGTCCTCGCGGGGCACGCCGAGCAGGTCGGCGATCACGAAGACGGGCATCGGCTCGGCGTAGTCGCCCAGGAGGTCGAACGACTCCCCCAGCTCGCCCACCATCGACGCGGCCAGCTGCTCGATGCGCGGCCTCATCCGCTCGACGTGGCCGCGCGAGAATGACTTCGCGACCAAGCCACGAAGTCTTGGATGATCTCTTTCTGTGCAGTCCATCATCTGGTTCCGGTGGAGCGCGTTGAACGGCTCCATCTGCGAGGCAGGCTCCCGGTCGGTCCACAGCCGTGCGAACGTGCGGTTGCGCATCACCTGGCTCACCGCGTCGTGCGTCGTCGCCAGCCACGACCCCATCGGCTCGTGCCACAGCACTGGCCCGTTCTGGCGCAGCGAGGCCAGCACTGGATACGGGTCGGCGATGAACGTCGGCGCCCCCGGGTCGAGCTGGACGGCGTAGCGGGTCACTCGGCCGCCGACTCGTTGGCGGCCAGGTCATCGGCGCCGAACGCGTCGGGCAGCACCTCGGTCATGGTCTTGACCCCGGACGGCGTCATGAGCTGCATGTCCGGTCCGCCGTTCTCCCACAGGAGCTGGCGGCAGCGGCCGCACGGCATCAGGGCGGCCCCCCGCGAGTCGACACAGGCGACCGCGACGAGGCGACCGCCACCGGTCGAGTGGAGGGCCGAGACCATGCCGCACTCGGCGCACAGCGCGACGCCGTAGGCAGCGTTCTCGACGTTGCACCCGAGCACGACCCGCCCGTCGTCGACGAGTCCCGCGACGCCGACCTTGTAGTGCGAGTACGGCGCGTACGCGCGCCCCATGACCTCGGTGGCGTACTTCGTGAGCGACTCCCAGTCGATGGGGTCGTCGGCGCCCTTGATGCCGAGCCCGTTGATGCTGGTCGCCACTATCCTGCACTGCCTCGTCGGTAGGGCTTGCCGTCAGCCGCCGGCATGCGAAGTCTCTGCGCGCCCAGAGCGAGCACGAAGAGGGTCGTGATGTATGGCGTCATGACCGTGAACTCGCGGGGGACGCTGTCGGTGGCCAGGAACCAGGCCAGGACGGCCACGCCGGCGACGGCCACGGCGACCGCGCCGCGGACCTGCCGGCGGTAGGCGCGCCAGGCCGCGAAGCCCAGCAGTCCGAGTGCCACGAGCAGCAGGAGCGCGTGCACCGAGTCGGTGTCGCGCAGCCGCAGGGAGTCGGTGTAGCCGAACGTCAGCGCGCCGGCGAGCAGGCCACCGGGACGCCAGTTGCCGAAGATCATCGCCGCCAGGCCGATGTAGCCGCGTCCGCCGGTCTGACCGTTGCTGAAGCCGCTCGACGAGACCAGCGCCAGGAAGCCGCCACCGATGCCGGCCAGGGCGCCGGAGACCAGCACCGCGACGTACTTGTAGAGGTAGACGTTGACGCCCAGCGTCTCGGCCGCCTGCGGGTTCTCGCCGCACGACCGGAGCCGCAGGCCGAAGGAGGTGCGCCACAGGACGACGGCCGAGATGATCACGAGCGCGAAGACGAACAGGCTCAGCGTCGAGATGTTGGTCGTCAGCGCCTGGATGAACGACGCGACGTCGGAGACGAAGAACCAGTGCTTGTCGGCGACGGCGTTGGCCAGGTCGGACACCCCCGGCACGGTGATCTGCGCCGGGGCCTCCAAACCGTTGAGCTGGCGCGGTCCGCCCCCCTCGTAGTCGGAGAAGATCGCCTCGGCCAGATAGGTCGCCGCTCCCGCGCCGATGAGGTTGATCGCGACGCCCGAGACGATGTGGTCGACGCCGAACGTCACCGTGGCGATCGCGTGCAGCAGGCCACCGATCAGGCCCAGCAGCGCTGCGCCGATGATGCCGACCCACGGTCCGTAGTGGTACGTGAAGAAGGCCGCACCCCAGGTGCCGAGGATCATCTGACCCTCGAGCCCGATGTTGACGACGCCGGCCCGCTCGGCCCACAGGCCACCGAGGGCGGCAGCCAGGATCGGGCACGTGGCGATGATCGCCGCACGGATCGTGCCCGCGCCGGTCAGGTCGTCGGTGTCGGTCACGATGCGGACGAACGACACGACGCCGATGCCGATCAGGCCGATCCACAGCCAGCTCTTGGTCAGCCGCTCGGTCACGCGCGAGACGGTGGACGGTGTGGTGGTCGTTGTCGTCATGCCGTCGCCTCCTTGGCCCCGGTCAGCTCGCGGCTGACGGACCGTTGCTCCAGGCGGGTGCGCCAGCGACGCACCACCTCGTACGTCACGACGACGGCGAGCACCGCGACTCCCTGCGTGATCTGGACGATGCTCGGCGAGACGTCCGTGCCGAAGGTCAGGTCGTTGGACTTGACCGAGAGGAACGCGAACAGCAGCGCGCCGAACAGCATCCCGAGCGGACGGTTGCGGCCCAGCAGAGCGACCGCGATGCCGAGGAATCCAAGCCCCACCTGGAAGGACGTGCCGTAGTTGCGGGCGCCGCCGAACAGGGCCGGCAGCCAGATCAGTCCGGCCACGGCGCCCGACAGCATCATCGAGATGAGGATCATGCGCTTCGGGTTGATGCCGCTGGCCAGCGCCGCGCTCTCGGACTGGCCGCTCGCCCGCAGGTCGAAGCCGAACCGGGTCTTGTTGAGCAGCACCCAGAAGCCGACACCGACGAGGACGGCGATGATCGACAGGGCCCAGATCTCACCGTCGCGGTCCTCGAACGGCGCGAAGCCGCCCAGGGTGCTGCTGGGCTCGAGGTTCGCGGTGTGGACCGTGTTGCCCTCCTTGACCCCGTAGCGGTTGAGGAAGTAGCCAACGAGGGTCACCGCAATCGCGTTGAGCATGATCGTGGAGATGACCTCGCTGACCCCGCGGGTCGTGCGCAGGATGCCTGCGATGCCCGACCAAGCGGCTCCGACGACCATCGCCACGATGATCGACGCGGCGACGTTGGCGAAGCCGCCGAGGTAGGCCGCGCCGGCGAACGACGCGGCGGCGAAGGACGCGATCGTGTACTGCCCCTCGAGGCCGATGTTGAACAGACCCATGCGGAAGCCGATCGCGGCGGCCACCGCAGCGATGTAGATCATCGCCGTCTGGTTGACGATGTCGACGCGCAGCCGCGGCTTGGGCATCTCGAACATCGTCGACCAGAACTCGCCGGGCGAGCTGCCGACGGCGGCGATGACCAGCGTCGTGACCAAGATGCTCAGCAGGACGGCGATGGCGGGCGCGAGCAGCGCGAGGCCGATGGCGCGGGGGTTCAGCTTCGTCATGCTGCCTCCCCTGTCGGCACGGCATGGTGCGGAGGAGCCGGCATGACCGACCCATGGTGAACTCGCTGGCGCTCGTTCACGCCGCCTCGCCTCCCGTCATCGCGGACCCGAGGTCCTGGGGCGTCACCGTGGCCGGGTCGAACGCGCCGACGAAGCGTCCGCGCAGGATGACCTGGATCGTGTCGGACAGGCCGATCAGCTCGTCGAGGTCGGCCGAGATCAGCAGCACCGCGAGGCCGGCGCGACGAGCGCGCTTGATGTGGTCCCAGATCGCCGCCTGGGCGCCGACGTCGACACCGCGGGTCGGGTGCGACGCGATGAGCAGGACCGGGTCACCGCTCATCTCGCGGCCCACGATGAGCTTCTGCTGGTTGCCGCCCGACAGCGCTCGCGACGGCGTGTCGATGCCCGGCGTGCGGACGTCGTACTCCGCGACGATGCGCTCGGTGTCGGCGCGGGCGCCCTTGCGGTTGATCCACATGCCCTTGGCGCTGGGCGCCTGGGTCTGGTGACCGAGGATGCGGTTCTCCCACAGCGGAGCGTCGAGAAGCAGCCCGTGCCGGTGACGGTCCTCCGGGATGTAGCCGATGCCGGCCTCCCGCAGCTGGCGGGTGTGCCAGTGGGTGACGTCCTGCTCGCCGAGCAGGATGCGGCCGGACGTGGGGATGCGCATGCCCATGATGGTCTCGACGAGCTCGGACTGACCGTTGCCCTCGACGCCGGCGATGCCCAGGACCTCGCCGCGCCGGATGGTCAACGACAGGTCGGTGAGCAGGTTGCGGCCGAACTCGTCGGCGAGCGTGACGTCGTCGAGCGTCAGCTCGACGGTGTCGGTGACCGTCGACTCACCGGTCTCGGGCGATGGGAGCTCCGAGCCGACCATGAGCTCGGCGAGCTGGCGCTTCGTGGCGGTGGCCGGATCGGCGGTGCCGACCGTCGTGCCGCGCCGCATGACCGTGATGTCGTCGGCGATCGCGAGCACCTCGTCGAGCTTGTGCGAGATGAACAGCACCGAGTTGCCGGCGTCCTTGAGCTCGCGGAGGTTGGCGAACAGCGCCTCGACCTCCTGCGGGACGAGGACGGCGGTCGGCTCGTCGAGGATGATGATGCGCGCCCCGCGGTAGAGCACCTTCGCGATCTCGAGCCGCTGACGGGCGGCGACACCCAGCTTCTCGACCAGCACGTCCGGGTCGAGCCCGAAGCCGAACCGGTCGGAGATGCGGCGGATCTCAGCCCGTGCCTGGTCGCCGATGCCGTGCAGCTTCTCGGCGCCGAGCACCATGTTCTCCAGCACCGTGAGGTTGTCGGCCAGCATGAAGTGCTGGAACACCATCCCGACGCCCACCTCGATCGCCTCGGTCGGCGACTTGAGCACGACCTCGGAACCGTTGATCGTGATGGTGCCCTCGTCGGGCCGCTGCACTCCGTAGAGGATCTTCATCAGCGTCGACTTGCCGGCGCCGTTCTCGCCGATCAGGGCGTGCACCGTGCCCGACCTGATCGTCACATCCACATCGTGGTTGGCGATCACGCCGGGGAACCGCTTGCCGATCCCCCGCAGCTGGACCGCATCAACATCAGACGGCACGGACACTCCCCACCTAGGACTTTCGTGACTTGCATGAGCCATGGACACACAGGACGAACCTGGGCTGAACGCTACCGCGCCAGCCCAGGTTCGTCGCGAGTTGTTGCTTCTGCCGCTGCCGATCTGCCTACGGCTTCTCGGGCACCGTGATCTCGCCGGAGATGATCTTCTCCTTGTAGCTGTCGATGTCAGCCGTGAGGGAGTCGATGAAGCCGCCGGACGTCGAGTAGCCGACGCCGTCGTCCTTCAGCGCGTAGACCGTGTAGCTGACGAGCGGCTTGCCCTCGTCGATCGACTTCGCGAAGTTGTACGTCGCGGTGTCGACGCGCTTGAGCATCGACGTCAGGATGAACGGCTTCTGCGCAGCGGTGGCGGTGAGGTACTGGTCGGAGTCGACACCGATCGCCCAGTTGCCCTCGCCGGCCTCGACAGCGGCGTCGAAGACGCCCGAGCCGGAACCGCCCGCAGCGTGGTAGACCACGTCGGCGCCCTTGTCGAACTCGCCGGTCGCAGCGGCCTTGCCGCCGGCCGGGTCACCGAAGCCGGACAGGTCCGACTCCTGGATGTACGCGACCTCGACCTTGATGTCGGGCTTGGCAGCCTTGGCCCCAGCGGTGTAGCCGGCCTCGAACTTCTTGATGAGGTCGTTGTTGACGCCACCGACGAAGCCGATCGTGCCGGACTTGCTGGTCTCCGCAGCGGCGACGCCAACGAGGAACGAGCCCTCCTGCTCGGCGAAGCCGAGGTAGGCGACGTTGTCGTTGGCGGTCTCGTCGGGGTCGAAGCCGTCGATCACGGCGAAGTTGACCTCGGGGAAGTCCGGAGCGACCGCGTTGACCGACTCGCTGTAGGCGAAGCCGACGCCGACGATCGCGGTGGCGCCGTTCTCGGCCATGTTGCGCAGACGGTCCTCACGAGCGGACTCGGGCTCACCGTCGGTGGCCTCGCCCTCGATGCAGGTAGCGCTGAAGTCGGTGACAGCCTTCTCGAGTCCGGCGTAGGCCGAGTCGTTGAACGACTGGTCGCCACGTCCGCCGACGTCGTACGCGAGGCCGATCTTGGGTCCGTCGCCGTCGGCGGTCTTGCAGACGTCGTCGCTGGCGGCGGGCTTGTCGCTTCCGCTTCCGCCACCATCGCTGTCGCTGCTTCCACAGCCCGCGAGAGCGAGCGTGGCAACGGCGGCGACAGCGGAAAGCTTGGTCAATCGACGCAAAATTCCTCCTCAGTACGGAGCCGGGGCACCCGGCACTCGTGACAGACCCTAATGTCCGGCAGTGCCACGCGGGAGGGTCATCGTCCGATTCAGAGCCGCTGTAACCGTATCTTCACCTCACGTCGCCGAGGAGCGCAGCGACGAGCGCGACGTGGCGCCGTCAGGCAGGCTCGCTGCACTCGCTAGCTGACGGCAGCAACCGCCAGCACCTTCGCACCGACGGCGATGGCCCGCTCGTCGACCCGCAGGTTGCCCTGGTGCAGGTCGTACGTCGGCCCCTCCGGCGTGCGGGTTCCGAGGCGCCCCATGGCTCCCGGGACGGCCTCGACGTACCAGGCGAAGTCCTCGCCGCCGAGGCTTTGCGCGGTGGACGCGACGCCTCCGGGCCCGACGGCCTGCGACACCGCCCGCCGCATGACCTCGGTGGCGCCGAAGTCGTTGACGACGGGCGGGACCCCCCGCGTGTAGGTCACGTCGGCGCTGACGCCGAACGGCTCGATGATGTCGCTGATCAGCCCGCGCACGAGGTGCTCGGCCTGGTGCCAGGCGGCGGCGTCGAGCATCCGCAGGGTGCCGCTCAGCTCGCCGGTCGACGGGATGACGTTGGCGGCGTTGCCGGAGTGGATCTGTCCCCACACCATGCTGGCCCCGGCGCGGGGGTCGAACCGCCGCGAGAGCACCGCCGGCAGCTGCACGAGCAGGCTGCCGAGGGCGTACGTGAGGTCCTCGGTGAGGTGGGGCCGCGAGGTGTGCCCGCCGCGACCGCTGAGCTGCACCGAGATGTGGTCGGACGCGCCGGTGATGGGGCCCTCACGCAGGCCGACCTGACCGACGTCGAGCGACGGGTCGCAGTGCAGGGCGAAGATGCGCGACACCCCCTTGAGGGCGCCCGCGGCGAGCAGCTTGAGCGCACCGCCGGGCATGACCTCCTCGGCGGGCTGGAAGATCAGTCGGACGCGCACCGGCAGCCCCTGCTCGGCGTGGACCTGGGACAGCGCCACGCTGGCTCCGACCAGCGCGGCGACGTGCACGTCGTGGCCGCACGAGTGCGAGACGCCGGGGACCGTCGACCTCCAGGGGTCCTGGGACGTGTCGACGACGGGAAGTGCGTCGAGATCGGCCCGCAGCGCGACGATCGGTCCCTCGTCGGGTCCGATCTCAGCCATCAGGCCCGTGCCCTCGAACCGCTCGTACGCGATGCCGTTCTTGTCCATCCACATCGCGACGATGTCCGTGGTGCGCTCCTCGTGCCACGACAGCTCGGGGAAGGCGTGCAGGTCGCGCCGCAGCTCGATGAGGTCGGGGGTGACCACGTCGATGGACCGGGTGAGCGCGTCGAGCAGGGACATCCCGTCAGGATAACGCCGTTCGGGCCGGGGCCCGGACGTCTCACCGATCAGGAGGCGCCGGACTCCAGGGCCTTGCGGATGTCCTCGACGGTCTCGTCGGCCAGCGCGTCGAGCTTGGGCTTGACGACGAGCGGCGCGACCAGCTTCACGATGCCGTGGAACTGGAAGTCGGCACGGTAGTGGATCTGGGTGCGGTCACCGTCGCGGGTGAACGTCATGGAGTCGGTCGCGGTCGACTGCTTGTTGGTGCCTCGCGCCGAGAAGAACGTCGGCCGGTCGAAGCCGATCGTCTCGTACGTCAGGTCGACCGTCCGGCCGGCGAACTTCGACCGGTTGGCGTAGACAGTGCCGAGCCCGCCGTCGCCCTCGGTGCGGGTCGTGCTGATCGTCCCCGGGTCCCACTCGTTGGTGTTCTCGAAGTTGCTGAGGTAGTCGAAGACGTCCTCAATGGACCTCGACACCGTGAAGGTTCTCTCGACGTGCATGCCTCCACCGTAGGTCTCGCAGGCTCCGACGCAACTCCTCACGGTGCGTGTCCTGGGTGTGGAGGAACCACGCCGTCGCGAGCCCGATGCCCAGCAGGGTCACGCCGCCGCCGCCGAGGAGCATCCACCGGGGGCCGAACGTCTCCCCGACCCAGCCCATCAGGGGCGCACCCAGCGGGGTGCCGCCCATGAAGACCATGAGGTAGAGCGCGGCGACACGCCCCCGCATCATGGGGCTCGACGTCAGCTGGATCGTTGCGTTGGCCGACGTGATCATCGTCAGGGCGCAGAGCCCGAGCACCGGCAGCACCGCGGCGAACGTGGCGTACGTCGGCATGAGGCCCGCCACGATCTCGACGACGCTGAAGGCACCACCGGCGAGCACGACAAAGCGCAGCCGCGGCCGCGCGCGCCGCGCGGCCATCAGCGCGCCGGCCAGCGACCCGAGCGCCATGATCGACGCGAGCAGGCCGTACTCACCCGCCCCCTTGCCGAACACGTCGGTGGCCATCAGCGCGCTGGTCATCTGGAAGTTCATGCCGAAGGTGCCGACGAAGAACACGCTGATCAGGATCAGGACGAGGTCGGGACGCGACCGGACGTACGCCACCCCGTCGCGCACGGCGTGCTTGCGGGTGCCGGTGACCTTCGAGGGCGTCAGCCGGCTGCCGTCGAGCAGCTGCAGCGACGTCAGCACGGCGAGATAGCTGACGGCGTTGATCAGGATCACCCACCCGGCGGCTGCGATCCCCGATCCGAGGGCGGCGATCAGCAGGCCGGCAACGGCCGGGCCGATCATGCGCGCCAGGTTGAACGACGCCGAGTTGAGGCCGACGGCGTTTGCAAGGTCCTCCTTGCCGACGATCTCGACGACGAACGACTGGCGCGCGGGAGCGTCGAACGCGGTGCCGATGCCGAACACGAACGCCAGCGCGAAGACGTGCCAGGTCTGCACCACGCCCGTGACCGCGAGGATGCCGAGCAGCGCTGCCGGAACCGCCATCGCGACCTGGGTGAATAGAAGGATGGTGCGCTTGGGCACTCGGTCGGCGACGACTCCTGCGATGGGTGAGAACAGCAGCGCGGGCAACAGCTGAAGACCCGTCGTGACGCCGAGCGCCGTACCGCTGTTGGTGAGCTGCAGCACCAGCCAGTCCTGGCCGATGCGCTGCATCCACGTGCCGGTGTTGGAGACGATCGCGCCGAGGATGTAGATGCGGTAGTTGCGCACGGCGAGGGCGCTGAACGTGGGGCTCAACGGTCGGCGAGCCGTTCCATCAGCCCGGCAGCCTCCCTCAGGGTGGCGCGTTCGGGGGTCGTGAGCTCGCCGAGCAGGCGTGACAGCCACAGGTCGCGACGGTCGCGCTCGGCGGCGAGGACGGCCTCCCCCTGCTCCGAGACCGACACCAGCACCTGCCGGCCGTCATCGGGGTGCGGCTCGCGGATCACCATGCCGGCATCGACCAGCGACGTCAGCGTGCGGGTGATCGACGGCGGCTGCACCCGCTCGTGCGCCGCGATGGCGCTGGGCGTCGACGAGCCGAGCTGGCGGACCGAGCCGAGGACCGACAGCTGGGTCGGGGTGAGATCGCTCTGCCGCTCCTGCCGCAGACGCCGGTTGAGCCGGGCCACCGATCGCGCGAGGTGGTGGGCATCGGTCGGCATATCGTTAGCATAGCAAATTACCTATGCTAACGATAATAGTCAGGCGCCCGGTGCGAGCCGCTCGCGGAGGAACCCGACCACCCGCTCACGGGCGGCCATCGCCTCGTTGCCGTCTCGCACCTCGTGGGTGATGACCGAGTGTGCGCCGCCGGAGAAGCCGCCGGCGTTGCCCTTCGACGAGTCGAGCTCGATGACCTCGAAGGCGTCACCGAACTGCTGCGCGAGTGCCGCGAACCGTTTGGGCGACACGGCCTTGTCCTCGCTGAACCGCAGGCCCATGATGCACAGGCCGTCGTTCTGGGTGCGGGCCGTGACCGTCGCCAGCTCCTCGGACGACAGGCCCATGTCGGCCTGCCGGGCCCCGCCGATCGGGAACGGCACCGAGGGCTGGCTCATCACCGGCGCCACGACGGAGTCGTCGACCGCGGCGGCCAGCGCGAAGCCGCCGGTGAAGCACATGCCGATCACGCCGACCCCCTCACCGGGCGTCCGCGCGTTGAGGTCACGGGCCACGGCGCGCAGGAACTCGCTGATCGGCCGGGCCGACCTCGTCGCGAAGGCGCGGAACTCGGCCGAGACGCAGAGCTTCGCCACGACACCGAGCACGTACGGCGCCGACATGGCCCTGCCGGGCGTGCCGAACGGTGACGGCACGACGACGGTGAACCCTTCGTCGACCAGGTGGTCGGCGAGCCCCAGCACCTCCGGCGTCATGCCGGGGATCTCGGGGATCAGCACGACCCCGGGGCCGCTGCCCTTCTCGTAGCAGTCGTGGGTCAGTCCACCGCCGGTGAACGACGAGACCACCCACCCGTCAAGTGTGGAGGAAGGAGCAGAAGTCATGCCAGAAGACTAGGGGCGGGAGCCTCGCCTCGCCCGGAGAACGAACGCCGGCGCCCACCCGACCATGGGTCGAGCGAGCGCCAGCGAGCGAAGACAGGAGTCCGGGCGAAGCCTGGCAGCGGTTGGGGGTCCCCCCACGAGCGCAGCGAGCAGGGGGCGGAACGAGCCGTTGGCAAGCCGACGAAGGAGGCTTACGCCTTGCCCTTGGCCAGAGCGCCGAGCAGGTCGCGGTTGAGGCGGCTGATCGTGTCGAGAGGGATGCCCTTGGGGCAGGACGACGTGCACTCACCGATGTTGGTGCAGCCGCCGAAGCCCTCGTGGTCGTGCTGCTCGATCATGCCGATGACGCGGGAGTCGCGCTCGGGCTGGCCCTGCGGAAGCAGACCCAGGTGCGTGATCTTCGCAGCGGTGAAGAGCATGCCCGAACCGTTCGGGCACGCCGCGACACAGGCGCCACAGCCGATGCAGGTCGCCGACTCGAAGGCGTGGTCGGCGTCCTCCTTCGGGACCGGAAGGTTGTTGGCCTCGGGAGCCGAACCGGTCGGGGCCGAGATGAAGCCACCGGCCTGGATGATCCGATCGAACGCCGAGCGGTCGACGACGAGGTCCTTGATGACCGGGAACGCACCCGCGCGCCACGGCTCGATGTCGATGACGGCCCCGTCCTCGAAGCTGCGCATGTGCAGCTGGCAGGTCGTGGTGGTCTGCGGCCCGTGGGCCTGACCGTTGATCACGACGCCACACGACCCGCAGATGCCCTCGCGGCAGTCGTGGTCGAAGGCGATCGGGTCGTCACCGCTCAGCGTGAGCTGCTCGTTGAGGACGTCGAGCATCTCCAGGAACGACATGTGCTCACTGACGTTCTCGACGCCGTACGTGACCATCTTGCCCTTGTCGTCAGCGTTCTTCTGGCGCCAGACGCGCACGGTGATGTTCACTTGTAGCTCCTCGACTTCATCTCGACGTACTCGTATTCCAGCTGTTCCTTGTGCAGCGTGGGCTGCTTCTCGCCGAACTCCCAGGCCGAGACGTACGCGAACTCGTCGTCGTGACGCAGGGCCTCGCCGTCCTCGGTCTGGCTCTCCGCGCGGAAGTGTCCACCGCACGACTCGCGCCGCTGGAGGGCGTCGATGCACATGAGCTCGCCCAGCTCGAAGAAGTCGGCGACGCGGCCGGCCTTCTCGAGGGTCTGGTTGAGCTCCTCGTTGACACCGGTGACCTTGACGTTGGCCCAGAAGTCGACCTTGAGGTCACGGATCATCCCGATGGCCTTGGTCAGGCCCTCCTCGGTGCGCTCCATGCCGCAGTAGTCCCACATGATCTGGCCGAGCTCCTTGTGGTACGAGTCCACGGTGCGCGTGCCGTTGATCGAGAGGAACTTCGCGATGCGCTCCTCGACGGCCGTCCTGGCCGCGGTGACCGCCGGGTGGTCGTCGCCGACCTTCTCGTACGGGCCGTCGGCCAGGTAGTTGGCCAGCGTGTAGGGCAGGACGAAGTAGCCGTCGGCCAGTCCCTGCATCAGCGCCGAGGCGCCGAGGCGGTTGGCGCCGTGCTCGGAGAAGTTGGCCTCTCCCGCGACGAACAGCCCGGTCAGGTTGCTCTGCAGGTCATAGTCGACCCACAGTCCGCCCATCGTGTAGTGGACGGCCGGGTAGATGCGCATCGGCTCGGTGTAGGGATCCTCGCCGGTGATCTGCGCGTACATGTCGAAGAGGTTGCCGTACTTGGCCTCGACGGCCGGGCGGCCCAGCCGCTCGATGGCGTCCGCGAAGTCGAGGTAGACACCGAGGCCGCCGGGACCGACGCCCTTGCCCGCGTCGCACTGGTACTTGGCGGCTCGCGACGCGATGTCGCGGGGCACCAGGTTGCCGAATGCCGGGTAGATGCGCTCGAGGTAGTAGTCGCGCTCGTCCTCGGGGATCTGGCTCGCGAGGCGCTCGTCGTTCATCTTCTCCGGCACCCAGATGCGGCCGTCGTTGCGGAGCGACTCGCTCATCAGCGTCAGCTTGCTCTGGTAGTCACCGGAGACGGGGATGCACGTCGGGTGGATCTGCGTGTAGCAGGGATTGGCGAAGTAGGCGCCCTTGCGGTGCGCACGCCACGTCGCCGTCGTGTTGCAGCCCATCGCGTTGGTCGACAGGAAGAACACGTTGCCGTAGCCGCCCGAGGCCAGCACGACCGCGTCGGCCGTGTGCGTCTCGATCTCGCCGGTGACCATGTCGCGGACGATGACGCCGCGGGCACGCTCGGTGCCTGAGGAGTCGGGGACCATGATCAGCTCGAGCATCTCGTGGCGCGTGTTCATCTCGACCGTGCCGGCCGCGATCTGACGCTCCAGCGCCTGGTAGGCGCCGATCAACAGCTGCTGGCCGGTCTGGCCGCGGGCGTAGAAGGTGCGGGACACCTGCACGCCACCGAACGAGCGGTTGTCGAGCAGTCCGCCGTACTCGCGGGCGAACGGGACACCCTGCGCGACGCACTGGTCGATGATGTTCACCGAGACCTGGGCGAGGCGGTAGACGTTGGACTCGCGGGCGCGGAAGTCGCCGCCCTTGACGGTGTCGTAGAACAGCCGGTAGATGCTGTCGCCGTCGTTGCGGTAGTTCTTGGCGGCGTTGATGCCACCCTGTGCGGCGATCGAGTGGGCACGGCGCGGGCTGTCCTGGTAGCAGAAGCTCTTGACGTGGTATCCCGCCTCACCGAGCGTCGCGGCTGACGACGCGCCGGCCAGGCCGGTGCCGACCACGATGACGCTGAGCTTGCGACGGTTGGCCGGGTTGACGAGCTTGGCGTTGAACTTGCGGTCGTCCCAGCGCTTCTCGATGGGGCCGCTGGGCGCCTTCGTGTCGACGATGTCGTCGCCGAGGGCGTGGAACTGCTCGGACGGGTTCTTGTACGGCTCGGTGACGGTCATGATCCAGCTCCGAAGAAGAAGACGGCGAAGGGGACGGTGAGGAACCCGCCGGAGATGAGGACGGCGAGCCCGACGGACGCCGCGGTGATCCGCGACGACTTGCGGGTCGAGCTGCGATTCTGGCCGAGCGTGGTCAGCGCGCTCCAGAAGCCGTGCGCGAGGTGGAAGCCCACGGCGATCAGGCCGATCGAGTAGAGCAGGACGACCCACCACAGCTCGAAGCCGTTGACGACGCGGTCGTACTTGCTGTCGGACGCACCGCCGGGCGAGAGCCAGTTGGGCAGCATCTGCGCGAGGTGACCGATGATGAACAGCAGCAGGATGATGCCGCCCCAGCGCATCGTGAACGAGGCGTAGCTGCGCTGCACGCCGGTCTTGTGCTGCTTGGTGTGGTAGCGGGTGTTGCCCACGAAACCGGCAGCCGCCTTGTTGCGCCGCCACAGCGTGATCGCCGCGTAGACGTGAACGACGATGGCTACCGTCAGGATGACCCGGATGATCCACAGCGCGCCCTCGTGCGGGAGGTACGGGTAGAGGATGTTGTCGAGCCCCTCGAGGTAGCTGTCGAACTTCTCACGGCCCTGGAAGAACTTCAGGTTGCCGTACATGTGGACGAGCAGGTAGCCCAACATGATGAGCCCCGACACCGCCATCGAATACTTCAGGGCGACGGTCGAGCGCTTCACCGACGGTCGCTTCGCGATTTGAGTAGTTGCCACGTTCACACGATAGATGCCTTCGACGATTCGCGCTAAGTCCTTTTGAGGGCATCCTTCATAGCCAATGGCTATGAGATGCTTGACCAGTGCAGATACACCAGCTCACCTACTTCGTGGCCGTCGCCCGGACCCGGCACTTCACCCGGGCCGCCGACCTGACCGGCGTGTCGCAGCCCACACTGTCCAAGCAGATCCGCGTCCTGGAGAACTCGCTGGGCACGCCGCTGTTCGTCCGCGACCGCGGCGCCATCGAGCTCACGAGCGCCGGGGAGGCCCTGCTCCCCCACGCGCAACGCATCCTCATCGACGTCGAGAGCGCGCAGCGCACCGTGCACGAGGTGGCGGGGCTGCGGCGTGGACGGGTCCGGCTCGGCGCCACGCCCTCCCTGTGCGACGGGCTGCTGCCCGAGGCCCTCACACGCTTCCACGACACCTACCCCGCGATCGACCTCGAGGTGCAGGAGGCGGGGTCGCGGGTGCTGACCCGGGAGCTCTCGCAGGGACGGCTCGACGTGGCCCTGCTCATCGTCCCGCTGCACAGCAACGAGCCCGACATCGAGACCACGCCGGTGCTGCGAGAGCGACTCGTGCTGGCCAGCCCCGCCACGTCCGACCTGCCCGACCGGATGGACGTCGGCCAGCTGCGCGACCTTCCGCTGGTGATGTTCCGCGAGGGGTACGACCTGCGAGACGTGACGCTCCGGGCCTGCGCCTCCGCCGGCTTCGAGCCTCGGCTGGCCGTCGAGGGCGGAGAGATGAGTGCCGTGCTCCGTTTCGTCGAGGCCGGCCTCGGGCACGCCGTCGTCCCGAGCATGGTCATCGCGAGCAGGCCGGGACTGCGGGCCACCCAGCTGGCCAATCCCGAGCTCGACCGCGTCATCGCCCTGGCCCACCGCAGCTACGAGGCACTGCCCCTGGCCGCCCAGGCCTTCAAGTCCAGCCTGCTCGACCACTTCACGACGTTCGGCAGCGGAGACCTCGAGCTGGTGTGAACCCGCTCCTCGAGCTTGTCGAAAGGATCCTTTCGACAAGCTCAAGGAGCGTCACTGACCCAGCAGGAAGCTCCTTTGTGGGACCCAGCCGGCTTCGTCCTCGTGGTGGTAGAGCGCGAACTCGTTGACCGTGAACTGGCACTCGAAGTCACGCAGGTCGTCGTAGGCGCGATCGAGGCTGAGGTCGTCCAGGTTGTGCGCGATGGTCACGTGCGGATGGAACGGGAACTCCGGCTCGGGGGCGTCCAGCGCGTTCTGCACGCACTTGGCGAGCATCTCGGTGTAGGAGATGCCCTGGCTCACGGCGATGAAGACGACCGGCGAGACCGGGCGGAACGTGCCGGTGCCGCGCAACCGCATCGGGAACGGGGGCAGCGTCGCCGACGCCCGCTCGAGCGAGCTGCAGACCAGCTCGAGCTTGTCCTCCTCGACCTCCGTGGGAGGCACGAGCGTCACGTGGCTCGGCACGGTCTGGGCCATCGGATCACCGAAGTCGGCCCGCTTCTCCCGGAGCATCGCCCCGAACGGGTCGGGGACGGGGATCGCGACACCGATGATGGTCACGGTCAGGCGCCCCGCACGAATCCGGAACGTTCGTAGACCAGGTCGAGCGTCGTGGCCGCGACCTCGCGAGCCTGCACGGCACCCGCGGCCAGGATGCGGTCGATCTCGCCACGGTCGTCGAGCAGCGCACGGGTGCGGTCGCCGAACGCGCCCACGAAGTCGGCGACGAGGTCGCCCAGGGCGACCTTGAGGTGGCCGTACTGGCGGCCCTCGAACTCCTTGACGATCGCCTCGATCGGCTCGTCGGTGAGCGCCGAGTAGATCGACAGCAAGTTGGAGATGCCCGGCTTGGTGGCGGGGTCGAACGAGATCTCGGTGCCCGAGTCGGTGACCGCGGAGCGCAGCTTCTTGGCGACCTGCTTCGGGGTGTCCGTCAGGTCGACGACCCCGGCGTGCGACTGGTTGGAACCGCTCATCTTCGAGGTGGGGTCCTGCAGGTCATAGATCTTGGCCGTCGACCTCACGATGTAGGCCTCGGGCACCGTGAACGTCTCGCCGAAGCGGTGGTTGAACCGCTGGGCCAGGTTGCGGGTCAGCTCGACGTGCTGGCGCTGGTCCTCGCCCACCGGCACCTTGTCGGCCTGGTAGATGAGGATGTCGGCCGCCATCAGGATCGGGTAGGTGAACAGGCCCACGCTGGATGAGTCCTGGCCGCCCTTGGCCGACTTGTCCTTGAACTGCGTCATGCGGCTGGCCTCGCCGAATCCGGTGATCCCGCCGAGCACCCACGCCAGCTGGGCGTGCTCGGGCACGTGGCTCTGCACGAACAGCGCGCTGCGGGACGGGTCGACGCCGGCCGCCAGCAGCTGGGCCGCCGCGATGTACGTCCGCTCGCGAAGCAGGGCCGGGTCGTACTCGACCGTGATGGCGTGCAGGTCGGGCACGAAGTAGAACGCCTCGAACTCGTCCTGCAGGGCGACCCATTGCTTGAACGCACCGAAGTAGTTGCCCAGGTGGTACGAGTCGGCCGTGGGCTGCGCCCCGGACAACACGCGTGGTCGGCGGTCAGCAGGCATGACCGCATTCTGCCAGCCGGTCCCCCGGCTAGGTTGGACAGGTGACTGACGTGCTCCGGTGGGACGTGCCCGGACGGGTGAACCTGATCGGCGAGCACCTCGACTACAACGGGGGGCCCGTGCTGCCCCTCGCGATCGACCGCACGCTGACGGTCAAGGCCCGGCGCCGCGACGACGGAGTCGTCAACGTCTGGACCAATCTGCCGGGGGCCACGAAGGCAACCTTCGCGACGACCGTCCAGCCCGGCGACGTCGAGGGATGGGCCGCCTACGCCGCCGGGACGATCTGGAGCCTCGCCGAACGGGGCCACGTCGTCCCCGGAGCCGATCTCGTGATCGAGTCGCGGTTGCCGTCGGGCGCGGGTCTGTCGTCGTCAGCCGCCACGACGTGCGGCATCGCCGCGGCCCTCGACGACCTGCTGGGTCTCGGCCTCGACCACGAGGCCATCGCGCTGGTCGGCCAGCACGCCGAGGCAGGCTTCGTCGGCGCGCCGGTCGGCCTGATGGACCAGCTGGCGGTCCTGCACGGTGCTGCCGGTCACGCCGTCCTGATCGACACCTCGTCCAGCCCCCACACCACCACCCCGGTCGCGCTCGGGTGGGAGGAGGACGGCCTGGTGCTGGCCGTCATCGCCACCGGCGCGCACCACGCGCTGGCCGACGGCGAGTACGCCGCCCGCCGCGAGGAGTGTGAACGCGCGGCGGACGAGCTCGGGCTCCAGTGGCTCGCGCAGGCGGGCCTGGACGCGTCGTTCAAGCTCACCGACGAGACCCTCAAGGCCCGCACCCGTCACGTCCTGACCGAAACCGCCCGGGTGCGCGCCGCGGTGAGCTCGATCAACCGGCGGGCGTGGTCGCAGCTCGGCGCGATTCTGACCGCCTCCCACGCGTCGTTGCGCGACGACTTCCAGGTCAGCTGTCCCGAGCTCGACGTCGCGATCGAGGCGGCGCTCGAGGCCGGTGCGCTCGGAGCCCGGATGACCGGCGGCGGCTTCGGCGGCAGCGCCATCGCCCTCGTGGCCCCCGAGCAGGTGCAGGCGGTGCGCGAGCGGGTCGAGGCCCGCTACGCCGCGCACCAGTGGGCCAGGCCCGAGGTGTTCGTGGTGCATGCAGCGGCCGGGGCGCACCCGGTGCCGCAGCCGTAGTGCCAAACTGGTGAGGTGATCTCTCGACGCATCGCCTACCAGGGTGAGCCCGGTGCGAACTCGCACATCGTGGCCAACCGGCACTACCCCGACTGGGAAGCGCTCCCCTGCGCGTCGTTCGAGGATGTCTTCGCGGCCGTCGCCGCCGGTGAGGCCGACCTGGCCATGATCCCGATCGACAACTCGATCGCCGGTCGCGTCGCCGACATCCACCACTTCCTGCCGACGTCCGGGCTGCACATCATCGCGGAGCACTTCCTACGCATCCAGTTCAGCCTGATGGGCGTCCGCGGCGCGTCGATCGACCAGATCAAGACCGTCCACAGCCACGTCCACGCGCTCGGCCAGTGCCGCAAGATCATCAAGCGGCTCGGTCTCACGACCGTCATCTCCGGCGACACCGCCGGGGCGGCCCGCGAGATCGCCGACGCCGGCGATCCCACCCAGGCATCGATCTCGCCGCCGATGGCCGCCGAGATCTACGGCCTCGACGTCCTCGCCGAGGACATCGAGGACGAGGACCACAACACGACCCGCTTCGTCGTCCTGTCCCGTGAGCCGGTGCGCGCGGCCGCCGGCGACGGCCCCGTCGTCACCAGCTTCATCTTCAACGTCCGCAACCTGCCCGCGGCCCTCTACAAGGCCCTCGGCGGTTTCGCGACCAACGGCGTCAACATGACCAAGCTGGAGAGCTACATGGTCGGCGGCGAGTTCACCGCGACCCAGTTCCTCGCCGAGGTCGACGGCCATCCCGACACCGGAGCCCTCGCTCGGGCCCTCGAGGAGCTCACGTTCTTCACGACGGACGTCACGATCCTCGGGGTGTACCCGGCCGACCCCTTTCGCTCATCGACCCAGTGACCCGCCGGTGCGCATGAAGTGGCCCCTCAACGTCCCCGTCCTCAGCGACGGGGTCGTGACGATCCGCGCCCACGTCCCGGACGACATCGACCCGATGTTCGAGATGTCGACCGATCCGACGATGGTCCGGTGGACCGGTATTCCCGTCCCGCACGAGCGTCACATGAGTGAGCAGTTCGCCTTCACGATCATCCCCCGGGGGTGGGAGGAGGCGACGCATCGCGGATGGGCCATCGAGGCCGAGGACGACGACGGACAGGCGCGCTTCGCGGGCAACATCGACATCCGGCAGAAGCCCATCGCCGACATCGGCTCCGCCCTGCACCCCTGGGCCCGGGGCCGCGGCCTGATGGCGCGCGCCGTGCGCCTGGCCGTCGACTGGGCCCTCACCGAGGGCGGCGTCGAGATCGTCCACTGGCGGTCGCACGTCGGCAACGAGTCGTCGCTGCGCGTGGCCCATGCGACGGGCTTCGCCCTGCACGGCACGACCCCCGGGATGCTGCACGAACGCGGACGCGTGCTCGATGCCTGGACGGGATCGATCCGCTTCGGCGACGCCCCGTACGCCCGCACCCCCTGGGCCGAGCCGACCGTGCTCGAGTCGGACCGGCTGCGGCTGCGTCCGTTCGCCGAGGTGGACATCCCCCGCATCGTCGAGGCGTGCAGCGACCCCGTCTCGCGGCACTTCCTCACCGGCCTGCCGCGCCCCTACTCACCCACGACCGCGCAGGCCTACATCGACGACGGCGTCTGGCAGGCAGCCACCGGGGCCAAGGCCACGTGGGCGATCGCCGACCGCCAGACCGACGAGCTCCTCGGCAACATCGCCGTGATGGACATGCTCGGGCTCGCTGCCGACCACGGGGAGATCGGCTACTGGGCTCACCCCGACTCCCGCGGCCGAGGCGTCATGACCGAGGCCACCCGCATGGTCGTCCAGCACGCTCTCGACCCGGACGGCCTCGACCGGCGGCGGCTCGCTCTGCACGCGGCGGTCGACAACCCGGCCAGCAACGCCGTGGCGGTCGCTGCCGGATTCGCCCGCTTCGGCACCCAGCGCGTCGCCGAACCGCTCGGCGACGGATCGTTCGACGACCTGCACGGCTACGAGATCGTGCGCTGAACCGACCCCTGATCGTCACCCGGCGTTCTCCCCACCCGGTGCCGCGGTCGGGAACAATCCACGTCCATGACCTTCATTCTCGGGAAGGGTCGGGCCGTCGCGCTCGCCTTCGTCAGCACGCTCCTCATCGTCCTCAGCACCCTCTCGCCGTCCCAGGCCGCGGCGGGTCCCTACGACTCCACCTACTACGCTCCGGCCGTCGGCAAGACCGGTGCCGCGCTCAAGACCGCCCTGCACGGCATCATCGACGACCAGACCAAGCTGACGTACAGCCAGGTGTGGACGGCGCTGCAGAACACCGACGAGGACCCGAGCAACACGGCGAACGTCATCGAGATGTACTCCGGAAGGTCGATCGCGAAGAACCTCAACGGCGGCGACGTCGGCGACTGGAATCGCGAGCACGTGTGGGCCCAGTCGCACGGCGACTTCGGCACCGGCTCCGGACCCGGGACCGACCTGCACCACCTGCGACCCAGTGACGTGCAGGTCAACAGCACCCGCGGCAACAAGGACTTCGACGGCGGCGGATCAACCGTGTCCAACTGCAGCGGCTGCCTGACCGACGGCGACTCGTTCGAGCCAGCCAGCTCGTACAAGGGTGACGTCGCTCGCATGATGTTCTACATGGCGGTCCGTTACTCCGGCGACGACGGCTTCGCCGACCTCGAGCTCAACGACACGGTCAACGGCTCGACCCGCTTCCACGGCAAGATCTCGGTGCTGCTGCAGTGGAACGCCGCGGACCCGGTGAGCGCCGCGGAGACCCGCCGGAACGACCGCATCTACGGCAACTGGCAGCACAACCGGAACCCGTTCATCGACCACCCGGAGTGGGCGGCGTCCATCTGGGGCTGAGCCGGTGCGGGAATGAACGGCCTCGAAGCGCGATGGTCCCCGGAGACGGGCAGAATGGTTGCAGCGCGAAACGGCACCCGGTGCCCGTTCTGCCACGCCCCCTTCGACGCCAAGGACCGCCATGCCTCCCGGAGCCCCCTCCGCCTCCGCCTCCGCCACCGTGGAGCTTCCCGCCGACTACAAGCCGTGGCCAGCCCTCTGGGCCATGGTCATCGGCTTCTTCATGATCCTCGTCGACAACACGATCGTCTTCGTCGCGACGCCGTCGATCGCCCGTGACCTGGGTGCCGAGTCCAACACCGTCATCTGGGTCACGAGCGCCTACCTGCTCGCATACGCCGTGCCGCTGCTCGTGACGGGCCGCCTCGGCGATCAGTTCGGGCCCAAGAACGTCTACCTCGTCGGCCTGACGATCTTCACCCTCGCATCGCTGTGGTGCGGGCTCACCGGGTCGATCGAGATGCTGATCCTCGCGCGCGTCGTGCAGGGCATCGGCGCCGCGCTCATCACGCCACAGACCATGGCCGTCATCACCCGGACGTTCCCGCCGGCCAACCGCGGCGCCGCCATGGCGCTGTGGGGCGCGACCGCCGGCGTCGCGACCCTCGTCGGCCCGATCCTCGGTGGCGTGCTGGTCGACGCGTTCGGCTGGGAGTGGATCTTCTTCATCAACGTCCCGGTCGGCATCATCGGCTTCGTCCTCGCGATGCGACTCGTCCCCGTCCTGCGCACCCGCAAGCACTCCTTCGACTGGATCGGCGTCGCGCTCAGCGGCGTCGGCGTGTTCCTCGTCGTGTTCGGCCTGCAGGAGGGCGAGAAGTACGACTGGGGACAGATCACCGGCATCATCAGCGTCCCGCTCCTGATCGCCACGGGGCTCGTGGTCCTCGCCGCGTTCATCTGGTGGCAGAGCCGGATCAAGGCCGAGCCGCTCGTGCCGCTCGGACTGTTCCGTGACCGCAACTTCTCGTTGGGCAACGGCGGCATCACGCTCGTCTCGCTCGCGATCACCGCCATGGCACTTCCGTTCCAGTACTACGCGCAAGGCGTCCGCGGGTGGAGCCCCACCGAGGCGGCGCTGCTGATGGTGCCGATGGCCGTCGTGCTGATCGCGTTGTCCCCGATCGTCGGCAAGCTGGTCGACCGCACCCACCCGCGCAACATCACGCTCGTCGGTTTCGGCACCGCGGCGGTCGCGATGTTCTGGCTGTCGCAGCTCCTCACGCCCGACACGCCGGTCTGGCAGCTGCTCATGCCGATGGCACTGTTCGGTGTCTCCAACGCGTGCCTGTGGGCGCCGCTCGGCGCCACAGCGACTCGCAACCTGCCGATGGCGTCAGCCGGTGCCGGTGCCGGCATCTACAACACGACCCGGCAGATCGGCGCCGTGCTCGGCAGCGCCGCGATCGCATCACTCATCGAGGCACGCCTGGCGGCCAACCAGCTCGGCGGCGGGTCGGGCGACTTCTTCTCCGAGAAGGGATCGATGCCCGCCCAGGTGCAGGGGCCGTTCGCCGACGCGATGGGGCAGGCGCTGCTGCTGCCGGCGATCGCCTTCGCCCTGGGCATCGTCCTGGTGCTGTTCCTGGCCAAGCCGTCCCACGCCACCGCGGCCGCGACCGCTCCCGCTGCGGAGGCCTCCGCAGCTCTGTAGCCCGGCCAGCTGGCACCCGTCCTCTCCTAGAGTGGGCGGGTGCCGTCCTTCGTCCTGACCCTGTCCTGTCCCGACCGTCCCGGACTCGTGTTCGCCGTGACCCGCTGGATCGCCGAAGCCGGCGGCAACATCCTCGACAGCCAGCAGTTCACCGACACGACGGACGCCGAGTTCTTCCTCCGGGTCCACTTCGACTTCCCGGACGACCGCACCGCGACCGGTCTGTCGGACGCCTTCGGTCCCGTCGCCGCCGAGTTCTCGATGCATCACCGCCTCGTCGTGGCCGAGCAGCCGTTGCGCGCGCTGGTGATGGTGTCCACGGAGGGGCACTGCCTCAACGACCTGCTCTACCGCCAGAGCGCCGGGGCCCTCAACATCGAGATACCGGCCATCGTGTCCAACCATCGCGACCTCGAACGGCTGGCGGGCGCGTACGACATCCCGTTCCACCACGTCCCCGCCACCGACAAGGCCGCTGCGGAGGCGCGCCTGCTGGAGCTCGTGGCCGAGCTC
This sequence comes from Aeromicrobium sp., assembly GCA_046598255.1. Classification (GTDB taxonomy): domain Bacteria; phylum Actinomycetota; class Actinomycetes; order Propionibacteriales; family Nocardioidaceae; genus Aeromicrobium. The sequence goes on along the minus strand of JBKJIW010000042.1, from coordinate 11,553 downwards.
GACGTCGACCTGGTCGTCCTGGCCCGCTACATGCAGATCCTGTCGGACGACCTCTGCCGCAGCCTCGACGGTCGCGCGATCAACATCCACCACAGCTTCCTGCCGAGCTTCAAGGGCGCGCGTCCCTATCAGCAGGCCCACGACCGGGGCGTCAAGCTCATCGGCGCGACGGCGCACTACGTGACCGCCGACCTCGACGAGGGGCCGATCATCGAGCAGGGCGTCCTACGGGTCGACCACCGCCGCACGCCGGCCGATCTCGCCCGGGCCGGGCGCGACGTCGAGGCGCAGACGCTCTCGAAGGCCGTGCAGCTGCACGCCGAGTCGCGGGTGCTGATGAACGGCCCCCGCACCGTGGTGTTCGGCTAGTCCGCGGCGTCGCGGAAGATCTCGGCGGCAGGTCCGACGATCAGGGGGTCGGCGGCCGTCACGAGCTCGTGGTCCTTGTCGGCGTAGTCGAACTGCGCCAGCACGTGGCGCATCGCCTCGACCCGGGCCCGCTTCTTGTCATTGCTCTTGACGACGGTCCACGGAGCGTCCGGCGTGTCGGTCAGCGAGAACATCGCCTCCTTGGCCGCGGTGTAGCGCTCCCACTTGTCGAGCGATTCCAGGTCCATCGGTGAGAGCTTCCACTGGCGGACCGGGTCGACCTGCCGGATCGCGAAGCGGGTGCGCTGCTCGGCCGACGACACGGAGAACCAGAACTTGACGAGGTGGACGCCGTCGCCGACGAGCATCCGCTCGAACTGCGGCACCTGGCGCATGAACTCGTCGTACTGGTCGTCCGAGCAGAAACCCATCACCCGTTCGACGCCTGCCCGGTTGTACCAGGACCGGTCGAACATGACGATCTCGCCGGCGGCCGGCAGGTGCTGCACGTAGCGCTGGAAGTACCACTGCGTCGACTCGCGCTCGCTGGGCTTCTCCAGCGCCACGACGCGGGCGCCGCGCGGGTTGAGGTGCTCGGTGAAGCGCTTGATGGTGCCGCCCTTGCCGGCCGCGTCACGCCCCTCGAAGACGAGGACCATCCGGCCACCTGTCGTCTTGATCCAGTTCTGCAGCTTGAGCAGCTCGATCTGGAGCAGCCGCTTCTGCAGGTCGTACTCGCGGACGTCGAGGCGGGCGCCGTAGGGGTAGCCCTCGCGCCAGGTGTCGACCGGACGTCCCTCGCGGTCGAGCAGCACGGGATCGTCGTCCTCGACGTCGATGACGGTGTAGCCGTGCAGCTGGGCGAGGTCGATGCCCACGGGGGCCAGGAAGTCGGTGCTCACGCGGGGAGCGTAGGCAGGCCGGATGAACCGGCGGTGAACAGGGCCGGACGGGCGTTCGCGTGAGGCTTGCGTCTCATCATGCGTCGATACGTCTCGCATCCTGAGATGCGCGGGACCGCTCGTCAAATCCCCCTAGTTTGAAGATCACGGGCCGCGCACGGCGGGCCACGACGAGAGCGACGACATGAGCAGCAGACGTGCACGACCGACCAGGATCCTCGCGGCAGCAGCCGCCATCGCGCTCCTGACGGCGTGCGCGCCGAGCAGCGGCAACAGCACCAAGGGCACGTCGTCGAGCACCCTGTCACTTGTCGCCTACTCCGTGCCGAAGGCCGCCGACGGCGCTCTGCAGAAGGCCTTCGCGGCCCAGCAGCCGGGTGACGAGATCGCCTGGAAGGACTCCTTCGGGGCGTCTGGCGACCAGAGCCGAGCCGTCGCGAAGGGTCTCAAGGCAGACGTCGTCCACTTCTCGCTGGGCCCCGACGTGACCCGGCTGGTCGACGCCGGCCTGGTCGACGACACATGGGACGACGGGACGAACAAGGGCATCATCAGCACCTCGGTCGTCTCGCTCGTGGTGCGCGAGGGCAACCCCAAGAACATCCGGTCCTTCGCCGACCTGGCCAAGCCCGGCATCGGCGTCGTGACCCCCAACCCGGGCTCCTCCGGATCGGCCCGCTGGAACATCCTGGCGGCCTACCAGTCCGTCATCGCCGGCGGCGGCTCCGAGGCCGACGCCGAGGCCTACCTCGAGAAGCTCTTCGCGAACGTCAAGGCGCTGCCCGGATCCGGTCGTGACGCCACCACCGCATTCCAGAGCGGGACCGGAGACGTCCTCCTGTCGTACGAGAACGAAGCGATCTTCGCCCGCCAGAGCGGCGAGAAGGTCGACTACGTGGTGCCCGCACAGAACCTGCTGATCGAGAACCCCGGCGCTGTCACGGCGGACGCCGACCCGCGGGCGGCGGACTTCCTCGACTTCGCGACGAGCGCAGAGGGCCAGGCCATCTACGCGAAGTACGGGTTCCGGCCCGTCGCGTCGGTCGACGGCGTCGATGTGGGAACCGTCGAGGGCGCCAACGACCCGAGCGACCCGTTCCCGGCGATCGACGAGCTGTTCACGATCGACCAGGACTTCGGCGGCTGGGACGCCGCCAACACGAAGTTCTTCGACGAGAACGACGGCATCATCACCCGGATCATCGCGAAGTCCGGGGCATCGTGACGATCGACGCCTCACCTGCTCCGGGAGCGGTGCGCCAGCGCCGTTCCCGGAGCACGACCTCGCTCACGCGGTCCTCGGCCCTCGGGCTGGGGATCGCGATGTCGTGGTTCAGCCTGCTCGTCCTGATCCCGCTCGCCCTGATCGTGATCCAGTCGATCGACGGTGGCTGGGAGACCTTCCGATCGACACTGACGAACCCGCAGACCGCCGACGCCCTTCGACTCACCGTGAGCCAGGCGCTGTTCGTGACCCTGATCAACGTCGTCATGGGCACCCTGATCGCGTGGGTCCTGGTCCGTGACAGCTTCCCCGGCAAGCGCGTCCTCGAGGTCGTCATCGACATCCCGTTCGCGCTGCCCACGATCGTCGCGGGGCTCGTGCTGCTGAGCCTCTACGGCCCGGACAGCCCCCTGGGGGTCAACGTGGCCAACACCGAGCGCTCGGTGTTCCTGGCGCTGCTGTTCGTGACGCTGCCGTTCGTCGTGCGCACCGTCCAGCCCGTCCTGATGGAGCTCGACCGTGACGTCGAGGAGGCGGCCGCGTCCCTCGGCGCCAGTCGATTCACCACCATGCGCCGCATCATCCTGCCGAGTCTCGCTCCCGCCATCACCGCCGGCGCAGCGCTCTCCTTCGCCCGCGGCATCAGCGAGTACGGCTCGCTGGTTTTGCTGTCGGGCAACCTGCCCGGCAAGACGGAGGTCGCCTCCGTGCGCATCCTGACCTACATCGAGAACGGGAACGAGGCGGCCGCGGCGTCGGTCGCCGTCATCCTGCTGGTGGTCGCCCTGGCGGCGATCGTCCTGCTGCAGGTGCTCTCGTCCGTGGTGGCTCGCCGTGGCTAGCCGCGCTGCGCAGCCCCGCACCACCGGCACGTACGCCCGGCGGCTCATCGTCGTCGCCTACCTGTTCCTGCTGATCGTGTGGCCGGTCTCCCTCGTGGTCATCAAGACGTTCGACGGTGGTCTCGGCAACCTCCAGGGGGCGCTGACCGACCCGGAGGTCGTCTTCGCCCTCCAGTTGACGGTCTACGTGGCCGTGTGGGCCGTCGCGATCAACACGGTGTTCGGCGTCGGCATCTCGCTGCTCCTGGTCCGCTACGAGTTCCCGGGTCGCCGTGTCCTCTCTGCGCTCATCGACCTGCCGCTGTCGGTCTCCCCTGTCGTCGTCGGCCTGGCGCTCCTGCTGGCGTACGGCGGCACCGACGGCCTGTTCGGCCCGACCCTCGAGTCCGCCGGCCTGCAGGTGGCATTCGCACCGGCCGGCATCATCCTCGCGACGGCCTTCGTGAGTCTTCCCCTCGTGATCCGCGAGCTCGTGCCGGTCCTGCAGGAGATCGGCACCGAGCAGGAACAGGCGGCCAAGAGCCTCGGCGCCGGCCCGGTGCAGATCTTCCGGCGCATCACGTTGCCCTCGATCAAGTGGGCCCTGGTGTATGGCGTCGTCCTGAGCCTCGCGCGCTCCCTGGGTGAGTTCGGCGCCGTCAAGGTCATCTCGGGCAATGTCGCCCAGCAGACCCAGACGGCGACCCTCCTCGTCGAGGAGAAGTACCAGGACTTCGAGCAGGGGACGGCGTACGCGACGTCGTTCCTGCTCGCACTGATCGCGGTCGCGGCGCTCGTCGTCGTGACCATCCTCCGACCCAAGGACGACACTGATGGGGATTGAGATCCGCGGCGTCAACAAGAACTTCGGTGACTTCGTCGCCCTGCAGGACATCGACCTGAGCATCCCGAGCGGACAGCTCACGGCGCTGCTCGGCCCCAGCGGCGGCGGCAAGTCGACGCTGCTGCGCATCATCGCGGGCCTGGAGTCGTCGGACTCCGGGACGATCGAGATCGAGGGACTCGACGCGACCGGCCTGCCCGCGCAGAAGCGCAATGTTGGTTTCGTGTTCCAGCACTACGCCGCGTTCAAGCACATGACGGTCGAGAAGAACGTCGCGTTCGGCCTCGAGATCCGCAAGCACCCCAAGGACGAGGTCAAGAAGCGCGTCGCCGAGCTGCTGAAGCTCGTGCACCTGGAGCAGTTCTCCCATCGGCTGCCGTCCCAGCTGTCCGGTGGCCAGCGCCAGCGCATGGCCCTGGCCCGGGCCCTCGCGATCGAGCCCAGCGTGCTGCTGCTCGACGAGCCCTTCGGAGCCCTCGACGCCAAGGTCCGTAAGGAGCTGCGCGAGTGGCTCCGGCGCCTGCACGACGAGGTGCACGTGACGACGGTGCTCGTGACGCACGACCAGGAGGAGGCCCTCGAGGTCTCCGACAACCTCGTGGTCATCAACGAGGGTCGTATCGAGCAGATCGGCACGCCCGACGACCTGTACGACCGGCCGGCCAGCGAGTTCGTGCTGTCGTTCCTCGGCCCGGTCACGCGACTGGGCGACAAGCTCATCCGACCGCACGACATCGACATCACCCGGTACGAGCACGCGGCGACCGCGACGGGCCGGATCACCCGGTGGACGCGGGTGGGCTTCGAGATCCGCCTCGAGGTCACCCCCGACGACGTGCTGCACCCCGATCCCGTCCAGGTCATCGTGACCCGCACCGAGGCCACCGCCCTGCAGCTGCACGAGGGCGACCAGGTGTGGTTGCGCCCCCGTGCAGGTGCGGAGTCCGTCGTCAGCTGACGTTCACCTCCCGCGGAGGTGGATCTGCAACCTCATTCGACCGAATGGAGTTGCAGATCCACCTTCTGCCAAGCGGCGACGTCAGCTGACGTTGGCGCAGGTGACGAAGACGAAGAGGCTCATGGGTGCTCCCAGGTTGTTGCGGCCGTTGGCTTCCCACCCGCTCGCATCGGTGGACGTTGCGGGCGACCTGCTGAACGGTGTGCCATCCGCGAGGTAGTTGGCCTTGAACGGGCCAGAGTTCGCGATGACACTAGACGCGTTCAAAGTTGACCAGGAGGCGCCGCCACCGATGGCCTTCTTGCCTAGCGGACAATAGGCACGGACCACCGGGGAGTTGCCTCCGTCAACGATACTTGCGCTCGCGACGCCGACGACCTGGTAACCGCTGATGCCGGGGGCGCCGGCAGCACCGGCGTTGCCCTTGAGCGAGGCTTTCGCGGACGTCGAGAGCTCCTTGGCGCCCAGCGAGCCGTTCTTGATGTCCTTGCCCGTCAGGCTGCTGTCCTTGACGTCCTTGCCGGTGATGAGCTTGGCGGCGACGGCTCCGCCGGCTGTGCCGATGACCAGGAGCACGGCCGAGAGCAGGACGATGGGTGCATAACGCGTGGATGGCTTCATGGCCCGAACGTAGGGACGAACACCCTGGCAGGTCCAGCATCCGCTGAAATTACAGGGAAAACCCTACCCTCACCGCGTCAGGCTGTCACCAGGTCACGCGTCGCGCTTCGGCGCTGCACGGCGATGCCGACGGCGAAGATCACCAGGCCCAGCAGGGCCAGCACGACGCCGACCCAGCTGGTCGCGCGGTAGCCGTAGCCGGCCGAGATGATGATCGACCCGAACAGCGCACCGAGGCCGTTGGCGATGTTGAGCGCGGAGTGGTTCAGGGCTGCGCCCAGCATCTGCGCGTCCCCAGCAGCGTCCATCAGCCGGATCTGCAGGTTGATGGCCACGATCGAACCGAGCGCGCCGACGCCGAAGACCAGCAGCAGCGCGGGCACCAGGTACGAGACCGTGTAGTAGAACCCGACCAGCACGAGCGCTGTCGCGACGAACCCGTACAGCACCGATCGCTCGACGTTCCAGTCGGCGAGGATGCCGGCCAGCCATGAACCGACCACCGAGCCGACGCCGAAGGCCACGGTGAACACGACGATCCAGGCTTCCGAGCGGTCCATGACCCTGGTGACGATGGGCGCGATGTAGCTGTACATCGCGAAGAGCCCGCCGAAGCCGACCATGCCGGCCGACAGCGCGAACAGCACCTGCGGACGCTTCAGCGCCGACAGCTCACCGCGCAGCGAGGCCTCCTTGTTGGCCGGCGAGTGCGGCACGAACAGGTAGATCATGGCTGCTGCCGCGATCGCGATCACGAGGACGGCCCAGTACGCGCTGCGCCAGCCGAGGTTCTGGCCGAGGTACGTGCTGGCCGGCACTCCGGCGACGGTCGCCACCGAGAGGCCGAGCATGACCGAGCTGATCGCCCGACCGCGCTGGGCAGGTGGCACCAGCGAGGCCGCCAGCAGCGACGCGACACCGAAGTAGGCGCCGTGTGGGAGGCCCGCGACGAACCGGGCGATCATGACGGGGACGTAGCCGCTCGCCACGGCCGTGATCGCGTTGCCGATGCCCAGGGCCAGGATCAGGCCGATCGCCAGCTCCTTCTTCGGCAGCCGCGCACCGAGCGACACGATGATCGGTGCACCGACGACGACGCCGAACGCGTAGGCGGTGATGATGTGGCCGGTCTCGGCGTTGGTGCGGTCGATGCCGTCGGCGATCTCCTCGAGCAGGCCCATCGTCATGAACTCGGTCGTGCCGATAGCGAATCCGCCCAGCGCCAGGGCGATCAACGCCAGCGTCACGTGGCGCGTTCGGGTGCGGGGAATCGTGTCGGCAGAAGTCACACACCCATTCAAGTCGTTCGAGCCGGAAAGTCTTCCATCGAGAGCGTGCGCATCCGGTCACACCCGCACCGTTCACCCACGAATCGCTGACACCCGCGGCCCGAGACTGGTTCGATGGTGGCTCCTCCCCCGCGAAAGGCTTCTCATCAGGACCTCCCTGATGCGTCACCTCCGGCACGAAGCTGCCCGACGACTTCCCGACCGACAAGGTTCCCCTGATCGACGGCGACGTCGTCAGCGGGGTCTCGGCCAATCAGACCGGCGGGGGTGGCTTCAACGTGGTGGTCAGCACCTCGACGTCTGGCGCCGATGCCCTCGCTGAGGCGGTCGACCTCCTGGAGAAGGCCGGCTACACGGCGTCCGAGACGTTCTCCGGTGCCGAGTCACAGCTCGCAGCCCTGGAGAGCGCCGACTACACGGTGCTGGTGCAGATCGTCGACGTCGGCAAGGGCACGACGGTCTCCTGCGCGGTCGCGCCGAAGGGGTCCTGATCCGGCCTATCTCACGCGCTTCGACGCGCTGCTCGTCGCGGTCACCGCGGGGACGCCGGCACGCGCCGCAGAGATCCGGACCGACATCTTCTTGCGACGATCCTTGGACGTCAGCCGGTAGGACGACTTGGTCGCTCCGGAGATCTTCTTGCCGCTGCGGAGCCACTGATAGGTGAACGACGCCGGAGCGGGCGTCCACACACCCCTCGACCTGGCCGACAGCTTCTTGCCGACCTCGCCCGTGCCCGAGATGGTCGGACGCCGGGTGTTGACCGTGGGAGCGCCGGCCGCCGGCACCACCGGGACGGCACTGGTGGCGGTCGGCGCGGGCGCCACGACCGCCTGCCCGACCGTGACCGGAACCGGGACGGACGAGGTCTCGTCGACCGTCGAGCCGAACCACGTCCGTTCGATGACGACCAGCGTGTGGCCCGCATCTGCCGGGAGGGGCGAGTAGGAGCTCTCACGGCCGATGACCGCACCCTCACCGTCGAGCAGCCACTCGTACGTGCGCCGGTCGGGCGCCCGCGTCCACGTGGCCGGAACCGCCTTCACGGCGGCTCCCACGACGGGGTTGCTCGTGAGCGCAACCCGCGACGGGCGGGTCGGTGCGGCGTCATCGGCACCTGCCGGGCCGACCAGGGAGACGACCGGGGCGAGGACCGCGACGACCACGGCAACGAGCTTCTTCACGAGGCACCTTTCGGAGGGAGAGCGCGCGGCCCCCGCCAGAAGACCGCCCGCACCTCAGAAGAGGCACGGGCGGCTCATCCATGACGCGGCGCCGCTACTTCACCTTGCTGGTCTTCGCACTGACCGCGGACGCGCTCGGGACTCCCGGCTTCCTGGCGGTCACCCGCACCGTGATCCGCTTGCCCTTGTCCTTCGTGGTGAGCTTGTACGACGTCTTGGTGGCCTTGCTGATGACCTTGCCATTGCGCAGCCACCGGTACGAGTACGACGCCGGCGACGGCGCCCACGACCCCTTCGAGCCGATCTTCAGCGTCTTGCCGACCTTCGCCGTGCCCTTGATGGTCGGCTTCTTGAGGTTGTGCAGCGCGACGACCACGGGACCGGACGCCGCAGACAAATTCGTGTAGCCGGCTCTGACCGCCGTCACGCGGACGGAGATGCTGCGACCTGCGTCGTCGACCGTGAGCACTCGCGACAGCCCACCTGAGACGACGGCGCCGTCGCGGAGCCATTCGTACACGAAGCTGTCGGCCGTGGGGGTCGAGGTGGCGGACTGCGCGGTCAGCGTCGTGCCGACGGTCGCGGTTCCGCCGATGACCGGCGCAGACACCGAGGAGAACCTTCCAGCGACGGGACTCACGGTGTCGGTCTGGATCCGCAACGGCTCGTAGCCGGGGGCCGATCCGGTGAAGAAGGCATCGATCCTCTTGTTCAGATCGGCTGGCTGCAGCGTGTAGGTGTCGCCGGTCGCCCCGGGGATTTCCAGGTCGTCGCGGTACCACTGGTAGTCGCTGTAGCTCGCGGCTGGCGTCCACAGGCCTTCATCGATGACGAGCTGTTGACCTACTTCCGGCGTTCCGGAGAGGACGGGGTCACGATCGATGGCGAACGTGCCGGCAATCGGGACAACGGCATTGCTGACCGCCGTCTGTGAGGCGTAGCCGGCCTTGAGCGGGGTGACGAGCGCCGAGATCGACTGCCCCAGGTCGGCCGGCTGAAGCTCGTACGACGACGTGGTGGCACCGGGGATCGGGGTGACCCCGCGACGCCATGCATACGTGAACGATGTCGGCGCCGGCGACCAGCCGCCATTGGTCACGCTGAGCACCCTGCCCACCGCTGCAGTGCCTGACACCACCGGAGCCGCCCCGGCCACGAACGTCCCCTCGGTCGGGGTGACGGGAAGGCTCGCGAAGGAAGCAGCGGTGAATCCCGTCCGCGTCCCTGTCACCTGGACGGAGACGGCGTCTCCCAGGTCATCGGGCGAGATCGTGTACGTCGAGAGGGTGGCGCCCGCAATAGGTGTCGCGCCGTTGAACCACTGGTACGCGAAGGTGGTCGGCCTGACCGACCACGATCCGGGCGTCGCGGTCGCCACCTGCCCGACCTTGACTGGCGACGTGATGGTCGGCTTCACGTAGTTGAGCAGGAGCTGACCCGTGAGCTGGATGACGGCCGTCTTGTTTCCGGCGACCCCGGTGAGCTGCCCCTGGAATCCGTTGCCGGAGCCCAGCACGAGGCCATCCTCAGCACGCAGGATCGACGTGCCTCCACCCGCCGCGACCTCGACGGCCGTGCCGATGGTGACACCTCCTCCCTCCTCCATGGGGACCAGCACGAGTGCGTCAGTGGCGATGTTGCCGCTCGCCACGGCTCCGGCGCCCGATTCGCCAGCGCCGTAGACGACGCCATTCGCTCCGATGACGAGGACATGTTCGTCACCCGCGGCCAGCGACACCGGCACGAACCCTCCGGTCGGCGCCGTCATCGTGGCGAGTGACGACGTCGTTGTGGTCGAGCTGTTGCCCAGCTGGCCCTTGGCGTTCTTGCCGACCGCCAGCACGGAGTTGCCGGTGGTGACGATGTAGCTCGACGCTCCACCAGCCGCTATCACGGCCGCATTGCCGCTCGACTGCGGGAACAACGTCGTGGTGGTCACATCTGCTCCAGCCGCCTGGTTCAGCTGACCGCTGCTGTTGTCCCCACGACCGAGGACGAAGCCCCCGGAGTTTCGAGCCACGAGGAAGCCGTCGAAGCCGCTGCTGAGTCCACCCGCAGCGATCGCCGTCACCGTTCCCGGGACGTCGATCAGGGTCATCGTGTTGAACGTGCTCGTCGAGGCGGCCGAGATCTGATGGCTGTCGTTCCATCCCGCGCCATAGACCTCGCCGTTCGCACCCAGCACGTAGGTGTTCAATCCCGACGCCGCCACCTGCTGCACCGGGAAGGCACCCAGAGGCAGTCCAGTCACCTCGGCCCACGTGGCGGGGCTAGCCGTACCGGTCGTCCCGTTCGCCAGCTGGCCGGTGTTGTTGTAGCCGACCGCATAGACCTTGCCGTTCTCGGCCAGAGCGACCGAGTGTCCCGTCCCAGCCGCGAGGGCTGATGGCCACGTCGCGTCCGGCAGGGCGTTGATCTGGGTCAGGGTCGTCAGGACCGCCCCGACTGCCTGCCCGGGCAGCTGTCCGTCGGAATTGGTCCCTGTGGCATAGATCTGCTTGTTGCCCACGATCGCGAGCGTGAATCCGCTACCCGCAGCGATCGTCGTGGACCGTGGTTTCACCTCCGGCGTGAAGGCCGCGGCCGGCGCGGTGATTCCCACGGCGACGGAGGCCGTCAGGGCTGCGGAGGCGAGCAGGACGAGGGGCGTTCGGGCAGCGCGACGCGAGAAGTGCATGATCCGAGCGTGCGTGCACGCGACCATGAGACACCCCGTTTCGCAGCAAGTTGGGTGGAAACCCTACGTCCGGACGAACGTCGAGGGCCCCGCACCCGTGATCGGATGCGGGGCCCTCGACGGAACAGGTCAGACGACGCGCGACTGCAGGTCGGCCAGCACGCTCGTGAACGTCCCGGACGGGCGCATCACGGCGTTGACCTTGGCGCTGTCCGGGTGGAAGTAGCCGCCGATGTCGGCCGGCTTGCCCTGCACGGCCAGCAGCTCGTCGACGATCTTCTGCTCGTTGCTGGCCAGCTCACCGGCCACCTCGGCGAACGCTGCCGCCAGCGCGGCGTCGGCGGTCTGCTTCGCGAGCTCCTGCGCCCAGTAGAGCGACAGGTAGAAGTGACTTCCGCGGTTGTCGGTCGTGCCGAGCTTGCGACCCGGCGACTTGTTCTCGTCGAGGAACGTACCGGTGGCGCGGTCGAGCGTGTCGGCGAGGATCTGTGCGCGGGCGTTGCCCGTCGTGACCGCCATGTGCTCGAAGCTCGAGGCCAGAGCGAGGAACTCGCCCAGGCTGTCCCAGCGGAGGTAGTCCTCCTTGACGAGCTGCTGCACGTGCTTGGGCGCCGAGCCGCCGGCGCCGGTCTCGAAGAGGCCGCCACCGTTCATCAGCGGCAC
>JBKJIW010000013.1:0-3011 GCA_046598255.1 Aeromicrobium sp. | reverse complement strand
CCCCAGCGCGGCGGCGACCCCGACCGGGCCGGCAAGAAGCACCCGCTCGACTGCCTGCTGTGGCAGGCGGAGCGTCCCGGCGAGCCCGCCTGGGACACCCGCCTCGGCCGCGGCCGTCCCGGCTGGCACATCGAGTGCGCCGCGATCGCCCTGCACCACCTCGGCCCGGCCTTCGACGTGCAGGGCGGGGGATCCGACCTGGTGTTCCCGCACCACGAGATGTCGGCCTCGGAGGCCACGGTCGCCACCGGCGAGCCGTTCGCCCACGCCTACGTCCACGCCGGCATGGTCGGCTACGAGGGCGAGAAGATGTCCAAGTCGAAGGGCAATCTCGTCCTCGTCTCGAAGTTGCGCGCAGCCGGGCACGATCCGATGGCGATCCGCCTGGCGCTGCTGGCCCACCACTACCGCAGCGACTGGGAGTGGTTCGGCGAGGAGATCGGCGCTGCCGAGGAGCGACTCGCCCGCTGGCGGTCTGCGGTGACTCGCTCGGTGGCGCCGTCCGGCGAGACGCTCGTCGCCTTCATCCGTGCGGCAATGGCCGACGACCTCGATGCGCCCGCCGCGCTCGCCGCCGTCGACGCATGGGCCGCCGACGACTCAGCTGCAGACCCCCAGGCAGGACGCACCGCGCACACGGCGATCGACGCCCTGCTCGGCGTGGCTCTCTAGCCGCCCGTCAGAAGCTGGGACCGGTCCGGTTGTCCGGAAGCGGTTGCGTCCGCTGACGACCCAGCTCGCCGCCGATGCGGCCGCCGTAGGGCCGGCCGTGGTCGGCGAACTCGTCGCGGACGTACGTCAACCGCCATGGACCGAGCTGGATCCGCGAGCCGGTGCGCAGGGTCTGGCGGGGGAGCTGCTGCCCACCCACGGTGCTGAGCACCCGGGTGCTGCGGGCAATCAGCACGTACTCGTCGTCCTCGGTGCGCACGATGTCGGCCTGCAGGTCGTCGACCCCCGCCAGGCGCAGGCCCGACCCGTCGGCACTGCCGATCGTGATGCCCTTGAGCGGCAGGCTGAACAGGCCCACCCGGCGATCGGCCCCGGGATCCGACGTGTCAGACAGGTAGAGCCGCGGGTGGCCGCGGCCCCCGACGGGATCGTGCGTCGTGGTGACGAACCGGCGCGGGCCCCGGTAGGTCGGCGTGAGGGGCCACGGTGTGCCCGGGGGCAGGCCCGCCGTCACGAGACTGACCGCATCGGGGGCGGACGGCCTGCGCGCGACGACGGCACGCAGCACCTGCGACAGGCTGCCGAGTCGCATGTGCCGCGATCGGGTGACGAGCCGCTGCGCGACCGTCGTCCGGACGGCACCGAGGGTCACGACGGGACCGTCGGGCCCCGACACCTCGACGGCGAGCCCGAGACGGGCGAGCTGGTCGGCGACCTGCCGCACCGCGGTGCGGGACGGTTGCCCGGCCAGCATCATGAGGTGATCGCTGTGGATCTGCACCTGGTTGCCCGACGCCCGCACCGTCCCGGTGAGCCGGGTGTCAGGACCGCCCCTGTCGGACGGCACATCGATGGCGAACGTCAGGTCTGCCTCGAGGTGGAGGACGGCGGCCATGGTCAGGAGCGGTGCTGGTCGGCGCCGGCGAGGTCGTCGTCGCTGGTGGTGATACGCAGCGTCCCGTTGAGCTTCCAGACCGCTCGGGGAGCATCCTCGCCGGTGTCACGGGGCACCTCGACCGCCATGTCGATGAACTCGTAGTTGACGGCGGCACCCTTGCCGGTCAGGTAGGACCACATCTCCTGACCGAGATCGGACCAGTCGGTGACTGGCTGGATGGTGGGGCCTTCGGACGAAGCGGGAGGAGTAGTCATGACCTGAGCGTGACACCGATCACGACATGCGCAAGTGGTGAACAGGTTCAATTCCTCTACTGTCGAGTCATGGGACGACTGCCATACGTCTGGGGAGCGACTGACGCGGAGGTCACCGCCCCTTATCCGTGCGACCAGCTCTCCGGTCCTCGCTCGGTGCGGGCGATCCGCGCCGTCGACGTGGACGCCTCGGCCGAGTCCACCTTCGCCTGGGTGTGCCAGCTGCGCCGAGCGCCCTACAGCTACGACCTGATCGACAACTTCGGTCGTCGCAGCCCGCGCACTCTCGACCCCGCCATGCTCGACCTCGAGCTGGGGCAGCGAGCGGCGACGATCTTCAGGATCGTCGACGTCGTGGACGGCAGGAGCATCACGATGCAGGTCACCGACCGTCGCCTCGTTCGGCTCATCGGAGCGGTGACGTGCAGCTACGTCGTGCGCCCGGCCGGGCAGGGGCGGTCACGACTCATCGGGGTCATCGACATCCCCGACCGAGCCCGCTTCCTCCGTCGCCTCCGCATGGACCTGATCATGTGGGGCGACCTGGTCATGATGCGCAAGCAGCTGAGGACCTTGGCGAAGCTGGCCGCGCGAGGCTGATCGCTACTCCGGGTCGACGTTGCGGCGGCGCAGGTAGCGCTCGAACTCCCGCGCGATCGCATCGCCCGAGGCCTCGGGCAGCTCGCTGGTGTCGCGGTCGTTCTCCAAGGCCTCGACGTACTCGGCGATCTCCTCGTCGTGCGACATCAGGTCCTCCGCGCCGCGCTGCCATGCCTCCCTCATCTCGACGAGGACACCCTGGGGGAGCGGCGTGCCCATCGCGTCCTCCAGTGCACCGAGCAGGGCGAGCGTCGCCTTGGGACACGGTGGCTCGGCCAGGTAGTGCGGCACGGCCGCCCACAGGGACGCCGAGGCGATGCCCTCGCGGGAGGCGATCTCGTTGAGCACGGACGTGATGCCGACCGGTCCGTTGTAGGTCGACGGCGCCAACGACATCCGCTCCATGAGCACCGGATCGGTGGTCGAACCGCTCACGGGCACCGGGCGCGTGTGCGGCGAGTCGGCCAGCAGCGCCCCGAGCGTCACGAGCTTGGCGACCCCGATGACCGTCGAGCAGAACGTCTTCCAGCGGAAGTTGGGCTCCGGCGCCCGCAGCAGCAGGACGTCGCGCTCCAACCGCCGCGGCC
>JBKJIW010000044.1:0-40446 GCA_046598255.1 Aeromicrobium sp. | reverse complement strand
CGAGAGGTCAGCCTCTCCACTGCGATGGCCCAGTCGTGCATCGCCTGAGTCCTCAGTTGGATCTCGATCTGCCGATGGTCGTAACGAACAATGGCGTGGATCCCACGATAGCCAGAGACTCTCGGGTCCTCGATGTAGTCGACGAAGGTGGCCTCAGGACGGTTCTTACGGATGCGGGACTCGACTCGGCGCACCTCGGGGATTGAGGTGAGGACGGCGCGGCATCCGCCGATGTCCTGCATGCGATTCAGGGCCAGCTGCGGCTCGCGCTGAAGCTTGTCGAGGATGGTCGGCCACCGTTTCATGCGCTGCGACACCTCTACGTTCCGACACCGAGCTGTCGACACCATGGACCGCAATCCCATGTTGACCTTCCCGAGCGGACGCTGGTGCGCCGCACGGAACGCCTGCGCGACGTCGTAGGCATGCATGAGCCGATCGTTGTCGATGTCCTCGCCACGCATGAACTTCCGAAGCGTGCTTCCGGCCTTCTTCACCTGGGAGTCGGAGAAGTTGATGGCGTTCATCATTCGATGATCGCAGATCAAGTGGTCGGCCTGTCATGCCCAACATCTACCCTCAGACCATGGACCGCGGCGACGGCATCGACAGGGACGCCAACGGGTACGCCTACGCCGACGGGATCACGTCCCGCATCGCGCGCCAGCAGCGCGTCCTGAACGAGTCATGGCCAGAGCTCGCCACAGACGGCACCCGCCACGCTCGCAACATCCACCCCGCCAAGCACCCCGACGGGACACCCTGGACGATCGACGTCAACGTGCGGGTCGAACTGTCTGACGACGGCGAGGTCATCCTCCCCGGTCGCGCCGAACGCTGGAACAACACACACGTCTTCGTGGTGGTCGACGACGACCGCCTCCCCGGACACAAGGTCTGGGTCGTCGCCGGCGACGTCCGACGCCGGTCTTCCGATGCCGAACGCCCCTAGCTGGAGCCCGTGTTCGCGACGGCTACTTGCGAATGCTCTTCGAGCTACCGCCCCAGACCTTCGAGGTGCTGCCGATCGTCAACCGGTAGGTGTACTTCTTCGACGTCTTCGTTGAAACCTTGACCGCCCCCGACTTTCCCACGCGGGCGGACTTCACGGAACGCCACGCCCCGCCGGTGCTGCGCTCGAGCTTGACCTTCGTGCCGCGGCGAACTGAGTCCCACCGGCTCAAGTTCACATTGAAGAACTGAGCCTTCGCGGAGAACGTTCGCGTGCTGCCGCTCCGGACGACCTTCGCGTTCTTGAACCGTGAGGCCTGACGGGCGGTGAAGTAGACGTTCTGTCCGTCCGACGCGGTCTGGCTGTCGAAGTTACCGTCGAGCCAGTTGATTCTGGACGGGCCCACACGGAAAGCACCGAGGCCCTCGTAGGGGCAGTAGAAGTAGTAGCCGTCGAGTGTGCCGCTCGACGAGGTGTTGTCGCCGTACAGGGAGGCGGTGCCGACGTTGGTGTCACCGCGCCAGACCTCCATGGCGACGTCGATCAGCTCGATCGTGCCGGAACTCGAGTAGCCCACGGAGATGGGGACCTGTCGGCAGGCCGTGCTGTTGATGACGACGTTGGGCTGGACGATCCGCGGCGCGATGCTGATGTCGCTGGCGGCCATGGCGGAGGGTGCAGCGACGAGCGTGACGGACGCACCGAGCGCCAAACCGAGGAGCGTGGTGATGACTGGAGTTTTCATAGGTCGTGAGCATAGGCGACACACTGCACCGAATGTGCCCGATTGTCGGAAGCGTCGGTGCCGGTTCGCGACCTTAAAGCTCGATGCCGAGGCGCCAGGCCGACCGGGATCGTTGCCGCGCGCGCCGGAGTCGCCGCAGCCTGTTCACCGTCAGTGGGTCCCAGACCAGGGCGGCGGGCTTGTCGATGATGGCGTTCAGCAGCTGGTAGTAGCGCGTCGCGCTGATATCCCACCGGTCGCGGATCGCTTGCTCCTTCGCACCGGCGTACTTCCACCACTTCTGCTCGAGCAGAAGCATCTCCTTCTCGCGCGCCTGCAGCGGTTCAAAGCTCGATGGACTTGGCTGAGTCGCCGGCTGCTCTTGGGGGCCTTGGACACGTGCCAGCTCCTCGAATAGGCCATCGGCGTCGTTGTCGCTCATAGTGATCGGACGATACTCCCGACCGCTGACAGTCGGTCCTTACGGGCGATCTACTTCAACACTCCCGACCGGATTTTTAATGGGTACACGTACACACTTTCGGCTAAGAGGTCAGTCCCGCGACGCTCAGAACCGTCGGCCACCGTCGGCCACTGTCGCTGGAATTGCAGGCGAAGGTGGAGGCAGAGAGGGTTTCGAGTCCCGCACTCGGCACGGCACCCACCCGATCGATGAGCCGGGCGATCGGGCGCAGTCGTGGAGCACCGACGCCGTCCTCGGCGTCGCCGTGCCGACTCGTCGGCACGGGGTGAGCACTCGAGGTAGCCCCACCCGTCGTCGGCCGCCGGCGTCCACTCGAAGCACACCCAGCATCCTCCGACCCCCAGCCCTCACGCAGAGTTCATGCGGGCGTGACGTGAAGGGCTGTCCCTTTGAGCCCCGACACTGCACACTGGTCGCGGGGAAGCCTGAGGAGCATCATGCTGAACGCCCGCCGATCACGTCGCGAGACACGCTACTTCGTGCTGCGCGCCGCCGAGGGGCACGACCCTGAGATCGCGCGCCTGTCGTCGCGCGGGTCGTCGTCGATCTTCGACCCCGACAGCGGGTCGTGGATCAACGACCCCTTGCTGGGCGCCGAGATCAAGCTGACCGAGGAGTGGGTGCCCGCGTCCCCCAGCGACCTCCCGGAGGCACTCCGCGGCGAGCTGGCCCAGGCCGCACGAGCGCAGGCATCGCGTTCCCGGGTCCGGCGGCTGCGCCGGTTCAGCTGACGGACTGGTCGGCGCCGCCGGCCCCCTCGGTCCCGTCCGTGCTGTCGGCGTAGGCCGGGACGACACCGTTGATCGCGTCACCCATGTTGTGGATGCGCAGCGCGTTGGTCGAGCCGGGGATCCCCGGAGGGCTGCCGGCGACGATCACGACCTGCTGCCCCTCGCTGCACCGCTCGATCTCGAGCAGCGCCCGGTCGACCTGCAGGACCATGTCGTCGGTGTGCTTGACCTCGGGAACCGTGAAGGTCTCGATGCCCCAGCTCAGTGCGAGCTGACGCCGCACGAGCGGGTCCGGGGTGAAGGCGATGACCGGCACGCGCGAACGGTAACGGGTCATGCGGCGCGCGGAGTCGCCGCTGGTGGTGAAGGCGACGACGAAGCGGGCGTCGACCGCCTCGGCCACCTCGGAGGCGGCCCGGCAGATGATGCCGCTCTTCGTCTTGGCCTTCCAGGTGAAGGCGGCCATGCGGGGCAGGCCGTGGTCCTCGGTCGACTCGACGATGCGCGCCATCGTGTGGACCGTGTGGATGGGGTACTCCCCCACGCTCGTCTCGCCGGACAGCATCACGGCGTCGGCACCGTCGAGCACGGCGTTCGCGACGTCGGACGCCTCCGCGCGGGTCGGCCGGGGGGCGGAGATCATCGACTCGAGCATCTGGGTTGCGACGATCACTGGCTTGGCGTTGCGCCGCGCCTTCTCCACGATGAGCTTCTGGACGATCGGGACGTCCTCGAGGGGCAGCTCGACGCCGAGGTCGCCGCGGGCGACCATGACACCGTCGAAGGCGTCCATGATGCCGTCAAGGTTGTCGACGGCCTGCGGCTTCTCGATCTTGGCGATGACGGGACGGACGATGCCTTCCTCGTCCATGATCTTGCGGACGTCGTCGTAGTCGTCTGCCGAGCGGACGAACGACAGCGCGATGAAGTCGACGCCAAGACGCAGCGCGAACCGGAGGTCGTCGATGTCCTTCTCGCTCATGGCGGGGACGCTGACCATGACGCCCGGCAGGTTGATGCCCTTGTTGTTGCTGACCGGGCCGCTGGTCTCGACCAGGCAGGTCACGTCGGTGGCCGTGACCTCGGTGGCGCGCAGCCGCATCCGGCCGTCGTCGATGAGGATCTCGTCGCCGGGGGTGACATCGCCCGGCAGTCCCTTGTAGGTCGTGGAGCAGCGCTGGACGTCACCGAGGATGTCGTCGATCGTGATCGTGAACGTCGATCCCGCCTCGAGGTGCACGGGCCCGTCGGCGAACCGTCCGAGGCGGATCTTGGGCCCCTGCAGGTCAGCGAGGGTGGCGATCGCCTTGCCGGTCGTCTCGGCCGCCTCACGCACCCAGGCGTAGTTCTGCTCGTGGTCGGACTGGTCGCCGTGGCTCATGTTGAGGCGGGCGACGTCCATGCCCGCCTCGGCCAGCTTGAGGATCTTGTAGGCGTTGCCGACAGCAGGGCCGAGGGTGCAGACGATCTTCGCTCTTCTCACTTCTCCACCATAGTCAGCGGCGGAGGTTACCGGCGAGTCAGTTTTGTCGTTTCACACAACAAAATCAGGAATGGCTCCTTGGGCCTGTCGAGAAGACGTCCTTCTCGACAGGCCCAAGGGGCGAACCGGGGTCAGACCGTCAGCGGGCGGGCGTTCGGGGGGATCGGAGCCGGCAGGTTCGTCGAGCCCGACAGGTACGCGTCGACCCCCGCGGCTGCCGAACGGCCCTCGGCGATGGCCCAGACGATGAGCGACTGGCCGCGCCCGGCGTCGCCGGCGACGAAGACACCGTCGACGCTCGACATGTACCGCTTGTCGCGCTTGACGTTGCCGCGCTCGTCGAGGTCGACGCCGAGCTGGTCCACGAGACCCTCGGTCTCCGGTCCGGTGAATCCCATCGCGAACAGCACGAGCTGTGCCGGCAGGTCCTTCGCGGTTCCCTCGATCTCGGTGAGCTTGCCGTCGACGAACTCGACCTCGACCAGACGCAGCGCACTGACGTGCCCGTCGTCGTCGCCGACGAACTCCTTGGTCGAGACCGAGTAGACCCGGTCGCCGGCCTCCTCGTGCGCCGACGACACCCGATAGATCATGGGGTAGGTCGGCCACGGCTGGGTGCCGGGACGATCGGTGCCGGGGTTGGGCATGATCTCGAGCTGCGTGATCGACCGCGCACCTTGGCGCACCGAGGTGCCGAGGCAGTCGGCGCCGGTGTCGCCGCCGCCGATGATGACGACGTCCTTGCCGGTGGCCACGATCTGGTCGGAGCCGTCGGAGGTCGCCGGCTCGCCGAGCGCGACCCGGTTCGCCTGGGGCAGGAACTCCATCGCCTGGTGGATGCCCGCGAGCTCGCGCCCGGGGGCCGGCAGGTCACGGCGGATCGTGGAGCCGATCGCCAGCACGACCGCGTCGTAGCGGTCGCGCAGCTGCGAGCCGGTCAGCGTGTCGCCGACCTGGACGCCGGTGCGGAAGACGGTGCCCTCGCGCTCCATCTGGTCGATGCGACGCTCGACCTGGATCTTCTCCATCTTGAACTCGGGGATGCCGTAGCGGAGCAGGCCGCCGGGCTTCTCGTCACGCTCGTAGACCGCGACGGTGTGCCCGGCGCGCGTGAGCTGCTGGGCAGCGGCGAGGCCCGCCGGACCCGACCCGACGACGGCCACGGTCTTGCCCGTGAGCCACTCCGGCGGCTCGGGCTTGACCTGTCGGTCGTCCCACGCCTTGTCGATGATGGAGACCTCGACGTTCTTGATCGTGACGGCATCGCGGTTGATGCCGACCACGCAGGCCGTCTCGCACGGGGCCGGGCAGAGCCGGCCGGTGAACTCCGGGAAGTTGTTCGTCGCGTGGAGCCGGTCGAGCGCCTCGTCCCAGTCCTCGCGCCACACCAGGTCGTTCCACTCGGGGATCAGGTTGCCCAGCGGGCATCCCGAGTGGCAGAACGGGATGCCGCAGTCCATGCAGCGTCCGGCCTGCTCCGTGATGATCGGCAGCAACGCCCGCCCGGGTCCACCGGGGTAGACCTCGTTCCAGTCGTTGACGCGCTCCTCCACCGGACGCCGCGGGGCGACCTGGCGGGGAGTGTTGATGAAACCTCTGGGATCAGCCACGTGCGGCCACCTCCATCATGCGAGCTGTGGTGTCTTCTTCGGACAGGCCTTCGGACTCGGCCGCGTCACGCGCCTCGAGCACGAGCCGGTAGTTGACCGGCATGATCTCGGAGAACCGCGCCAGCGACTGCTCCCAGTGGGCGAGCAGCTGCTCGGCGACGGCCGAACCGGTCTCCTCGTGGTGCTTTCGCACCAACGCCTCGAGCTCGTCGGCGGTCTCTGCCGGCACGGGCCGCACCTCGACCATGTCCATGTTGACGAGCGCCTCCTCGAGGTCGAGGACGTACGCGGACCCGCCACTCATGCCGGCCGCGACGTTGCGTCCGGTCTGGCCGAGGATCACGACCCGTCCGCCCGTCATGTACTCGAGCGCGTGGTCACCCACGCCCTCGACGACGGCACTCGCGCCGGAGTTGCGGACGCAGAACCGTTCACCGACCCGGCCGCGCAGGAAGATCTCTCCCCCGGTGGCGCCGAAGCCGATGACGTTGCCGGCGACGATCTGCGCCTCGGCGGTGAACCGCGCGTCACGCGGCGGCCGGACGATGATGCGTCCACCCGACAGCCCCTTGCCGACGTAGTCGTTGCCGTCGCCCTCGAGCCGCATCGTGATGCCCTTCGGCACGAACGCACCGAACGACTGTCCGGCCGAGCCGAGGAACGTGATGTCGATCGTGTTCTCGGGCAGGCCCTCGCCGCGGTAGCGCTTGGTCACCTCGTGGCCGAGCATCGTGCCGACCGTGCGGTTGACGTTGCGGATGTCGACCTGCGCGCGGACCGGCTCGCCCTTGTCGAGCGCGTCGGCGCTGAGCGCGATGAGCTCGTTGTCGAGCGCCTTGTCGAGGCTGTGGTCCTGGGTCGTCGTGTTGTGCAGCGACGCCCCCTCAGGCAGCTCCGGCACGAACAGGATCGGCGACAGGTCGAGCCCGTCGGCCTTCCAGTGGTCGACGGCCTTCTCGATGTCGATGACCTCGGCGTGGCCGACAGCCTCCTCGATCGTTCGAAAGCCCAGCGCGGCCAGGTACTCCCGCACCTCCTGGGCGATGTACGTGAAGAAGTTGACGACGTACTCGGCCTTGCCGGAGTACTTCTCGCGCAGCGTCTTGTTCTGCGTCGCGACACCGACCGGGCACGTGTCGAGGTGGCAGACCCGCATCATGATGCAGCCGCTGACGACCAGCGGTGCCGTCGCGAAGCCGAACTCCTCGGCGCCGAGCAGCGCCGCGATGATGACGTCGCGGCCGGTCTTCAGCTGGCCGTCGGCCTGGACGACGATGCGGTCACGCAGCCCGTTGATCAGCAGCGTCTGCTGGGTCTCGGCGAGGCCGAGCTCCCAGGGACCGCTGACGTCGCTCAAGCACGCCGGCGGCGACGCGCCGGTGCCACCGTCGTGTCCCGAGATCAGGACGACGTCGGCCTTGGCCTTCGAGACGCCCGCCGCGACCGTGCCCACGCCGACCTCGGACACGAGCTTGACGTGCACACGGGCCGACGGGTTGGCGTTCTTGAGGTCGTGGATGAGCTGCTTGAGGTCCTCGATCGAGTAGATGTCGTGGTGCGGCGGCGGCGAGATGAGGCCGACGCCGGGCGTCGAGTGACGCGTCTTGGCGACCCACGGGTAGACCTTCGGGCCGGGCAGCTGCCCGCCCTCGCCGGGCTTGGCACCCTGCGCCATCTTGATCTGGATGTCGTCGGCGTTGGTCAGGTACTCCGACGTGACGCCGAAGCGGCCTGACGCGACCTGCTTGATCGCCGAGCGGCGCTCGGGGTCGTACAGACGCTCCGGGTCCTCGCCGCCCTCGCCGGTGTTCGACTTGCCGCCGAGGCGGTTCATCGCGATGGCCAGGGTCTCGTGCGCCTCCTGGCTGATCGATCCGTACGACATCGCACCGGTCGAGAACCGCTTGACGATCTCGGAGACCGGCTCGACCTCGTCGATGGAGATGGCCGGACGCAGCCCCTCCTTCAGGCCGAACAGTCCGCGCAGCGTCATGAGCCGCTCCGACTGGTCGTCGATGCGCGACGTGTACTGCTTGAAGATCTCGTACGAGCCGGTGCGCGTCGAGTGCTGGAGCCGGAAGACGGTCTCCGGGTCGAACAGGTGCTCGGGGCCCTCACGACGCCACTGGTACTCGCCGCCGACCTCGAGCTGGCGCCGCGGGCCGGCGATGCCGCTGGTCGGGTACGCCCGCAGGTGACGCGAGCGGACCTCCTGGGCAAGCACGTCGAGCCCGACGCCGCCGAGCTTGGAGGACGTACCGGTGAAGTAGGCGTCGATGACCTCGTGGGACAGGCCGATCGCCTCGAAGATCTGCGCGCCGGTGTAGGACGCGACGGTCGAGACACCGATCTTGCTCATGACCTTCAGGACGCCCTTGCCCAGCCCGTAGCGGACGTTGCGCAGCGCCTGCGACGGGGCGACGCCCTCGACGAAGACCTTCTCGCGGGCGAGGTCCTCGGCCGACTCGAGCACGAGGTACGGGTTGACCGCCGTCGCGCCGTAGCCGATCAGCAGCGCGACGTGGTGAACCTCGCGGACGTCACCGGCCTCGATGATCAGGCCCGCCTGGGTGCGAAGCTTCTCCCGCACCATGTGGTGGTGGACGGCACCCGTCAGCAGCAGCGACGGGATCGGCGCCAGGTCGGCGTTGGAGTGACGGTCCGACAGGACGATGATGCGCGCTCCGTCGGCGATGGCACGGGACACCTCGACACAGATCTCGTCGAGCTTGGCCTGCAGGGCCGCTCCCCCGCCGTCGACCTCGTAGAGGCCCCGCACGACGTGCACCGAGAAGCCCGGCATGTCGCCGTCCTTGTTCATGTGCCGAATCTTGGCGAGCTCGTCGTTGTCGAGCACCGGGAACGGCAGCTGCAGCATGCGGCAGGACGCCGGGCTGGGAGCCAGCAGGTTGCGCTCGGGTCCGATCGTCCCGGCCAGCGACGTGACGACCTCCTCGCGGATCGCGTCCAGCGGCGGGTTGGTGACCTGCGCGAACAGCTGCGAGAAGTAGTCGAACAGCTGACGCGGGCGGTCGGAGATCGCCGCGATGGGCGTGTCGGTGCCCATCGAGCCGATCGCCTCGGCGCCGGCACGCGCCAGCGGGGCGATCAGGATGCGCAGCTCCTCCTCGGTGTAGCCGAAGACCTGCTGACGGCGGGTCACCGAGGAATGGGTGTGCACGATGTGCTCGAGGTCGGGCAGGTCCTCGAAGCGCACGAGCCCGGAGTAGAGCCACTCGTCGTACGGGTGCTCCGAGGCGAGCGCGTTCTTGATCTCGTGATCCTCGACGATGCGGTGCTCGTCGAGGTCGAGCAGGAACATCTTGCCCGGCTCGACACGTCCCTTGCGGATGATCGTCTGCGGGTCGAGGTCGAGCACGCCTGCCTCGGACGCCAGCACGACGAGTCCGTCGTCGGTCACCCAGTAGCGGCCGGGACGCAGCCCGTTACGGTCGAGGACGGCACCGATCTGGGTGCCGTCGGTGAAACAGACCGCGGCGGGACCGTCCCACGGCTCCATGACCGAGGAGTGGAACTCGTAGAACGCGCGGCGGGCGGGATCCATGTCGGCGTTGTTCTCCCACGCCTCGGGGATCATCATCATGACCGCGTGCGGCAGGGTGCGGCCGCCCAGGTGCAGCAGCTCGAGGACCTCGTCGAACGAGGCAGTGTCGCTGCCGTGGGGGTCACAGATCGGGAAGAGCCGCTGCAGGTCGCCCGGGATCACGTCGCTCTCCAGGAGCGCCTCGCGGGCCCGCATCCAGTTGCGGTTGCCACGGGCGGTGTTGATCTCGCCGTTGTGGGCCACGAAGCGGAACGGGTGCGCCAGCGGCCAGCTCGGGAAGGTGTTGGTCGAGAAGCGGCTGTGGACGATCGCGAGTGCCGACTCCATGCGCTCGTCGGCCAGGTCGGGGAAGAACCCCTCGAGCTGATCGGTCGTGAGCATGCCCTTGTAGACCAGGGTGCGGCTCGACAGCGACGGGAAGTAGACCTCGAGCTCTCGCTCGGCGCGCTTGCGCAGCGCGAAGGCGATGCGGTCGAGCTCGATGCCAGCCGCCGGCTCGCGGGCGGAGGTCACGTACATCAGCGCGAACGAGGGCATCGCGCCGCGGGACATCGAGCCCAGGATCTCCGGGTTGACCGGCACGTCGCGCCAGCCGAGGACCGTCAGGCCCTCCTCGCTCGCCATGGCCTCGATCGCCGCACGGGCCTCGGCCGCGAGCGTGTCATCAACGGGCAGGAAGGCCATGCCGCACGCGTAGGACCCCAGCTCGGGCAGCTCGAAGCCGGCGACGGCGCGAAGGAACGCGTCGGGCGTCTGGATGAGGATGCCGGCGCCGTCCCCGGTGTCCGGCTCTCCGCCGACCGCACCGCGGTGATCGAGGTTGCGCAGGGCGGTGAGCCCCTTGGCCACGATGTCGTTGCTGGCCACGCCGGTCAGCGTCGCCACGAAGGCCACGCCGCACGCGTCGTGCTCGTTGGCCGGGTCGTACAGACCCTGGGCGGGAGGCAGCGTCGACTGCGGCTTGAACGACTGTGCAACCACTTCTTGCGTCTGGGCGCTACGCATGCTGGGGCCCTCTCTCACGTCATCGATGGTCACGAAATTTCGAACCGGGGACGACATTGGCCTCGGACAGCATCACCAGATTACATGGCCCGGGACGCAGTGCCGGGTGCGGCAGGCCTCAGACGGTCTTGACGATGTAGACGTCGCACGGCGCGTGGTGTGCGACGTCGGTGGCGACGCTGCCCAGGAACCGGCCGATGCCCTGGACCCGGCGGTTGCCGACCACGATCAGATCGGCGCTGATGTCCTTGGCGACGGTGACGAGCGCGTCGCCCGGCTTGCCGCGCGCAGGGCTCGTCTGGATGTTGGCGACGATGCCCTTCAGCTCCGTGGCCACGTCGCGGGCGATGGCCTCCGCCTCGTCACCGGGAGTGGTGGCCAGTCGGACATCGCCGACGTACCGCTCCTCACCGAGGTTGATGCGGGCCTTGTCGTCGATGGCGGTCATGATGTGCAACGTCGCGCCGGACGATGCGGCCAGCTCGGCCGCCACCTGGGCGGCCTTGCGCGAGGTGTCGCTGCCATCGACACCGACGAGAATGATCTTGGGCATGGGAGTCTCCTGATCGATCGACCCACAGCGTACCGATGCTTGGCCCGGTCAGCGAGGTGCCGACGCGGATAGGCCGTGCTCGACGCAGCGGGCCGTCCACCCCGCCGGCACGACCTGCACGATCATCCTGCGCCGGCAGTCCGGGCAGTACCGAGGCGGCTCCATCCTCAGCAGCTCGGCACATCGGTCGTGATCGTTCGGAGCGTCGACTCCACCGCAGTGCCCGCAGTACGTCGTCACAGCGTCTTCTGCAGCTCCTTGATGGGCATCCCGAGCTCGGCCAGCAGGTCGATGTCTTCTGTCGCGCTGCGGCCCAGTGTCGTCAGATAGTTGCCGACGATCACCGCGTTGACACCGCCGAGCAGACCCTCGCGGGTGCCGAGGTCGCCGAGCGTCAGCTCACGACCGCCGGCGTACCGCAGGATCGTGTGCGGCATGGCCAGTCGGAAGGCAGCGATCGTGCGCAGGGCGTCGTGGGAGCTCATGAGCTCCTGGTCGCCGAACGGCGTCCCGGGGCGGGGGTTGAGGAAGTTCAGCGGCACTTCGTGGGGCCGCAGCTCCGCCAGCTGGACGGCGAGCTCGGCACGCTGCTCGATGCTCTCGCCCATGCCGACGAGCCCACCACAGCACAGCTCCATGCCGGCCTCGCGCACCATGAGGCACGTGTCCCACCGCTCCTCGTAGGAGTGCGTCGACACGACCTGGGGGAAGTACGACTTTGCGGCCTCGAGGTTGTGGTTGTAGCGGTGGACTCCCATCTCGACGAACTCGTCGACCTGAACCTGGGTCAGCATCCCCAGCGAGCAGGCGATGTTGATGTCGACCTCGGCCTGGATCGCCCGGATGCCTTCACGGACCTGGTCCATCAGGCGCTGGTCGGGGCCACGAACGGCTGCCACGATGCAGAACTCGGTGGCTCCTGTCTTCGCAGTCTCCTTCGCCGCCTCGACCAGCTCGGGGATGTTCAGCCACACCGCGCGGACCGGCGACTGGAACTGCCCCGACTGGCTGCAGAAATGACAGTCCTCCGGGCATCCGCCGGTCTTCAGCGAGACGATCCCCTCGACCTCGACCTCGGGGCCGCACCACGTCATCCGGACCTCGTGCGCGAGCGCCAGGAGCTCGGGAATGCGTTCGTCGGGGAGGTGGAGGATCTCGACCAGGTGTCGTTCGGCGAGGCCTTCGCCTCGGACGAGCACCTGGTCACGGGCAATCTGCAGGACGTCAGTCATGCCGACACCCTAACCTGAACACTGTTCAGGTCGGTGACAGACCCGAACAGTGTTCAGGATAGCGTGGCCCCATGCATCCGCTGCTCGTCGACGACCGCGACCACGTGTGGCATCCGTACGCCCCCATGCCGTCGCCGACCCGGCCGCTGCTGGTCCGATCGGCCCGTGGTGCCCGCCTCGAGCTCGCGGACGGCACGACCCCGCTCGATGCGATGTCGTCGTGGTGGTCGACGATCCACGGCTACCGGCATCCCGTGCTCGACGCGGCGGCGCACGCCCAGATCGACACCATGTCGCACGTCATGTTCGGCGGCCTGACCCACGAGCCGGCCGTCGAGCTGGCCCGACGGCTCGTGGAACTGACGCCGCCCGGCCTCGAGCACGTGTTCTTCGCCGACTCCGGGTCGGTCGCGGTCGAGGTCGCGATCAAGATGGCCCTGCAACACCAGCGTGGACGGGGCCACCCTCGCCGCACGCGCATCGCGACGCTGAGAGGCGGCTACCACGGCGACACCTTCGGCGCGATGAGCGTGTGCGACCCCGTCAGCGGGATGCACACGATGTTCCGAGATGCGCTGCCCACCCAGGTCTTCCTCCCCCGGCCGCCGGCGGGCTTCAACGCCGACCTCGCCGGCTGGATCCGGGAGGCTGATTCGGTCCTGGACGAGGCGGTCGACGAGATCGCCGCGATCATCGTCGAGCCGGTCCTGCAGGGAGCCGGCGGCATGCACGTCTACCCGCCGGCCGTCCTCAACTGGCTGCGTCGACGGGCCGACGACGCCGGAATCCTGCTCGTCGCCGACGAGATCGCCACAGGCCTCGGTCGCACCGGGCGGATGTTCGCCGTCGACCACGCCGGGATCGTCCCCGACATCCTGTGCCTCGGCAAAGCCCTCACGGGCGGATACCTCACGTTGGCCGCGGTGGTCTGTGCGCCCGCGGTCGCCGCCGGCATCGCCGCCTCGGAGTCGGGGGTGCTGATGCACGGCCCCACGTTCATGGCCAACCCGCTCGCCTGCGCCGTCGCGTGCGCGAGCCTCGACCTGCTGACGACCTCGGACTGGTCAACAACCGTCAACACCATCGGGGTCGCGCTCGCGACGGGGCTGGCGCCGGCGGCCACCCTCGACCATGTCGTCGACGTGCGCACCCTCGGAGCCATCGGCGTGATCCAGCTCGACCGGCCCGTCGACGTCGCAGCGGCGACGGCCGTGGCGCTGGACCACGGCGTCTGGGTGCGACCGTTCCGCGACCTGATCTACACGATGCCGCCCTACGTGTGCACGCCGGACGACATCGCCGTGATCTCGAGTGCGCTCGTCGCGGCAGCTGCGGCATGAGGCTCGACGACTGGCTGGCGGGCCAGGCAGCCGACCGGATGGCGGCCGGCCTCGCCCGGCGCCTCGTGCCGCGGCCGCCCGTCGCGCCGCTCGTGGACCTGGCCGGCAACGACTACCTCGGTCTGCTGCACGATCCGCGCGTGACCGCCGCCGCCGCTGCTGCCGCCATGCGGTGGGGAGCCGGGGCAGGCGCCTCACGCCTGGTCACCGGGACGCTGCAGCTGCACGCCGACCTCGAGACCGAGCTGGCCGCTTTCACCGGCCAGCCGGCAGCCCTGGTCTTCTCGACGGGGTATCAGGCGAACCTCGGAGCCGTCAGCGCGCTGACGGACGCCGACACCCTGATCGTGTCGGACGCCCACGTGCACGCCTCGCTGGTCGACGCGTGCCGGTTGTCGCGCGCGACGACGGTCGTGGTGGGGCACGGCGACGTCGACGCCGTCGAGACGGCGCTGGCCACCCGCACCCTCCCGCGCGCGATGGTCCTCGTGGAGTCGATCTACTCCGTGCTCGGCGACGCGGCGCCGCTACGGCGCCTCGCTGCCGTGTGCGAACAGCACGACGCGACCCTCCTCGTCGACGAGGCGCACGGCATCGGTGTCGCCGGCGGCGGACACGGGCTCGTGCATGCCGAGGGACTGGCCGGTCTGGCCCACGTCGTGGTCACCATGACGCTGTCCAAGGCCCTGGGCAGCCAGGGCGGTGCCGTGCTGGGCAGCCCGGCGGTGGTCGAGCACCTGGTCAATCGCGCCCGGCCGTTCATCTTCGACACCGGCCTCGCCCCGGCAGCGACGGCCGGGGCGCTGGCGGCCCTGCACGTCATGGCCGGCGAACCCACGCTGATGGACCAGGTGGCCCACGTCGCTGCCACCGTGAGCGCCGCAGTGGGCATCGACGTCCCGGCCGGGGCCGTCATGTCGGTGCCGATGCCCGGGCCGCGGGAGACCCTCGAGGCGCAGGCCGAGTGCGCGAGGCTCGGCATCCGGGTCGGCGCCTTCCGGCCGCCGTCGGTTCCCGACGGGATCAGTCGGTTGCGGCTGACCGCCTCGGCCGCCCTCGATGACGAGCAGCTCGACCTCGCGGCGACGGTGCTGGCGAAGGTGGTCTCGTGACGCGCTACATCGTCGTGACGGGCACCGACACCGATGTCGGCAAGACCGTCGTCACGGCCGCGCTCGTCGTCGTCCTGCAGGGCCAGGGTCATCGGGTCGCGGTCGTGAAGCCGGCGCAGACCGGTGTCGACGGCGCCGCACCCGGGGACGTCGCGACGGTGCGTCGGCTGACGGGGCTGGCCGACGTGCACGAACATGTCCGGCTCCGGCCCGCCCTGGCACCCGAGTCGGCCGCACGGATCGAGGGTCACGGGCTGCCGACCGTCGCCGAGCACGCGTCACGGATCCGACGTGTGGATGCCGACGTCGTGGTCGTCGAGGGCGCCGGCGGCGTGCTGGTCCGGCTCGATCTCGAGGGCGGGACCGTCCGCGACCTGGCCCGGCTGCTCGACGCCGACGTCGTGCTGGTGACCCGCGAGGGTCTCGGGACGCTCAACCACACGCAGCTGACCCTGGCGTCACTCGCGGAGGCCGGCCTGGCGACGACCCTGGTCATCGGCTCGGCGGCGGCCCGGCCCGATGCCGCGTCGGTGGCCAACCGAGAAGACCTCCCACGACTGACGGGGCTGCCGGTGGCCGCGTCGGTGCCGGCCGGTGCGGGCGATCTCTCACGAGCGGCGTTCCGGGCTGCCGCGCCGACCTGGTTCGGTCAGCCCAGCGACGCGCCGACGGCCTCGCCGACCAGGTAGGTCAGGCCCGCGGCTGCCCCGCCGAGCACCAGCTGGCGCAGCCCTCCGAACCACCACGAGCGAGCGGTGACCCGCGTGACGACCGCCCCGCATGCGAACAGCCCGATCAGCGACAGGACGATCGCGGGCCACGCGGTCTCGATGCCGACCAGGTACGACAGCAGCGGGATGACCGCACCCACGGCGAACGAGAAGAACGACGACACGGCCGCGAGCATCGGGGATGCCAGGTCGTCGGGGTCGACCCCGAACTCCTCGCGGGCGTGCACACGGACCGCGTTCTCCGGGTCGACGTGGATCTCGCGGGCCATCTCCCGCGCCGTGTCCTCGTCGACGCCCTTGTCGACGTACATCGCGGCCAGCTCGGCCTCCTCGGCCGCCTCGTTGTTGAGGATCTCGAGGCGCTCGACGTCGACCTGCTTGAGGGCGAACTCGCTCTGGCTCGCCACCGACGTGTACTCCCCCGCCGCCATCGAGAAGGCGCCCGCGGCGAGTCCGGCCAGACCTGCCAGGACCACCGGCTTGGTGTCGGACGCCTGGCTGCCGCCGACGACCCCCATCATCAGCGCGAAGTTCGACACGAGGCCGTCCATCGCCCCGAAGACCGCCGGTCGCAGCCAGCCGCCGGTGACGTCGGGATGCTCGTGGGAGATCGCTTCCGGATCGGGGAGGCTCTCGGGGTGGTCCTGCGATGGGTCGAGATCTGTCATACCCCTGACGCTAGCCACCAACAGCCGCCTTTTCACCGTAGGCGAGCCTGCACTGGCACCGTTCGAAAGGCAACAGGTTGTGGGACAACCTGTTCAGTATCACCATGTGGGGAGACATCCATGAACCTGCAAGAAGCAGTCCAGAGCGTCCTGTCCCAGTACGCCGGCTTCACCGGCCGCGCCCGCAGATCCGAGTTCTGGTTCTGGGAGCTGGCCACGCTCCTGGCCTCCATCGTCGCAGCGATCCTCGACGCGATCATCGGCGCACAGATCCTTCAGTTCGTCCTGCTGCTCGCCGTCATCGTGCCCGGCCTCGCCGTCGGTGCACGCCGTCTGCACGACACCGGTCGGAGCGGATGGTGGCAGCTGATCGCCCTCGTCCCGTTCGTCGGCATCATCCTGCTGATCGTCTGGTGGGCCTCCGACAGCCACCCCGACAACCAGTACGGCCCCAACCCCAAGGGTGGCTCCGCCGGCGTCTTCAACCCGATGGCCCCGCCGACGGTCTGATCGTCCCGGCACACGACGAGGCCGTCACCTCCTTGCGGGGAGGTGACGGCCTCGTCGTCCGTCAGTGGGCTGCTGATGCCCGTGGTCAGGACCGGCGCGACGTCTCGTCGTCGATCGGTCCGTCCACGACCGCGTCGGCCTCGCCATCGGTGAGGGCCGTGTCGTCGCCGACCGGCTCATCATCCACCACGGGCGTCTGCTGCGCCGCGGTGAGGGCCCGCTTGCGGGTCGCGACGAAGTAGATCAGCGCGAGCAGGAACACGATGATCGACGTCCACACGTTGAGCCGGAACGGCCCGATGGTGTTGGCCGTGTCAATGCGCAGCGCCTCGATCCACACCCGTCCCGAGGTGTAGAGCATGGCGTAGAGCGCGAATGCCCGCCCGTGGGTGAACCTGACCCGACGGTCGATCGCGATGATCAACGCCGCTGCCGCCAGGTTCCAGAGCAGCTCGTACAGGAAGGTGGGGTGGAACGTCGCGAAGTCGAGGTATCCGGCCGGGCGGTTCTCCGGCGAGATCTCGAGGCCCCACGGCAGCGTCGTCGGCCTGCCGAAGAGCTCCTGGTTGAAGTAGTTGCCGAGGCGGCCGATGGCCTGCGCGACGAGGAGCCCGGGTGCGAGGGCGTCGGCCACCATCGAGAACGACACCCCGTAACGACGGCAGGCGATGTACGCACCCACGGCGCCGCCTAGAACGGCACCCCAGATGCCCAGGCCGCCCTTCCAGATCAGGAAGACATCGGTGGCGGTGCGTCCTGCCCCGAAGTAGAGCTCGGGATCGGTGGCGACGTGATAGATCCGCGCGCCCACGATGCCGAAGGGGATCGCCCAGATTGCGATGTCGCCGACGGCGCCGGCCTTGCCGCCGCGGGCCTGGAAGCGGCGCTCACCGATCCAGATGGCCACGAGCGCGCCGATGATGATGCCGAGCGCATAGGCGCGTAGCGGAAGCGGTCCGAGGTGCCAGACCCCTTCCGAGGGGCTAGGGATGTAGGCCAGCATCAGTCGTCAGTTCCTCTCGACGCCGGCGCGCAGTTCCTGCGCCAACGTGCGGATCGCATCGAGTCCGGCGGTCTCGTCGGGTGCGTCCAGCAGACAGCGTACGAGGGCGGACCCCACGATGACGGCGTCGGCGTAGCCGGCGATCTCCCGCGCCTGGGCGCCGTTGGACACCCCGAGGCCCACGCCGACGGGCTTGTCGGTGATGCTGCGGACCCGCGCGACGAGCTCCTCGCCCAGCGAGCTGGTCTGCTCGCGGGCACCGGTCACTCCCATCACGGCGGTGGCGTAGATGAAGCCGCTCGAGGCGTCGGCCGTCATGGCCAGGCGGTCGTCGGTCGACGACGGGGCGACCAGGAAGGTGCGGTCGAGCCCGTGCTGCTCGGATGCAGCGACCCACTCCGCAGCCTCGTCCGGGATGAGGTCGGGTGTGACGAGTCCGGACCCACCCGCGGCAGCGAGATCGCTGGCGAAGCGGTCGACCCCGTACCGGTCGA
Organism: Aeromicrobium sp.; assembly: GCA_046598255.1. Classification (GTDB taxonomy): domain Bacteria; phylum Actinomycetota; class Actinomycetes; order Propionibacteriales; family Nocardioidaceae; genus Aeromicrobium. The sequence continues at coordinate 22,249 of JBKJIW010000044.1, read as the reverse complement.
CCAGGTTCCAGTAGGTCATGACGACGGTGGGAGCACCCGCGGCGACGCTGGCCGCGACGACCTCGAACACCTGCGGCGTCCGGAAGCCGGCGGCGAGCGCCTGCTCGGCAGCGGCCTGGATCGTGGGACCGTCCATGACCGGGTCGCTGTAGGGCAGGCCGAGCTCGATGAGGTCGACCCCTCCCTCAACCATGGCCTCGATGGCACGGATCGAGTACGGGAGGGTCGGGAAGCCGGCCGGCAGGTAGCCGACCAGCGCGGCCCTGTTCTCGCTGCGGGTCCTCTCGAAGAGCGCGTCGATCGTCGAGGTCACTCCTCGACTCCCTGCTCCAGGACGACGGGCTGGTCGATCAGGCCGAAGTACTCCGCCGCCGTGTGGACGTCCTTGTCGCCGCGGCCGGACAGGTTGATCAGGATCGTGGCGTCCGGACCGAGCTCCTTGGCCAGGTCGAGTGCACCGGCCAGGGCGTGCGCCGACTCGATGGCGGGGATGATGCCCTCGGTCTTGCACAGCAGGTCGAACGCCGACATGGCCGCCGCGTCGGTCGCCGGTACGTACGAGGCGCGACCGATGTCGGCGAGGAACGAGTGCTCCGGACCGACGCCCGGGTAGTCGAGGCCGGCGGAGATCGAGTGCGAGTCGACGGTCTGCCCGTCCTCGTCCTGCAACAGGAAGGACCGGGCACCGTGCAGCACGCCCACCTCACCGCCTGTGATGGTCGCCGCGTGACGTCCGGTCTCGACGCCGTCACCGCCGGCCTCGATGCCGACCAGTCGCACGTCGGTGTCGTCGAGGAAGGCCGTGAACAGACCGATGGCGTTGGATCCGCCGCCCACGCAGGCGACCGCCGCGTCGGGCAGTCGTCCGTCGAGCGCGAGGACCTGGGCACGCGCCTCGTCGCCGATGCCGCGGGTGAGGTCGCGGACCATGCTCGGGAACGGATGCGGCCCTGCCGCCGTGCCGAAGAGGTAGGACGTCGTCTCGACGCTGGCGACCCAGTCGCGCAGGGCCTCGTTGATGGCGTCCTTCAGGGTGCGGCTGCCGCTCGTGACCGACACCACCTCGGCGCCCAGCATCTTCATGCGCGCCACGTTCAGCGCCTGCCGCTCGGTGTCAACCTCGCCCATGTAGACGGTGCACTCCAGGTCGAGGTACGCGCACGCCGTCGCCGATGCGACGCCGTGCTGGCCCGCGCCGGTCTCCGCTATCGCCCGCGGTTTGCCGATGCGCTTGGCCAGCAGCGCCTGGCCGATGACGTTGCGGATCTTGTGGGCGCCGGTGTGGTTGAGGTCCTCGCGCTTGAGCAGGATGCGGGCACCGGCCGCCTCCGAGAAGCGGTGAGCCTCGTAGAGCGGGCTGGGGATGTTGGCGTACTCGCGCAGCATCCGGTTGAGCTCGGCCATGAAGGCTGGGTCCGCCTTGGCATCGGTCCAGGCGTGGTCGAGCTCGTCGAGCGGCGCGACGAGCGCCTCGGGCATGAAGCGTCCGCCGAAGCGTCCGAAGTGGCCGGTGGTGTCAGGCTGTGCGTACGTCATGGGTTCCTCGGTCGTGAGGTCTGCTGCGCAGACGGGTAGGCATGGCGGCGGGGCGCGTCACCGACACAGCGGTGACGCCATCACCACCGGTGCTGCAGGGCCGGGTGGGCGCCTGCCGCCACCAGGTCGGCAACGCTCGCGCGCGGATCGTCGCCGCGTACGAGTGTCTCGCCCACCAGGACGACGTTGGCGCCGCACTTGGCGTAGTCGATGACATCTCGGGGACCACGCACGCCCGAGGCAGCGACCTTGACCGCGCTGTCCGGGATGTGGGGCGACAACCGCTCGAACGTGCTGCGGTCGACCTCGAGGGTCTTGAGGTTGCGAGCGTTGACACCGATCAGGTCTGCGCCGGCATCGACCGCGCGCTTCACCTCGGCCTCGTCGTTGACCTCGACCAGCGGGGTCAGGCCGATCGAACGGGCCCGCTCGATGAGGCTCTCGAGCGCGATCTGCTCGAGAGCCGCCACGATGAGCAGCGCCATGTCGGCGCCGGCGGCCCGCGCCTCCCACAGCTGGTAGGAGGTGGTGATGAAGTCCTTGCGGAGCACCGGGACGTCGACGGTGCCACGCACCGAGCGCAGGTCGGCGAGGGTGCCGCCGAAGCGTCGTTCCTCGGTCAGGACGCTGATGGCGGCCGCGCCTCCGGCGGCGTAGTCGGAGGCCAGGGCTGCTGGGTCCTTGATCGTGGCGAGCTTGCCCTCGCTGGGGCTCGAGCGCTTGACCTCGGCGATGACCGACACGCCGTCGGCTCGGAAGGCAGGCATCGGATCGAGCGCCGGGTGCTGGCGGGCAGCCTGCGCCTTGAGGTCATCGAGTGACGTCGAGGCCATCCGCGCCTCGAGGTCCTCGGCGACGCCGGCCAGGATGTCGTCCAGTACTGACATGGATCCTCCTCACAGCGGTCGATGGCCTGTGATTCAAGAGTAGCCCCGCTACCGGTCGCCGCTTGTCGGGGATCCCCTTGGTCGCGCCCGGCTCACTATGATCACTGCATGTCGACGAACGAGCCCCCCGCGTATCCGGACGGAACTCCCCCGTCGCAGCCGCCGGTGGGCGGTCCTGCGTCTTCCGCCGGCGGTTACCCGCCGCCCGGGGGCTATCCACCACCCGGCGGCTACAGCGGCCCGCCCCGTCGCAACACGAAGGCGCTGCTCTCCATGATCTTCGGGATCGTGGGCGTGGTCTTACTCTGCATCACCTTCGGCGGTCTGTTCGGCCTGGCATCGATCCCGCTGGGGATCATGGGGGCCCGCGAGATCGACCGGTCGAACGGGACGCAGACCGGCAAGGCGATGGCGGTCACCGGCATCGTCACCGGCGTGATCGCCGTGCTCGTGATGATCGGCATCATCGTCCTGATCGTCAGCGGCGCGCTCGACGGCATGTCTGTCGAGTCGTGATCGACCCCGAGGAGTCCGACGCCGCACCCGTCGAGGGAGCGGTCACGAACCGCAAGGCGATCTACAGCGTGGCCTGTGGCATCGCCGCGTTCGCCTGCGTCTACGTCACGCCGTTCCTCGGGCTGCTGGTCGCCCTCCCCTCGATCACGAGCGGCATCCATGCCCGCCGCGAGATCGCAGCGTCCAAGGGCGAGCAGACCGGTGACTCGTTGGCCTTCGTCGGCCTGATGATCGGCTGCGGTGCCGCCGTCACCGTCGTGCTGTCCTCGCTCGTCCCGCTGCTCGCCGGCGGGTGAGTCCGGGCATCAGGGCGCCAGCCACGCGCCCCACGGGGTGTTGCGCAGGACGCCGAAGACCGTGATCACGGCGACGCCGGCCAGCACCGTCGGTGTGCCGACCGTGAGCAGCTGTGCATGCGGCTGGCCACGGAGTCGTCGGGTGAACCACACCGCCCACAGCCCCACCAGGGCGACGACCAGGCCCACCGCGAGGGCGTTGCTGCTGATGGCGGCCACGAGGTCGCCGCGGGTCAGGTCGTTCATGGCGCGCAGACCGCCGCAGCCGGGACACGGCAGCCCGGTCAGCGTCAGGAAGGGACAGAACCCGTAGGAGCCGTCAGCGTGCGGATCTCGCAGGTGCAGGACCGAGGCGACGGCCAGACCGATGCCGCCGACCAGCAGCGGGCCCCGCAGGTGAGCGGCTCTCAGCGGGGAGCGGCGGAGCGCCGGCACGGTCACGGAGCCGTCAGTCCGATCCCGATCAGCAGCGACACGGCGCCCCAGAAGACGGTGCCGATGATGCCGGTCACCAGGCCCGCCGTGGCCATGCCGCGCCCGGACAGGGCTCCCGGCGGCCGGGCGTCGATGTCCCGGCGAGCCAGGACCGACACGATGATGGCCGCCGGGCCGATCAGCACCCCGAGGTAGCAGAACACCATCGAGATGATGCCCAGGACGAGTCCCCAGATCGCCTTGGTGGACGACCCCGCCGGACGCGGAGCGTGCCCGTAGCCAGGCGGAGGCACCTGCCCGTAGCCGGGAGCAGCAGGCGGCGCTGGACGTGCTGGTTCCTGCCCGTAGACCGGCGGACCCGCGGGCGGTGCCGACGGCTTCGGGTCGTCATCGCCCGGGTACGTCGGGTACTGGGGCCGATCGTTCACGAAGACCCTCCGGTCCGCAGCGTCAGTGGCCGGCGTCCTCTGCGCGCTCGGCACCGAGGCCGGCGGCGGACATGACGCGTCCGACGATGCCGGCGGCCAGCGCGATGACGGTGCCGATCGTGAAGAGGATCCAATTCGGGTCCGGGACCAGGGCGATGCCGCCGATCGTGATGCCGACGAGGCACATCACTACTCCGGTCCAGGCGGCGGGCGATGATCCGTGCATCAGTCGATGTCTCCTCGAGGTGGTGGAACTGGCCCCAGCGTACTGGGTGGAAGGTCGCCGGCGGCACTCACCCGGAGTGCAGCTGCTACATCGCCTCGGTGACGATCGACTCTTCCGGCTCTGTGGTGATCTTCACCAGTGCGAGCGAGTGCGACCGCTTCTGCGTCCGCCGATCGATCAGGTCGAGCACTCCCTGGTACGTGTAGCCCTTGTGAAAGCCGATCACGATCAGGACCGTCGCGAACAGGATCGAGATGTCGAGCCAGATCGAGTAGCTGCGGACGCAGGCGCGGCAGTAGGCACCTTCGAGCGTCAGACGCTCGAGGTCGGTGAGCTGTGAGCGGCCGACGAGCTGCGCCGGACCGGTGAGTCCCGACTTGGTCAGGAACCTGTCGTCGGAGGTCGCGTACTCCTCGCGCAGCGCCCCGACGACGTTCTCCGGCAGAGGCCGGTTGCCGACGATGCTCATCTCACCGCGCAGCACGTGCATCAGCTGCGGGATCTCGGTGAGGCCGCAGCGCTCGAGCAGACGGCCGACCCGGGTGTAGAGCGGCGAGTCGGGCGAGATGTTGAGGAACCGGACCTCGTTCTCGATCGGGACCGTCGTGCGGTTGACCAGGGACTCGGCGTTCTTGACCATGGTGCGGAACTTGACGATGCGCAGGACGTCGTCAGTCGACACGCGACGCATCGAGCGGTAGAGGATCGGACGGCCCGTGAACACGAGGATGGCGAGGGCTGCCAACAGCAGGACCGGCACCCAGACGACTGCTGCCGCGAGGGTGATGACGAGATCGAGTGCGCGCTTGCTCTTCATGGACGGCTGTGCCTCTCGTTCGCGGGGATGGCTTGTTCGATCGGACGACCGGTCATGGGGGCTCCCAGGGGCAGGACGGAATGCATCAGGATCTTGAGGCTGTTGACGACCATCCACAGCCGCGCGTCGATGCCGCTGACGCGGGCGCGGGACGGGCCGTCGGCGAGCATGTCGAGGGTCTGCGCCAGACGTGGGTAGGTCGTGTGCAGCTGCGGGAGGCGGCCCCCGGCGGCGCCCTCGACGATGCGGCCGGGGTAGACCACGGAGAACGTCGCCTCCGGCGCGAGCCCACGGACCGTCTGGCCGAGCTGCTGCTCGACGAGGCACTTCCAGCCGCCGTAGTAGCGGCGGTCGGCTCCGGGGGCGAGCGCGATGATCGACGAGATCAGCACGACGCTCACCGGACGGCCTGACGTCGCGCCGAGGACGCGTTCGATGAAGCCGAGGTCACGCAGGAAAGCCTCCGCATCGACATCCGTCTGCACAGCGTCGGGGTGGACCGGCCCGAGAGCGCACACGGCGATGCGCACAGGACCGTTGCCGGCGCCGAGCAGATCGACGTCGTGGTCGACGCGCAGCACCGTGGCGTCGTGACCGGCGAGTGCTGCGGCGTCGGCCCCGTGACGGGCCACCAGGACCACGTCGTCGCCGCGCGTGGCGGCGAGCTCGGCGATGGCGCGGCCGGCGCGCGTGCGCGGACCGATGACGATCGTCGTCGCTCCGCGGGCGGTCATCAGGATTCCCTCACGCAGGAGCCGAGGATGGCCTCGAAGCGGTCAGCGCAGGTTGCGAGCGCGAACTCGCTCTCTGCGAGCTCGCGGGCCGCCTCACCGACGTCGGCGCGACGGCTGGCGTCGCCCAGCAGGTCGGCGACCCATGCGGCGGCGGCGGGGATGTCTGAGGCGGCCGGCGCGAAGACGGCACCGCCGGTGCGGCTGACGAGGTCGGCGGCGGCGTTCTCTGCCGGCATGAGGCCGAGGATCGGGCGCCCGGCGCACAGGTACGACAGCGTCTTGGACGGGACCGAGAAGGCGCCGGCCTGCTGGTCGAGCAGCACCACGAGCACGTCACCGGTGGCGAGCACCTCGGAGAGCCGCTCGTATGGCTGGAACGGAAGCAGCGTGATCGGCACGGCCAGCCGGTCGGCCTCGTCGCGCAGCACCTGCACGGCAGGCCCCTCGTTGACGACGACCAGGCGGACGTCGCGGCCCAGACGGCGTACCTCGTCGGCGAGGGCGACCATCAGGACCGGGTCGTGCTTGAGGCCGAGGGTGCCGGAGTAGAGCAGGGTGAGGGTGTCGTCGAGCTCCTGCTCGACGGCCCAGTCGTTCTTGCGGTCGCGGGGAAAGATCTCGTCGAGCGGCGCCCAGTTGGGGATGACCGTGACCTTGTCTGCCGTTCCCCAGGCCTGGTGGACGGGGACGAACGAATCGGCGATCACGACGACTGCGGCCGAACGCTTCGAGCACCAACGCTCCGCGATCTCGAAGCCGGCGGCGACGATGCCGAACGCCTTGGACAGCTTGGCGCCGGCGAAGGACTTGATGGCGACCGCGTAGACATCCTGGTGCCAGAGGACCCACGGCGTGCGCGTGAAGACCATCGCGAGGGCGAACACCACCAAGGTGGGCACCTGGACGTTGGACATCAGGGCGACGTCGGGGCGGACGGCCCGGACGTGGCGGACGAGCTCGAAGCCGAGGCGGATCTCCTGGAAGAGACGGCGCACGAAGTTCGACTTGTCGAACACGATGTCGTCGCCGATGGTCTCGAAGGTGAGGGACTCACCCGGTCCGGCCGTGAGCCGCCCCTTGCCCGAGACGTACGCGCCGCAGGAGGAGTAGACGACGTCCTGACCTCGACGGGAGAGCTCGCGGCTGAGCTGCACCTGGAAGGGGTGCCCGCTGAAGTCGTGAACCAGGATCCTCATGAGCAGCCCCCTTTCCATCAATCGACCAGACTGTCTCAACTACCAACGTGAACGATCCGTGTGACGTGGTGTTACGCACGAGGTGAATGCGTCGTGAAGTGTTCACTGACGTCGTCTCGTACCGGCGCCGCGATGCGGCGCCTTCCGACCTGACCTAAGAGGTCGGATCGTCTCCTTGGTCGAGCGCCTTCCACATGTCGGTGTCATCCGAGACGGGGCGGGCTTCGCGCGCCGACGGCGCGTCGTACCGGCTGCTCATGGACGGCCACGCCGCTGCGAGGCGCAGGGTGACCAGCCCCAGGGCGAAGGCCAGCACGAAGGCCGCGATCGTCAACAGGTCCCACGGTGCGTGCGAGATGTCCCCCAGCGAGGAGGGACCGGTGTAGGCCGGCGACTTCTCCGCTGCCGACCGGACGGCGTCGTCCAGCGCACTGCCGCCCGCCCGCGGGACGCTGATCGCTCCCGCCACGGCCACCAGCATCGTCAGCGCACCGACGACCCGGCGCAGCCGCGGACCGGCGGCGAGGATCGCGAGTGCCGCCGTCACGATGACGATTGCCAGCGCGGAGACGAGCGGCTGCGCATCGGAACCGCTGACGGCGATCTTTGCCGCTGCCAGACCCTCCGCCTTGACCTCCGCACGGGCCCAGGTCCGACCGGCTGCGAAGAACGCGAGTCCACCGACGGCCAGGGTCGCAAGGACCACCGGTGCGTAGAGACGCTGGGGTGTCACGTCAGCTGGTCCGCGTCGAAGCACGTGAGGTCACCGGTGTGGCACGCCGGTCCGGTCTGGTCGACGAGCACCAGCAGGGTGTCGCCGTCGCAGTCGAGCCGCACCTCGCGCACCGCCTGGACGTGGCCGGACGTCTCGCCCTTGACCCAGTACTCCTGCCGGCTGCGGCTCCAGTAGGTGCCGCGCCTCGTCGTCAGGGTGCGATGCAGCGCCTCGTCGTCCATCCAGCCGACCATGAGCACGTCACGGGTGCCGGCATCCTGGACGACGGCGGGCACGAGGCCGTTCGCGTCACGCTTGAGGCGCGCTGCGATGGCCGGGTCGAGGGAGGTCACGGCACCCATTGTCTCAGGGCTCCGTCTGCCACCGCTCACACCGGCCCCGATGCGTGATCGGCCGACAGCGAGGCCTGCGCGATCCAGCTCGCGTGGAGCCGGCCGTAGACGCCACCTGCGTCGACCAGCTCGGCGTGGGAACCGTCCTCGACCAGACGACCGGCTTCGAACACCAGCACCCGGTCGGCGTTCTCGGCCGTGGAGAGGCGGTGTGCGATCGTCACGCTCGTGCGGCCGTCGAGCAGCTTGTCGAGCGCCCTGGTCGCGCGCAGCTCGGTCTGGGGGTCGACCGCGCTCGTCGCCTCGTCGAGGACGATGACCTCCGGATCGGCCAGCGCCGACCGCACGAGGGCGACGAGCTGCCGCTCCCCCGCCGACAGCGACTCCCCCCGCTGACCGACCTGGGTGTCGAGCCCGTGCGGGAGGGACGCGAACCAGTCGGTGAGCTCCAGCTCGTCGACCACGGCGACGAGCTCGGCGTCGGTCGCGCCCTGGCGCCCGTAGAGCAGGTTGGCGCGCAGGGTCGCATCGAACAGGAAGCCCTCCTGCGGCACCATCAGCACGTGCCGGCGCAGGTCCGCGAACGACACCTGCGAGACGTCCTCCCAGGACGATCCCTCGGCACCCAGGCGCACGACCCCCTCGGACGGGTCCATCAGGCGGGTCAGCAGCTTGGCGAACGTCGTCTTGCCCGATCCCGTCTCACCCACCACCGCGACACGCTGGCGCGGGAGGAGCTCGACGTCGACGTCCTTCAGGACGGTCGGCCCGTCGGGGTAGGCGAACGTCACGTGGTCGAACCGGGCGCCGAGGGAGCCTCGCGGAAGCGACGCGCCGGACGGGCCGGGGTCGACCACGTCGGCGGGCGTGTCGAGCAGCTCGATGACCCGCCGCCATGAGGCGATCGCGTTCTGCGCGTCGGTGAGCACCTGGGTCGCGGTCTGGACCGGCCCGACGAACAGTCCGACGAGGAACGCGAACGCGATGACGGTGCCCATCGACAGGTCGCCGGCGACTCCGAGGATCACGCCGAACGCAAGCACCGCGCCGTTGGCGAGACCACCGGCCACACCGGACGACGCGAACGTGACGGCCACGAGCTTCTGGGCAGACACGTTGGCGTCGAGGTTGCCCTTGATGCCGCGATCAACCCGCTCCTGCGTGCGCCGCTCGATCGCGTAGGCGCGAACCACGGACGCCCCGACGACGGGCTCGGCGATCACGGCGATCATCTCGCCGACGGTGCGCCGCACGATGTCGTACGCGTCGCTGAGCCGGCGCGCGAACCAGCGCAGGCTGATCGCGAGCGGCAGGAAGCACACCAGCACGACGATCGTGAGCTGCCAGGAGTAGTACGCCATGATGATCGTCGCCACCACGATCTGTCCGAGGCTGACCACGATCTGGATGCCGGTGAACTGCAGGAACTGCGAGACCTGGTCGATGTCGGACGTCACCCGCGACACCAGCACACCACGCCGCTCGGAGTTCTGCGTCAGCATCGAGAGGTCGTGCACGTGGCGGAACGCGTCGACCCGCATCTGTGCCAGGCCGGTCTCACTCGCCACGAACAGCCGGATGCGCATCCAGTAGGCGATGCCGGCGGTCAGCAGGATCAGCACCGACGCGAACAGCAGGAAGCCGCCGATGTCGCTGATCCTCGTGTCTCCCCCGTCGCCGAGGCCGGAGTCGACCGTGCGCTGGATGAGGATCGGGATGACCGATCCGCCGACGGTGCTGAGGATCGCCAGCAGGATCGTGAGACCGAGCCCGTCCTTGATGGCGGGCGACAGCGCGAGGCCGCGCCGGATGATCTGGGTGCCGCTCTGCCGGCTCGGCGTGATCTCGGGCAGGTCGTTGTCAACCGCGGTCATGACATCTCCTCCCCGGAAGACGCAGGACGAAGGAGAGATGCCATGACGTGCCCTCGATTCGCTCGCTGACGCTCGCTCATGACATCTCCTCCCGCGCCTGGTCGTAGGCGTTGACGAGGTTGCTGTAGTCGGCCGAGCGGGCGACGAGCTCGTCGTGGCTGCCCCGTGCTGCGATCGCGCCGTCGTCGAGGAAGACGACCTCGTCGGCGAGGGCAATCGTGGCCTTGCGGTAGGCCACGACCAGCACGGTCTGGCCCTCCCCGTCAGCGGTGTGGGCTGCCAGGGCCTTGAGGATGCGCTGCTCGACCTCGGGATCGACCGCGCTCGTGGCGTCGTCCATCACGAGCAGTCGCGGCCGGCGGATCAGCGCCCGGGCCAGTGACAGCCGCTGACGCTGACCACCCGACAGCGTCGTGCCGCGCTCCCCCAGCTCGGAGCCGAGGCCGCGCGGCAGGGCCGCGACGAAGTCAGCTGCCTGGACCGCGCGCAGGGCGTCCCAGACCTGCTCGTCGGTGTGGTCTCCGCCCAGCGTCACGTTCTCGCGGACGCTGTCGTCGAACAGGAACGTGCCCTGCGGGACGACGGCGATCACCCGGGCCAGCTCGTCGTGCGTCAGGTCACGGATGTCGACGCCGTCGACCGTGATCGTCCCCTGCTGCGGGTCGACGAGGCGGGTCAGCAGCGTCGTCAGCGCACTCTTGCCGCTACCGGTGGCGCCGACCACCGCGATGACCCGGCCGGGCTGGACGGCGAGCGAGATGTCCCGCAGGACGTCGCGGTCGGCGTCCGGGAACCGGAACGTCACGTCGCGGACGTCGAGGGACACCGCTCCCGAGCCACCGAGCACCCGCTCGCCGTACGGCATCGACCCGCGCTCCTGCAGGACCGCGTCGACCCGCTCCCAGGTCACGACGCTGCGCGGGAGCTCGCCGAGGACCCAGCCGATCGCCCGGACGGGGAAGGCCACGACCGTGAACAGGTAGGCCACCGAGACGACGTCACCGGGATCGGCCGCACCACTGGCCACGCGTCCGACGCCGAGCACGACGACCATGAGGATGCCGATGTTGGGCAGCGCCTCCAGCAGCGGGTCGAAGATGCTGCGGATGCGTCCGACCGCGATGTTGGCGTCGCGCAGCTCGTGCGACACGTCGCGGAAGCGGTCGGTCTCGTCGGTCTCGCGCCCCAGCGACTTGACGACCAGCGCCCCGTCGAAGGACTCGTGGGCGACCGCACTGACCGAGCCGCGCAGCGACTGCGCGTGCGCGACCTTCGGGGAGAGCCACCGTTGGTAGAAGACGTTGATGACGAACAGCGCCGGGAAGACCACGAGCCCGACGAGCGTCAGGACGAGGTCGGCGCGCACCATCTCGAAGATCGCCGCGACGAGCATCGCGACGACGCCGATCGCCATCGGCAGCGGCATGAAGACCGCCCACGCGCCCTCGACGTCGGCGTTCGCGTTGGACAGCAGCTGACCCGTCGGGTGGCGGTGGTGCCACGACATCGGCAGCGTCAGGTACTGGCGCGTGACCCGGCGGCGGTAGTCGGCCACGAGCCGGTAGTAGACGATGCCGCCGATGAGACGACGCGCGACGATGCCGAGCGCCCGCAGGATCGCGACCGCCATGAACAACGAGATCGCCGCGACGAGCGCACCGTCGGTGACGTCGCCGCGCTCGAAGGACGGGCGGATGACATGGTCGGTCGCCCATCCCAGCACGCGGGCGTCGGCAACGGTCATGAAGCCGAACAGGACGCTGCCCACGACCGACACCCAGAACAGGAACCGCTGCTCCTTGATGCCCCGTCCGAGCAGCGAGAAGCCGCGACGGGTGATGCGGTCGGTCCGGGCGCTGCCCAGGTCCGATGAGGTCGACTGATTAACGGACACGATGTCCAGCAGCTCGCAAGGTCTCTTTCACCTGTCCGATGGTCATGTCGCCGAAGTGGAAGACACTTGCGGCGAGCACGGCGTCGGCGCCTGCTGCGACGGCTGCTGGGAAGTGCTCGAGCCGTCCGGCGCCACCACTGGCGATCAGTGGCACCTGTACAACGTCACGGACCGCCCGAATCATTTCCAGATCGAAGCCATCTCTCGTGCCGTCGGCGTCCATCGAGTTGAGCAGGATCTCCCCGGCCCCCAGCTCGGTCGCGGTGCGGGCCCACTCGACGGCGTCCAGGCGGGCGGACTGGCGCCCCCCGTGGGTCGTCACCTCGAAGCCGCTCGGCTGCTCGCTGCTGCGCCGCGCGTCGACGCTGAGCACCAGCACCTGGTTGCCGAACCGCTGGGCGATCTCGGCGATGACCTGGGGGCGGTTGATCGCCGCGGTGTTGATGCCGACCTTGTCTGCACCGGCCCGCAGGAGGCGGTCGACGTCCTCCGGCGTGCGGACACCGCCGCCGACCGTCAGCGGGATGAACACCTGGTCCGCGGTGCGCCCGACCACGTCGAACGTCGTCGAGCGACTGTCGGACGAGGCGGTGATGTCGAGGAACGTCAGCTCGTCGGCGCCCTCGGCGTCGTAGACCGTGGCCATCTCGACGGGATCGCCGGCATCGCGCAGGTTGACGAAGTTGACGCCCTTGACGACGCGACCGTTGTCGACGTCCAGGCACGGGATCACACGGACGGCGAGGCTCACCGGTAGATCCTATCGACCGTGCTGTCCGCCGCCGCCAAGCGCATCGGCCAGCGCCCGCACGTCCGAGTTCTTGGACAGTTCTGTACGGGACCGGATCGGCCGATCGGTACGAAACCCCTCAAAAACTGGGGCGCGGCTGATGCTCAGTCTCAGATCTCGCGGACCGCCGTCAGCGCCTCGGGCAGGGTGAACGCACCCGCATACAGGGCCTTGCCGACGATCGCGCCCTCGACGCCGATGCCCGTGAGGGTGGCGATGTCGCGCAGGTCCTGCAGGCTGGACACTCCCCCGGAGGCGACGACCGGCTTGTCGGTCTGCTCGCACACCCGGCGCAGCAGGTCGAGGTTGGGACCGGTCAGCGTGCCGTCCTTCGTGACGTCGGTGACGACGTAGCGGGCGCACCCGTCGCGCTCCAGACGGGCCAGCACCTCGAACAGGTCCCCACCCTCCTCGGTCCAGCCACGCGCCGCGAGGGTCGTGCCGCGGACGTCGAGGCCGACGGCGATCTGGTCGCCGTACTGACTGACGACCTTGGCGCACCACTCCGGGTTCTCCAGCGCCGCCGTGCCGAGGTTGACCCGGGTGCAGCCGGTGGCCAGGGCTGCCTCGAGCGAGGCGTCGTCGCGGATGCCGCCGGAGAGCTCGACCTTGACGTCGAGGCGCCCGACGACGTCAGCGAGGAGCTCGCGGTTGGAGCCCTTGCCGAAGGCCGCGTCGAGGTCGACGAGGTGGATCCACTCGGCCCCGTCGGTCTGCCACTGGAGGGCTGCGTCGAGCGGGGATCCGTAGGAGGTCTCGCTGCCGAGCTCGCCCTGGACCAGGCGCACGGCCTGTCCATCGGCGACGTCGACGGCGGGCAGAAGTTCGAGAGTCACGCCGCAGATGCTATCCGTCCACGTGCCCGCGGCCAGCGGCCGGTACGACCCAGGTGACAATTCGATGAAACTGGCAAAAGGTGACACCTTCTCCGGTTATCGCTCCCTCGATTCTGTCCACACTCGAGGGGAACCCCATGCGCACCACCACCCACCTTTCCGCGGCCGCCCTGTCCACCATGCTCGTCATCGGCGCGACCGCCACGTCGGCGTTCGCCCAGAGCGACACGATCACTGACATGGCTTCCGACGTCATCTCGTACGCGAACGCCGCCGGCGAGCGCGGCGCGGTCCTCAACTACGCCGACAGCGTCGCGTCCGGCATCGACGTCAAGACCATCCGCGTCAAGCACACCCAGAAGTCGATCTCCGTCAACCTCCGGTTCCGCAACCTCGACCAGGGATTCTTCGCCGACGCTGCCACGCGGTACGCGGTCGACGGCGTCTCGGCCACGAGCTTCCGCGGCCAGTCGTGGACGAAGTGGCTCCGGCCGAGCTGACACCACCAGCACCACACGACGAGGGCCTCCGGTAGCAGTCGCCACCGGAGGCCCCTGTCACGTGTCCGGACCTTCAGAGCGTCGCGAGCCAGTTCTGCAGCAGCCGCATCCCGGCGTCGCCGGACTTCTCGGGATGGAACTGCGTCGCCCACAGCGGTCCGTCCTCGACGGCGGCGACGAACCGGTCGCCGCCGTACTCGGTCCACGTCACCCCTGCCTGCACCAGTGACGGCGGACGGGTCAGCACCCAGTCGCGCAGCCCGTAGGAGTGCACGAAGTAGAAGCGCTCCTCGTCCAGCCCCGCGAACATCCGGGACCCCTCGCCCGGCTCCACGGTGTTCCAGCCCATGTGCGGGACGATCGGTGCCTGCAGCTTCTCGATGACCCCGGGCCACTCGCCGCAGCCCTCGGTCCGCACGCCGTGCTCGATGCCCTCGGCGAACAGGATCTGCATGCCCACGCAGATGCCCAGCACCGGCCGGTTGGCAATCAGGCGGCGCTCGATGATGCGCACACCGTCGACCCCCCGCAGGCCTCGCATGCAGGCCTCGAACGCGCCGACGCCCGGCACCAGCAGGCCGTCCGCCTCAGAGGCGACCGTGGGGTCGCTGGTGAGCACGGCATCGGCTCCGGCACGCTCGACGGCACGCAGTGCCGAACGGAGGTTGCCGGAGCCGTAGTCGAGGACCGCGACGCTGGGCCGCGTCACGACCGGCTCGGCGAGCTCACAGCGCGCCCTTGGTGCTGGGGACGCCCGTCTCGCGCGGATCGAAGGCGATCGCCTCGCGGAACGCGCGCGCGACCGCCTTGAACTGGGCCTCGGCGATGTGGTGCGGATCGCGCCCGTCGATCAGGCGGACGTGCATCGTGACGGCCGCGTGGTGCGCGATGGACTCGAGGACGTGGCCGGTCAGCGACCCGGAGTACTGGCCCCCGATGATCGCCGTGATCTGCCGCTCGGGCTCACCGGTGTGCACGAAGTAGGGACGTCCCGAGACGTCGACGACGGCCTGGGCGATGGCCTCGTCGAGCGGGACGAGGGCGTCCCCGTACCGCTTGATGCCGACCTTGTCGCCGAGCGCCTCACGCAGGGCCTGACCGAGGCAGATCGCGGTGTCCTCGACGGTGTGGTGCGCGTCGATGTGCAGATCGCCCTCGGTCTTGACGGTGAGGTCGATCAGCGAGTGACGGGAGAACGCCGTCAGCATGTGGTCGTAGAACCCGACCCCGGTCGAGATGTCGTTGGCGCCGGTGCCGTCGAGGTCGAGCTCGACGACGACGTGCGACTCGGAGGTCTTCCGTTCGATGCGCGCGGTTCGGCTCATCGGGTCACCTCCAGGAGGGCGTCGTAGAAGGCCTGCATCTCGGCCGGGGTACCGACGGAGACGCGAAGCCACTGATCGGGACCAGTCTCCCGTATGAGGACGCCGCGGTCGACGAGACCCTGCCAGATGGCGTGTCGGTCGTCGAAACGGCCGAACAGCACGAAGTTGGCGTCGGAGTCGGCCACCTCGAAGTCGTGGGCCCGCAACCACGCCGAGAGCTCGTCGCGGGTCGTCCTGAGGTCATCGACCGTCGCGAGCAGCTCGTCCGCGTGGCGCAGGGCGGCGCTCGCCGCCGCCTGGGTCACCGCGGAGAGGTGGTAGGGCAGCCGGACGATCCGCAGCGCGTCGATGATCGCGCGGTCGGCAGCGACGTAGCCGAGCCGGCCACCGGCCAGCGCGAACGCCTTGCTCATGGTGCGGGTGACCAGCAGGCGCGGGTAGCCGTCGAGGACGTCGAGGGCGCTGGGGGTGCCATCGCGGCGGAACTCCGCGTACGCCTCGTCGACCACGACGACACCGGTCGCCGCCTCGGCGACGGCGCGGATCGTGTCGAGCGGCAGTGCCGTGCCGGTGGGATTGTTGGGCGACGTCAGCAGCACGACGTCGGGCTGCTCCTGCGCGATGAGGGCCAGGGCACGGTCGACGTCGATCGTGAAGTCGGCCTGCCGCTGTCCCGCGACCCACCGGGTGTGGGTGTCGCGGGCGTACTCCGGGTACATCGAGTAGGTCGGCGCGAACGACAACGCCGTCCGTCCGGGGCCGCCGAACGCCTGCAGGATCTGCAGCATGACCTCGTTGGACCCGTTGGCCGCCCACACCTGGTCGGCCGTCAGGTGGTGACCGAGGTAGGACGCCAGCCCGGTGCGCAGCTCGGTGGCCTCCCGGTCGGGATAGCGGTTGAGCGTCGATGCCGCCCGGTGCACCGCGTCGGCGATGTCACGCGCTGCGGCCTCGCTCGGGCCGTACGGGTTCTCGTTGGTGTTGAGCCGCACCGGCACGTCGAGCTGGGGCGCGCCGTACGGCTCGTCGTCCCGCAGCTCCTCACGGATCGGCACCCAGGCGGGCACGGGCATCAGCGGGACGTCCTGACCGACACCGCAGCCCCGTGCGACGGCAGGTTCTCGGCCTCCGCGAGCGTCACGACGTGGTCGCCGACCTCGCGCAGCGCGGACTCCGAGTAGGTCACGACGTGCATGTTCTTGCAGAACGCCCGCACCGACAGGCCCGACGAGTGGCAGGCGCACCCGGCCGTCGGCAGGACGTGGTTGGAGCCGGCCGCGTAGTCGCCGAGCGACACGGGCGTGAACGGCCCGACGAAGATCGCGCCGGCGTTCACGATGCGGGCAGCGACGGCGGACGAGTCGGCCGTCTGGATCTCCAGGTGCTCGGCGGCGTAGCCGTTGGCGACGTCGACTGCCTGGTCGATGTCGCGCACGATCACCGTCGCCGACTGCGGCCCCTCGAGCGCGGTGCGGATGCGGTCCGTGTGCCGCGCCGACCCGATCTGTGCCGCGAGCTCGGTGTCGACCGCTGAGGCGAGCTCCTCGCTGTCGGTGATCAGGACGCTCGCGGCCATCGGATCGTGCTCGGCCTGGCTGATCAGGTCGGCCGCGACGAACGCCGGGTCGGCGGTGCCGTCGGCGATGATCGCGATCTCGGTCGGTCCGGCCTCGGAGTCGATGCTGACGGTGCCCTGGAGGTGCCGCTTGGCCGCCGCGACGTAGATGTTGCCCGGACCCGTGATCAGGTTGACCGGACGGCAGTCGACCCCGGCCTCGGAGGCCGCACCGTACGCGAACATCGCCAGCGCCTGGGCACCGCCGACCGCGTACACCTCGTCGATACCCAGCAGCGCGCACGCGGCGAGGATCGTCGGGTGCGGGAGGCCGCCGAAGTCGATCTGCGGCGGGCTGGCCAGGGCGATGCCCGGGACGCCGGCGACCTGCGCAGGCACCGCGTTCATGATGACGGTGCTGACGAGCGGCGCGAGGCCTCCCGGCACGTACAGGCCGACGCGCTGCATCGGCACGATGCGGCGCTCGACCGTCGCGCCGGCGGCGACGTCGGTGGTCAGGCTGTGCTCGAGCTCGGCCTCACTGGTCTGCCGGAGCCGCCGGATCGACTCCTCGAGGCCGGCCCGGATCGCCGGATCCAGGGCGGCCAGCGCCTCGGCGAGGGCCGAGGCCGGAACCCGCAGCTGCGCCGGGCGCACCCCGTCGAACTTCTCCCCCGCGTCGAGCACGGCGACGGTGCCGCGGGCACGGACGTCGTCGCAGATCGGGCGCACCGCGGCCAGGGCGTGCTCCACGTCGATCTCGGCGCGCGGCACGGCCGCGCTGTAGACCACCGCCGCCTCGTCATCAGCAGGGGCAAGCGACCGCAGGTCAAGACGTCTCATCACGGCCCCCAGTCTACGGACGCACTACCGTGGGGTCGTGGCCGCCAACCAGAAGCCCGCCGATGCAACACCCGCGTTCGTCGCCCTCCATCGCGCCGACGTGAGCTTCACGGCGCACTCGTATGTCCACGACCCGCGCGCTGAGTCCTTCGGGATGGAGGCAGCAGCGGCCCTGGGCGTCGAGCCCGGCCGCGTCTTCAAGACCCTGATGGCACTCATCGACGACGAGCTGTGCGTCGGGATCGTGCCGGTCATGGGGTCGCTCGACCTCAAGGCGCTGGCCGACGCCCTGGGCGGCAAGCGGGCCCAGATGGCCGATGCCGGTCAGGCGCAGCGCGCCACCGGGTACGTGATCGGCGGCATCTCCCCGATCGGTCAGAAGAAGGCGCACCGCACCGTCATCGACCGCACGTGCGCCCAGTGGCCGACGGTCTTCGTGTCGGGCGGACGCCGCGGGCTCGAGGCCGAGCTTCACCCCGACGACCTCGTCCGGATGACCCGCGCAGTCATCGCGCGCATCGCCCGGTAGCTGCTCCCCCAGGCGTCAGACGTCGTGGGGCCGGCTGAGACCGGCCGCCCACGTGGCGGCCATGACACCGGCGAGTCCGAAGATCGGCCACACCAGGAACGGCGCGATGCTGTCGATCACCAGCTCGGACGGAATGCGATCGCCGATCGCCGCGCCCGTCACGGTGTCGGGCGGCGGCGGTCCGAGCTCGACGCCCACCCTCCACGCGATGAGTGCGGCCAGGGTCGTGAGTACAGCGACGAGCGGCGCCACCCACCCACCGAGGTCGGGCAGCCACTGCACCAGCGCCCATCCGCCCACGAGCGAGACCACCAGCCCGATCACCACGAACACGACGATGACCGAGAACTGTCCGCGGGCCGCGGCCTCGGTCAGGACGATCCCGCCCTCGCGCGCCTCCCACTCGGCCGGCTGGGCGATCCACAGCCACGCCAGGCCGCTCGCGACGCCGAGCACGACCGCCACGAGGCCCGACAGCACGAGTCTTCGCCCCGTCGCCCGCGGGGCGGTGGATGAGGCGGACGTGGTGCTCGGCTCAGGCATGGCGCTCAACTCAGACAATGGGGACCCAGCAGCTCTTTGAGATCGGCGATCAGTGACGACGACTGTGCCACACGGTGACGATCGTCCAGTCGCATGACCTTGGTGGTGCCGTTGCCGATGAGACGCAGGTGCACCTCCGACATGCCCGGGTGGGCCGACAGCACCTGCTTGAACGTGCCGATCGTGTCGCTGGTGCACCGGGCCACCGGCAGGCTCACGACCAGCGGCCGCTCGGGTCCGCCGGAGCCCATCGCGGGCATCGTGACCTCGAGGGCGTTGAGCTCGATGCCGTCGTCCTTGCGCCGGACACGGCCCTTGACCACGACGATGGTGTCGGGCACCAGCACCGGCATCGCCAGCTGGTAGGCCCCCGGGAACACCATGACCTCGATGCCACCCTCGAGGTCCTCGATCGTCACCGAGGCCCAGCTGTCGCCCTTCTTGCTCATGCGGCGCTGGACGCCGGTGATGAGCCCGCAGATGCGGACGGTGCTGCCGTCGGGGAGCTCGGCGTTGGTGAGCAGCTCGCCGACCGTGCAGTCGCTGCTGGCCCGCAGGACGTGCTCGAGGCCCTGCAGCGGGTGGTCGGACACGTAGAGCCCCAGCATGTCGCGCTCGAAGGCCAGCAGCTGCGTCTTCTCCCACTCCGGCATCGACTCGGGCACGTCGACCCGCCCGCCGCTGAAGACGTCGTTGCCGAGACCACCGAACAGCGAGTCCTGCCCGATCGCGGCCTGCCGCTTGAGGTCGATGTAGAGGTCGACGCCCTCCTCGGCGACCGTCGTCAACGCACGCCGGCGATGGCCCAGCGAGTCGAACGCACCCGCCTTGATCAGCGAGTCGAGCACACGCTTGTTGCACACGAGCGTCGGGACCTTGTCGAGGAAGTCGTTGAAGTCGGCGTAGTGACCGCCCTGGCGTCCCTCGACGATGCCGGCGACGACGTTCTCGCCGATGTTGCGGATCGCGCCGAGGCCGAAGCGGATGTCAGCGCCGACGGACGCGAAGTTCGAGACCGACTCGTTGACGTCGGGCGGCAGCACCTTGATGCCCATGCGGCGGCACTCGTTGAGGTAGATCGCGGACTTGTCCTTATCGACGCGGGTGCTCGTGAGCAGCGCCGCCATGTACTCGGCCGGGTAGTTGGCCTTGAGGTAGGCCGTCCAGTAGGAGATGACTCCGTAGGCCGCCGAGTGCGCCTTGTTGAACGCGTAGTCCGAGAACGGCAGGAGGATGTCCCACAGCGTCGTGATGGCCTTCTGGGAGTAGCCCCGCTCCAGCATCCCGGCCTGGAAGCCGGCGTACTGCTTGTCGAGCTCGGACTTCTTCTTCTTGCCCATCGCACGCCGCAGGTTGTCGGCCTGTCCCAGGGAGAAGCCGGCGAGGACCTGGGCGATCTCCATGACCTGCTCCTGGTAGACGATCAGGCCGTAGGTCTCCCCCAGCACCGTCTCCAGAGGCTTCTCCAGCTCGGGATGGATCGGGTCGATCGGCTCGCGGCCGTTCTTGCGACGGGCGTACTTGTTGTGCGAGTCGGCGCCCATCGGGCCGGGTCGGTAGAGCGCACCGACGGCCGAGATGTCCTCGAACTTGTCGGGCTTCATGCTGCGCAGCAGGGCGCGCATCGGACCACCGTCAAGCTGGAACACGCCCAGGGTGTCGCCGCGGGCCAGCAGGTCGTACGTGGCCTGGTCCTCGAAGTCGAGGTCCTCCAGCACCAGGTCGACGTCACGGTTGCGCTTGATGTTGACCAGGGCGTCGTCGAGCACCGTGAGGTTGCGCAGGCCCAGGAAGTCCATCTTGACCAGCCCGAGCGCCTCGCACATCGGGTAGTCGAACTGCGTGATGATCGCGCCGTCCTGCTCGCGCTTCATGATCGGGACGATGTCGATCAGCGGATCGCTCGACATGATGACGCCAGCGGCGTGGACTCCCCACTGGCGGATCTGGCCCTCGAGCCCCAGCGCGGTCTGGTAGATCTTGCGGACGTCGGCGTCGTCGTCATGGAGCTTGCGGAAGTCGCCGCCGTCGCCGTAGCGCTTGTCGTCCTTGTCGAACAGGCCCTTGAGGGTGACGCCCTTGCCCATGATGTCGGCGGGCAGTGCCTTGGTGATGCGTTCGCCGTGCGAGAACGGGTAGTCCATCACGCGTGCCGCGTCCTTGATGGCGGCCTTGGACTTGAGCCGGCCGAACGTCGCGATCATCGCGACGCGCTCCTCGCCGTACTTGTTGCTGACGTAGCGGATGACCTCGGCGCGACGGCGCTCGTCGAAGTCGATGTCGAAGTCGGGCATCGACGGACGCTCGGGGTTGAGGAAGCGCTCGAAGATCAGGCCGTGGGTCAGCGGGCACAGATCGGTGATGCGCAGCGCGTACGCCGCGATCGACCCGGCTCCCGATCCACGGCCGGGGCCGACCCGGATGCCGTTGTCCTTCGCCCAGTTGATGAAGTCGGCCACCACGAGGTAGTAGCCGCAGTAGCCCTTGGAGCGGACGACGCCGAGCTCCATCTCGGTGCGGGCGCGCACCTCGTCGGTGATGCCGGCCGGGTAGCGGCTCTCGATGCCCTTCCAGACCTCCTTGGTGAACCAGGAGTCCTCCGTCTCGCCCTCGGGGACGTCGAAGCGCGCCATGTAACCACCGTTGGACTCGGTGAACTCGACGTTGCACCGCTCGGCGATCAGGAGGGTGTTGTCGCACGCCTCCTTGAGGTCGAAGCGGTCCTCCCAGAGGTCGCGCATCTCGGCGGCCGACTTGATGTAGAAGTCGTTGGAGTCGAACTTGAACCGGTTGGGGTCGGTCAAGGTGCTGCCGGACTGGACGCACAGCAGCGCCGAGTGGGCCTCGGCGTCCTCGGGGCTCGTGTAGTGCGAGTCGTTGGTGGCGATGGGCGGCAGGCCCAGGTCGTCCTTCAGCCGCAGGAGCCCGTCACGGACCACCCGTTCGATCTCGAGGCCGTGGTCCATCAGCTCGAGGAAGAAGTTCTCCTTGCCGAAGAT
This sequence comes from Aeromicrobium sp., assembly GCA_046598255.1. Classification (GTDB taxonomy): domain Bacteria; phylum Actinomycetota; class Actinomycetes; order Propionibacteriales; family Nocardioidaceae; genus Aeromicrobium. Next base: position 422 of record JBKJIW010000044.1, on the reverse strand, counting down.
GTCCTGGAACTCGGCAGCCGACGCCCGGGCCTTCTCGTAGTTGCCGATGCGCAGCCACGTCTGGATCTCTCCGGACGGGCAGCCCGTCGTCGCGATGAGCCCCTTGCCGAAGCGCTGCAGCAGGTCGCGGTCGGCGCGCGGCTTGCGGTACTGACCCTCGAGGCTGGCGTAGGAGCCGATCCGGAACAGGTTGTGCATGCCCTCGGTCGTCTCCGACAGCAGCGTCATGTGGGTGTAGGCACCGCGCCCGGCGACGTCGGCGTCCTTGGCCCCCTTGTTCCACTGCACGGCCTTCTTCTCCGTACGCGGGATGTTCGGCGTGAGGTAGGCCTCCATACCGATGATCGGCTTGATGTCGTGCGCACGAGCCTTGCTGTAGAAGTCGTAGGCGCCGTGCAGGTTGCCGTGGTCGGTCATCGCGA
>JBKJIW010000001.1:0-13383 GCA_046598255.1 Aeromicrobium sp. | reverse complement strand
TGGCGATCATCGTCGGCATCCTGCTGCTGCTGACGAAGGTCGGCTCGCGCCGCTTCCAGGGCCGTACCGGGGCGCTGGTGCGCGTCGTCCACCGCCAGCCGTTGAGCCGCACGTCGGCCCTGGCCGTGGTGACCGTGGGCGGACGCGTGCTGGTCATCGGCACGACCGAGCACCAGGTCAGCCTGCTCGCCGAGCTGGACCCCGACGAGCTGGCGCTTGCCGAGATCGTCGATGCGACCGAGCAGGCCGAGCTGGCTGAGCTCGCCGAGCTGCAGCACCTGGTGCCCGACGAGGTCATCGCCGCAGGTCCCCGGCCGGCGCTCCCCGCCGTCACGCTCCCCGCCGTCACCCACCGCGCCGCCGGTCGGCACGCCTCGCACCGCGCCTCCGGCACGCAGTCGTCGGTCGCGACCGGACGGCTCGCCGGCTCGGTGCTCTCGGTCGACACGTGGCGCCAGGCCCTCGCCGCCGCCACCGGACGGACCCCGTGACCCGGAGGCTTCCGGCGCGCCTGCTGGTCGTGACCGCGCTGGCGGTCCTCGCCTGGCTCGTGGTGTCCGGCACCGCCGCCGGCGCGGCACCGGCGGCACCCGCTGCTTCCGCCTCGACGTTCCAGGTCGCCGGTGTGGAGCTCCGCGCCGCGACCGTCCCGGCCCCATCACCCGCCCCCGCAGCGGAGGACGCCCCCGGGCCCACCGGTCCGGCCGGACCCACCGGACCGACCGGCGGCGACAACAGCAGCTCGGTGACGATCGACCTCGACGGGCTCACCAAGAAGCCGAGCACCTCCGTGACGGTGCTGATCGGCCTGACCCTGCTCTCGCTGCTGCCGGCCATCCTGCTGACGTGCACGAGCTTCACCAAGATCCTGGTCGTGCTCGGCCTGACGCGCAACGCGCTCGGCCTGCAGCAGACGCCCCCCAACCAGGTGCTCACCGGCCTGGCCCTCTTCCTCAGCCTGTTCATCATGACGCCTGTGCTCACGGCCATGAACGACGTCGGTGTGCAGCCATACCTGAAGGGCGACAAGACCGCGAGCCAGGCGTACACCGCCGGCATCGAGCCCCTGCGCGAGTTCATGATCGACCACACCGACGACAAGGAGCTCATGCTCCTGACCAACGTCGCGCGACGCGAGCTGCCCAAGGACCGCGCCGACGTGCCGCTCACGACCCTGGTCCCGGCCTTCGTGCTGAGCGAGCTGCGTCAGGCCTTCATCATCGGGTTCATCATCTTCATCCCGTTCCTGGTGATCGACATCGTGGTCAGCGGCGCCCTCATGGCGCTCGGCATGATGATGATGCCGCCGGTGATGGTGTCGTTGCCGTTCAAGCTGCTGCTGTTCGTCATGGTCGACGGCTGGGGCCTGGTCATCAAGTCGCTCGTCGCGAGCTACGGGTAGGCGGGCCGATGACCGACACCACGATCATCCAGATCGCCCTGCAGACCATGATGGTCGCGCTCAAGCTCTCCGCGCCGATCCTCGTGACGTCCCTCGTGATCGGCTTCGTCATCTCGATGTTCCAGTCGATGACGCAGATCCAGGAGTTCACGCTCGCCTTCGTCCCGAAGCTCGTCGGGGTGGGGCTGGCGCTGCTGTTCTGCGGAAACTGGATGCTGCACACCCTCATGGCCTTCACCACGGACCTGTTCGAGGGCCTGCCCGCGATGCTGGGCTGACGGCATGACCATCTCCGTCGCCGGCGACCAGGCGATCGCCCTGCTGCTGGCCTCCGCGCGGATCGTGGCGTGGCTCGCGGTCGTGCCACCGTTCTCGGGCCGGGCGGTCCCCGCGATGGTCAAGGTCATCCTGTCCCTCGGCCTGTCGTTCGCGATCATCCCGACGCTGACCAGCGCGACGATCCCGGTCGGGACGCTCGCGCTCGGGGTCAACCTCCTGACCCAGGTGCTGGTCGGTCTCACGATGGGCTTCGTGACGTACGTGCTGTTCGCGACGATCGCCGCCGCCGGCAGCCTGATCGACGTCTTCGGAGGGTTCTCGCTGCCGCAGGGCTTCGACCCGCTCGGCCTCAACATGAACACGGTGTTCGGCAAGTTCCACCAGATGCTGGCCACGATGCTGCTGTTCGCGAGCGGCGGCCACCTGATCGTCCTCGGCGGGCTGCTGCGCACGTTCGAGGTGCTGCCGCTGGGCGAGTCGGCGGGCGTCCCGGGCAGCCCGGGACTGCTCGTCACCGCCTTCGGGATGTTCTTCATCACCGCGGTGCAGATCGCGCTGCCCATGATCGGGGTGCTGTTCATCGCCGACCTCGGGCTGGCCCTGCTGACGAAGGTCGCGCCCCAGCTCAACGCCATCAACGTCATGTTCCCGGCCAAGATCGGTCTGGTGCTGCTGCTCCTGGGGCTGTCGTTCCCCGTCCTGCCCGGGGCCGTCGACCGCATGGTCGAGCTGGCCAACGAGGCGATGGCGGCGATGGCAGGGGGTGGCTGATGGCCGGCGAGAAGACCGAGAAGCCGACGCCGAAGAAGCGCAAGGAGTCGCGCAAGGAAGGGCAGGTGCCCCGCACGCAGGAGCTCGGCGCGTGGGCCACGGTGCTGCTCGTCGGCCTGGTGCTCGCCCCCCTGATGGGCCGGGAGATGGAGGCGCTCCGGGGACTGCTGGCCCGGGCGATGTCCTCGCCGCAGAACGCGACGACCGCCTCGGCGACGGTGCTGCTGCGCGACGGGGCGTTCCACGCGGCGATCGCCCTGCTGCTGCTCAGCGGCGGCGTCCTGCTGATCGGCGTGTCGGCGGCCCTCGCGCAGGGCGGCTTCTTCCTGGCGACCAAGAGCATCAAGCCCTCGTTCGGCAAGCTCAACCCCCTCAAGGGCGCCAAGCGGATCTTCGGTCCGCAGGCCCTGTGGGAGGGCGCGAAGATGCTGCTCAAGAGTGCGCTGGTCGGCTTCTTCGTCTACGGAGCCGTCCGATCGCTGATGCCGCTGCTCGGTGGGATGGTGCCGATCCCGGTCATGCTCGACGAGATCGGCGACCACGCGCTGGGACTCATCCGCAACGTGGCCCTCGTGGGCCTGCTGATGGCCGTGCTCGACTACGGGATGCAGCGCCGGCGCATCGGCAAGCAGACGCGGATGACCAAGGACGAGGTCAAGCAGGAGCACAAGCAGTCCGAGGGCGACCCGATGCTCAAGGGCGCGATCCGTTCGCGACAGCTCCAGATGGCCCGCAACCGGATGTTCGCGGACGTCCCCCAGGCCGATGCGGTGCTGGTGAATCCGACCCACATCGCGATCGCGCTGCGCTACGACCCCGAGAAGGGCGCACCCCGGGTGCTGGCCCGTGGCGCCGGCGCGGTCGCCCTGCGCATCCGCGAGGCGGCCAAGGAGTCGCGGGTGCCCGTCGTCCAGGACGTCCCGCTCGCCCGCGCGCTGTACGCGTCCACGCGGGTCGGGCAGGAGATCCCGGCCGAGCTGTTCGAGGCCGTCGCGCAGGTGCTGGCCTTCGTCATCAGCCGCCGCACCAAGGGACAGTCCGGCGGCGAGCACCGGAGCCCGCGACGGGAGACCGAGCTGCCCGACGTGCTCCCGGCGGGACGAAGGCGACGGTTTCCCTCAGCACCGGACGCCCCTGACCGATGAGGCCCGTGACGCCAGGACGGTGTCACCCCCTCAGCCCGCCACGGACGGCGCCCTTCCCTTCGCGCACGTCCGAGAGGCATGACTGATGAAGAGACTGACCCAGCTCGGTGTTCCGGTCGGCGTCGTGGCGATCGTCGTGATGCTCGTGGTGCCCCTGCCGGCAATGGTGCTCGACCTGCTCATCGCGGTCAACATCACGGTCGCCCTGCTGATCCTGATGACGGCGATGTTCGTGAAGCGTCCGCTCGACTTCGCATCGTTCCCGTCGGTGCTGCTGGTCATGACGCTGTTCCGTCTGGCGCTCAACGTCAGCGCCACCCGCCTGGTGCTGCTCGACGGCTTCGCGGGCAAGGTGATCGACACCTTCGGCCACTTCGTCGTCGGCGGGTCGCTGATCGTGGGACTCATCGTGTTCTCGATCCTCTTGATCATCCAGTTCGTCGTCATCACGAACGGCGCCGGTCGCGTCGCGGAGGTGGGTGCCCGATTCACGCTCGACGCGATGCCCGGCAAGCAGATGTCGATCGACGCCGACCTCAACTCCGGGCTCATCGACGACGACGAGGCTCGCCGCCGACGCGCCGAGGTGCACGCCGAGGCCGACTTCTACGGCGCGATGGACGGTGCGTCGAAGTTCGTCAAGGGCGACGCCATCGCGGCCATCATCATCACCCTGGTCAACCTCGTCGGCGGCTTCGCGATCGGCGTCGGCCAGAAGGGGATGTCGTTCAGCGACGCCGTCCACACCTACAGCCTGCTGTCGATCGGCGACGGTCTCGTGTCGCAGGTGCCGGCCCTGCTGCTCTCGGTCGCGACGGGTCTGGTCGTCACCCGCGCCGCCGGCGAGAACGACATGGGATCGGACATCATCAAGCAGATCACCAGCAGCAGGGTGCCGCTGATGGTGGCGGGCTTCGCCTCGCTGATGCTGTGCCTGATCCCCGGTCTGCCCAAGATCCCGTTCATCATCACCGGCGGCATCATGCTGCTGCTCGCGAGCCGCATCAGCGAGGACAAGGCGTCCGACCCCGACGTCGAGCGGAGCCTCGCTCTGCCTCCGGCGGAGGACACGACCGAACGGATCGTCGCCGACATCCAGGTCGACCCCCTCGGCCTGGAGCTGTCGGCCGACATCATCGACCTGGTCGACCCGGCCGCCGGCGGCGACCTGCTGCAGCGGGTCAAGGCCCTGCGGCGGCGGGTGGCCTCCGACATCGGCATCGTCGTCCCGCCGGTACGGACCCGCGACAACCTCGACCTGCCGCCGCGCACGTACGCGATCACGATGTCCGGGATCGAGGTCGCCCGCGGCGAGGCCCCCCCCGGCACGGTGCTCGCGATCGGCGAGTTCCTCGGCTCGCTGCCGGGCGAGCCGACCCGCGAGCCGGTGTTCGGCCTCGACGCCAAGTGGATCCCCGCCGACATGCGCAGCCAGGCCGAGCTCGGCGGCGCGACAGTCGTCGACCGGGCCTCGGTCATCACGACCCACCTGTCGGAGGTCGTCACGAGCCACGCCGCGCGCCTGCTCGGCCGCGAGGACGTCCGTCTGCTGACGGACGTCATCCGGGGCACGCACCCGGTCGTGGTCGAGGAGCTCACGCCCGCTCTGCTGAGCCTCGGTGAGGTGCAGCGGGTGCTGCAGGCGCTGCTCGACGAGGGGGTGTCGGTGCGGGACCTCGTGCGGATCTACGAGGCGCTGTCGATGCGGGCGATGGAGACCAAGGCGATCGACCAGCTGGTCGACGCCGCACGGGCCGGGCTCGGCCCGGGCATCGTCGCTCCGCACGTCGTCGACGGGGTCGTGCACGTCATCAGCTTCGAGCCCGGCCTCGAGCAGCGGATCCTCGAGGCCCTGCGCGCCACCGAGATCGGCGCCGTCGTGGCGCTCGACCCGGAGGTCGGTCAGGCCGTGCTCACGGGTCTGGCCTCCTTGGCGACGGCGGCGGAGGACCGCAACGTCCGGCCCGTGCTGGTGTGCGCGCCGCAGCTGCGTGCGCCGGTGCGCCGTTTGCTCCAGCCCGTGCTCCCGAAGCTGCCGGTCCTGAGCTACCCCGAGCTGATCGGCACCGCCCAGGTGCGGTCGGCCGGGGTCGTCACGGCCGATCCGCACCGGGCCGTCGCGGTGTAGTCGCGGACGGCCGAACAATGGTCGTCGAAGAACCTCCGCAATCGCCCGGGTCGGCCGATGGGAACCACGATCCGCGCCGACGACGAAGGGGTGACCTCGTGACCATGCACAATCTAGCCATGTCCCTGCCGAGCCAGAAGATCCGCGTGTTCCTCGTGGACGATCACGAGATCGTCCGTCGCGGCCTGCGTGATCTCCTGGAGTTCGAGGACGACATCGAGGTCGTCGGCGAGGCGGGCACGGCCGCGGAGGCGCTCGAGCTGATTCCGCAGCTGCGGCCCGACATCGCGCTGATCGACGTGCGCCTGCCCGATCGCAGCGGCATCGACGTGTGCCGGGAGGTCAAGCTCCGCGCACCGTCGGTGCAGACGCTCGTCATCACCAGCTTCGACGACGACGAGGCGCTGTTCGCCGCGATCCTGGCCGGCGCGTCCGGCTACGTCCTCAAGCAGATCGGCGGCGGCGACCTGGTCGGCGGCGTCCGCAGCGTCGCGCAGGGCCAGTCGCTGATCGACCCGCTGCTGACGGCCAAGGTGATGGATCGCGTGCGGCGCGGACAGGTCCGTCAGGGCGGGGAGCGGGGTGGCGCCAAGGCGCTGCTGTCCGAGCGGGAGCGCGAGGTGCTGGCACTGATCGCCGAGGGCCTCACCAACCGGCAGATCGGCGCCCGGATGTTCCTCGGCGAGACGACGGTCAAGAACAGCGTGTCGAGCATCCTGTCGAAGCTCGGCCTCGAACGGCGCACCCAGGCGGCCGTGCTGGTCGCCGTGCAGTCGTCGAAGCATCGTCACTGACGTTCGACCGCTCATCCCGGAGGTGCGGGTCAGCAGGTGTTCGGTAGCGTCGTGACTCCCGCCAGATCCGAGGAGACCGCATGCCGCAGACCGTCCGTGGAGTCATCGCCCTGTCGAAGGGAGCTCCCGTCACCGTGGAGAACATCGTCATCCCCGACCCCGGTCCGGGGGAGGCCGTGGTGGACATCTCGGCCTGCGGGGTCTGCCACACCGATCTGCACTACCGCGAGGGCGGCATCAACGACGAGTTCCCGTTCCTGCTGGGCCACGAGGCCGCCGGCGTCGTGGAATCGGTCGGCGAGGGCGTCACCGAGGTCGCTCCCGGCGACTTCGTGGTCCTCAACTGGCGCGCGGTGTGCGGCAACTGCCGCGCGTGCCTGCGCGGCCGCCCGTGGTACTGCTTCAACACCCACAACGCGACCCAGAAGATGACGCTGGAGGACGGCACGGAGCTGTCGCCCGCGCTGGGCATCGGCGCCTTCGCCGACAAGACCCTCGTGGCGGCCGGTCAGTGCACCAAGGTCGACCCGTCCGCGTCGCCGGCAGCCGTCGGCCTGCTCGGCTGCGGCGTCATGGCCGGTCTGGGAGCGGCGATCAACACCGGCAACGTGCAGCGCGGCGACTCGGTGGCGGTCATCGGCTGCGGTGGTGTCGGCTCGGCCGCGATCGCCGGTGCGCGACTGGCCAACGCGGCGACGATCATCGCGATCGACCTCGACGACCGCAAGCTCGAGTGGGCCAAGAAGATGGGCGCGACGCACACGATCAACGCCGGGGCGGCCAGTGCTGACGGCGGAAGTGTGGTGGAGGCGATCCAGGCACTGACCGGCGGTAACGGCGCGGACGTCGTGATCGACGCGGTCGGCCGTCCCGAGACCTGGAAGCAGGCCTTCTACGGTCGTGACCTGGCCGGCACCGTCGTGCTGGTGGGCGTCCCGACACCCGACATGCTGGTCGAGCTGCCCCTGATCGACGTGTTCGGTCGGGGCGGGTCGCTCAAGAGCAGCTGGTACGGCGACTGCCTGCCGTCGCGGGACTTCCCGATGCTGGTCGACCTGTACCAGCAGGGCCGACTCGACCTCGATGCGTTCGTGACCGAGACGATCGGCATCGACGACGTCGAGGCCGCGTTCGACAAGATGCACTCGGGCGACGTCCTGCGGTCCGTCGTGGAGCTCTGACATGGCCGCACGCATCGACAAGGTCGTGACGTCAGGTCAGTTCGCCCTCGACGGCGGCAGCTGGGACGTCGACAACAACGTCTGGCTCGTCGGCGACGACAGCGAGGTGCTGGTGATCGACGCCCCGCACGACGCCCCGGCGATCCTCGACGCGATCGGCGGACGCTCCGTCGTCGCGATCGTTCTGACCCACGGTCACAACGACCACGTGAACGCCGCCGTCGAGCTGGGCCGTGCGACGGGTGCCGAGGTGTGGTTCCCGCCCGAGGACCGCATGCTGTGGGACGTCGAGCACGACTCGCCGCCCGACCGGGAGCTGCACGCCGGAGCGACGTTCGAGGTGGCCGGGACGACGCTGCGCGCCATCTCGACCCCCGGCCACTCCCCCGGCAGCACCTGCCTCTACGCGCCCGACCTCGGTGCGGTGTTCTCCGGCGACACGCTGTTCAACGGTGGTCCCGGTGCGACCGGCCGGTCCTACTCGGACTTCCCGACGATCATCGAGTCGATCCGTGAGCGGCTGCTGACCCTGCCCGACGAGACGGTCGTGCACACGGGCCACGGCGACGACACGTCGATCGGCGCGGAGAAGCCGCACCTCGACGAGTGGATCTCGAACGGGTCCTGACCGCACTTCTTGGATGGTTCTGAACGGGTCCGCCGCACGGCATTGGTACAGAACTATCCAAAAACTGGGACGGGTACAGCGTCCCGGTGTTACTGACGGGGGGTTCAGCGGCCTCGCGGCCAGATCGTGACGGCCGCTGCGACGCCGGTGGCGAGCACCAGCGCAGCGGCGAACGGGCGCTTGTCGGTCCGTGCCACCTTGTCCTGGGCCCGGCTCTTGACGTCGAGCTTGGCCGCGAGCGCGTCGACCGTCTCGCCGAGGTGCTCGCGGGTCTGCTGGATCTCCTGCTCGAGGTCGCTGGTCATCCGCGATCTCCTCCTGCGTCGTGCGTGCCGTGCTTGACGGTCTCGATGTCGGCCTTGACGCTCTCGACACGCTGCTGGGGTGGGTCGGTGGCGCGGCCGATGCTGCCCTTGCCGACGAGGGCGGCCACACCCGCCGCGACGAACAGCGCGAGGCTCACGATGCCGGCGGCGATCCACGGCTCGAGGCCCTGGGCGATCGCGAGGATGATCGTCGCGATCAGCGCCGCGAGGCCGTACAGCGCCAGCGTGCCGGCGAGCCCGAGCAGCCCGGCGCCGACACCGACCCGCTTGCCGGTCTTCGCCAGGTCGCGCCTGGCCAGGGCCAGCTCGTCGCGGACGAGGGTCGAGATGTCCGCGGTCGCCTGCGACAACAGCTCGGCGGTCGAGGCCTGCGACGGCGGTGTGCGCTGGTCGGTCATGCCGTGCCGACGCCGGGGGCGATGGTCGACGGCTGCTGGTTCCCGGCTGCGCCGGGGGCGATGGCCGGGTCGTCCTTCGACGACGTGACGGTGTCGACGACCTTGTCCTTGACGGCACCGCCGAGGTCGACGGCCGCCTGCTTGGCGTGGGCCTGCACGTCGTCGACGGCACCCTGGACGGTCGGGCTGCCCCAGGCCTTGGCCGACTGCTGCCGGATCTGCTCGTAGCGCTCACGCCCGGCGCGGGAACCGAGGACGTAGCCGGCGCCGCCGGCGATGAGCAGGGTCAGCTTCTTCACGGTGAACCACTCCTATGCTGGATTGTCCTGAAGCAGCGACGTACCCCGTTCGCGCGGGACGACACGTTCACCGGGTGGAGCGGTCGGGCGCGACCTACCGTGGACCATGCTCATCGCGCTCGTGACCGGAACCGTGGCAGGAGTCCTCCTCGGGGTGGTGCTCCATCGGGGGCAGCTCTGCTTCCACTCGATGTTCATCGGCGCCCAGCGTCGCGACACCGGGCTCCTGCGGGGCTGGTTGCTCGGCGTGACGATCGCCGCCGTGGGGCTGGCCGTCCTCTACACGCTGTCCTGGTCGGACGGGCTCAATCGCGGACTGGCCTTCCGCCCGGTCTCGGCAGTCCTCGGTGGCCTACTCATCGGTGTCGGCATGGTCGTCGCGCGGTCGTGCCTGTCGGGGCTGCTGTTCAAGCTCGGGTCCGGGATGGCTGGTGCGTCTGTCGGCCTGGTGGGCTGGGCCGTGGGCGAGCTGCTGGTGCGCGACCTCGACGTGCCCGGACCGACGGTCCTCGACGGCGGTCTGGACGGGACGATCCCCGGCGTCCTCGGTCTGCCGCGCCTGGCGGTGGCCCTTGTCGCCCTGGCCCTCGCGGTGCTCTGGACGGTGCGGTCGCGACCGAGACCTGACGGGGATGCTGATCGTCCGTCGTGGCAGTGGGCTCCGACGACGCTCGGCGTCGGCCTGGGCGTGGCGATCGTCGCCGGATGGGTCCTGGCGCGCGTCGGCGACACGTCCTACGGGCCCAGCAGCGTCGGGGCCGTGGACTCGATCGCCGACGGCTCGCCGCGCTGGTGGTTGATCGCCTTCCTGGTGGGCATCGTCCTGGGGGCGCTGCTGTCGGCCCGGGCCGGTGCCGGCTGGCGGTGGCGTGGGGAGGGTCGCGGCCGGCTCGTGGGGCTCTTCGCCGGAGGCATCCTGCTGGGCGCCGGCGGATGGATCGCCGGCGGGTGCAACATCGGCCACGGCATGTCGGGCGTGGCCCAGCTCAACGTGTCGTCGTGGGTCGTCGTGCTGTCGATCAGTGCGGGGGTGTGGCTGGCTGCGAGACTGGCCCCGGACCGATCGCCCAGCGGATCGCGCTCGTGATCGCCACTCCGCTGGTGCGCACCGCAGTGGCCTCGGTCAGAGGAAGCCACGGAAGCCGCAGCGGGATGCGGGTCCAGCGGGGCATCATCGCGACGGCCGCCGCCGACAGCAGCCCGTACGGCGGACGCAGCGCGAGCGGCACGGGCGGGTGCACGAGGATGAACCGCGCGGTACGCCGGGCGGCCGGGGTGCCCCGGAGCTCGGGCCGGTAGGCGGCCATCAGCTCGTCGAGCTCGGCGACGGTCTCGGGCACGTCGACCGCACCCAGCCCGCGGGCGACGTGCGCGGTCTCGGCGACGTACGCGTCGCGGCCCGCGGCATCGAGACGGTGGGCGCCGTAGCGGTCGTGGGCGCGCAGGAAGCTGTCGATCTCGGCGATGTGCACCCACCGGATGAGGTGGGGGTCCGACGCGCGGTACGGGCGACCGTCGGGCGCGATGCCGTGGATGCGGCCGTGGACGGCGTTGACGATGCGCACGGCCCGGTCGGCGTCCGCGATGGTCCCGAACGTCGTCTCGGCCAGGAACGTGCTGGTGCGCTGGAGGCGGCCCCACGGGTCGCCCCGGTAGCCCGAGTGCTGGTCGACGGCCGCCATGGCCAACGGGTGCAGCGACTGCAGCAGCAGGGCCCTCATGCCACCGACGAACATCGACGCGTCGGAGTGGACCCGGTAGATCGCCGAATCGGGCCCGTGCCGTCGCGGCCCCTCCGCGAAGTGGATGCGGTCGCGCCGGGCCGGCCCCTCGTCACCGGCGATGCGGGCGAAGATCGCATCACCAGCCAGGGTGCGGACAGAGTTGAACGGGTTCACATCCCCAGTGTGCGCCCCCGACGCTCCCCGGGCCTGTCGAGCACCCGCTCCCGGGGGTCAGCTGATGTCGGTCAGCAGCCGTCCGCGCTCGGCCCGGCGCCTCGCCTGCTCGTCCGGGTCGGGCACGGGGACGGCGGCGATCAGGCGCTTGGTGTACTCCTCCTGCGGGTTTCCGAGCACCTGCTCGCGCGGCCCGATCTCGACGAGCCTGCCGTGCTGCATCACCGCGACCCGGTTGGCCAGGGTGTCGACCACCGCCAGGTCGTGGCTGATGAACAGGCAGGCGAACTGCAGCCGCTGCTGGAGCTCGGTGAAGAGGTCGAGCACGCGAGCCTGGACCGACACGTCGAGCGCCGACGTCGGCTCGTCCGCGATCAGCAGATCGGGGTCCAGCGAGAGGGCCCGGGCGAGGCTGACCCGCTGCCGCTGTCCGCCCGAGAGCTCGTGCGGGAAGCGGGCCGCGTAGCCGCCACCGAGCTCGACGCTGTCGAGCAGCGAGGCGACCTTGGCGTCGATCTCGGCCTGCGTCATCTCGGTCTGGACGTGCAGGGGCTCGGCGATGCACTGACCGATCGACATCCGCGGGTTGAGGGAGGAGGCGGGATCCTGGAACACGAATCCGAACCGCGAACGGAGGGGCCGCAGCTGGCGGTCGTTCAGTCCGGAGACTTGGTTGCCCGAGACATGGATCGTGCCGGACGTCGGCTGCTGGAGCCCGACCGTCGTGCGTCCGATCGTGGACTTGCCGGAACCGGACTCGCCCACCAGGCCCAGCACCTCGCCCTTGCGGACCTCGAGCGACACGTGGTCGACGGCCCGGAAGGCCGGCTGGCCGAACCGTCCCGGGAACTCCACGACCAGGTCGTCGACCGTCAGGACGATCTCGTTGTCGTCGACCAGTCCGGGGCCCCCCTTCCCTTCAGCAGAGGCCTGGCCGAGGTGTGGCACGGCGTCGAGCAGCGCCCGTGTGTAGGGGTGCCGCGGCGTCGCGAAGAGCTGGCGCACCGGGGCCTGCTCGACGATCGTGCCGCGATACATGACCACGACCCGGTCGGCCATGTCGGCGACGACACCCATGTTGTGGGTGATCAGGACGATGGCGGTGCCCAGACGGTCGCGCAGCGACAGCAGCAGCTCGAGGATCGCGGCCTGCACCGTGACGTCGAGCGCCGTGGTCGGCTCGTCGGCGATGATCACGTCGGGGTCGCAGGCGATCGCCATCGCGATGACGACGCGCTGCTTCTGCCCGCCGGACAGCTGGTGCGGGTAGTAGCCGACCCGCTCCTCGGGATCGGGCATGCCGACCATCTCGAGCAGCTCGACGGCCCGGGCGCGGGCCGCCTTCTTCGACATCTTCTGGTGGGCCTGCAGGCCCTCGATGATCTGCCAGCCGACGGTGTAGACAGGATTCAGCGCCGTCGCCGGCTCCTGGAAGACCATCGAGACGCGGTCGCCGCGGATGGGTCGCAGGGAGCCGTTGGACAGGCCCAGCAGCTCGCGGTCGCCGAGGCGGGCGGATCCGGTGACGTCGGCGGTCGACGGCAGCAGGCCCAGGACGGCCCGTGAGCTGACCGACTTGCCCGACCCGGACTCGCCGACGACGGCGACGACCTCGCCGGGTGCGACGTCGAAGCTGATGCCGTTGACGGCGCGCACCTGTCCGGCATCGGTGCGGAACGTGACCGCGAGATCGGTGAGCGACAGCGCCGCGACCTTCTTGGGTTCGTGGTCTCCATGCGCCGCCTCGTCCCGCCCCCCGCTCGCAGAACCCGTGTCGAGACCCTCGTCACCGGACGTCAGCTCCGCGAACTCCTGCTCGATCTCGGCCTGGTCTGCCTCGCTCGTGTCGGATCCGCGGGTGCGCAGCAGCGGGTTGAGGATGTCGTTGAGGCTCTCGCCGACCAGGGTGGCGCCCAGCACGATCAGCACGATCGCCAGGCCCGGGAAGACACCGGTCCACCAGATGCCGGAGGAGGCGTCCGGCAGCGCCTTGTTGAGGTCGTAGCCCCACTCCGCAGCAGCGGACGGCTCGATGCCGAAGCCCAGGAAGCCGAGGCCGGCCAGGGTCAGGATGGCCTCGGACGCGTTGAGGGTGCCGATGACCGGCAGCGACGACGAGACGTTGGAGAAGATG
>JBKJIW010000030.1:0-74563 GCA_046598255.1 Aeromicrobium sp. | reverse complement strand
GATGCCCGAGTGACTGCACGACGTCTCATCATCGCCGCAACGACCGCCGCCGTCGCAGCGGTGACCGTTGCCGTGCCCGCCGCCACCGCCGCGACGAGCCCGCCGAACCCCTCGTTGGCCTACACGTTGCGGGACCTCGGCAACATCGCCAACGCCTACGGCCGCGTCACCGGCCCCGGCGGGCAGCTGCTCAACGCGAACTACCTGCCGGCCCTGGTCACCGAGACCAGCGCCCTGACCGTCGCCCAGCTCGTGGCACAGGCCGCGACGCCTACCCGCCCAGCGCTGACTGCGGGGGCCCTCGTGCCGGGCTGGAACGTCGGCAACCCGCTGCGTGCCGGGTGGAACGGCACCCGCGGCGTCATCACCCCGGTGTCGTTCACGAACCGCCACGGCGCCCTGCTGCGCGGCGACGTCTTCACCCCCCGCCCCGGCGCCAAGGACCCCTACACGGGCCGGACGCTGACCGGCCCGTTCCCGGGCGTCGTCATCACCCCCGGATCTGTGCAGGGCTCCGAGCGGATGTACTGGTGGCTGGCGCAGGACCTGGCCGAGCGGGGCTACGTCGTCCTCGCGTACGACGTCCAGGGCCAGGGTCAGAGCGAGACTCTCCCCCACGAGGGCACTGAGGCGGCGCTGCCGTACTGCAACCTGGTCGCCCAGCCTGCCCCGAGCGAGCTGCTCGGATGCCCCGGCGTGCCGTCCCAGCAGCCGGCGAACTTCGTCAAGGGCACCGAGGACGCGACCGACTTCTTCTTCTCTACGCCCCAGTCGCCGTACGCGAACGCCGGCGCCGCCGGCACCCCGGTCGACGCCTTCAACCCGCAGTGGCAGCAGTTCGACCGCTCCGCGGACCCGCAGGCCGTCACCCCGGGCCGCACCAGCCGGTTCGCGATCATCGGTCACTCCCTGGGCGCCGCCGCGGTGTCCCGGGTCCAGGGCACCGACACCCGCGTGTCGGCCGTCGTCGCCCTCGACAAGCTGCAGGCCGGTGAGCCGATCGTCGGCGGCGCCACCGACGTCGGAACGGTCACCCCGGTCGTGCCGGCCCTGGCCGTCCAGTCCGAGTACGGGTTCACGGTCACCCCGGCCGGGCTCTCCGAGGGCAGCTCACTGTTCCCCTCCCCCGGCAACCCGCGACCGATGCGCGAGCGCGAGTCCGGGTTCGAGGGATGGCGCCGGGCCGGCGTCGACTCGATGCTCATCGTCCCGCGGGCCTCGACCCACCTGGAGTACACCGACATCCCGCTCGTCCTGCCCGCCAGCCGCAACGGGCAGGCCCTGACGAGCACCTACGTCCAGCGGTGGCTCGATCGTTATCTCAAGCACGAGGGCGTGGCACCCGGGGCGACCGGGACGGACCCGCTGCTCGCGACCTCGGTGCCGTACCTCGAGCCGGTCGGTCGCGGCACGTGGAAGCCCATCACCCTCAACCAGTCCGGCGCCCTGAGCTTCTACTACTGCTCGGCCTACTCGATCGCTGCCCGCAACGGTGTGAGCCGCCTCGCCGACGGCGACATCGCCGGCGTGGGCGGGTGCCCCGCGCCGCAGTGACTCAGACGGCAGCGGTGCGGCGGCACACCTCCTCCCATGGCGTCGGCTCCATGGCGAAGTGGGTGCGTGCCGCGGTGTCGTCCAGCACGTACGGGCGGGTCCACTGGTAGGACAGCTGACGGAGCTCGCGCATCATGGGCATCGCCAGGCCCAGACCCGCGAGGACCGCGGCCGGCACCTGCGAGACCTTCGGAGCCGGGCGGCCCGCCGCCGCCATGACGTCGGTCAGCGCCTGCTGCTGCGAGACCGGCGGGTTGCTCGGGACGTTCCAGACGCGGCCGTGGGAGGTGTCGTCCTCCGCCGCCGCGACGAGCAGCCGGGCCACGTCCAGCACGTCGGTGAACGTGTGTGGCTGGTCCTTGCGCCCGAGGACCCAGGCCCGCTTGCCCGCGAGCAGTCCGGGCACCTGCCGCGACACGTGACCGTTGTCGCCGACGCCCGGGCCCATGTAGTCCGAGCCCCTGACCTCGACCGCGCGGATACGACCGGCCTCGTGCAGCACCTTGGCGTCAGCCCACATCGTCTGCCGGAGGACGCCCTTGTGGTCCGTGGCGGCATCCGGCAGGCCTTCGTGCATCGGGCCGTCCACGGGGCCGTACGGGTACAGGTTCCCCGTGATGGCGTACACCGCGCCGGACCGCTCGGCCGCGATCAGGAAGGCCGACGCCAGCGGCGGCCAGACGGTGTCCCAGGTCGTGTAGTCGCTGGGATTGGCGCAGTTGTAGAGGACGGACGCGCCGTCGGCGGCGAGGCTGAGCGCTTCGGCGTCAGAGGCGTCGAGCGCCAGGGGGGAGACGCCGGCGATGCCGATGTCGGTGCCGGAGCGGGTCGCGACGACGACCTCCGACCCGCGGTGGGCCAGCAGCTCGGCGACGTGGCGGCCGACGGGGCCGGCTCCGATGATGAGGTGTCGATCGGTCATGATGTTCCTTCCGTTGGGGAGAGCAGTGCTCTCTAAACGAGAGTGGCACGCCACCCACCGAAATGCAAGAGCACTGCTCTCGACTGTTGCAACCGCTCTCTCTTTCCGGCAGGGTGAGGCCATGGACAAGGCCAGGACAGCCCGCGAGCGAGCCCGGGCCGAGATCACCGCGGAGATCCTCGCCGCCGCCCGAGCCCGCCTCGCCGAGTCCGGTCCCGGAGAGCTCTCGCTGCGCGCCGTGGCACGCGACGTCGGCATGGTCTCGTCCGCGGTCTACCGCTACTTCGCCAGTCGCGACGAGCTCCTGACCGCCCTGTTGATCGACGCGTACGACGAGCTGGGGGCCGCCGTCGAGGCCGCCGACGAGGCGGTCGTCGACCGCGCCGACACCCGCGCGCGCTGGATGGCTTCCTGCCGGGCCACCCGACGCTGGGCGATGACCCGCCCGCACGAGTACGCCCTGCTCTACGGGTCCCCGGTCAGCGGCTACGCCGCACCCCAGGACACCGTCGTCCCCGCCACCCGCGTCGTCGTCCGGCTCGTGACGATCATCGTGGCCGCCCACCGGGAGGGCTCCGCCGCACCCTTGGCCCCCGCCGGCGCGCCGGCAGGCTTCGCGGCCTCGATCCAGCAGGCCGTCGCAGCCATCGAGGCGGTCGGCGGTTCAGCCGGCGACGTCCCCGCAGAGCTGGTCGGGCGGTCGCTGATGGCCTGGTCGGCCTTGTTCGGCGTGATCTCGTTCGAGCTCTGGGGGCACCTCGTCGGTTCGGTCACCGACCACGACGACTACTTCGACGGCGTCGTCGCGCGACTGTGGCACGACCTCGGCAACGCCTAGACCTTCTGGCGGAGTGAGGTATCCCTCACCCTCAGGATGAGACGCGCGGCAGCGTGTCGCGGTTCAATGTGCTGATACCCATCTGCACCCGCACCATCAGCATCAGACAAGGCAAAGGACATCCATGCCCAGCATCTCCCGTCGTACGTTCGTCGCCGCCCCCGCAGAGGTCGTCTGGTCGCTGGCCGACGACTTCGCCGAGTGGCACCCCAAGCTCCGCATCTACACCAACGGCCCCGAGGCCTCGGCTGAGCTGGTCGTGACGATCGTGGAGAAGGACGACGCCGGCATGACGCTGTCGTACCACATGCCCGACCCGCCGTTCCCGATCAAGAACCACCGCGCCACGATCCTCGTCGAGCACGCTGCACACGCCTGCTCCTACGTCACCTGGTCGGCCGACTTCAGCGCCGACGACAAGGACCTCCAGGATCTCGAGGACTCCCTGGGTGATGACGTCTTCAGTCAGGCCCTCGACAACCTCGCGACCGCGGCGCAGGACTCCTTCGGCGCCCAGCAGGTGGCCAACGCCGGCTGAGCCTAGCTCTTCCAGTCCCTGAAGCCGACGACGATCAGGCGCATCTGGCGCCTCGCGCCGTCCTTGATCCTCTCCTCGAGGTCGGGACGGCCGTCCGGCATCTCGACGACCTCCTCGGCGTTCGAGACCATGTTGCGGATGAACAGCCGCGACACCATCTGCACGTCGTCGGTCGACCAGCGCTCGATGTTGGGCAGCCGCGCCAGCACCACGGCGAGCTCGCTGACGAACAGGTCGAGCTCGTGGCGGATGGCCCGCCGCACCGCCGCCGATCCACCGACGCGTTCCCGGGCAACGAACGCGAAGTGCGCCTTGCTCTGCTTGACCGCCTCGACGAGCACGTCGGCAGCCGCGTCGATGATGTTCTCGAACACCTTCGGATCGCGCTGCGCCTCGCGGATCATCTGACGCAGGGTCGAGAACGACTGCTCGACCAGCGCCAGGCCCAGCTCGTCCATCGAATCGAAGTGGCGGTAGAACGCCGTCGGCACGATCCCTGCGTGACGGGCGACCTGCCGCAGGCTGATCTGGGCGAATCCCTGCGTCTGTCCCAGGTCGAGCGCCGCCGCCAGGATCGCCTGGCGCGTGCGCTCCTTCTGCTCCTGGCGCGAGGCCGTCTGCGCCGACTGGGTCATGCGGACAGCGTATCGTGACCATTTGAGTGAACACGTGTGCTCCCTGTGCCCCTCGGCATGCGTCGGGCCGCTTGCACCTGCCCGACCGGTCAGGCACAATTTGAGTGCACGCACGTTCACTCAGTTGCAGGGAGGGTCGCCATGGGCATCATCCGCAAGGCACTGACGTCGAAGCCCGTCGGGTCGCTGACCTCCCCGCACACTATCGACCACTACCTCGAGCAGATCCACCCGATGATGGCCGCCGGCAACGTCCGCGCCCGGGTCGTCGAGGTCCGCCGCGAGACCGGCGAGGCGAGCACGGTGGTGATGCGCCCCAACGGCGCCTGGAAGGGCTTCCGGCCCGGCCAGCACGTCCAGTTCGGCGTCGAGGTCGACGGCACCCGTCGCATCCGCGTGTTCTCGGTGTCCAGCTCCCAGGCCCAGAAGGGACGCACGTTCAGCGTCTCGGTCAAGGCCCACCCCGACGGCTACGTGTCGCAGTTCCTGCACCAGCAGCTCGAGCCCGGCACCGTCGTCTACCTCTCCCAGGCCGAGGGCGAGTTCGTCCTGCCCCGCGAGGCGCCCGGCCGGCTGCTGCTCGTCAGCGGCGGCTCCGGCATCACCCCCGTCATGTCGATGCTGCGCACCCTGCGTGACACCGGCCACCGTGGCGAGGTCACGTTCCTGCACTACGCCCGCAGCCGCGACGACGAGATGTTCACGTCTGAACTTGACGAACTGACTGAAGTCCCTCACTTCAGGGTGATGCGGGTCTACACCCGTCAGCCCGAGGCGGGCGCCCCGCTCGCGGGACGATTCCACGTCGACCACCTGAAGCACCTCGGCATCGACCCGGTCGACACGCTGACGTTCGTCTGCGGTCCCGCGGGGCTCATCGCCTCGGTCCGCGACACGTACGCCGAGCTCGGCGCAGCCGATCAGCTGCGACAGGAGTACTTCAAGGTCCCGAGCGTCGACGTCAACGCCGCCGACGCCACCGGCACCCTCACCTTCGACGACACCGCGATCGAGGCGCCAAACTCCGGTGCCACGATCCTCGAGCAGGCCGAGGCAGCGGGGCTCCAGCCCGAGTTCGGCTGCCGCATGGGTGTCTGCAACACCTGCGCCACCAAGAAGAACACCGGTGCCGTCCGGCACGTCGTGACCGGCGAGATCTGCGCCGACACCGACGAGACCATCAAGATCTGCGTCCAGGTCCCCATCGGCGACGTCGCCGTCGCCCTCTGAGCTCCAGGAGAATCCCCATGGCCTTCACCCTGCCCCGCAAGAAGCCCAGGAACGCCCCGATCAAGCCCCGGTCGGCCACGAAACACAACGCTGCGCCGCTCACCTTGATCAACCCGCTCTCCGACCGGCCGGCGACGATCGGGCTGGACCACATGACGTACGAGCAGCTCGAGGACTTCGGCCACGAGCTCGACGCCGTGCGCCAGCGCGTCCTCGACGACATCGGTCAGAAGGACGCCGACTACATCCGTCGCGTCATCAAGGCCCAGAAGGCCGCCGAGGTCCTCGGGCGCATCGGCATCTTCATGCCGTTCTTCCCGCCCGCGTTCATCGCCGGCATCGTGCTGCTCGGCCTGGCCAAGATCCTCGACAACATGGAGATCGGCCACAACGTCATGCACGGCCAGTACGACTGGATGAACGACCCCATGGTCAACGGCGCCCGCTACGAGTGGGACAACGTCGCCGACGCCAAGGACTGGAAGCACGGCCACAACTACATCCACCACACCTACACCAACATCCACGGCATGGACCGGGACATCGGCTACAACCTCCTGCGAATCGACAGGGATCAGCCCTGGTACGGCACGCACCGGTTCAACCTCCCGATGGCGTTCATCCTGATGATGCTCTTCGAGTGGGGCGTGATGTACCACGGCATCGAGCTCGACCAGTACCTCCAGGGCAAGATCTCCAAGGCCGACTTCCAGGGACGCAAGAAGCGTGCCATGCGCAAGATCCGCCGCCAGGTCACGAAGGACTACGTCGCCTGGCCGCTCGTCGGCCTGGCCCTCGTCCCGTTCGTCGGCTGGTGGGCTCCGGTCGCGATCCTGGGTGCCAACGTCGTCTCCAACATCATCCGCAACGTCTGGACGTTCCTCATCATCTTCTGCGGTCACTTCCCGGCAGACGTCGCCACGTTCGCCGAGGAGGACGCACAGAACGAGAACCGCGGCCAGTGGTACTACCGGCAGATCCTCGGGTCAGCCAACATCTCCGGCCACGCGCCGTTCCACGTGCTGACCGGCAACCTGAGCTACCAGATCGAGCACCACCTGTTCCCGGACATCCCGGCCCGTCGCTACCCCGAGGTGGCCGTCGACGTGAAGCGGCTCTGCGCCACGTACGACCTGCCCTACAACACCGGCCGCCTGTCCAAGCAGCTCGTGAGCGTCGCCCACCAGCTGGCGAAGTACGGCGCCAAGCCCAGCGATCCCTACAAGATCGGCAACAGCCCCGAGTCGAAGGCACTGCGCCGCGCCAAGCGCGAGGAGGCCGCCCGTCGCCTCGAGGCCTCCGGTAGTGGACAATTGACGGGATAGTCACACCTGACCGGGAGGACGGCCATGGCGCTCAGCAGGCGAGAGATCGCCAAGGATGTCCTGCAGCAGTCGACGGAGGCCGCGATCGGCAGCGCGGGGCACGTCGTCGCGATCCTGTTCGAGACCGCACGCAAGATCACGGCCGAGGTCGGGGCCTTCGGGACGGAGATCTTCGAGATAGCCGAAGCCAGCAAGACCGCTGGTCAGGCCGATGATGACACCAAGCCCACGGCCGGTTAGCGCCGAACCACACACATGACTAGCTCCTCCCCCGACGGGGGCACCACACGCCGCTCCGTCGCCGTCATCGGATCGGGCGTCTCCGGCCTCACCGCCGCCTACATCCTCCGCCACGACTGGGACGTCACGGTCTTCGAGACCGACGACCGCATCGGTGGACACGCGCACACCCACACGGTCTCCGATCCCGACGCGACGCACCGGGTCGACAGCGGCTTCATCGTCCACAACGACCGCACGTACCCGTACCTGCGCCGCCTCTTCGGCGAGCTCGACGTCGAGGTCCACCCGACCGAGATGAGCATGAGCATCCACTGCGACGGGTGCGGTCTCGAGTACGCCGGCGGACGCGGCGGCAAGGGCATCTTCGCCCAGCGACGCCGCCTGTTCGACCCCCGCTACATCGCGATGCTGCTCGGCGTCAAGAAGTTCGGCCGTCTGGCCCACGAGCTCCTCGACGCGGCGGAGTCGCCCACCGATCCGCAGACGTACGGCGACTTCCTGCGCGTCCACGGCTTCTCCGACTACTTCGTCCAGCACTACGCGATCCCGGTCGTCTCGTGCGTGTGGTCGTCCGGCCACGAGACCGCCCTGGAGTACCCGGCGCGCTACCTGTTCGAGTTCCTCAAGCACCACGGCTTCCTGTCCATCAAGGGCTCGCCGCAGTGGTTCACCGTGGTCGGCGGCTCGGGCACCTACATCGACAAGGTCCGCTCCGCAATCGGAGACGTGCGCGCAGCGACGGGAATCAGCTCGGTCACGCGCACCGCCGACGGCGTCGAGCTGGTCGATGCGAACGGCGAGACCCACCGGGTCGATGCGGTCGTGATCGCGACCCACGCCGACGACGCCCTCGCGCTGCTGAACGACCCCAGTGACGACGAGCGCCGGGTCCTCGGCGCGTTCGACTACTCCGACAACGAGGTGCTGCTGCACCGCGACGCGAGCCAGCTGCCCGCCGCCTCTGCCGCCCGCTCGGCCTGGAACTACCGGATGGACGGTTGCTCCGACCGCAGCAGCCACTCCGCCGTGACCTACTGGATGAACCGTCTGCAGGGCATCGAGAGCGCCGAGCCGTTCCTCGTGACCCTCAACGCGTCCGAGCGGATCGACCCGACGACGGTCGTCGCCACGATGGCCTACACCCACCCGATCTACACGCCGACGTCCGTCGCCGCCCAGGGCGACCTGAAGCGCCTGTTCACCGATCGCACGGTCTATGCCGGCGCCTACCACGGCTGGGGATTCCACGAGGACGGCTGCCGGTCGGGAGTCGACGCGGCCGCCGCCCTGGGCACTGCATGGTGACCGAGGGATGACGAGCGCGGCGCTCCCGTCACTCCCGGCGCTCGTCGAGGGCTCGGTCGGTCACACGCGGCGCACTCCCCTGCGCCACCGCTTCTCGTACAAGATCTACCAGTGGCTCGTCGACGTCGACGACCTCCCGCGCCTCCCCCGCCTGCTGCGGCCGTTCTCGACGTTCAAGGCGTCCGACCACATCGGTGACCCCGACGCCACGATCCGCGCGAACATCGAGCGGTTCTGCGCGGCCCAGGGCGTCGACATCGCCGGCCAACGGCTGCTGATGCTCGCGAACGCCCGCGTGCTCGGGCACACCTTCGACCCCCTCAGCGTGTTCTGGGCCATCGCTCCCGACGAGTCGCTGACGTGCATCGTGGCCGAGGTCCACAACACCTACGGCGAGCGGCACGCGTACCTGCTGCAGCCTGACGAGACCGGACGGACCGAGGTCGACAAGGCCTTCTACGTGTCCCCGTTCTTCACCGTCGAGGGCAAGTACGACCTCCAGTTCGCGCTCACTCCCGACAAGGTGTCGTCCAGCATCATCCTGCGCCAGGGCGGCGAGGCCGTCTTCAGCGCGACCTTCCGCGGGACGCCACGACCGGCCACCGGACGGCGGCTCGCAAAACTTCTCGTCAAAATGCCGCTGATGACCCATCGCACCAGCCTGTTGATCCGAATACACGGTGTATGGCTCTGGATCCGCAGACTGCCGATCGTCCCCCGGCCTACTCACGCTCCGCAGGAAGGCACGCAATGACGCAGCTCGCCACGGCCCGTTGGCCCGGCATCGCGCACACCCCCCGCACGCCACTGAAGGCCCGGGCTGCCAAGGCCATCCTCAAGCCGACGGTCAACCGTGTACCGGTCCGGCTGACCTTCGCCGACGGTCGCTCCTGGGGAGCTGGCGCCACCAACTCCCCCGAGATGCGCATCGTGCGTCCCAAGGCGTTCTTCGCCCGCCTCGGCGCCGACACCAAGATCGGCTTCGGCGAGGCGTACATGGCCGGCGACTGGACCACCGGCGAGGGCACCGACCTCGCCGACCTGCTGACGCCGTTCGCCGAGCGCCTGACCACGCTCGTGCCGGTCCCGCTGCAGAAGTTCCGCGTCTTCGTCGACAAGAAGCTGCCGCACCACCAGCGCAACTCCGTCGAGGGCTCGAAGAAGAACATCGAGGCCCACTACGACCTCTCCAACGACCTGTTCGCCCAGTTCCTCGACCCGTCGATGAGCTACTCGGCAGCGTGGTTCGAGAGCGCCGAGCAGGACCTCGAGTCCGCCCAGATGCGCAAGATCGACGGCATCCTCGACCAGGCCGGTGTCACGACCGGCACCCGCCTGCTCGAGATCGGCAGCGGCTGGGGCGCGCTCGCGATCCGCGCCGCCCAGCGGGGCGCGAAGGTCACGACGATCACGATCTCCACCGAGCAGGCCGCTCTCGCCGAGGAGCGGTTCGCCGAGGCCGGCGTCGACGTCGACCTCCAGCTCGTCGACTACCGCGACGTCACCGGCGAGTACGACGCGATCGTCAGCGTCGAGATGATCGAGGCGGTCGGCGAGGAGTACTGGCCGACCTACTTCTCCACGATCGACAAGCTGCTGGCCCCCGGCGGCAAGGTGTCCATCCAGGCCATCACGATGGACCACCACCGCTACCTCCAGACCCGCAACTCGTACGGCTGGATCCAGAAGTACATCTTCCCCGGCGGCCTCATCCCGTCGCTCGACGCGATCGACCACTCGCTCGCCGAGCACACCACCCTGGCGGTCACCGACCGTCGCTCACTGGGCCAGGACTACGCCCGCACGCTGCGCGAGTGGCGCGAGAACTTCAACGCCAACTGGGACACGATCCACGCCCAAGGTTTCGACGAGACGTTCCGGCGACTGTGGGAGTTCTACCTCGCCTACTGCGAGGCAGGGTTCGGCGTCGGCTACATCGACGTCTTCCAGATCCAGATGTCACGTCCGAAGGAGGCCTGAACCATGGCCGCCATCTCTCGTCTGCCCATGCCGATCCAGGAGACCTACGAGTGGCAGTACGAAGGCGCCTGCCGCGAGGTCGACCCGGAGACCTTCTTCTCCCCCGATGCCGAGCGCGGCCCGCGCCGCCGCGCTCGTGAGGCCGCAGCGAAGGCCCTCTGCGCCGTCTGCCCGGTCGTCCAGGAATGCCTGAGCCACGCGCTGACCGTGCGCGAGCCGTACGGAGTGTGGGGCGGGCTCAACATCAACGAGCGCGACCAGCTGCTGCGCCGGACGGGCTGAGGCGCTCAGCGCACTCCCACCTCTCCTGACGGGGACGGATTCTTCACATCCGTCCCCGTCAGGTGCGTGCCGGCACCGACTTTGATCAGTAGCCGAAGCGGGACGTGTGCAGCTCGTTCTTCTTCGGCCACGGGTTGATGCGGCACCCGTCCAGGCCCTTCGACTGCTGCTGCATGATCGGCGCGAGCTGGCCCTTGCCGCCGCAGCCGACGTGCCCGCGGCCGAACCAGTGGCCGGTCTCGTGGTTGACGACCATGTTCCGGTAGTCACGTAGCGAGCCGTTCTTCGCACGCCAGACCGGTGTCGCCTGCTTCCACCGTGTCTCGTTGATGATGACGTTGCGGCCGACCCGGCAGCTGTACGTCGTGCTGCAGGCCGAGGAGAAGCTCGGCACCTTCGAGGCCTGGCTGAGCACCAGCGTGAACGCACCACCTGACGAGACCCGCTTGAACCGGATGCCCATCGCACGCCATCCACGGGGGTCGTCGTACGTCTCCTGCGCGAGCCGCTTGAACTCGGCGACGCTCGCGCTGACCGAGCCGCGGGTCCGCACCGAATAGGTCACGACCCTGCGCTCCGCCCGGACGTGCCGGCCGGCCCGTGCCCGCGCCTCGGCGACCGCCGACGCGTGGCCGACACGGTTGGCCGTGACACGGAACGTGATCCGGTGACCGACGTCAGCCGACCGCACCCGGTAGTGGCGGCCCGAGGCCGCGCTGATCGGCTGGCCGTCGCGCAGCCACGCGTAGTCGTAGTCGTCGGCCGTCGGCGCCCACTGCCCGACGCGACCGGTGAGCTTGGTGCCGTACTTCGCGGACCCGGAGATCGTCGGCAGCGCGGTGTTGACCACGGCAGGGACGGGGACCTCGACCGGCGGGGGCACAGGCGGCTCATCGGCGACGGCAGGCGACATCAGGGAGACGGCCAGTGCCGCGCTCGCGATCAGGGCAAGACCATGGCGACAACGCATGCGGCGACGATACCCGCAGGCCCCAGGTGCCGCCCGCGGCCACTCACGCGTAGAAGATGCGCTCCACGACCTGGCGCGCGTGGCGGGTCGACCGCAGGTAGTCATCGACCATGCGCTCACCGTTCTCCATGCCGTAGCCCAGCAGGTGGGCGACTCCGGCACGCTCCCCGGCCTGCTCGACCATCGACGCAGCCGGCTTGCCGCGCATCAGCACGACGGCGTTGCGGATGCGGCTCACGAGCCGCCATGCCGTCTCGAGGGTGTGGGCGTCGTCGTGAGAGACCAGGTCGGCCGTGACCGCGGCGTGCAGGGCGTCGAGCGTCCTGGTCGTGCGCATCTCCGGCACCGCGTGGGCGTGCTGCATCTGCAGCAGCTGCACGGTCCACTCGACGTCGGCGAGCCCACCGCGACCGAGCTTGAGGTGGGTCTTGGCATTCGCGCCGCGCGGCAGGCGCTCGGAGTCGACGCGTGCCTTGATGCGGCGGATCTCTCTCACCTCGTCGGCCGTGGCGCCACCCTCCGGCCACCGCAGCGGGTCGACGAGGGCGGTGAACCGCGCGTTGAGACCCGCGTCGCCGATCGTCGCACTCGCGCGCAGCAGCGCCTGCGCCTCACACACGGCCGACCACTTCTCGTAGTACGCCTCGTAGGCGGCAAACGTCCGGACGAGCGGCCCGTTCTTGCCCTCGGGGCGCAGCGCGGCGTCGATCTCCAGGGCTGGATCGTCACCCGGGGCCGCGAGCATCTTGCGCAGCCCCTGCGCCACGGCCATGGCCGCCGACGCGGCCTCCCCCTCGTCCGCGCCGTCGACAGGATCGTGGACGAACATGACGTCGGCGTCCGAGCCGTAGCCGGCCTCCCCACCCCCGAGTCGTCCCATCAGGATGATCGACAGCCGCGTGGGCATCTCGCCGCGCTCGGCCTCGACGGCGGCGGTCGACGCCTTGAGGGCACCGGCGATCGTCGCCGTCGAGATGTCGGTCAGCGCCTCGCCGACCTCGAGGATGTCGAGACGGCCGAGCACGTCGGCGATGCCGACCCGGGACAGCTCCCGTCGGCGGACCCGCCGCACCGCACGGATGGCGTCGGCGGGGTTGTCGTGGCGTCCGGCGGCGAGATCGACCTCGGTGCGCAGCCGCTCGCGCTCGAGGGGACGCAGCTCGGCGTCGTCACCCAGCAGGGCCACCGAGTCGGGTGCCCGCAGGATCAGGTCGGTGACGTAGCGGCTCGACGACAGGACGTGCGCGAGCTGCTCGGCTCCCTCGCCCTCGTCGCGCAGCTTGCGCAGGTACCAGTGGGTCTCTCCCAGCCCCTCGGATATCTTCCGGAACGCCAGCAGGCCCGTGTCGGGATCGGGCGACTCGGCGAACCACGCGAGCATCGCCGGCAGCAACGACCGCTGGATCGCGGCGCGGCGCGACAGCCCCGACGTGAGGGCCTGGATGTGGGTCAGCGCGCCCTTGGGGTCGATGAAGCCGAGTGCGGTCAGGCGCTGCTCGGCGGCCAGCGGGGTCAGTCGCAGGCCGTCGGACGGCAACGACGCCACGGCCTCGAGCAACGGCTGGTAGAAGAGCTTCTCGTGCAGCCGACGGACGATGCGCCGGTGCGCCTGCCACTCCTTGGTCAGGTTCTCGGCGGGGTTCTGACGAAATCCCATGCTGCGGCCGATGCGACGCAGGTCCTCGACGTCATCCGGCACGATGTGGGTGCGGCGGAGCCGGAACAGCTGGATGCGGTGCTCCAGGGTGCGCAGGAACTCGTACGCCTCCTCCATCGCCGCACCGTCACGGCGCCCGACGTAGCCGCCCTCCATCAGGGCGCGCAGAGCCGCCAGGGTGGTGGGGCTGCGCAGGGTCTCGTCGGCCCGGCCGTGCACGAGCTGCAGGAGCTGCACCGCGAACTCGACGTCACGCAGACCACCGGCGCCGAGCTTCAGCTGGCGTTCGCGGTGGGCCGCAGGGATGTGCTCGATGACCCGGCGACGCATCGCACGGACGTCCGTCACGAAGTGGTCGCGCGTGCTGGCGAACCAGATCATCGGCGACAGCGCATCGAGGTACGCCTGCCCGAGCGCCTCGTCGCCGGCGGCGAACCGCGCCTTCAGCAGCGCCTGGAACTCCCAGGTGCTGGCCCACTTCTCGTAGTACGCGACGTGGCTGCCGAGCGTCCGGACGAGGGGGCCGTTCTTGCCCTCGGGACGCAGCTCGGCGTCGACCTCCCAGATCGTGCCCTCACCGGTGTGGTCACGGCAGAGCCTCATGACGGTCGAGGCCAGGCGCGCCGCCACGACGGCAGCCCGGTGGTCGTCCGCGCCGTCTGCTGCCTCGTGGACGAAGATGACGTCGACGTCGCTGACGTAGTTGAGCTCGTGCCCACCCGTCTTGCCCATCGCCATGATCGTCAACCGGCAGACATCCGCCTCGGGCTCGTTGGCCCTCGCGATCCTCAGCGCGGCACCGAGCGTCGCGACCGCCAGGTCGGACAGCTCGGCCGAGGATTCCTCGAACGTCGTCAGCCCCGCCAGGTCGCGGGCCGAGATGTGCAGCAGCTTGCGGAAGTAGGCGATGCGCAGCTGATCGGCATCGGCGGCCTCCTCCATCTGGCGCCGACGGTCGTCGAGTGCGATCGGACGCACCGAAAGCCCGGTGGACGACAGGTCACCGATCACCTCGGGGTGACGGGTCAGGAAGTCACCGAGAGCCTCGCTCGTGCCGAGCACCACCAGCAGCCGCTGGCGCAGGTGGGCATCCGACTCGAGCACCGCGATCAGCTCGGGGGCACCCATGCGTTCGGCGATCGCGACGAGCGACGCCAATGCGGTGTCGGGGCTGGCCACGGCGGCGATCTGGTCGACCACCCCGGCCGGGACGTCGCCGAGCGCCGCCAGCGCCGTCACTGCGGCGTCACCGTCGCGGAAGCCCCTGCGAGCGAGCGTGACGGCAAGGTCAGGAGCATCAGGAGCCACCGCATCAGGCTACCCCGCGCGACGGGGCCCGTTCTGACGTGAGTCAGACCATGGGCATGAGGCGGTCGATCTCGAACTGCGTGACCTGCGAGCGGTAGTCCTGCCACTCGGCGCGCTTGTTGCGCAGGAAGAAGTCGAAGACGTGCTCGCCGAGGGTCTCGGCCACGAGCTCGCTGGCCTCCATCGTCCGGATGGCCTCGTCGAGGTTGCGCGGCAGCGGCGCGATGCCCATCGCCTTGCGCTCGTTCTCGGTCAACGACCAGACGTCGTCCTCGGCCTCGGGCGGCAGGACGTACTTCTCCTCGATGCCCTTGAGCCCGGCCGCCAGCACCAGAGCGAACGCCAGGTAAGGGTTGCAGGCGGCGTCGATGGCGCGGTTCTCCACCCGGGCGGAGTTGCCCTTGTGCGGCTTGTACATCGGCACGCGGATCAGCGCGGAACGGTTGTTGTGGCCCCAGCAGACGTAGTTGGGGGCCTCTCCCCCGCCGGCGAGACGCTTGTAGGAGTTGACCCACTGGTTGGTGACGGCGGTGATCTCCGGCGTGTGGTGCAGGACGCCGGCGATGAACGCGCGGCCCGTCGCCGACAGCTGGTACTCGGCCCCCGCCTCGTAGAACGCGCTCTCGTCGCCCTCGAACAGCGAGACGTGCGTGTGCATGCCGGAGCCGGGGTGCTCGGTGAACGGCTTGGGCATGAACGAGGCCCACTTGCCCTGGCTCAGCGCGACCTCGCGGACGACCGTGCGGAACGTCATGATGTTGTCGGCGGTCGAGAGCGCATCGGCGTAGCGGAGGTCGATCTCCTGCTGGCCCGGGCCGCCCTCGTGGTGGCTGAACTCGACCGAGATTCCCATGTTCTCGAGCATCGTGATGACCTCGCGGCGGAAGTCCTGGCCACCACCTTGGGCGGTGTGGTCGAAGTAGCCGCTGTCGTCGACGGGGACGGGACGGTCGCCCTTGTCGGGCTTGCCCTTGAACAGGAAGAACTCGATCTCGGGATGCGTGTAGAACGTGAACCCGGCCTCGGCCGCCTTCTGCAGCGCCCGCTTCAGGACGTGGCGCGGATCGGCGTACGAGGGGGTGCCGTCGGGCAGCAGGATGTCGCAGAACATCCGGGCCGTCGCGGGCGTCTCACCACGCCACGGCAGGATCTGGAAGGTCGACGGGTCGGGCATCGCCAGCATGTCGGCCTCGTGGACCCGGGCGAAGCCCTCGATGGCCGAGCCGTCGAAGCCGATGCCCTCGGCGAAGGCGCCTTCGAGCTCGGCCGGCGCGATGGCCACCGACTTCAGGGATCCCAGGACATCCGTGAACCACAGACGTACGAATCGGACGTCGCGCTCCTCGAGCGCGCGCAGGACGAAGTCTTCCTGTTTACCCATGGCGCCAGTCTCCCACGCGGATTGTTACGGGAGTGTTACGTCGAAACACTGACGATAGTCTCGACACATGCCTCAGCTGCGCCTCGCCCTCGCCCAGGTCAACGCCACCGTCGGGGACCTCGCCGGCAACGCCGATCTCGTGGTCGGGCACTGCCGGGACGCCGCCGCGCAGGACGTCCACCTGGTGGTGTTCCCCGAGATGATGCTGACCGGCTACCCCATCGAGGACCTCGCCATGCGGGCCTCGCTGATCAAGGCCTCGCAGGCGGCGATCGAGACGCTCGCCGTGCGCCTGCAGGACGAGGGCTGCGGCGACGTCGTGGCGGTCGTCGGCTACCTCGACCAGGCCGAGGGACTGCCCGAGGGGCTCGGCATCCCCAAGAACGCGCCGACCAACTGCGTCGCCGTCATCCACGGTGGCCGGGTCGTGGCCCGCCAGGCCAAGCACCACCTCTGGAACTACGGCGTCGGCGACGAGATCCGCAACTTCGTGCCCGGACACACCATCAACATCGTCCAGATCGGCGGCATCGACGTGGCCCTCGCGATCTGCGAGGACCTGTGGCGCGACGGCCCCTCGGCCGCGGCGAGGGCCGCCGACGCCGCACTGCTCGTCGTCCCCAACGGCTCCCCCTACGAGGCCGACAAGGACGACGTCCGGCTCGAGCTGTGCTCGCGCCGCGCCCGCGAGGGCGACTGCGTCCTGGCCTACGTCAACCTCGTCGGCGGCCAGGACGAGCTGGTCTTCGACGGCGACTCGATCGTCGTCGACCAGACCGGCAGCGTGCTCGGGCGCTCCGGCCAGTTCACGCCCGAGCTGCTCGTCGTCGACCTCGACCTGCCCGCCGCCACGCCGTCGATGCCAGACGCCGACGAGCGCTTCGGCGGACTCGCGATCAAGCGGACCATCATCACGTCCGAGCCGTTCGCCGCCTACGAACCCCGGCCGACCGTCCCGGCCGAGCGCATGCCGCGGCACGAGGAGATCTGGACGGCGCTGGTCACCGGACTACGTGACTACGTGCGCAAGAACGGGTTCTCGTCGGTGCTGTTCGGCATGTCGGGCGGCATCGACTCGACGCTCGTCGCCGCCATCGCGGTCGACGCCCTGGGAGCCGACCGGGTCTTCGGCGTCTCCAACCCGAGCGCCTGGTCGTCCGAGCACTCGAAGTCCGATGCCGCCGAGATGGCTCGCCGTACCGGACTGACGTTGCAGACCGTCCCGATCGCGCCGATCTTCGACCAGTACCAGGACGCCCTGCACCTCGACGGCCTCGCCGAGGAGAACCTGCAGGCCCGCATCCGCGCCGTCATCTGGATGGGGCTTTCGAACCAGCACGGCCACCTGGTGCTGGCGTGCGGCAACAAGTCGGAGCTCGCGACCGGCTACTCGACGATCTACGGCGACGCGGTCGGCGGCTACGCACCGATCAAGGACGTGCCCAAGACACTCGTGTGGGAGCTCGCCACGTGGCGCAACGCGTGGGCGGCCGAGCGCGGTGAGACCCCCCCGATCCCGGAGGACACGATCAGCAAGCCGCCGTCGGCCGAGCTGCGCCCCGGCCAGCTCGACTCCGACTCGTTGCCGCCCTACGACCAGCTCGACGCGGTGCTCGACGCGTACGTCGAGCGTGACCTCGGATCCGCCGACGTGATCGCCGAGGGCTTCGACCCGGCACTGGTGGAGAGGGTCATCGGTCTGGTCGACCGGGCCGAGTACAAGCGTCGCCAGTACCCGCCGGGACCCAAGGTCTCGCGCCGCAACTTCGGCCGCGACCGCCGCGTCCCCATCACCCACCGCTGGCGCGAGAAGCTCTGACCCTGCGGGGTGGTGACGTGGCGACGTGACCGCGGCCGGGACAGGTCGCCAGGTCACCGCTCGCGGGCGGGCCTCAGCCGTGCTCGTGTGACCGCTCCCCCTCGGGGTCGAGCATCACGATGATCTCCGCCGGTCCACCGTCGGCACCGAAGGAGTGCGGCACCATCGTCGAGAACTCCGCCGCCTGACCCGCCTCGATGCGGATCGTCCGGTCGCCGAGGACGAGCAGCACCGTCCCCGACAGGACCGTGAACCAGTCCCGGCCGGGGTGCACGGGCAGGTCCCCGTCCTCCGCCCGCATCGGCGGCTTCGTCAGGCGCACCTTCATGACCTTCCTCCCGTGGGCACCCTGGTCGCGGGTGAGCACCCATGTCGTCCTGCCCCTGGTCTCGTCCTCCACCGGCCTGATCACGACGTCCTCGTCACCGTGGGGTGCGACGAGGTGGTCGACCTAGGCTCGTCCCATGAGCCACCACCACGAGCACCACGCCGAGCATCCCGACCACCATGTCCTCGCGGAGGTGCTCGACCTCGACGCCGAGGTGTTCGCCCCGGCGACGCGCGCGGTCTTCGACGACATCGAACGCACGGCCGACTCGCCCGTCCGGACGATCCTGGATCTGGGCACCGGCACAGGTGCCGGCGTCTTCGGGCTCCTGCGGCACTTCACGCAGGCGCACGCCGTCGCCGTCGACGCCTCCGCCGACATGCTGACCGGCGTGGATCGTCGCGCAGACGAGCTCGGCCTGGTCGACCGCGTCACGACCGTGTGCGCCGACCTGGACGAGGCCCTCCCGGACGTCGAGCCCGTCGACCTCGTGTGGGCGTCCGCATCGCTGCACCACCTCGCCGACCCCGATCGCACACTGACGCAGATCGCAGCCGCCATCCGTCCCGGTGGCCTGCTGGCCGTCGCCGAGCTGGACGGCTTTCCGCGATTCGTGCCGGACGCCGCCCCCGGCGGACGGGCCGAGCGCACGGTGCACGCGCTGCTCGCGGCAGATCGCGCCGTCGACATGCCGGCGATGGGGAGCGACTGGGGCGCCCGCCTGACGGCCGCCGGGCTCGACGTCGAGCTGCACCGGACGATCGCCGTCGACCTGGCGCCGCCGGTGCCGGCCGGCGTGGGTCGCTACGCCGCCGCCGTGCTGACCCGCATCCAGGGCGCCGTCTCGGACCGCCTCGAGCCCGCTGACCGCGATGCGCTGCAGGCGCTCCTTGACGGCGGAGCCGATGACGTCCGCCACCGCACCGACCTGACCGTCAGCGCACGCCGGTGGCTGTGGATCGCCCGTCGCCCCGCGTGACACCGCTATGAGTTGGTTCACAGTCGGTGGCGCCGAGCCGGGTTTCTGGCACGCTGGAGTCATCCGTGGACTCCGCCAGGAGCTGCGAGACGAACAGGAGAACCTTCATGGCTGACGCCACCCCCGAAGAGACCGCGCCGTACGGCACCGGATCCGAAGCGGCAACGGCGCCCGCGGCACCACAGACCGCCCGCAGGCGCGTCCGCACCCACACCCTCCAGCAGCTCAAGCAGCAGGGCGAGAAGTGGACCATGCTGACGGCGTACGACCAGTACACCGCCGCCACGTTCGACGAGGCCGGCGTCGAGGTGCTGCTGGTCGGCGACTCCGCGTCCAACAACGTCTACGGCAACGAGAGCTCGCTGCCCGTGACGGTCGACGAGCTCATCCCGCTGGTCCGGGCCGTCTCGCGCTCGGCGAAGCACGCGCTCGTGCTGGCCGACCTGCCGTTCGGCTCCTACCAGGCCTCACCCGAGCAGGCGTTCCACACTGCGGTCCGGTTCATGAAGGAGGCAGGCGCGCACGCCGTCAAGCTCGAGGGCGGTCTCGCGATGGTTCCTCAGGTCAAGCTGTTGACCGACGGCGGCATCCCCGTGTGCGCGCACATCGGCTTCACCCCCCAGTCCGAGCACCAGCTCGGCGGGTACCGGGTGCAGGGGCGCGGCGACGGCGCGGCACGACTCGTCGAGGAGGCCAAGGCCCTCGAGGCCGCCGGCGCGTTCGCGGTCGTCATGGAGATGGTTCCCGCACCGATCGCCGCCGAGGTCACCAAGGCGCTGCGCATCCCGACGGTCGGCATCGGCGCCGGCATCGACTGCGACGCCCAGGTGCTGGTCTGGCAGGACATGCTGGGGCTCAACACCGGCAAGGCACCGCGCTTCGTCAAGCGGTACGCCGACCTGCACACCGTGATGCTCGACGCGACGCGTCAGTACGTCGACGACGTCAAGGGCGGGGCGTTCCCCGCGGCGGAGCACAGCTTCGAGGAGTGACGTCCCTCAGGCGCTCCAACCACCCTGGCTGACGCCGATCGCCGTGATGACCGCCAGCAGCGGCAGGCCGGCGATCGGGACGAACGTGCTCGCCGCCGGACGGGTGCGTGCCCAGCGGGAGACCCACACCGCGACGGGCACGACGGCGAGCAGGTGGATCGCCACACCCCACCAGGGTGCATAGATCATCGTCGAGAAGGCGAGCCAGACGAGCACGACGACGCCGACGACGGCCACCCACGGGCCGGACCGCTCGAGGTCGACCCCTGTCCTCCTCCTGCGCCGACGCCTCATTCCTGCTCGGGCTTGTCGTTCCAGTCAGGATCGTCGTCCCACGACTTGGTGCGCTCGGCGGCGATCTCCAGGGCCCGCGACGCCTCCGCCTCGGTGTCGTACGGCCCGAGACGGTCGGCCGCACGGCAGCCCTCCTCACCCTCGACGGTGTGGTGCTTGGTGCAGTAGTAGAACTTGTGGTCTGGCATGCCCCCATCCTGCCCCAGGACGGTCTGGGGCGCGCCCACTAAACTCGCCCGGTGACCGTCTTGACTGCCGGCCGGGTGTCGCCCGAGCGTGCCGTGCCCCACTCGATCGACCGCCCCGAGTACGTCGGGCAACCGGCGCCGCTGCCCTACCGGGGACCGCTCGTGCGAGATCCCGAGACGATCGCCGCGATGCGGGTCGCCGGCCGCATCGCCGCGCAGGCCCTCGACGCGGTCGAGGCGGCGATCGCCCCCGGCGTCACGACCGACGAGCTCGACCGGGTCGGCCACGACTTCGTGGTCTCGCAGGGCGCGTACCCCTCGACCCTCGGCTACCGCGGCTACCCGAAGTCGCTGTGCAGCAGCGTCAACGAGGTGATCTGCCACGGCATCCCCGACGACCGTCCCCTGGAGGACGGCGACATCCTCAACATCGACATCACCGCCTACCTTGGCGGCGTGCACGGCGACACCAACAAGACCTACCTGGTGGGCGATGTCGACCAGGAGTCGCGCCTGCTGGTCGAACGCACCCGCGAGGCCACGATGCGGGCGATCCGGGCGGTCAAGCCCGGCCGCGAGATCAACGTCATCGGCCGGGTCATCGAGACGTACGCCAAGCGCTTCGGCTACGGCGTCGTCCGAGACTTCACGGGGCACGGCGTCGGGCCGGCGTTCCACGACGGACTGGTCATCCCCCACTACGACGACCCGTCCCACGACACCGTCATCCAGCCCGGCATGACCTTCACCATCGAGCCGATGCTGACGCTGGGCTCGGTGGAGTGGGACCTCTGGGACGACGGCTGGACCGCCACGACGCAGGATGCGTCGCGGACGGCCCAGTTCGAGCACACGCTGCTGGTCACGGACACCGGTGCGGAGATCCTGACCCTCAGCAGCTGACCGGGGTCAGCCGGTCACGGGATCCAGTTGAACTCGTCCGGATCGGGACCCGTGCGGTGATCCTTGTTGAGCGCGCTGATGAAGCCGATCTCGGACTCGGACAGCTCGAAGTCGAAGATGTCGAAGTTCTCCTCGACCCGGCTGCGGGTCACCGACTTCGGGAAGACGATGTCGCCGCGCTGCACGTGCCAGCGCAGCACGACCTGCGCCGGCGTCTTGCCGTGCTCGGTCGCGATGCCGCCGATGACGGAGTTGTCCAGCACGAGCCCTTGCGCGATCGGCGACCACGCCTCGGTCGCGATACCGTGCTCGGCGTTGACCGCGCGCAGCTCGTCCTGGACCAGGAAGGGGTGCACCTCGATCTGGTTGACGGAGGGGACGACGTCGGTCTCCTGCACCAGCCGGCGGATGTGCTGGGGCTGGAAGTTCGACACGCCGATGGACCGCGCGCGGCCCGAGGCGTAGATCTCCTCCAGCGCCTTCCACGTCTCGGTGAAGTCGACGTCGATGCCCGGGAGCGGCCAGTGGATCAGGAACAGGTCGACCTGGTCGAGCCCGAGGCGTGCGAGCGAGTCGTCGAACGCGGTCAGGGCGTCCTCGTGGGCGTGGAAGCCGTTGTTGAGCTTGGTCGTCACGAAGATCTCGTCGCGCGGGATGCCCGACTCCTTGATGGCTTCGCCGACGCCCTGCTCATTGCCGTACATCTGGGCGGTGTCGATGTGCCGGTAGCCGACCTCGAGGGCGGTGAGCGTCGCATCCTTGGTGTTGGCCGGCTCGACCTGGTAGACGCCGAATCCGAGCTGCGGGATGTCGACACCGTTGTTGAGGGCGATGGTGGGCACGGTCATGAATGCTCCTGACTGGTCGGGATGGGGGTGGGCCTCGCCTCCGGGGAGGGGCCCTCATCGACATTACCCACCGGCCCCCATCGCGAAACCCGAGGACGTGCCTGACGAACGGCGCCGAGGGGCGTTGAGTCATACGGGGGCGTCGTGATCGCACGGCAGGCCACGCCGGCTGAGCCGGGTCCTGCAGGTCTGGGTCCACCGAGGTCTGGGGCGAATGAGCCGGCCTGTAAGCCGGATCCTGTCGGGCCTGCCGCATCGCTGCGCGCCGGCCCGGGCGACCATCCATCTGGGACGCCCATTGCTGGACGCCTCGTGCAACCTACCCGCTGACATAGGACGAGCAGCCCGTCAGCGCAAGCACCGGGCGCCGAAGCGCCCCGCGCTCTCTTGGTCTTGCTCCCGGTGGGGTTTACCGAGCCGCCCCGGTCACCCGGGGCGCTGGTGAGCTCTTACCTCACCGTTTCACCCTTACCCGCACCCTCACCGTTGCCGGTTCGGGCCGCTGGCGGTCTGTTTTCTGTGGCACTGTCCCGCACGTCACCGTGGGTGGCCGTTAGCCACCACCGTTGCCCTGTGGAGTCCGGACTTTCCTCGACGCGGCCCTCTCGGGTGCGCCGCGGCCGCCCGGCCGACTCATTCGCGTCGCCGATCCTACCGCCGATGACGCCCTGCCGATGCCGTCCGCTAGGCTGGAGGGACGAAAGGGAGTAGTCCCCAACGGCTGTGTCGACATACTGACCCCCACGCAACTGCGGGAGTCCGGTGCAGCAGGCCACCCCAGCTCTCCGGAGCCGGTGGCGGACGAGACTTTCGACCAGATGTGCCACGCATTCGTGCACTGACATTCCTGGTCGAAGACTCGTCGATCCAGGCTCTTCGTCCAGGCGGACGAGGGGCCTTTTCTCATGGAAGCACTACTCATCAGCACGGCGGTGATCTTCGTCGCCGAGCTCGGCGACAAGAGCCAGCTGATGGCGATGACGTTCGCCACCCGCTACCGCATGCGCGACGTGCTGATCGGCATCACGCTGGCCACCGCGATCGTCCACCTGGCGTCGGTGGGCATCGGCGCCTGGATCGGCGACAGCTTCGCCAACAGCCAGGACACGATCTCGATCGTCGCCGGTGTCGCCTTCCTGGCCTTCGCGGCGTGGACCCTGCGCGGCGACCACCTCACCGACGACGAGGCCGAGAAGGCCAAGCTCAGCCAGGGTGCGGCGATCCTCGCCGTCGGGGTCGCCTTCTTCCTCGCCGAGCTCGGCGACAAGACGATGCTCGCGACGATCACCCTGGCGACGCAGTACGGCTGGTTCGGCACGTGGATCGGGAGCACCGTCGGCATGGTCGCCGCCGACGCGCTGGCGATCGTCGTCGGCGCGGCCCTCGGCAAGCACCTGCCCGAGAAGTTCATCAAGTACGCGGCGACCACCGCCTTCATCGTGTTCGGCGTGCTCCTCATCGCCGAGGGTGCCGGCTGGTTCTGAGGGTCGGATAGGTTCTGCCCGTGTCGCACGACCTGGGGTCTCTCGCGGAGATCATCGCCTTCCTCGTGGCGATGATGGTCCTGGCCCGGGCCTGCGCCGACGAGGGGTTGTTCGAGGCGCTGGGCGGTCACGTCGCCCGCCTCGCGGGCGGTTCCAGCCGGCGGTTGCTCGCGTACGCCGTCCTCGCGGCGGCGTTGGTCACCGCCGCGCTCAGCCTCGACGCGACCGTGGTCCTGCTGACACCGGTGATCATCGCTGCGTCCTCGCGCCGGTCCCACGCGTACGCCTCGGTCCGGCTGGCGAACTCGGGCTCGACGCTGCTGCCGGTGTCGAACCTGACCAACCTGCTGGTCTACGGCGCGACGGGCCTGTCCTTCGTAGGTTTCACCTGGGCGATGCTGCCGGTGTGGCTGGTCGCGGTGGTCGCCGAGTACGTCATCCTGCGGGTCTGGTTCCGTGCCGACCTGCGCCCTCCGTCCCCCGTCCCGGCGAGCGTCGCGGCAGTGCCACGGCTGTCGCTGGCGGTCGTGGTCGCCGTCCTGGTGATGCTCGCGAGCGGAATGACGCCGTGGATACCGGCCACCGTGGGGGCGCTCGTGATGGCCGTCCGTTCGACCGTGCACCACCGGTCGTCGTGGACCGAGCTGCTCCAGGCCGCCAACCTGCCGCTCGCCGGCGTCGTGCTGGGGTGGGCGTATGCCGTCTCGTTCTTGAGCTCGACCCGTCTCGGCACCTGGGTCGACCAGGCGATGCCGTCCGGGGACGGGCTGGCCTCCCTTCTGGCCATCGCCCTGATCGCCATGGTCGTGGCGAACCTGATCAACAACCTGCCGGCAACGCTGCTGCTGCTGCCCGCGGCGGCAGCAGCCGGGCCAGTCGCCATCCTCGCGCTCCTGATCGGGGTCAACGTGGGTGCCAACCTCACCGTCATCGGGTCGATCGCGAACATCCTGTGGCGCCAGTCGGGTGGGCGGTCGGTGTCGACGCTCCGAGAGTTCCACCTGCTGGGCATCGCGACGACACCGCCGCTGGTCGCGCTCTGCACCCTCGTGCTCTGGGCCTGGACGTCCCTCATCTGGTGAGTGCCACGACCTATAGGGTCATGCCGTGCTGATCCTGCTCCCCCCGTCCGAAGGCAAGACCAGACCGACCGCCGGAGCACCCCTCGACCTCGCGTCGCTCTCGTTCGCGCCGCTCACTCCCGTCCGCGAGCTGCTGCTCCGCACGCTGGTCAAGATGTCGGCCGGCAACCAGAAGCGAGCCGCCGAGGTGCTCGGTCTCGGGCCCACCCAGGCCGAGGCGGTCGCGATCAACGCGGTGCTCACCGAGGAGCCGACCGGGCGGGCGGACGAGGTCTACACCGGGGTGCTGTTCGCGGCGCTGGACGTCGCGACGCTCGACGCGGCCTCGCGCCAGCGGGCCGACGCGTCGTTGGCGATCGCCAGCGCCCTGTTCGGCCTCCTGCGCCCGGAGGACCTGATCCCGGCCTACCGCCTGTCGGGCACCGTGACGCTGCCACGGATCGGCACGGTCGCCGGCCGCTGGCGGACGGCACTGCCGCGTGTCATGCAGGAGGCCGCCGGCGACGGGCTGCTGATCGACCTGCGATCGGGAACCTACACCGCACTCGGCAAGCCACCGGCCACGCTCACCGACCGGACCGCCACGCTGCGGGTGCTGCACGAGGTGGGCGGACAGCGCAAGGTCGTCAGCCACTTCAACAAGGCGACGAAGGGCCGCATCGTCCGCGGCCTGCTGGAGGCGGGCGCCGACCCGCACACGATCGACGAGCTGCAGTCGACGCTTGCCGACCTCGGCTGGAGCGTCGAGCGGGCCGGCACCCGCCTCGACGTCATCGTCACGGAGATCTGATCCGAGCGACTCAGGGAACGACGTTGAAGTTGCGCAGCGACGCCGGACCGTCGGGCCACCACTGCGCCGTGGTGATCGACGCCGGCGACAGCTCCATCTTGTAGATGATGTCCATCGGGGCATCGAGCGCGAGCCGGACCAGCATCTTGATCGGCGTGACGTGGCTGACGACCAGGACGGTCTGCCCGGCGTACGTCGCGAGCAGCCGCTCCCGGGCAGCGGCGACCCGCTCGCAGACGGCATCGAACGCCTCGCCGC
Organism: Aeromicrobium sp.; assembly: GCA_046598255.1. Lineage (GTDB taxonomy): Bacteria > Actinomycetota > Actinomycetes > Propionibacteriales > Nocardioidaceae > Aeromicrobium. The sequence goes on along the minus strand of JBKJIW010000030.1, from coordinate 48,430 downwards.
CGGGGGGCGCCACGGCACCCGAGCCCAGCCACGCGGTGAGCTCGTCGCCCCACCGCTCCTGGATCTCGGCGAACGTGAACCCGTCCCAGTCGCCGAACGACGTCTCGATGAAGCCCTCGTCGACCTCGACAGGCAGACCGAGCGCCTCAGAGGCCGCGGCTGCCGTCTCGCGGGTGCGGCGCATCGGCGATGCCACGATGGCGTCGATGTCGCCTCGCTCGACGAGCCACTGCGCAGCGCGGCGGGCCTGCTCCCGTCCGGTCCCGGTCAGCTCCGGGTCGTTCGACCCACTCCCGCTCCCGCTGAAGACCTTGCGCTCGGTCGCGGCGGTGACGCCGTGCCGCAGCATCACCAGCGTCGTCGCGGCACCCGTTGCGGTGCCGCTCCACCCGCTGGCGGCGGGGGCCGGGGTCACAGGCCCGACTCGGCCGTCCGGATCAGGATGCGGCTGCACTCGGGGCAGCGGAGCACCTCGTCCTCGGGCATGGCGGCGAGCTCCCGCAGGTCGGCACCGTTGATCTCGAGGCGGCACCCCTCGCAGCGCCTGGCCCGCAGCGCTGCCGCGCCGACGCCGTACTGGCCGCGCACCTTGTCGTAGAGGGTGGTCAGGTCGTCCGGCACGGCCGCGGCGGTCGCCGCTCGCTCGGCCTGCGTGGCGGAGGCCTGGGCATCCAGCTCGACGATGGCGGCGTCACGGGCGGCGATCTTGCCGACCAGCTCCGTCCTGATCGTGTCGAGATCACCCTGGACGTTGGACAGCCGCGCCTGCGCCTCCTCCAGCGCCTCCATGATCTCGAGCTCGGCGTCCTCGAGGCTCGCAATGCGACGCTCGAGCGCCACGAGCTCGTGCTGGAGGCTCGCGAGGTCCTTCGGGTTGCTCACGGCACCGGAGTTGAGGCGGTCCTCGTCGCGCGTCCGTCGGGTCTTGACCTGCTCGACCTCGAGGTCGGCCTTCTTCTGGTCGCGGGTCAGATCGGAGACGGCGGTGTCGTGCTCGATGCGCTGGCCGTCGAGCTCCTTGGCCCGCGCCTCGAGCTCGGCGATCTGGGCATGCTCCGGGAGGGTGTTGCGGCGGTGCTGCAGCTGGGCGAGGATCGCGTCCTGGGCCTGCAGCTCGAGCAGCGCGGCCTGGGCGGTGGGGTCGGCTTTCACAGTCACACCGTACCCGGCAGGTGAGCGGTCCACGGATCGGTCACGATCGTGGAGACTCGGACCTCGATGCCGGGCAGCGCCGCGGTCAACGCGTCGGCGGCGACCGGCAACCACGTCCACTCCGCCGACCAGTGCGGCACGTCGATGACGGCGCACGGATCCGTCTGTTCCAGGTGCTCGCTCACGGGGTGGTGACGCAGGTCGGACGTCACGTAGACGTCGGCCCCGTCACGCTGCGCCGTCGCGAGCAGGAAGTCTCCTGAGCCCCCACACAGGGCGACGGTCTCGATCATCCGGGCGGGGTCTCCCGCGATCCGGATGGCGCTGTGGTGCGACGGGAGGCGGCGTGCAACCTGCTCGGCGAAGGCGTCGAGGCGCATCGGCGCGGCAAGCGTTCCGATCCGCCCGCTCCCCCGGTCCGGCTCGTCATCGGCCTCCAGCGGGCGGACCTCCCGCACGCCGAGCGCGAACGCCATCGACTCCGAGACTCCCAGCGGTGGGCAGTCAGCATTGGTGTGGCAGGTGTGCAGCGCGATGCCCTCGGTGATGAGCGTGTGGACGACCCGTCCCTTCGGGCTGGACGCCTCGACGGACGTGACGCCCTTCAGCCAGAGGGGATGGTGGACCACCACCAGGTCGGCGCCCCACTCGACGGCCTCGTCGACGACCGACTGCACGGGGTCGACCGCGAGCAGCACCTTCTGGATCGTCGCGCCGGGGTCTCCGACGACCGTGCCCACGGCGTCCCAGTCATCGGCCCAGCGGGGGTCGTAGAGACCGTCGAGCACGGCGACGACGTCGCGGAAGGTGGGCATGCTCGCAGCCTACCGAGCAGGGATCAGCTCGGACGGGTGTCCGGCGTCTGCTTGCCGGTCAGCGAGGCGTCGCGCACGACGACATCGCCCAGCGCCTCGTCGATCGCCGCCATGACGTCGTCGCCCAGCACGATCCCGGACGCCTTCGCGTTGTCGGTGACCTGCTCGGGTCGCGAGGCACCGATGATGGCCGCCGAGATGTTGGGCCGCCGGAGCACCCAGGCCACGGCCAGCTGAGCCATGGAGATGCCGCCGTCGCGGGCGATCGGCTCCAGGCGCGCGACCGCCTCGAGGACGTCGTCGCGCAGCCAGCGGCTGATGTTCTGCGAGCCACCGGACTCGTCGGTGGCCCGTGAGCCCTCCGGCACCGGCTGACCCGGCTTGTACTTGCCCGTCAGCACGCCCTGCGCGATGGGCGACCAGACGATCTGCCCCAGACCGAGCTCCTCGCTCGCCGGCACGACCTCGTCCTCGATGACCCGCCACAGCATCGAGTACTGGGGCTGGCTCGAGATCAGCGAGAAACCGAGGTCCTTGGCCAGCGCCTGACCCTCACGGATCTGGTCGGCGGTCCACTCCGAGACACCGATGTAGAGCGCCTTGCCGGACCGCACGACGTCGGCGAAGGCCTGCATCGTCTCCTCGAGCGGCGTCTCGACGTCGAAGCGGTGTGCCTGGTAGAGGTCGACGTAGTCGGTCTGCAGCCGGGTCAGCGACCCGTTGATCGACTCCATGATGTGCTTGCGGGACAGGCCAGAGTCGTTGGGACCTCCGGGACCGGTCGTCCAGTAGACCTTGGTGAGGATCTCGAGGGACTCGCGCCGCTCACCGGCCAGGGCGCGGCCCAGGACCGACTCGGCCTTCGTGTTGGCGTAGACGTCAGCGGTGTCGAAGGTCGTGATGCCCTCCTCCAGCGACTGCCGGACGCACGCCGTCGCGGCGTCCTCCTCGACCTGGGAGCCGTGGGTCAGCCAGTTGCCGTACGCGATCTCCGAGATCTTGAGACCGCTGTTGCCGAGATATCGATGCTCCATGTCTCCAACGTACCTGCGCGGACGAACGCCGCTAGGCGACCTGGGCGAGCACCAGCGGCAGCACTGACCCCGCACCGGCACGGCGCAGCTCCCGGGCGGCGACGGTCAGCGTCCACCGGCTGTCGACCCGGTCGTCGATCAGCAGGATCGGCTTGCCGCCGAGGCCCTGGATGGCGGTGGCCATCGCGGAGTTCACCGCGAACTGGCCCCACACGTCGGCCAGCCGGTAGGCGCTGTTGCCTCCCGGCGCCCCGCGCGACCCCTCACCGACGAGATCGAGGGAGCCGAGGTCCTCGAGCCGTCCGATGCGGGCGATGCCCCGCGCCAGCGAGTCGACGAGCTGCGGCCGCGACCGTGACGGGATGCTGACGACCGCCACCGGCCGCTCCGACCACGACCAGTCCTTGAGCACCCGCACGCAGGCGCCGAGCATCTCGTCGCTCACGGGAGCGTCGGGGGCGCCGGCCGCGAACAGCTCACGCAGCACCCCGCCCCAGCCGAGGTCGGTCAGACGGGCCACGGCCCGTCCGGAGGACGCCCGATCGTCCTCGGGGATCTTGCCCCTGGCCTCGACCCCGAGCCGCTCGGCCCCGGTCGGCCACTGCGCCCGCGCCTCGACCTCCACGCCGACCTTGTCGAGCGTGCTGGACGCGGTGCTGGAGGCCTGGGCGTCCACCCCGGTCGGGAACCACGGACCGGCACAGTTGTCGCACCGTCCGCAGGGCGCGGCCGTCGTGTCGTCGAGATCGCGCTGGAGGATCTCCATCCGGCAGGTCGTCGAGTGCTCGTAGGTCAGCATCGACTGCTGCTCGGCGGCCCGCGCCTGCGCGATGCGCTCGTACCGCTCGCGGTCGTAGACCCACGGCACGCCGGTCGAGACCCAGCCACCCTGCACGCGTCGGACGGCACCGTCGACATCGAGGACCTTGAGCAACAGCTCCAGCGGGGTGCGCCGCAGGTTGACCCGCGCCTCCAGCGCCGGCGTCGACAGCGGCGCCTCACCGAGCTCGCCGATGACCGCGGCGGCCCGCTCCTCGCTGGGCATCGACGACGTCGCGAAGTAGGTCCAGATGTCCTTGTCCTCGCGGCCGGGCAGCAGCAGCACGTCGGCGTTGTCGGTGGCGCGACCCGCGCGCCCGACCTGCTGGTAGTAGGCCACCGGCGACGAGGGGGCCCCGAGGTGGATGACGAAGCCCAGGTCCGGCTTGTCGAAGCCCATGCCCAGCGCGCTGGTCGCGACCAGCGCCTTGAGCTCGTTGTCCTTGAGCTGGCGCTCGAGCTGCTCGCGCTCGTCGGGGTCGGTACGGCCGGTGTAGGCGCGCACCGTGTGGCCACCCTCGCGCAGGAGCCGGGCCGTGTCCTCCGCGGCGGAGACCGTCAGTGCGTAGATGATGCCGCTGCCCGGCAGCTCGGCCAGGTGGCTCAGCAGCCAGCCGAGCCGGTCTCTGGCGCCCGGCAGCTCGAGCACGCCGAGCCGCAGCGAGGTGCGGGCCAGCGAGCCCCTGATCGTCAGGACCTCGCCTGCGGTGCCGAGCTGCTCTGCGACGTCGGTGACGACCCTGGCGTTGGCCGTGGCGGTCGTCGCCAGCACGGGGAGGTCGTCGGGCAGCTGGGCGATGAGCTCGGCGAGGCGCCGGTAGTCGGGACGGAAGTCGTGTCCCCAGTCGGAGATGCAGTGCGCCTCGTCGACCACCAGCATTCCCATCCGGTCGATCAACGCCGGCAGCTGCTCGTCGCGGAACCGCGGGTTGTTGAGGCGTTCGGGCGACACGAGCAGGATGTCGATCTCGTCGGCCGCCAGCTTGGCCCTCGTCTCTTCCCACTCGTGCGGGTTGGCGGAGTTGATCGCGACCGCCCGCACGCCGGCCCGCGCCGCCGCGGCCACCTGGTCACGCATGAGGGCGAGCAGCGGTGAGACCAGCAACGTCGGGCCGGCCCCCCGCTGGCGCAGCAGCAGGGTCGCGATGAAGTAGACCGCCGACTTGCCCCAGCCGGTGCGCTGCACCACCAGCGCCCGGCGGTGACCGTCGACCAGCGCCTGGATCGCCTCGAGCTGACCGTCGTGGAAGATCGCGTCGTCACGTCCGGTGAGGCGACGCAGTGCGGTCGTGGCATCGGACGCGGTGCTCGTGGTCGAAGGCATGTGAGCATCGTGTCAGGCAGCCACGACAGGACGGTCCGGGAGCCGTCAGCCCCTGTGGACGGAGCCGATCACCGCCGTCCCGTTGTTCTCCTCGGACGACACGATCGAGGCGTCGAGCCCACCGCGCGTGAACGCCGCCACGGTGAGGTCGGCCTGCCGCGAGCTCGTCTCGACCAGCAGGTGTCCCCCGGGCGCGAGCCAGCCGGCCGCCCCCTCCGCGACCCGTCGTTGGACGTCCGTGCCGTCCATGCCCCCGTGGAGGGCGATCCGCGGCTCGTGGTCGCGGGCCTCCGGCGGCATCGTCGCGATGGCGCCGGTCGGGACGTACGGTGCGTTGACCACGAGGAGGTCGACCCGCCCGCGCAGGTCGACCGGCAGCGCGGCGAACAGGTCGCCCTCGAAGACCTCGCCGCCGAGTGGGCCGAGGTTGCGACGTGCGCAGGCGACGGCGACGGGATCGACGTCGGCGGCGACGAGGCGGCCCCGTGGGACGCGAGCGTGCAGGGCCACCGCCACGGCCCCGCTGCCGCAGCAGAGGTCGACGATCACCGCACCGGAGCCGGCCAGCCGCGCACCCTCGTCGACGAGGATGCCCGTGCGCGCCCGCGGCACGAAGACACCGGCCTCCACGACGACCCGCTCGCCGCAGAAGTCGGCCCACCCGACGACGACCTCCAGCGGTTCACCGGCCACGCGCCGCCCGGTCATCGCCTCCAGCTGTGCGGGCGATCGGGCCGACGCGAGCAGCGCCGCCGCCTCGTCCTCGGCGAAGACGCTGCCGGCAGCACGGAGCCGGGCCACCAGCTCGGCCTCGATCACGGGCGACCGGTCGACGCGCTCATCATGCGCGCCATCGTCGCAGACCCGCCCGGCAACACCATTGCGCCAGGCGCCGCGGTGGGTGAGTCTGGGATCATGGGCCCTCCTCGACGTCCTCCTGCAGCAGCCCTCGTGCTGCTGATCGCCGCCTGTCTGAGCGGGGCTGGCTGCGGCTCCGCCGCCGGGCCGACGACGTTGATGGACCGGCCGCTGCAGTGCACCCTGGACCTCGCATCGCCGCAGGCCAAGGACACCATCGAACGCATCGGCGGGCTGGTGACTGACGACTACGTCGTCCGGTTCAGCCAGAGCACTCGCGCCGGCGTCGTCGCCCTGGTCTCGGGAGACACCGGCGCAGCCTTCACCCGGCTGAGCCGCGACGACGGCGTCGCCATCGTCGCCCGGATCGACGACGACGGCTCCGCCAAGGTCGTCGGCTTCGACCAGGTACGTGCCCTGGTCGACGCCGCGTGCGGCCCTGCTACCTCACCGTGATCGTGAAGGTCTTCGTGAAGCTGGCCGTGCTCGACGTCCCGGAATAGGTCGCCGTGACCTGGCGCTGTCCCGCCGGCAGCCCGGTGAGCGTCGCCTTCGCCGTGCCCTTGGTCACTCGGGCTGAAGCTGACCGGTCACCCGAGGTGAGGGTCACCGTGCCGCTGGGACGTGATCCGGTGACCGCGCGGGTGATGGAGAAGGCGATCGTCGCCGACCCGTTGCCACCTGCGGCCGAGGTCCGGACGGACGCCCGGGACTTCAGCCGCAGGTCGAGTCCGGACACGTCCGTCCCTCCGGTCACGACCACCGACTGCGCGGAGCCCGCCGTGGCGCCTCCGAGGTACTGACCCTTCCAGCGTCCCTTCGGATCGGTGACCCGCACGATGTACGTGCCGGTGGCCGTGCCGGGCAGGGTGAAGCGTCCGCTCGACCTGGTGAGGGTCGACTCCGGCTTCGTCCCACCCGCCGTGAGCAGCTCGGTCCTGATCCCCTTCAGGGGCCGACCGGACGTGTCGGTGATCCGCCCGCGGACGGTCGACGTCGGCGGCTTGAGCGTCGACATGCTCAGGGCCGGGACGACACGGGACTCGCGGGGCGCGAGCTGGATGTACTGCTCGGGCACGTCCCTGCAGTCGACGAGCGTGTTGCCCACGGAGTCGAGGCACTGGGTCACGTACGGACCGCCCGACACGACCAGGTGGTCGTACGCGATGGGGTCGGCCCCGGCGATCCGGAAGCTGCCGTCCGCGGCGACGGGAGTGCTGAGGTCGGGGTAGTGGTCCGGGTTGATCGTCTCCCGGGAGGAGTCCTCGAGCTGCACCGTCAGCTCCGCCGGCGATCCTCCGTCGGAGCGGGTGACCGATCCCGTGACGGTCGCGCCCGGCTTCAGCGTCACGTTGCGCGTGACGGTGCGCCCGGTCCTCGGCTTCACCTCGCGGAACGTCTTGGCCGCCTGACCCGAGCGATCGGTCACGACCACCCGGTACCGGTAGATGTCGACACCGTTCGTCGGATCCCTCTCGAGCTTCAGGTCCGAGAAGGAGAAGCGCCCCGAGCTGCTCGTGTTGAAGGTCTTGACCCGGCTGTACCCGAGCTCGTCGGTGGGATCCCGGTCGATGCTGCGGAAGAGCTGGACCTTGGCGAAGTCGACCGGCGCGCCGTCGAACGTGACGACCCCCTTGATGTCGCCGGTGGTGACTGCGGCGCTGGCCGGCGTGACCAGCCCCCCAGTCACCAGTGCGAGTGGTACAGCGACCGCCACCAGTGCGGTCATGACAGTGTGACGTGATCTCATCGTTCCCCCGATGTGACAGGCAGACGCGGCGGTTGCCGCACAGCGACGGTAGGCCTCCCGAGCCCTGGGCGCAATCACCGTGGAACACGCTCGCGGAGCACCCGTCCGGCCCGACCTCACCAGCCGATGCGGCGCCCGTCCTTGCGCCACACCGCGACGACGGCGGGCCGCGGGACGCGTCCCGGACCATCAGGCCAGGTCGACGCCGGAGCGTCCACCGTGGCGCCGTCCTTCTCGCCCGGGTGCTGGACGCAGACGAGCACCCGCTCGCGCTCGATGACGGGGCCACAGGTCTCGGCGCCGTTCGGCACGGTCAGGAACTGGCGCGTCCTGCCGCGCTCAGGCCCCTCGACGGCCACGCCGAAGAGGCCGTCGTGCGAGCCGAGCGCGTTGCCGTCGGTGGAGATCCAGAGGTTGCCGTACGGGTCGAAGGCGAGGTTGTCGGGGCACGAGATCGGCGAGACGTCCTTCTTGGGATATCCGCCGAAGTAGGTGCTCGGGTCGGCCGGGTCGCCGCACACGAGCAGCAGGTTCCAGGCGAAGCTCGTCGCGGCGGAGTCGTTCCCGCGCTCCACCAGCTCCAGGACGTGACCGTTCTTGTTGGCGTTGCGGGGGTTGGTCTCGTCGGCGGCCGCCTTGCCGGCCGCCCCGCGGTTGGTGTTGTTGGTCAGCGCCACGTAGACGGCACCCGTCCTGGGGCTCGGCTCGACGTCCTCGGGGCGGTCCATCTTGGTGGCGCCCACCGCGTCCGCGGCGAGGCGGGTGAAGAGCAGCACCTCCTCGGCCGTCATGCCCGGCACGTGGGACGTGGTGCCGCTGACCAACGGGATCCACTCGCCGCTGCCGTCGAAGCGACCGTCCGTCGGGAGCACGCCGGTGCCGTCGATCTCGGCCGGCGGGGAGTCGCCGAAGAACTTCGCGACGTACAGCGTGCCGTCGTCGAGGAGGTCGAAGTTGTGACGGCGGTCGGCGCGCGACCGTCCACGGCGGACCGTGCCCGACGAGACGAACTTGTAGAAGTAGTCGAACCGCTCGTCGTCACCCATGTAGACCGCGACGCGTCCGTCTCGGGTGATGCGGGGCTGCGCCGCCTCGTGCTTGAAGCGTCCGAGGGCCGTGCGCTTGCGGGGAGTCGAGGCCGGGTCGTACGGGTCGATCTCGACGATCCAGCCGAACCGGTTGGCCTCGTTGGGCTCCTTGGTCAGATCGAAGCGGTCGTCGAACCGCTCCCACTTGCGCTCGCTGGCACCGCCGGCGATGCCGTAGCGGGCGAGGCGCTTGGCCTGGACGGGCTCGGTGATCGACGCGGCGTTGGCGAAGTACTGGTTGATGTTCTCCTCGGCGGTGAGCCAGGAGCCCCACGGCGTCAGACCGCCGGAGCAGTTGTTGAGCGTGCCGAGGACCGTCCGGCCCTTCGGGTCGGCCGAGGTGCGGACCAGCGGGTGGCCGGCGACGGGGCCCGTGAGCTCGAACTCGCTCTGCGTGTGGAGGCGCCGGTTGGCCTCGTGGCCGACCACGGGGTGCAGCGCTCCGGTGCGACGGTCCTCCTTGACCGCGACGACCGACAGGCCGTGGGCGGCCCAGGACGTCTCGACCTGGGTGCGGGTCGGGTTGGCGGGGTCGTAGTTCGGGTACATCAGCGTCTCGCTCGTGTACTCGTGGTTGACGACCATCAGCCGGGTGCTGCCGCTGTACGGCAGCAGGCCCAGGAAGTCGTTGTTGAACCCGAACTGACGCTTCTGCCGCTCGCCGGACTGGTTCCGGACGTCGAACTCGGGGACGCCCTTGAACAGCGGATCACCCCACCGGATGACGACCTTCTGGTCGTGTCCCGCCGGAGTGACCACCGCGTCGACCGTGTTGGGTGCGACGGGGTCGAACCGCAGTCCCTTCGGCGTGGTGCCGTGCTTCGGCGAGTCGTGGCCGGACGGCACGCCGGCCGCGACCGGGGATGTCGCGATGCCCGAGCCGACAGCGGCGACGGTGCCGAGCACCGCTCCGGCGCGCAGCACGCCGCGACGGCTGATCGCGTCGGCCATGACGTCGGCGAACGTCTGGTTGTCGGACACGTTCGGGGCGTCGTGGGCGCACGCGTCACCGCACCGGTAGCGGCACGTCAGCGCTGCGCGTCCGGACGAGCACGGGGACGACGGCAGGTCGGCCATGGGCAGGAGGCGGCGGTCGATGTGGCTGGTCATGGTGGCTCCTCGGTCACGTGACGGGGAGCAGTCCCCCCGACTCACCGCGACGGTAGACAGCGCGCACGACCCGCAGATGGCGAAGAGGTGAACGACAGGAGAAACGGCCCCCACCGGTCAGGGCAGGGGCCGCGCAACGTCAGCCAGGCGGGCGGACCACGTCAGGGTGACCGTCAGCCGTGGACCCGCTGCGTGGACGCGCCACCCCTGCGTGCGAGCGCCGATGCGACCGGATAGCCGGTGACAAGACCCAGGATGATCCCGATCTGCATGAGGAACCAGAACGTTCCTTCGCTTGCCGGCGGCATGTACTCGGTGAAATGAAGAAGCAGCATCCATCCGGCCATCCCGATGTCGAAGGCCAGGACGGTCAGGACTGCGGCGCCGGCCGCAGCAGCGACGGCCACCGTCCGGCCCTGAGAGGCAGCAGCCGCCCACTCGAAGCCGAACAGCAGCACGATCGCGAGCGAGCCGATGACCAGGAGCATCACCCACAGGTCGATGCCAGCGATGGTCAGTCCGGATGCGAGCACCAGAGGCACTCCGATGAGGTGGGCGGCGGCGCTGGCCGCGCCGCCGGGCAGGCTTGCCTCGGCAGGCGACACATCGTCGCGCGAGGCTGGCGAGTTCCGGGCTTCGCTGACGGTGCGGCCGCGCCTGGCGTACAACCACCACGCCAACGGTCCGAGGTAGAGGCCGGACGCCACCCAGACGAGTTCTTGGGCAAGGTTGCCGTGCCGACGGGAGCGTCCGAAGATGTCTGCGGCGATGAGTGCCGCGGTCAGAAGCGCCAGGGCGATGAACGCCCAGGCGATCGGGGTGAGCCAGGCGGGGACGTTGTTGGTCATGTCCATGTTCATGAGGGGTTCCCGTTCGAGGACGAACCGAGAAGGTCACGCATGCGGGCGATCTCGGCCGTCTGCTCCTTCTGGATGCTTGCGGCCAGGGCTTTGGCGTCGGCGTTCTTGCCGTCGGCCTGCTCGGCCTTCGCCATCTCGACGGCGCCCTCGTGATGCTCCAGCATCATGGTCAGGAACATCTGGTCGAACCCAGCGCCTGACGCCGCCTCCAGGTCGGCGAGCTGGTCGTCGGTCATCATTCCCGGCATCGAGCTGGAATGGTCCATGTCGCCCATGCCGTCGCCCTCCTCGGGCACGGCCTCGTCCCAGGACGTCAACCAGCTGGTCATGATGTCGATCTCGGGCCCTTGAGCAGCCTGGATGGCTGACGCAAGGTCCAGCACCGCAGTGGTGTCGGTACGTGTCTCGGCCAGGGCGGCCATCTTCGTCGCCTGACGATGGTGCGGAATCATGTCCTGCGCGAACGTGACGTCCGCATCGTTGAAGTCGGCAGTGGCCGACGGGGCTTCACTGCTGGAACACGCGGCCAGGGTTGCTGCCGCGGTGGCGACAAGGGTCGCCACCATCATTCGGGTACGCACGAGCTGTTCTCCTTGGATGTCTGCTTGACAGGGGTCGATTCGGTGGCGCCACCGGGGTCGCGCCTGGGCCGCCTGTCAGCAGCGGATGACGGTCGTGCGTTGTCGTGCCGTCATGTCCTGGAACGCCTCCCGAACGACTCCCAGGCGGACGAGGGTCGGCGGCGGTCGCCGCCACACGATCCACCGCGACATGGCCCGCGGCCAACCGATGAGCGCCACGAGCGAGACCAGCAGCGCAAGGCACATCGCCATCAGTCCGCTGCAGTCGGACATGCCGCCCTCGGTTCCGTGGCCGGACGGGTCGTCATGACCGGCGACACCCGCCGTGGCCGCATCTGCGGTCTGCCCAGCATGGTCCATCGGGGCCGCGGCCACCATGCCTGTGTGCGAACCGGCGTCGGGTGCCAGCAGCAGGCTGTGCATCAGCACGACGCACACGATCAGGGCAGGGGCCAGCAGCGCCATCAGCCACTTCGTGCCGACGGGCGACCGGAGGCGCACTGCGGAGGTCGTCATCAGCACCCATTCTACGGACCGCTCGGTTGCATGCCGGGTTGTCCGTCGGAGTGGGCGAAGAGGGACTCGAACCCCCGACCGTCCGGGTGTAAACCGGAAGCTCTAACCAGCTGAGCTATTCGCCCTGGGGCAACCTGGCCGGGTGGTTGCCGTCGCCGAGACTACACCGATCCCGGCCTCGATCGATCGTCTCCGGTCACGTCACCCGGACGACGACGACCTTCGAGAATCCAGCCGTCGAGCCAGTGCCCGAGTACGTCGCGACCAACCGGCGCTTGCCCCGGGGCAGACCTGTGAGCGTGACCGTCGCCCGGCCCTTCGTCACCGCGACCGTCCTGGACGTGGTCCCGTCGGTCAGGGTCACGGTTCCTCCCGGTGCACTGCCGGTCGCGACACGCCTGATCCTGAAGGCGACCGTGGCCGATCCCCTGCCGCCCTTCGAGGCGACCTTCACCGCCGACCTGGACTTCAACGTCGCGTCGAGACCCCTGACGGGCTGACCCGGGGTCACGGCGAAGTCGAGCGGGACGACCGTGCCCGTGCCGGCGCCGGGGAACCGCGTGGTCCAGACCTTGGCGTCGTAGACCCTGACCTTGTAGCGCCCGGCGGGGACGATCCCCCGGACGGTGAAGCGGCCGCTCGAACGGGTCTCTGCCGTGGAGTAGACCACGCCGGCGACCGACTCGATCCGGACGGAGATGCCCTCCAGCGGTCCGCCGGAGGTGTTCGTGACGCGTCCGGCGAAGGTGGTCGAGGGCGGCAGCAGCTTGGTCACCGTCACGGGTGCGAGCGCTCGACGCTCCCCGGCGACGACGGTGATGCGCTGCGGCGCCGTCCCCTCGTCGCAGTCGGCCAGCCCGCTCGCGACGACGTCGAAGCACTGGGCGTCGTAGGGACCTCCGTCGACGGAGAGACCCTCGTAGGACCCGGGCGCCACGCCACCGATCGTGAAGGTGCCGTCGGGCGCCACCACGGCGCTCCTGGCGGTGTCGAAGACGGGGACGTGGTCGTCGTTGACCACCTCGTTGCTCCGCAGGTCCACCGCGAGGGCCCGCACGTCTCCCCCGTCGGCCCGCGCTACCGTGCCCGTGATGATGGCCCCGCGACTCGTGGCCACGTTGCGCGTCACGCTCCTGCCCGCGCGGGGCACGACCTTCCGGACGGTCTTGACGACATTGCCGGGACGATCGGTGACGACGACCCGGTAGCCGCCAGACCCGGCCGGCCCCCTCAGCACCGGCACCTTGGCCAGCGTGTACCGGCCCGCACCGTCGGAGCTGGCGGTCTTGACCCTGACGTACTCGGGGTGCTCGGTGTCCTTGCTGATGTCGCGGTAGAGCTGGACACGCGCGAACGGCACCGGCGCTCCCTCGAGGGTGATGACGCCCTTGACCATCGCCGTGCTCGTGGCCGCTGTCGCCGGTGACGCGAGTCCGCCGGCCAGGAGTGCGAAGCCGGCCAGCGCGGCCGCTGCCGCACCGCGCCCCGGGTGGTGTGACGTCATGTGGGTCCCCTCGAACCTCGGGTGCAGGCACGCGTGCACCGCAGCTGTGATGGTGCTCCTGTGACAGGAGTGACACCACGATAGGGCCGTGACCGAGGTGGGGCGGTGACCGTGCGACGGGTGTTCGCGTGTCGGGATCCACAGGCAAAAAAGCGGCGGCTGCCAAGGTCTCGGGTCCCTGGCAGCCGCAGCCTCACAATCAAACCGCATCCGCGGGTTCACCCGCAGCCGATTCAGGAAGAATTCAGTGAAACTGCTCAGATCTCAGGCCAGGGCTCCGAGAGCGGTCCGGTAATCGGCCAGGTTGCGGGCCTCTCCGATGCCGTTCAGGACCTGCCAGCGGACGATGCCCTCACGGTCGATCACGAACGCTCCCCGGTTGGGGGCGCCGGCGCCGTCATTGAACGATCCGTAGGCACGGGAGACGTCGCCGTGCGGCCAGAAGTCGCTGAGGATCGAGAACGTGTAGCCGTCGCGCTCGGCGAACGCCCGGTTGGAGAAGAAGTGGTCGCACGAGATCGCCAGCACCTCGGCGTGGTCGGTCTCGAAGTCGGCGAGGCTGTCGCGGATCTCGCAGAGCTCGCCGGTGCAGATGCCGCTGAACGCGAAAGGGAAGAAGACGAGGACGACGTTCTTGTCGCCACGGAACGACGACAGCGAGATGTCCTCGCCGTGCTGGTTCTTCAACGTGAAGTCAGGAGCAAGGTCACCGATGGAAAGCGTCATGGCCGCAGCATACGAGCACCGGACGACCACAGGACAGCACCACAGGTCGAGCGAGCCCTGGCGAGCGAAGACAGATGCCCGTGCGAAGCACGGCAGCCGTGAGGAACGAACGGCTGGAGCGGCGACGAAGGAGCCGCGCGTCAGCGTTTGTGTGCGGTGAGCCTCGTCGCGGCCCACTCGGCCGTGGCGGCGGACGTCGTCGTCACGGAGAGGCCCGCGACCTCGGCGGCCTCCACGACGTCGGCACCCGGCACGTAGTGGGGGCGACCGACCTTGGGGGTCAGGAGCCACACCGAACCACCGTCGACGAGATCCTGCAACGAGTCGACCAGCGCATCGGTCAGATCTCCGTCGCCGTCACGCCACCAGAGGATGACTCCCTCGACGTCGTCGCCGATGTCGCCGTCCACCAGGTTGTTGCCGGTGTGACGCTCGACCTCGACACGGAGCTCCTCGTCGACGTCCTCATCCCAGCCCAGCTCCTGGATGACGGTGTCAGGACCGAAGCCCAGCTTGCCCGCGTCCACCGGTATGTCTCCCTCACGTTCGTCCAAAACCTACTGAAAAGTAGGTTCGTCAGCATGGTTGCCGCTATCACAGTAGCGAACCCGGGGTGGAATGATGGACACGTCCACAAGACAACTGGGAGTGAACATGCCGCAATCCGGCCAGGAACGTCCGACCGTCATCCACGAGGGTCTCCCGACCCAACTGCCTGACATCGACCCCGACGAGACTGCTGAGTGGATCAGCTCTCTCGACGAGATGGTCGACAGCCGCGGACGCAGCCGTGCTCGTTACGTGATGCTCAAGCTCCTGGAGCGGGCCCGCGAGCAGAACGTCGGCGTGCCGGCACTGCGCAGCACCGACTACATCAACACGATCCCGCCGGAGCGTGAGCCGTGGTTCCCCGGCAACGAGGCGATCGAGCGTCGGATCCGTGCCTACATCCGCTGGAACGCTGCCGTCATGGTGTCGCGGGCCAACCGTCCCGGTCTCGGCGTCGGTGGTCACATCGCGTCCTACCAGTCCGCCGCGAGCCTCTACGAGGTCGGCTTCAACCACTTCTTCAAGGGCAAGAACCACCCCGGCGGCGGCGATCAGATCTACTTCCAGGGACACGCCGCTCCCGGCATCTACGCCCGCTCGTTCCTCGAGGGTGGCCTGAGCGAGACGCAGCTCGACCGCTTCCGCCAGGAGCACTCGCACGGGGCGGGCAACGGCCTGTCCTCGTACCCGCACCCCCGCCTGATGCAGGACTACTGGGAGTTCCCCACCGTCTCGATGGGTCTCGGCGCGATCAACTCGATCTACCAGGCGCGGTTCAACCGCTACCTGCACAACCGCGGCATCAAGGACACGAGTCAGCAGCACGTCTGGACGTTCCTCGGCGACGGCGAGATGGGTGAGCCCGAGTCGCTCGGCGCGATCGGCATCGCCGCCCGCGAGGAGCTCGACAACCTGACCTTCGTCGTCAACTGCAACCTGCAGCAGCTCGACGGACCCGTGCGAGGCAACGGCAAGATCATCCAGGAGCTCGAGTCGACCTTCCGTGGTGCCGGCTGGAACGTCATCAAGGTCGTGTGGGGACGTGAGTGGGACGACCTGCTTGCCCGCGACACCGACGGCGTCCTGGTCAACCAGATGAACCGGACGCCCGACGGCGAGTTCCAGACGCTGTCGGTCGAGACCGGCGCCTACAACCGGGAGAACTTCTTCGGCCCCGATCCGCGCCTGACCAAGATGGTCGAGCACCTGACCGACGGCGACATCGAGCGTCTCCCCCGTGGTGGCCACGACTACCGCAAGGTCTACGCCGCCTTCGAGGCCGCCCAGAAGCACACCGGACAGCCGACCGTGATCCTGGCGCACACCGTCAAGGGCTGGCTCCTGGAGTCGTTCGCCGGCCGCAACGCCACGCACCAGATGAAGAAGCTCACCAAGGACGACCTCAAGGGCTTCCGCGACCGCCTGAACATCCCGGTCTCCGACGAGCAGATCGACGGCAGCGACATCGCGCCGTTCTACCACCCGGGCGCCGACAGCGAGGAGATCCAGTACATGCGGGCCCGCCGCGAGGCGCTCGGTGGCTCCCTGCCGAAGCGGATCGTGAACCCGACGACCGTCAAGCTGCCCGACCCGGAGATCTACGAGGAGCTCAAGAAGGGCTCCGGCAAGCAGCAGATCGCCACGACGATGGCCTTCGTCCGCCTGCTGCGCGATCTCATGAAGGATCCCGAGATCGGACGTCGCATCGTCCCGATCGCGCCGGACGAGTACCGGACGTTCGGCATGGACTCGATGTTCCCGTCGGCCAAGATCTACAACCCGGCCGGCCAGACGTACGAGTCCGTCGACCGCAAGCTGCTGCTCGCCTACAAGGAGTCGGCCCAGGGCCAGCTCCTGCACGAGGGCATCAGCGAGGCCGGCGCCATGGCGTCGGCGATCGCGGCCGGCAGTGCGTACTCCACGCACGGCGAACCGATGATCCCGGTCTACCTCTTCTACTCGATGTTCGGCTTCCAGCGGACCGCCGACTCGATCTGGGCGATGGCCGACCAGCTGGCCCGCGGCTTCCTGATCGGTGCCACCGCCGGACGCACGACGCTGACCGGCGAGGGCCTGCAGCATGCCGACGGTCACTCGCCGCTCATCGCGCAGACCAACCCGGCCGTCGTCCACTACGACCCGGCGTTCGGCTTCGAGATCAGCCACATCGTGAAGTACGGTCTCGAGCGCATGTACGGGACGACCGACACGTTCCCGCACGGCGAGGACGTCATCTTCTACATGACGGTCTACAACGAGGCGTTCAACCAGCCGGCCGAGCCGGAGGACGTCGACGTGGAGGGGCTGCTCAAGGGCGCCTACATCTACCGCAGGGGAACGATCGAGGGTGTCCCCGCGCGCATCATGGCATCCGGCATCTCGGTGACCTGGGCCCTGAAGGCGCAGGAGATCCTCGCGGCCGACTACGGGGTCGCGGCCGACGTCTGGTCCGTCACCTCCTGGAACGAGCTGGCGCGCGATGCCGTCGCCGCCGAGAAGTGGAACCTCAACAACCCCGGCGAGTACAGCCGCATGCCGTACGTCACCGCCAAGCTCATGGACTCCAGCGCCGTGACGGTGGCGGTCAGCGACTACATGCGCGCCGTGCCCGACCAGATCGCGCGCTGGGTCCCCGGGCCGTGGCAGTCGCTCGGCACCGACGGGTTCGGGTTCGCCGACACCCGCGCGGCGGCCCGCCGGAAGTTCCAGGTCGATGCCGAGTCGATCGTCGTCTCGGTGCTGCAGACGCTCGCGCAGCGCGGGTCCGTCCCGGCCGAGGCCGCCCGCGACGCATTCACCCGCTTCCGGATCGACGACCCCACTGCCGTCGCCGGTGTCGAGCAGGTCGGCGGGGACGCTTGAGACGCATCTCACGACTGAGGTTGGGCAGAGCGGTTTAGGATGGCCTCCATGCTCAATTGGCCACGCGCGTTCCTCCGCTGGCCGTACGCCTTCGCGTTCTGCCTGTCGGTGACGGTCGGAGCGACCGCGATCTACTTCTCGCAGGACCTCAACGTCGGCCTGAAGGACCCCGAGGGGTTCCTCGGGCCGGCGTACATCCGGCTTCCCCTGCTCGGCCTGCTGCTGTTCGCAGCCGGGATCATCCCGCAGGCGATCCATCGCTACGGCGTCCGCAACACGTTCTCCGGTGTCCGGACGATCATGCGCAACGAGTGGACCCTCGGTCGTGTCGGCTACGCCGCGACCGGCATGGTGTCCTTCTACATCTGCTATGTCAGCTACCGCAACCTCAAGAGCTACCTGCCCGAGCTGACCGACACGATCCACGACCGCGCACTGCTCGAGCTCGACCACATCCTGTTCTTCGGCAACAACCCCGCCGAGGTCCTGCACTCCGCGCTCGGCACGACGGTCGCCGCCCAGGTGCTCGCCGCGCTGTACGTGCTCTACCTGCCGGTCGTGCCGATCACGGTGGCGGCCGTGCTGGTCCTCCACCGTGACGTCACGGTGGGCGCCTGGTATGCGACCGCCGTGAGCCTCAACTGGGTGCTCGGCGTCGTCAGCTACTACAGCCTGCCGACCCTCGGCCCCGCCTTCTACGAGCCGCAGCGCTTCGCCGACCTGCCGGAGAACGGCGCCACCCAGCTGCAGATGTCACTGCTGCGGGGCGCCTTCGGGTTCAGGGAGGACCCGCAGGGCGACAAGATCTTCGGCATCGCCGGATTCGCGTCGCTGCACGTGTCCGTGGTCTTCACCCTCGCGCTCTTCCTGCACTACGCCGGCATCGCCCGCGCCATCCGCTACACCGCGTGGATCTACCTCGGCTTCACCGTCCTCGCCACGCTCTACCTCGGTTGGCACTACATCGCCGACGACATCGGCGGCCTCGCCATCGGCGGGATCGCCGTGACGGTGGGCGCCTGGGCGACCGGCAACACCAAACGGCAACGACGCGCCAAGGCCGAGCTGGCGGCGGCGAAGGCGCCGGCGCCGGACAAGGGCGTCGAGCCGGTCGCCGGGCCGGCAGCCGTCAGCTGATCGCAGGCTCCACGCGTGCCGTGGGGACCGGCTCGAGCTCGTACTGGTCGCCGCGACGCAGCAGCGCGCGCCAACGGCCCCGGTGATAGCTGGCCGGGGCGTTGGCGGCGACGAACTCCATGACGATGCGGGAGAACTCCGCCGGGTGGTCGCGGTGCGGGAAGTGTCCCGAGTCCTCGAGCACGTGGACGTCGGACACCTGGGTCGGCGCCGAGTCGGCGTGCGAGGCGGGGATGACCATGTCGTCGCGGCCCCAGATCACGAGGACCGGCATGAGGCGCGCGAGGTAGCTGCGGTCGGTCATCGTCACGTACTGGCCGCGCCAGTTGAGCACGTGGCTCGTGACCCGCTGCACGGCGGTGCGCTGGGCCGGATCGGCGAGCGACTCGTAGATGCGGGCGACCTCGTCGAGGTCGCGGGTCGCGCTGAGCGGAAGCCTCGACAACGAGGTGAGGGCGCTGCTGACCATCGGTCGCCACGGACGGAACGTCGCTGCGGCGATGGCCAGTCCGCTTCCCGGGATCGTCAGCAGACGGATCAGCGGCGAGACCTCCCTACCGAGACCACCGGTCGACACCAGGACGACGCGTTCGGTGCGATCGGGGAACTGGTAGGCGAACTGCATCGCCACGCCGCCGCCGAAGCTGTGTCCGACGACGGTGACCTTGTCGATGCCGAGGATCGTCAGCAGGTCCCGCATGCCGTTGGCGTAGCCGCCGAGCGAGTAGTCCGCGTCGGGCTTGTCGGACTCTCCGTGGCCCAGCAGGTCGGGGGCGATGACGGTGTAACGCTCGGCGAGGGTCGGCATGACGTCGACCCACGTGGACGAGTCACAGGCCAGACCGTGGAGCAGCAGCAGCGCTGGACCCGACCCGGCGATGCGGAACGCCCTGCGGTAGCCGTGCACCACGACGTACTGGACGTCCTCGATGCTCTCCATCGCCTCAGTCTAGGACTGCGCGTTTCCGACGGTCCGGTCAATGCGCCACGCAGGTGGCGTGATGCATGGCACTGCCTCGGTAGACTGCACGGGTGCCCTCCCCATCCTCGGTCCAGGAGCAGCTGACGGACATCCTGGCGCGCGTCGTCGCCTGTCCCGCGGACGCCGTCGTGCCGACCGCCACGCTCACCGAGCTCGGCACCGACTCCCTCACGATCATCGAGGTCGGCGAGGAGCTGGGTCGCCGCTTCGGGGTCCACCTGTCCGACGAGACGATCAACTCGATGGAGACGGTGCAGGACGCCATCGACGCGATCGTGAAGCACGACGGATCGGCGCCTCGGGTCGGCGCCGCCCCCGTGGCGCCGCCGGCCGAGACCGCCCCCGCCCCCGCACCTGCACCCGAGGTCGTCGCGGCGAGGCGTGGCAGGGCTGGCACGTTCGCGGTCACGTTCGCCTTCTTCGGCCTCGTGATCGGCGGTGTCCTCGGACTGGGTGGCGCCGCGCTCGTCAGCGCCACCGGCATCGGCGACGTCGACCTGGCGCCCATCGCGGCGCCCACCACACCGGCACCCACCGTCGAGCCGACCGAGGAGCCGGCCCCGGAGCAGACCACGGTGCCCGACGATCCGACGCCGACCATCAACACGTCCAGCGAACGGGTCTCCCCCGGCGAACGCTTCCTCATCAGCGGCGCGTTCCCGGCCAGCCCGGAGGGGCAGGACCTGCAGGTCGAGGTCAAGGACGGGGCGGGCGCCCCCTGGGACGACTTCCCCATCCAGACGAAGACCCGCGACGGCGGCATCTACCGCACCGAGCTGTACACGTCTCGCACGGGCACGCGGCAGTTCCGCATCACCAACCAGGTCACCGGCGTCTCGACGGAGCCGATCACCGTCGAGATCGGCTGACACCGGTCCTCCTGCCGGGCCGCCTCAGATGACCTGGTGCAGCCAGCGCACCGGGGCACCGTCGCCGGCGTGCCGGAACGGCTCCAGCTCCGCGTCCCACGCCACGCCCAGCAGGCCGTCGAGTGCCGTCTCGATGTCGACGTCGCCCATGGCGGCCTTGACGCGGAACGCCTTGATGCGATCCTCGGGGATCAGGACGTCTCCGTGCAGGCCCGTCATGGCGTGGAAGATGCCCAGCTTCGGGGTGTAGGAGTAGCGCGCACCCTCGGTGGAGGCGGTCGGCTCCTCCGTCACCTCGAACCGCAGCTGCTCCCAGCCGCGCAGCGCTGAGGCGATCGAGGCGGCACTGCCAGCCGGGGCCTGCCACGACAGCTCGGCGCGGTAGGTGCCGGGCTCGGCCGGCTGCGGAACCCAGCTGACGTCGGGCGTACCACCCAGCACGCCCGCGACGGCCCACTCGACGTGCGGGCACAGCGCAGACGCCGATGAGTGCACAAACAGCACACCCCTGGTCGGGGTCGTCGGCGAAGACATGTTGTTGATCGTTGTAGCCACGGTGCCTCCCTTAAGTCGCCTTCCCCAGCGTCTTGAGAGCACCTGGACCCATTGTGACGTACATTGGCACCAACGGACAACATCTGGCCCGAGAGGAATGTCGATGACGACCGACGTGCAGGACAACGCGGCCGAGTCGCGGTTCGAGATCCACGTCGACGGGCAGCTCGCCGGGTACGTCGACTACCGCCGGCACGGAGACGAGTACGCCCTCCCCCACACCCGCGTCCTCCCGCAGTTCGGAGGCCGCGGCATCGGCGGGCAGCTGATCACCGGGACGCTCGACCAGATCGCGTCCCGCGGCGGCACGGTGCTGCCGTTCTGCCCGTTCGTGCCGAAGGTCATCCGTGACCACCCGGAGTACCTCGAGCTCGTCCCGGCCGACCAGCGCGCCACCTTCGACCTGTAGACGCCGTCGGTGGTCAGGCTCACCCCACGTCGTGGGTGACGAGGCCGTTCGAGCGCCACAGCTCGAGCACGGTGTCCTTGTCGTCCCACGCCTCCAGCACCGTGAACCCGTCGTCGGTGATCTGCTGCAGGATCTCCTTCTTCACCACGACGTCCTTGCGGAAGTCGCCGCTGATGCGCAGGTAGAGCCCGTCGTGGGGCACCTCGTGCTCGACCAGCCAGTCCAGTGACAGGTCACGCCAGATGAACTCGCGGGACGTCACGATCAGCACGGCGCGGCCCTGGTCGGCCTGCGTCCGGGCGGCCACGACGATGTCCGGCCGCGGCGGGCAGGCACCCGACGCAGCGTGGAACGCGGCGTAGTCCTTGTCGTCGCCCTCGATCAGGTGGACGATCGACGACGTGTCGCAGAGCGTCCCGTCGAGGTCGAAGATCACGGCGTCTCGCATGGGACCCCTCCATCTGTAGGGCGGGCGGGGCTCGAACCCGCGACCAAGGGATTATGAGTCCCGTGCTCTGACCAGCTGAGCTACCGCCCCTCGGGATTGCGGCCCCAGCCTAACCTCAGTCCGCGGGTGGGCCGTCTGGGGCGCCGTCGCTACGGTGGACGGTCGGGACATCTTCGTCCCCCTCACCGGCCACACGAAGGAACTCCATGTCCCCCGGCCCCGCCCGCACCGCCCTGGTCGTCGGTGCCACCGGCATCGTCGGCCAGGCGGTCAGCACCCGCCTCGTCGCCGAGGGATGGACGACCCACGGCCTCTCGCGCAGCGGCGGAGCAGTCCCCGGCGTCACGCCCGTCATCGTCGATCTGTCCGACCCGTCCGGCCTGGTCACTGCCCTCGACGGCGTCGCACCGCAGCTCGTGGCCATCACGGCGTGGACCCGTCAGGCCACCGAGGCCGAGAACATCACCGTCAACGGCGGGGCGGTGCGTGACGTCCTCGCGGCGCTCAGCGGATCGGGAGCGGTCGGCCACGTCGCGCTCATGACCGGGCTCAAGCACTACCTCGGACCCTTCGACGCCTACGGGACCGGGGAGATGCCCGACACTCCGTTCCGCGAGGAGTCGCCTCGGCTCGACCACCCGAACTTCTACTACGCCCAGGAGGACGAGCTGTTCGCGGCGGCCCGGCGCGACGGCTTCAGCTGGAGCGTCCACCGGTCGCACACCGTCTTCGGCTTCGCGACCGGCAACGCCATGAACATGGTCGCCACGATCGGCGCCTACGCGACGCTGTGCAAGGAGCTCGGCCGGACGTTCGTGTTCCCGGGCTCGCAGACCCAGTGGGACGGCCTGACCGACGTGACCGACGCCGACCTGCTCGCCGAGCAGATCCTCTGGGCCGGCACCCACGAGGCGGGGCACGACCAGGCGTTCAACACCGCCAACGGCGATGTCTTCCGCTGGCGCACCCTGTGGCCGCACATCGCGGACCTCTTCGGGATCCCCTGGGAGGGCTTCGACACCGAGCCGCGGCCGTTGGAGGACAGCATGACCGGGATGCAGGACACCTGGCACCGGATCGCCGAGCGGGACGGACTCAGCGAGCCCGATCTGGACCGGGTCGCTTCGTGGTGGCACACCGATGCCGACCTGGGGCGTCCGTTCGAGGCACTCACCGACATGAACAAGTCGCGGTCAGCCGGCTTCCTCGCCTTCCGCGACACGCGCCAGAGCTTCACCGACCTCGTGGAGCGATACCGGGCAGCCCACATCCTGCCGTGAGCAGCCGGGGACGCAGTTCCGTACGCTCGTCCCATGAGTCGCGACATGCAGGTCCACGACAGCATCGTCATCGCTGCCGACCCCCTGACCATCTTCCGCCAGATCGCCGATCCGTCCCAGATGGGGCGGTGGAGCCCGGAGAACACCGGTGCCGTCGTCCCGACGCCCGGCGAGCCCGCCGGCGTCGGGACCAGCTTCGTCGGGTCGAACCGGCGCGGACGGGCCCGGTGGGTCACGCGGTGCACGGTCACAGAGTCCGACCCGGGATGGCGCTTCGCCTTCGACGTGCGGGAGATCGGGCCCCGCAGCCCCCGCCTCAAGGCCCCCATCGCGTCGTGGTCGTACGACTTCGAGGCCGTCGACGGCGGCACCAAGGTCACCGAGACCTGGACCGACAACCGCACCGGCTGGCCCGACTTCGCCGCCACGGCCTTCGACAAGGTCGTCACCGGCGGCAAGACGTTCGCCGTCTTCCAGCGCCGCAACATCGCCAAGACCCTCGCCCGTCTGAAGGCCGACCTCGACGGGGCGTGACCAGACGCGGTCGCCATCACGGCAGGGGGTCGGTAGATAGTGCTCGCCACCAGGACTCGCGCCAAGTGGTCCTGGCGGCTCTCAGCCCGCCTCGGTCAGCACAGGCCTCTGCCCCGTGATGAGCGCGCGCCGGATGGTGACCGCCGCGTCGGTCATGCGCTCGCCGAGATAGACGCCGGGGACGTTCTTGCGCGCCTGCGGGGAGAGGAAGGCATTTCCGGCGTAGTAGGTCCGGCAACCGGTGTGGGCCAGGGCCTCGAGTGACTCGATGGCTGGGCGTCGCTGGGTCGAGAGGTGGGAGACGATGACCACCGCACCCGGCGACATGGCGGCCACGGCGGCGGTCACCACCTCCTGGGACGTCCGGGCACCGAGGACGCGGCAGCCGGTGCCCTGGGTCACGAGCAACGCGGCGAGGGCCTCGATGCCCAAGGTGTGGGCGTCGCGAGGTCCGGTCGCCAGCAGCACCCACCGCTCGGACGTCGCCGGAGGTGCCAGCGTGGTCGTCATGGCCAGCCATCCCCGCACGACCTCGGTGATGAAGTGCTCCTGACCGACATCGCAGCGTCCCGACTCCCACCACGACCCGATCTGGCGCATCAGCGGCAGCACCACGTCGTCGAGGGTCGCGGCGAGACCCATCGCGACCACCGAATCCTGCAGAGCTGCGCGCATCACTGCCGGATCCCGGACGTCCGACCCGGCCGCGATGGCGTCGATTCTCGGCCGGGCCGGATTCCGCTCGTCGAGCAGCAGGCGCACCCGTCGCGCAGCGTCTGAGGCTCTCTGCCCGGACGCGACCAGATCCCGCATGAGACCGAGCTGGTGCAGTGCGGCCTGCGAGTAGCGTCGGTGCCCGCCTGGGCTGCGCAGGGTCAGCGGCACCGCGTAGCGCAGCTCCCACGAGCGGAGCGTCGGGGCCGGCACGCCGAGGATCTCGCTGGCCGCGTGGATGTTCAGGCCCGTCCCGACGTCGGGCGCCATGGTGCTGTCAGCAGGCATGAGACCTCATCTCGGCCGGGACGAGCCGTCAGCATCGAGGAAGGTGTCGCGCGACCTGACGTATGACGCGGCCCGCGTCAGCACCGTGGCGATCTTGCCCGCGGACCCCGACATCATCTGGTCGCGCACGACGTCAGCGGCAATGTCGAGGCTGCGGGCGAGCCGCTCCAGCGGGAAGTCGCGAGCCTCCAGCACCCTGGCCAGCCACGCGACCTCGGACTGCATGTCGAGAGCGCCGTCAGCGTCGTCGACAGCCCACGACAGCACGTAGAGCTTGTCGTGCAGGCACCACGCCTGCCCCGCATCGCCGTACCGGGCCTGCTCATCAGGAAACTCCTCCACGTAGCGTCGGCAGATCTCATGGGCCAACGCCAGCAGGGCGATCGTCTCACCGCTGCTCGTCGTGACCGACTCAGGTGCTCGTTCACCGCTGGGCGGCTGCAACCGGGCTTTCGGCCGATTCGCCGTCGTGCCGGGTGCTGATCCTTCTCGACGTGTGGTCATGTCACCCTGTCGCGCTCGATGTCCCCGATGGCACCGGCCTGCCCCTCGAGCCGGCTGGCGCAGGCTAACAGCCCGGCGCGTCGGCGCGCCGAGATACCTCTGCAGATGGCCCTGCCATGCCGGTCAGAAACAGCGAAGCCCCCGCCGAGGCGGGGGCTTCGTGGGTCCTGCTCCCCCACTTGGACTCGAACCAAGAACCCTCCGATTAACAGTCGAATGCTCTGCCAATTGAGCTATGGGGGATCGGCTCCTCCCTGGAGAGGAGCACGGCGACTCACTTTAGCAAGCCGCCCCCGCAGTTGTCGCATCGCCTTCGCCTCGATCGTGCGGACCTGCGACACGGTCAGCCCCAGCTGCTCCCCCACCCCCTCTCGCGTCATGGGCGATGCCGCTGGGTCGACGAGTCCCAGGCGCATCCGGATGATGCGAACCTCCTCATCGGCGAGCCCGTCCAGCAGATCGGACGGGTCGTCGTGGTCGTCCAGATGGGGCGTGTCCCTGCCGTTGAGAGCCATCTCGGGAGGACGGGAGCGGCTCATCGCCGCACCGATCCACCGCCACGCGTACGTCGACAGCCGGGCACCGCGATCAGGGTCGAACCGGTCGACGGCCTGGATCAGTCCGACGGCTCCCGACTGCACGGCGTCCCTCAGGTCCTCGCCCTGCAGGCCCAGCATCCGGGCCCTCAGCGCGACCGACCGCAGCCCAGACGTGATGAGCTCGTCCCTGGCGGCCGGGTCGCCGCGACGGGCGCGCCGGGCCAGCGACAGCTCGTGGTCGGCACCGATGGAGGGCTGGGACAGCAGGTCGCGGACGAATCGATCCATGGCGCCAGCCTGGGGGCAGACGGGACCTGGCAGAGGTCGCCGTCGAGTGCCTGTGGATCGATCGGAGGCCGTGGCTCAGCTGGGGATGTCGGCGCCCAGTGAACGGTCGCGCATCTGCCGGAACTGCTGCTCGACGGCGATGAGCTCGCCGAACATCCGGTTGTAGGTCTCGGCCTCGTCGATCGGGTTGGTGCGCTGGAGCTTCGACTTGATCTCGGCGATGCGCCGCCCGAGGGTCAGCAGCTGCAGCCGGGTCAGCACCGACGCGACGACCGCCCCGGTGTTGCCCTCGCGGGCGCGAAGCGGCTCCACCGCAGCGATCGACAGGATCCGCTTGGCGTCCTCGTCGGCGACGGTGTCGGACAGCTGTGGCAGCCAGTTGCTGTCGGCACCGGACGGCCACGTCATCGCCTCGATGTGCTGCCACAGCACCTTCGAGATCGGGTGCGTGAAGTCGTTGTCGTCGAGGTCGTCGGCGTGCTGCGCAGCCAGGTGCGGGTGCTGCACGATCGCCTTGAGGGCCTCCCGCTCGTCGGCGAACTGCGGGAGGCCGAAGTTGACCGCCGGAGACGGCAGGGAGGCGGCCGCCGGCTCCTCGCCGGGCGCCCCGGCGGCGGGCGCGGCCGTCGTGGCGGCCGTCCCCTTGGCAGCGATCGCCACGCGGCGACGGTGCTCGGACCGCACCTGGTCGACATCGGTGCCGACCCGCCCGGCGATCTCCCGCAGCAGCTCGTCGATCTTCGACCGGTCACGGATGGACGAGGCCAGGGTGACCGCCTCGCGCACCGCGTCGACCCGCTGGTCACCGCGGTCGAGGTCGTACTTGGACAGCATGTTGTCGAGCACGAACCGGTAGAGCGGGATGCGCGAGGCGACGAGCTCACGCACCGCGGCATCACCGTCGGCGAGCCGCAGGTCGCACGGGTCCATGCCCCGCGGCTCGACCGCCACGTACGTCTGCGCGACGAACTGCTGGTCGCCGCTGAACGTCTTGATGGCGGCCCGCTGGCCGGCCTCGTCGCCGTCGAACGTGAAGATGACCTCGCCGTGGAAGGCCTGGTCGTCGAGCATGAGCCGCCGCATCACGCGGGCGTGGTCCTCGCCGAAGGCGGTGCCGCACGTGGCGACGGCCGTCATGACGCCGGCCTCGTGGCACGCCATGACGTCGGTGTAGCCCTCGACGATGACGGCCTGGCCGGACGACGAGATCGATCGCCGGGCGAGGTCGAGGCCGTAGAGCACCTGGCTCTTCTTGTAGATCGGCGTCTCCGAGGTGTTGAGGTACTTGGCCTCGACCCGGTCGTCGTCGAACATGCGGCGGGCTCCGAAGCCGATGATCTCGCCGGTCATCTCCCGGATCGGCCACAGCAACCGTCCGCGGAAGCGGTCGTAGAGCCCTCGGGTGCCGCGCGAGGCGAGCCCGCCGACGACGAGCTCGTCGTCGGTGAAGCCCTTGCCCTTGAGGTGTGACACCAGCTGCTCCCCACCCCGCGGGGCGAAGCCCATGCCGAACCGCTCGGCCGCGGCCTGGCTGAACCCGCGGTCGGCGACGAACTGGCGGCCCGCCTGCGCGTCGGGCGCCGACTGGAGAGTTGCGGCGTAGAACTCGCCGGCCTCACGGTGCGCCGCGAGCAGCCGGGGACGCTGGTGGGGGTCGCGGCGCGGGCCGGGCGTGCCGCTGTCCTCGTAGCGCAGCGTGATGCCGCCCTTGGCGGCCAGTCGCTCCACGGTCTCGACGAAGCTCAGGCCCTCGATCTCCATCACGAACTTGAAGACGTCACCGCCGGCCCCGCAGCCGAAGCAGTGGTACGACCCGACCGACGGGCGCACGTTGAATGACGGCGACTTCTCGTCGTGGAACGGGCAGAGCCCCTTGCGGGAGCCGCCGCCGGCGTTCTTCAACGTGACGTACTGCTCGATGACCTCGTCGATGCGGGTGCGCTCACGGACGAGCTGGATGTCCTCGTCCTTGATGCGCCCGGCCATGGGGTGAATCGTAGTCCGCACGTCAGACGGCACCGACCACGCGTGCCCCGCCTGTGGGGTCAGCCCAGGAGTCGCTGGCCCCAGGCCCGCGCCGAGACGTCGGTCAGGCTGGCGACCTGGTCGATCAGCACGCGGCGCCGCGAGGCGTCATCCGCGGCCGCGGCGAAGTCCTCGGCGAACTCCGGCTCGAGCTCACGTCCCTGCGAGTCGTCCAGGGCCGCCACCAGGTCGCGCAGGAGGCGGCGCTGACGACCGAGCAGCTCGGCCCGGTCGTCCGAGCGCATGACGTAGTGCGCGGCGATCGACTTCAGCACCGTGATCTCGTCCCGGGTGCCGGCCGGCACCTCCAGGTCGGCCCCGAAGCGGGTCAGTGGCCCGGACCCCCACACGTCGACCGTGGCCCGTTCGGCCGCGTTGGCGAAGCGGCCGATCAGGGCGCTCGTCAGGCTCTTGAGCACGGCGTGCTCAGCCCGACGACCGTCGAAGGTCGAGGTGGGCCACTCCGACATCTGCTGGAGGCGCTCGAGCGCCGCGTCCAGTCGGTCGTCGGTGGCCGCGGCGTCATACCAGTCACGGGCCACGGCGTGGATCGCCGAGATGTCGAGGCCGCCGGTGCGCAGCTCGAACCATCCGCCGACGACACCGTCCTCGACGTCGTGCACCGAGTACGCGATGTCGTCGGCCAGGTCCATGACCTGCGCCTCGATCGGACGTCGACCGGCCGGGGCACCGTCGCGCAGCCAGTCGAAGACCGGCAGGTCCTCGGCGTAGACACCGAACTTGCCGTCCCCCGGGCCACCGGGCGCCTCACCGCGGGCCCACGGGTACTTCACGCAGGCGGAGAGGGTCGCGCGGGTCAGGTTGAGCCCCACGCTCCTGCCCTGCGGCGCGAACGTCTTGGACTCGAGCCGACTCAGGATCCGCAGCGTCTGCGCGTTGCCCTCGTACCCACCACAGGACTGCGCGGCCTCGTCGAGGGCGACCTCGCCGTTGTGGCCGAACGGCGGATGCCCCAGGTCGTGGGCCAAGGCGGCGGAGTCGACGATGTCGGGATCGCAGCCAAGGGCCTTGCCGAGCTCCCGGGCCACCTGGGCGACCTCGAGCGAGTGGGTGAGGCGGTTACGGACGAAGTCGTCGAAGCCTGGCCCCATGACCTGGGTCTTGGCCGACAGCCGCCGGAGCGCCGCCGAGTGCACGACCCGGGCGCGGTCACGCTCGAACGGCGTGCGGCCTGCCCGCTTGGGCGGCTCGTCCACGAACCGCTCCCGCGCTTCAGCGCCGTAGGGATCCGTCATCGGATCTGCTTGGCCATGTTCAGGTTGGTGACCTCGAAGCCGGACGACTCGTAGAGGCCGATGGCAGCCTCGTTGGAGCCGAACACGTGCAGCTTGAGGGTGCCGATGCTGTGGTCGGCGCACCAGCCCTCCGCGGCCTCGAGCAGCAGCCGGCCGAGCCCCTCGCCGCGGCGTGCGGCGACGACCTCGATGTCGTAGATGAAGGTCTCCGGTGTCGGCAGCGCCGGGTCGGTGAACAGCCACAGGAAGCCGACCTCCTCGCCGTCCTCCAGCGCCACGAACAGGTCGTGTCCCACGGTGGCGGCGCCCAGCGGCAGCAGCTCGGCGTTCTCGCGGGCGGAGCGCTCGACAGCGCCGTCGGCGGGCCAGTTGCCGGCCTCGACCTTCTCACGGGCGTAGTCGGCGACGTGCTGCTCGTTCCAGACGATGAACCGGTCAGCCGACATGGGTTCCAGCGTCAGGGTCATGCGTCTCAGCCTAGTCACCCTCGGGGGAGGTGGATTCTCCACCTCATTCCGATGAATCAGGTTGCGGATCCACCTCCCGACGGATCAGAAGCGGCCGTTGCGGGGGCGGGGCTGGCACACGGGGCACCAGAACGACGAGCGGTTCATGAAGGCGTCGCGCCGGATGGCCGTGCCGCACCGCAGGCACGGCTTGCCCTCCTGCCCGTATGCCTGCAACGACCGGTCGAAGTAGCCGCTGTTGCCGTTGACGTTGACGTAGAGCGCGTCGAACGACGTCCCGCCCTGGGCCAGTGCCTCGGACATCACCTCGGTGACGTGACCCAGCAGCGCCTCGATCTCGGCCGTGCGCAGGTGCCGGGTGTTGCGTGCGTAGTGCAGCGGCGTGCGCCACAGCGACTCGTCGGCGTAGATGTTGCCGACGCCCGAGATGAGGGTCTGGTCGAGGATCGCTCGCTTGACGCCGGTCTGTCGCTTGCGGATGCGCGTGGCGAACTCCGCCGGGTCGAACAACGGGTCGAGCGGATCGCGCGCGATGTGGGCGATCTCGGGCGGCAGCTCGGCGCCGTCCTCACTGAACGACATCCCGCCGAAGATGCGCTGGTCGGCGAAGCGCAGCTCGTTGCCGTCGTCGAGGGCGAGGGTGACTCGCAGGTGCCGGGGTGGGGGGGCGGACGCCTCCGAGATCAGGAACTGCCCGCTCATGCCGAGGTGGCAGAGCACCGCGTCGTCCACCCCGCCATCGGGATCGGTGAGCTGCAGCCAGAGGTACTTGCCCCGCCGCGCCGCACCCGCGACGACGCGGCCCTCGAGCCGGTGCACGAAGTCGGCCGGACCGGCCAGGTGCCGGCGCAAGGACCGCACGTCGTGGACCGTGACGGTCGTGACGGTGCGCCCGACGACGTGGTCGGCGATGCCGCGACGGACGACCTCGACCTCGGGGAGCTCGGGCACCGTCAGATGCTGGGGGTCTCGAGGCCGGCGTTGATCTCGCGCCAGGCGATCTCGGCGACCATCTGCTCGGCTTCCTTCTTGGACCGACCGCTGCCACCGGTGAACGTCTGCTCGCCCACGACGACCTCGGCCGTGAAGCTCTTGTCGTGGTCGGGCCCGGTGCCGACCAGGACGTAGTGCGGGACGCCGAGCCCGTTGTTGGCGGAGATCTCCTGGAGGGACGTCTTCCAGTCGAGACCGGCGCCGAGCTCAGCAGCGACCGCGATCACCGGGTCGAACACCCGGTGGATGACCTCCGCCGACCGCTCGATGCCGAATTGCACGTAGATCGCGCCGAGGATGGCCTCGACGGTGTCGGACAGGATCGACGCCTTGTTGCGGCCACCGGTCGTCTCCTCGCCCCGCCCGAGCCGGACGTGCTCACCGACGCCGAGCGTGCGGGCCACCTCGGCCAGCGCCTTGGCGCTGACGACCGCCGCGCGCAGCTTGGCGAGCTGACCCTCCGGCAGGTCCGGATGACCCGTGAAGAGGGTGTCGGTGACGACGAGCCCCAGCACCGAGTCGCCGAGGAACTCCAGGCGCTCGTTGTTGGGGACGCCACCGTTCTCGTACGCGTACGAGCGATGTGTCAGGGCGTGCTGCAGCAGCTGCGGGTCGAGGTCCTGGACTCCCAGGACCTCGAGCAGCGACTCAGCATCGGATGCTGCAGCGATCAGAGGACCTGGCGACGCTCGCCGCGAGCTCCGTACTGTCCGCACTTGGTGCACGCGTGGTGCGGCTGCACCTTGGAGTCACACGCAGGGTTGGCGCAGTCGACGATCGCCGTTGCGGTGGTCTTCCACTGCGAACGACGGTGACGCGTGTTGCTGCGCGACATCTTCCTCTTCGGGACTGCCACGATCTACTCCTTGCTGTCGTCGGACGAGGTGTCCGACTCTGACTGTTGGGCTGGCGGGACCGGTTGCTCCGACAGCTGGCGAAGTGATGCCCATCTTGGGTCGATCGCCTCACCGTGTGTGTGATCTGGGTCGTCCGCGAGTCGTGCTCCACATGCGGGGCACAGTCCCGGACAGTCCGGACCACACAACGGGTTCTGCGGCAGTGCGAGCACCACCGCGTCCCGCAGGACGGGTTCGAGGTCGAGCAGCTCGTCCTCGAGGACATGATCCTCTTCGTCCGTCTCCTCCTGGCTGGAGGGTGCGTCGTAGAGGTAGAGCTCCTGGAATCCCACCACGACAGCATCGTCGATCGGGTCCAGGCACCGCACACACTCGCCCACGGCCCGTGCCGAGAAGGTCCCTGTTGCCAGGATCCCCTCCATGATCGCCTCGAGTCGGAACTCGAGCTCGATCGTGGAGCCCTCGGGCACGACGTAGACGTCGTATCCCATCTCTGCCGGCGCCTCGACCGTACGGGTGAAGGTGCGTTCGGCGCCGGGCTTGCGACCCATCTCGTGGGTATCGAAGACCAGGGGTCCGGTATGCACGCTCACTCATCCATCCAAGAGCACGACAAAAGATCAACCTGCGAGCAGGCCGAAGAGAATCGTAACCCGCGGGGCGTCGCCGAGGCCAATCGCCCTTCGGTCGCGCTGCGGTGTCGGACCGCGGTGGCAGAGTGGCGGCATGACCGAGGGCGCGCGGACCGAAGGGACCGTCCTTCACGCCGACCTCGACGCCTTCTACGCCTCGGTCGAGCAGCGCGACGACCCCTCGCTGCGCGGGCGGCCGGTCATCGTCGGTGGCGGGGTCGTCCTTGCGGCGTCGTACGAGGCCAAGGCACGCGGGGTCAAGACAGCCATGGGCGGCCGACAGGCGCTGCAGCTGTGCCCCGAGGCGATCGTCGTCCCGGCGCGGTTCGAGGCCTACACGGCCGCCAGCCGTGCCGTGTTCGACGTCTTCCACGACACCACGCCACTGGTCGAGGCGATGTCGATCGACGAGGCGTTCCTCGAGGTCGGCGGGCTCCGGCGCATCCGCGGCCTGCCGTCGGTCATCGCCATCCAGCTGCGCGCCGACGTCCGGGAGAAGGTCGGCCTGCCGATCTCGGTGGGGGTGGCCCGCACCAAGTACCTCGCCAAGGTCGCGTCGGCGGTCTCCAAGCCCGAGGGGATGCTCGTGGTGCCCGTCGAGGCCGAGCTCGAGTTCCTGCACGCGCTCCCGGTCGAGCGGCTGTGGGGTGTCGGCAAGGTCACGTCCGGCAAGCTGCGCGATGCCCGCATCCGCACCGTCGGCGACGTCGCCGAGCTGTTCGAGAGCGAGCTGGTCCAGCTGCTCGGCGCCGGTGCCGGCCGTCATCTGCACGCCCTGGCCCACCACCGCGATCCGCGGCCCGTCCAGACCGGCAAGAAGCGCGGCTCGATGGGCGCCCAGCACGCGATCGGGCGCGGTGACCACTCCCCCGCCGACCTCGACCTCGCGCTGCTCACCCTGGTCGACAAGGTCACCCGCCGGATGCGGGCGGCCGGACGCACGGGCAGCACCGTGACGATCCGCATCCGGTTCGGCGACTACACCCGGTCGACGTCGTCCCACACCCTGCAGCGCCCGACGGCGCACACCGTGACGGTGCTCGACGTCGCTCGCCTGCTGCTCGCCTCACGGTCCGGCGCCATCAAGGAGAAGGGCATCACGCTGATCGGGGTGTCCCTCGGATCGCTCGACGACGAGCCCGCCCAGCTCGCGCTGCCGCTCGACGTCACCAGCGGCCCCGAGCTCGACGACGCGATCGACGCGGTCCGCAACAAGTTCGGATCCACGGCCCTGCGCCGGGCCGTCCAGCTGGATGGCAGCGAGCACCTCGCGGTCCCCCAGCTGCCGGACTGACCGCCCCGAGGGGCGGGGTTCAGGCGTCGGGCTGGTCGGCGGAGGCCTGCGTGGGATCCATACCTGCATGACGGACGGGCGGCACCGAATGTGACCGGCTACGCGTCCTTCTCCTTCAGCCCGTACTTCTTGGTGAGCTCTGTGTTGACGAAGTCGGGGATCAGGCCGGAGACGTCGCCGCCGTGCTTGGCGACCTCCTTGACCAGGCTGGACGCCAGGAACGAGTACTCCGGCGAGGTCGGGATGAAGACGGTGTCGACGTCGGTGAGGCTGCCGTTCATCTGGGCCATCTGCAGCTCGTAGTCGAAGTCCGTCACGGCCCGCAGACCCTTGACGATCGCATCGATCCCGTGGGTCGTGCAGAAGTCGACGAGCAGCCCGTTGAACGACGCGGTCGACACGTTGGGCAGGTGCGCGGTCGCGCGGTCGAGCAGGGCGAGTCGCTCGGGGATCGTGAACAGCCCCTGCTTGCTCTGGTTGACCAGCACACCGACGACGACCTCGTCGAACAGATGCGCGGACCGTTCGATGATGTCGAGGTGGCCGTTGGTCACGGGATCGAAAGAACCGGGGCACACGACCTTCGTCATGTCTGCGACCGTATCGCAGCACGCCCGAACCACAGCGTCGTCTCCCCGTACTTCCTGTCGCGGAGCGCCTCGACGCCGTCCGGCCAGGCGAACGGGTCGCGGGTCGACCGCTCGACGACGAACAGGGCGTCGTCGTCCGTCGCAGGGAGCAGCGACCCGACCAGGTCAGCCACCGTGGCCGTCGCCAGCGCGTAGGGCGGGTCGACGAACACGAGGTCGAAGGCCTCGACGTCGGGCGCGGAGACGAACCGCTCGGCCGTCGTCCGCCGGACGATGCCCGGCACGCGCAGCTCGGTGATGTTGGCCTTGATGACGGAGGCCGCCCGCGCGTCGGACTCGACGAAAACCGCCGAGGCGGCACCGCGCGACAGTGCCTCGATGCCGAGGGCACCGGATCCGGCGAACAGGTCGAGGACCCGGACACCGTCGAACCCGCCCAGCTCGGATTCCAGCGAGGAGAACAGCGCCTCGCGCACCCGGTCGCTGGTGGGCCGGGTGCCGTCGCCCTTGGGCGTCTGGATGCGTCGTCCGCCGTGGGCCCCGGCGATGATGCGTGTCATGCGCGCTCGATCATGTGCGTTCCAGGAAGTCAGCCTGCTCGGAGTGCTCGAGCTCCCACGCCGCGGCGGCCAGGGTCGGATGGGCGGCGAGGGTCGGATCGGCCACCACGAGCGAGTCGGCCGCCGCCCGCGCGTCGTCGATGACATCGCCGTCCTTGACCACCGACAGCAGGCGCAGGCTCGACCGGACACCCGACTGGGCGGCGCCCAGCACGTCACCCTCGCGCCGCAGCTCGACGTCGAGCCGCGACAGCTCGAAGCCGTCGTTGGTCGACGCCACGGCGTCAAGGCGCTCGCGTGCCGGCGACTCGCCGTCGCTGCCCGTGACGAGGAGGCACAGGCCCGCCTCGGAGCCACGTCCGACCCGGCCCCGCAGCTGGTGCAGCTGCGACATGCCGAACCGGTCGGCGTCCATGATGACCATGACCGTCGCGTTGGGGACGTCGACGCCCACCTCGACGACGGTCGTCGCGACCAACACGTCGAGATCGGCGCTCGCGAAGGCGTTCATGGTCGCGTCCTTCTCGTCAGGCGTCATGCGCCCGTGCAGGGCGCCGACCCGCAGACCGTGCAGCTGGCCGCCGACGAGCTCCTCGAAGAGCTCGACGAGGGAGTGGGTCTCGTTGGTGCCGTCGTCGTCAGGACCGCCGATGCGGGACACCACGACGTAGGCCTGACGACCCTTGCCGACCTCCTCACGCACCCGCTGCCAGCCGCGGTCGAGCCACGCCGGCTTCTCGGCCGCGGGGACGACGGTCGTCTGGATGGGCTGTCGTCCGGCCGGCAGCTCCCGCAGCGTCGACACCTCGAGGTCGCCGAAGACCGACATCGCGATGGTGCGCGGGATCGGGGTCGCCGTCATCACCAGGACGTGCGGCTTGACCTCCGCCCGGTCGACCAGCGCGGCTCGTTGCTCGACGCCGAACCGGTGCTGCTCGTCGACGACCAGCAGGCCGAGCTCGGCGAACTGCACGTGGTCCTGGATCAGGGCGTGCGTGCCGATGACGATGCCGGCCTCGCCGGATGCCGCGTCGAGCAGGGAGGCATTGCGGGCCTTGGCTCCCATCGAGCCGGTGAGCAGGCGCACCCGCGTCGCCGCCTCGGCAGCGCCCAGCATGCCCGCCTTGGACAGGTCGCCGAGCATCGCCGTGATGCCCCGGTAGTGCTGCGAGGCGAGCACCTCGGTCGGCGCCAGGAGCGCCGTCTGCGCGCCGGCATCGACGACCTGCAGCATCGCGATCAGCGCAACGATCGTCTTGCCCGAGCCGACCTCGCCCTGCAGCAACCGGTGCATGGGGTGGGTGCGGGCCAGGTCGGCCGAGATCTCGTCGACGACGGCTCGCTGCCCGTCGGTCAGGGTGAACGGCAGCTGCTGCTCGAACCGCGTCCGGAGCCCACCCTCGATCGGCGGACGGGCCGCCGCCCGCTCGAGCTCGAGGGCGTGACGCCGCTGGGCGAAGACGGTCTGCACGACGAACGCCTCCTCGAAGCGGAAGCGCTGCTGCGCGGCCTTCCAGTCACGGGCGTGGCGCGGCCGGTGGATCGCCTCGAAGGAGCCGGCCACGTCGAAGAAGCCGCGCTGCTCGCGCACGTCGGCGGGCAACGGATCGTCGATCGGGCCGACCGCGTCGAGGCACATCTCGACGCACTGGGCGATCTTCCAGCTCGGCATCTTGGCCGTCGCCCGGTAGAGCGGGATGATGCCGCGGCTCAGCCGTGACGTCTCGGTCGGGTCGTCGGCCTCGCGGATCGGCTCCCAGTCGGGATGGGTCAGCTGGAGCCTGCCGTTGAACTCGCTGACCACCCCGGCCGCCAGGCCCAGCGAGCCCTCGCCCATCGCCGTGAGCCGCCACCCCTGCTGGAAGAACGTCAGGGTCAGCCGCCCGGTGCCGTCGGTGACGACCACCTCGGTGCGGGTGCGTCTGCCGCCCGGCCCGAACGACGCGTTCTTGGCCGACGCGACCCGCGCCATGATCGTGACGTGCTGACCCACCTCGAGCCGCGAGAGGTCGGTCAGCTTGCCGAGCTCGGCGTAGCGGCGCGGGTAGTGCCGCAGCAGGTCGCCCACGACCACCATGCCGAACGCCTTGGTGAGGGGGGCGGTGGTCTTGTCGCCGAGGATGTTGACCAGCTTGGTCGTGAGCTCGACCATCACTCGACCGCGATGAACAGCGGGTAGTTCTCCTGACCGCCGTCGTAGGCCACGAGGTCGACGTCGGGCCGGGTGTCGCGGATGTGACGTCGGATCAGGTCCTCGTGGGCGGGGTCCGAGCCCTCGCCGAGCACGATGGTCACCATCTCCCCAGCCGGCGAGAGGATGCGGTCGATGACACCGAGCGCGACCTCGAGCACGTCGCCGCCGATGACGGCGAAGTCGCCGGTGACGACGCCGAGGACGTCGCCGGGGCCGACCGGGCCGACCATCGTCATGCCGGGCTCGGTGGCGAACGTCACGGCGCCGTGCTGCGTGTGGGCGGCGGCGCTCGACATCGTGACGACGACCTCGTCGAAGCCGAGGCCGGGGTCGTGCACCGCCAGGGCCGCCAGACCCTGGACCTGGGCGTGGGTGGGGATGACCGCGACCCGGACGCCGTCCTGCCGGGCTGCCTGCGCCGCCGCCTCGAACTGTCGGATGTAGCGGTTGTTGTTGGGCAGCACGATGATCTCGCCGGCGCCTGCACCGGCGTCGCGCAGCGACGCGCTCATCTCGGCGACGGTCAGCGGACGCTCTCGCGTGAACTCGAGCGTCTGGGCGCCGGCCTCCTGGCACAGCGCCGTGAGGCCCGCGCCGGTCGTCGCGGCGATGACGACGCGTCCGGTGCGGGGTCCGGCCGCCATCTGGTCGGCGAAGTGGGTCACGGCGATGCGGTAGGGACGACCGGCGGCGATGCCGACCTCGATCGCCGCACCGACGTCGTCGACGTGGACGTGGACGTTCCAGAGCCGGTCGCCGCCGACGACGACGAGCGAGTCGCCGAGCGGCAGGAGCGCCGCGCGCAGCTCGGGGATGCGGTCATCATCGGCCTCCAGCAGGAACATGACCTCGTAGGACGGCCCGTCGGGACTGAGGTCGTCGCCGGGCTCACGGATCGGCTGCGGCACGTTGGCGGTGACCAGGTCGGGGATGCGGCCGGTGAGCGCCTGCTCGGTGGCGTCGAGCACGACCACCAGGGCGCGACCACCGGCGTCGACGACACCGGCCCGCATCAGCAGCTCCATCTGCTCGGGCGTGCGGGCCAGGGCCTCGCGTGCCGCCAGGGCGGCTCGCGCGAAGACCGTCCGGCCGTCGACGCCCTCCGACGCTGCGTCGGTCGCGCCGACCGCCGCCGCCTTGGCCACCGAGAGGATCGTGCCCTCGACCGGTGCGCCGACCGCCGCCCAAGCAGCGTCGGACGCGGCGACGAAGGACCGGGCGACGTCGTCGGCGCTGACGGCGCTCTCGAGCGACAGGTCACGGAAGCATGCCCGGACCAGCTGGGACAGGATCACCCCGGTGTTGCCCTTGGCGCCCATCAGCAGACCGACGACGTAGGCCCCGACCAGCTCGTCGAAGCCGGCCTCGGGCGGCATCGCCTCGACGGCGTCGGCACCGGACATGAAGGTCAGGTAGGCGTTGGTGCCGGTGTCGCTGTCGGGCACGGGGAAGACGTTGAGGGCATCGATCTCGGCCCGGGCCGACGACAAGGACGCGGCGCACAGCTCCGTCCAGGCGCGAAACGCCGCTGCGTTGAGGGTGAGGCCCATGGGGCGAGGCTATCGGTCATCACCGACGTCACGACGGACCCGACATGCTGATTCGCGTCGGCGCCTCGTTGTCGGCTATTCTTGAGCGGTTGTCTTCAGGCCCGTTCGGTCCGGGAGGCACTCCCCCTCTCGCGTAGGTTCCCGAGTGCTC
Organism: Aeromicrobium sp.; assembly: GCA_046598255.1. Taxonomy (GTDB): domain Bacteria; phylum Actinomycetota; class Actinomycetes; order Propionibacteriales; family Nocardioidaceae; genus Aeromicrobium. The sequence continues at coordinate 9,766 of JBKJIW010000030.1, read as the reverse complement.
GGTCCACGAGCGTCGAGAAGTCTCAATCTTTCAGGAGTTCGCCATGGCTGCGGTCTGTGATGTGTGTGCCAAGGGACCTGGTTTCGGCCACAACGTCTCCCACTCGCACCGACGCACGAAGCGTCGTTTCGATCCCAACATCCAGCGCGTGCGCGCCGTCATCAACGGCACCCCGCAGCGCGTCAACGTCTGCACCTCTTGCCTCAAGGCCGGCAAGGTCTCACGCTAGCCACCCCGTGACCGGCTGACGTCGGTCATCACGATGCTGGTCAAGACTGGGATGTGACCCTAGAGTCACTCCCGTGAACATCGACATGACGGCCCGCGTCCACGCCTTCGGCGACGATGCACTCGGCGACCTCGACTCAGTCGGGGTCGCCGCTGCCATTGCTGCCGGAGACATCAGTGCCCGCGAAGCCACGCAGGCGGCCATCGACCGCGCCGAGCGCGTCAATCCCGTCCTCAACGCGATCCAGACCCGCGACTTCGACCGGGCGCTCGCCGCAGCCGACTCGCCAGCACCGGGCATCTTCAGCGGTGTGCCCTCCTTCGTCAAGGACAACACCGAGGTCGCCGGACTGCCGACCGACCAGGGTTCGCTGGCCGTGAGGTCACGCCCCGCCAGCGCCGACGCGCCGTTCGTCGAGCAGTTCCGCTCGACCGGCCTCGGCGTGCTCGGCAAGACCACGATGCCGGAGTTCGGCTGGAACGCCTCAGCGGAGTGGGCGACGCTGCCCCCCACCCGCAACCCGTGGCACACCGATCACTCCCCAGGCGGCTCGTCCGGCGGGGCGGCGGCGCTGGTCGCCGCCGGGGTGGTCCCCATCGCCCACGCCAACGACGGCGGGGGCTCGATCCGCATCCCGGCCGCGGCGTGCGGTCTCGTGGGTCTCAAGCCGACCCGCGACCGGGTCGTGCCCGCCGCCGAGGCCTCGTCGATGCCCGTCGACGTCGTCTCGAACGGTGTCGTCACCCGCACCGTGCGCGACACGGCCCACTTCATCGCTGCCACCCAGCAGTTCCGGCGGGCTCCGGGGATGCGGCCCCTGGGCCTGGTCGAGGGGCCCGCCGACCGCCGGCTGCGGATCGGCGTCGTGCTCGACTCGGTCACCGGAGCCCCGACCGACGACGGCTGCCGCGGCGCGGCAGTCGCGACGATCGAACGGCTGACCGCTCTCGGTCACGACCTCGTCGAGGTGCCGATACCCGGCGACGCCGTCCGGTTCGCGGAGGCCTTCAAGCACTACTGGGCGCTGCTCGCCTTCAGCACCCATCACTTCGGCAAGCAGGCCATGCACAGCCCTGACTTCGACAAACGGCTCACCGACCCCCTGACGAGGGGGCTGGCGCGCCGCTTCGTGCGCAACGCCTGGCGGACGCCGTTCGCGCTGCGCACCCTCAAGCAGTCCGAGCGCGTCTATCGGGACGCGTTCGACGACGTCGACCTGATCCTGTCCCCCACGCTGGGCTACGTCACACCGCGCCTGGGTCACCTGAACCCGGCCGTCGAGTTCGATGAGCTCTTCCAGCGACTGGTCGAGTACGCGTCGTTCACCCCGCTGAACAACGCCTCCGGTGGACCCGCGATCTCTTTGCCCCTGGCCCAGACCGACGACGGCCGTCCCATCGGGATCCACTTCTCCGCGATCCACGGCGACGAGCAGACGCTGCTCGAGCTGGCCTACGAGCTCGAGCAGGACACCCCGTTCGCGCGGATCCAGGGGTGAGTGACCGGCTGGTGCTGCGCCGCCTCGCGCTGTCCGACCGGGCCGAGGTCACCGCGGCGGCGGCAGAGCTGGTCGCCGAGGGCCGTCGCTGGTCGTACCAGTACCGCGACGACGTCCCGTGGGGCGACTACGTCGCGCTGGTCCACGGGTGGGAGGACGGCATCGACCTGCCGGAGGACTCGGCGCCCCAGGCCGAGCTCGTCGGAGACGTCGAAGGAAGGATCATCGGACGGCTGTCGGTCCGTTTCGAGCTCAACGAGTTCCACCGCACCTGGGGCGGTCACATCGGGTACATGGTCCGGCCCACGTGCAGGGGTCGGGGACATGCCACGGCGATGCTCGGTCAGTCGATCGACGTGCTGCGCGACCGCGGCGTCGACCGGATCCTGGTCACCTGCAACGACGACAACCTCGCCTCGGCCCGCGTCATCGAGACCAACGGAGGTGTGCTGGAGAGCGTCATTCCGAACGCCGACCCTCAGGACGTCCCGAAGCGCAGGTACTGGATCGAGTGACGGGGTTCAGCGGAAGTGCTGGTGACCGGCAGGGCCCTCGTACGGCTGACCGTCGACCGTGACACCGCTGCCGTCCCCGACGACGCCGACGCGGGTCCACCCGGACGGCAGCGCCGTCTCGGAGCTGAACGTGGCCACGAGCGCGTAGGAGTCACCGCCGTTGAGCACGAAGTCCAGCGCGTCACGGCCGAGAGCCACCGCGACGGTGGCGACGGCCTCGGGGATCACGAACGCCGCCGACTCCAGGTCGATCGCGACGCCGCTGGCGTCTGCGACGTGGCCGAGGTCGGCGATCAGGCCGTCACTGATGTCGGTCATCGAGGTCGCCCCCGCACCGGCAGCCTGCGGCCCGGCAGCGTACGGCGGGTGGGGCACGCGGTGCGCCTCCACCGCCGCCTTGGGCGAACGGAACCCGCGGCTGAGAGCGGCGAAGCCGGCCGCTGCGAGCCCGAGGTCACCGGCGACCGCCACGACGTCGCGCGGCAGGGCGCCTGAACGTCGCACGGGCCGGACCGCGTCGCCCATGGCCGTGACGGCGATGACGATCATGTCGGAGGCCGTGACGTCGCCGCCGACGATGTGTGCGCCGACGTGGGCGCACTCGATCTCGAAGCCCCGCACCATCTCGGTGGCCCAGGAGGCCGGCAGGTCGGCGGGCGCACCGAAGCCGACCGTCAGCGCGGTGGCGACCCCGCCCATCGCGTTGATGTCGGACAGGTTGGACGCCGCCGCCTTGCGACCGACCTCGTAGGCGGACGACCAGTCGCGCCGGAAGTGCCGGCCCTCGATCAGCAGATCGGTCGACACGACGTACGTGCCGTCGTTGGTCGAGACGTGGGCGGCGTCGTCGCCGGGACCAAGCAGGATGTGGCGGTTGTCACCGATCTGGGCCCGCACCTGGTCGATGAGCCCGAACTCCCCCAGGTCACCGATCGTGGGGCCGTCCGGAGCACTCGTTGTCATGTGCCCATCATCTCGCAGCCGCAGGTCGCAGCTCGGCCGGGATCCGGTAGCGTGTCACAGTCCGCACAGATCCCCGAAGGAGCTCATCGATGGCCGTTCAGGCTTACATCCTCGTCCAGACCGAGGTCGGCAAGGCAGCCGACGTCGCCCGGGCGATCGGTGCCATCGACGGAGTGACCCTCGCCGAGGACGTCACCGGCCCCTACGACGTCATCGTGCGCGCCGAGGGCCCGTCGATGGACGAGCTCGGCACCCTGGTCGTGTCGCGGATCCAGTCGGTCCCCGGCATCACCCGCACGCTCACCTGCCCCGTCGTCCGCATCTGAGGCGTGAAGAAACGCCTGCTCCTGCTCCCGGCGTGGGCCGTCGTGCTCGCCGGCTGCAGCCCCGGTCTCAGCGTCGATGCCTATCCGACCCAGCCCGCCTCGGCCGTCGACTGCAAGGCACTCTTCGCGGACGCGCCGTCGACGGTGGCCGGCGAGGACAGCATCCTCATCGACGGCGCCAACGCCGTTGCCTGGGGCGCACCGGCGATCATCCTGCGGTGCGGGGTCGAGAGGCCGGCGACGCTGGAGCGGACGTCCGCCTGCTACCCCGTCGACGACGTGGACTGGTTCGCCGAGACGACCGCCGACGGCTACCTCTTCACGACCGTCGGCCGGCAGTTCTACGTCAGCCTCGAGGTGCCGGACAGCTACGACCCGGCGTCGGACGCGCTCGCCGACGTCGCCACCGCGGTCAAGAAGCACGTTCCGTCCGTCACCCCCTGCCAGTAGCGCTCAGCGCAGACCGGTGTCCCGGTCGAGGGCGAGCCGGATGAGCCGGTCGATGAGCTCCGCGTAGGGCACCCCGCTGGCCTCCCAGAGCACCGGGAACATCGAGTAGGGCGTGAACCCCGGCAGCGTGTTGATCTCGTTGATCACGAGGCCGTCATCGGTCCAGAAGAAGTCGACCCGTGCCAGCCCCTCGCACCCGACGGCCTCGAACGCCTGGACGGCGTACGTCCTGATGCGCTCGCTGAGCGTCTGGGAGATGTCGGCGGGCACCACGTTGAGGCTCGTGCCGTCGAGGTACTTGGCCTCGAAGTCGTAGAACTCGTGACTCGACTCCTCCGCCACGGTGATCTCGCCGACGAGGCTTGCGATCGGCTTGCCGTCGGGCTGCTGGATGACAGCGCACTCGAGCTCGCGCTTGCCGCGTGCGGCCGACTCGACGATGACCTTGGGGTCGAACTCTCGGGCCGCCAGGACCGCGCCCTCCAGCTCGTCCCAGGCGTCGACCATCATGACGCCGGAGCTGGAACCGGCCCTGGCCGGCTTGACGAAGACCGGCAGTCCCAGCGCCCGGATGCGAGCCTCGACCCGTGGCCGGTCCTGCTTCCACTCCCACGCGCGGATCGTGACGTACGGGATCTGCGGCAGGCCCGCAGCGGCGAAGACCGTCTTGGTGAACGGCTTGTCCATGCTGACGGCGCTCGCGAGGACACCTGCGCCGACGTAGCGGATGTCGGCCATCTCCAGCAGGCCCTGGATGGTGCCGTCCTCACCCCACGGACCGTGCAGCAGCGGGAAGACGGCATCGAACTCACGCAGCCGCTCCCACTGGAAGGCCGGCATGTCGTCGCGCACCGCCGGCAGCGTCCCGGGCTCGAGCTCGCCCCACTGGGCGGTCTCCTCGACCCAGGCACCGTCGCGCGTGATGCCGATGGGTTGGACCCGGTAGGCGCTGGTGTCGATCGCCGCGAGCACCTCCCTCGCGGTCAGGCACGACACGCCGTGCTCGCTCGACCGCCCACCGAAGACGACGGCGAGTCGAGGCAGGTCCTGGGACAGGTGAGTGACGAGGCTCATTGCCGAGAACCCTATCGGTCAGGGCATGATGGCCTGATGCATGGACACGAACTGTCGCCCTCGACCCTTGCGGTCGGCGCCGGGCGTCCGCACCGCGTCCCGGGGGGGCCGCTCAACGCACCGATCACGCTGGCGAGCGCACTCGTCCCCGGCGGCGACTCGGAGTACGGACGACAAGGCAATCCGACCTGGGACTCCTTCGAGACGGTGCTGGGCGCACTGGAGGGTGGACGCGCCCTGGCGTTCTCGTCCGGCGTCGCCGCCTCGGGAGCCCTCTTCGATCTCGTGCCCAACGGATCGACCGTCGTCGCGCCCCGTCACGCCTACTACGGGACGATCGCGCAGCTCGTCGAGCGCGAACGCCGCGGGCAGATCGTGCTGCGGCTGGTCGACATCGACAACACGCCCCAGGTCGTCGCGGCGTGCGAGGGCGCGGCCCTCGTCTGGATCGAGTCTCCGACCAACCCGGCCCTGGAGATCGCCGACATCGAGGCCATCGCCCGCGCCGCGACCCAGGCCGGTGCTGCCGTCGCGGTCGACAACACGTTCGCCACCCCCCTGCGCCAGAAGCCGCTCGAGCTGGGAGCCGACTTCGTCGTCCACTCGGCGTCGAAGCTCCTCGCCGGACACAGCGACCTCATCCTGGGGGCCATCGTGGCCAATGACGACCGCGCGTACGCGGCGCTGCTGAAGCGCCGCACCGTCCTCGGGGCGATCCCCGGCGCGATGGAGACCTGGCTCGCGACCCGGGGCATCCGCACGCTGCACGTGCGCCTCGACCGCGCGGAGTCCAACGCCAAGGAGCTGCACCGCCGGCTGTCGGCGTCGCGGCACATCGTCTACAGCCGCTACCCCGGCTTCGGCACCATCATCGCCTTCGAGGTCGCCGGCGGCGCTGTCGTCGCCCAGAAGATGACCGAGCAGAGCGACATCATCACCTACGCCACGAGCCTCGGCGGGGTCGAGTCGACGTGGGAACGGCGACGTCGCCACCCCGGCGAGCCGACGTCCGTCCCCGAGGGCCTGATCCGCCTGTCGGTGGGCATCGAGGACGTCGAGGACCTCTGGCTCGACATCCAGAACGTGCTCGCAGCCGTCGGCTAGGGAGGACTCAGACAGTCTCGGGCTTGGCCGTCCGCGAGATCATCCGCTGCACGAGCTCGTCGGGGCTCAGCTCGCCAGCGATCAGCGCGGCGACGTGCTCGACGATCGGCATCTCGACGCCGTGGAGCTTGGCGAGCTCGCTGACCGAACGGCACGACTTGACGCCCTCGGCCACCTGGCGGGTCTGCGCGGTGACCTCCTCGACGGTCATGCCCTCGCCGAGCTTCTCGCCGAACGTCCGGTTGCGCGACAGAGGCGACGAGCAGGTGGCCACGAGGTCGCCCATGCCGGCCAGGCCCATGAACGTCACCGGGTCCGCACCAATCGCCGCCCCCAGGCGCGCGGTCTCGGCCAGGCCGCGGGTGATGACCGACGCCTTGGTGTTGTCGCCGAAGCCGAGCCCGACGCACACGCCGACGGCCAGGCCGATGATGTTCTTGGCGGTCCCGGCCAGCTCGCAGCCGATGACGTCGGTCATCGAGTACGGGCGGAACGCCGCGGAGTGCATCAGCTGCTGGAGCCGCTCGGCGACCGCCTGGTCGGTGCAGGCGACCACGCTGGCGGCGGGCTCGCGGTTGGCGATCTCGCGCGCGAGGTTGGGCCCCGAGACGACGGCGATGCGTTCGGGCCCGGCACCGGTGACCTCGGCGATGACCTCGCTCATCCTCTGGTGGGTGCCGAGCTCGATGCCCTTCATCAGGCTGACCATGACGGCACCGGGCGGGATGTGCTCGCTCCAGGCCTCGAGGTTGGCGCGCAGCTGCTGTGACGGGACCGCGAGCACAACGACCTCGGCACCCGCGAGTGCCTCGGCCGGGTCGGACGTCGCTGAGATGGCGTCCGGCAGCACGACGCCCGGGAGGTAGTCGGAGTTCTCGTGCTGCGTGTTGATCGTGTCGCAGAGCTCGGACCGGCGACCCCAGAGACGTACGTCGTTGCCGGCGTCGGCCAGCACCAGGGCGAAGGCCGTTCCCCAGGATCCTGCACCCATCACGGCTGTCTGCGCCATTCACGATTCCCGTCTCTTGTGTGCCGCACCAGTGGTCCCGAGTGGTCGTCAGCCCGCCCACGGTATGCACTGTGGTGCGTGCTGTCGAGGGGAACCCCCGAATCACCCCTTCCGAGCGTGGCTCGTGGAGCTGGACCCGGGCGCCACGACTAGGGTGAACGCCATGCAGGCCACCGTCGCGAGCTTCGACGACTCGACCCGGTCCGGTCACGTCCTGACCGATGACGGCGAGCGGATCGACTACCCCGCGGAGTCACTGGCCGACCACATCCGCCACCTCCGCGTGGGCCAACGGGTCTTCGTCGAGACGGGACCCACCAGCAGCCAGGCCACCGCTGTCGCCATGTGGCACTGACGCTGACGGGTCACTTGTTGACCGGCCACGGGTCACTTGTTGCTCATCGTCGGTGACGACAAGTGACCCGTCAGCGGGCAGGAAGTGACCCGTCAGCGGAGTGTGGGGAGGGTCAGAGGGTGGCGGGCTTGTACGACGGGCGCGCTGCCTCGTACGTCGCGATGTCGTCCTCATGGCTCAGGGTGATGCCGACGTCGTCGAGGCCCTCGAGCAGGCGCCAGCGGGTGTAGTCGTCGATCGTGAACGAGTCCTCGATCGCGTCGACGCCCTCGCCTGCCGTGACCGTGCGGGTCTCCAAGTCGACCGTGATCGACGCGCCCGGGTTGTCGTCAAGGTGGTCCCACAGCCGCTGGACGACCTTCTCGTCGACCTCGGCGGCGAGCAGGCCCGCCTTGCCGGAGTTGCCGCGGAAGATGTCCCCGAACCGCGGCGAGATGACGACCTTGAAGCCGTAGTTCTGCAGCGCCCAGACGGCGTGCTCGCGTGAGGAGCCCGTGCCGAAGTCAGGCCCGGCGACGAGCACCGTCGCGTCCTTGAACGCGTCCTGGTTGAGGACGAAGCCCGGATCGCTGCGCCAGGCCGAGAAGAGGCCCTCCTCGAATCCGTCGCGGGTGACCTTCTTGAGCCACACGGCGGGGATGATCTGGTCGGTGTCGACGTTGCTGCGCCTCAGCGGCGCGCCGACACCGGTGTGGCTGGAGAACTTCTCCATGGTCAGGCTCCTGCCTTCTCGAGCTCGGCGAGGTCGGTCGGACCCGCCAGGTGGCCGAGGATGCCGGTCGCGACGGCGACGTCGGGCGACACGAGGTGCGTCCGCCCGCCCTTGCCCTGCCGGCCCTCGAAGTTGCGGTTGGACGTCGACGCGCTGCGCTCGCCGACGGCGAGCTGGTCGGGATTCATGCCCAGGCACATCGAGCACCCGGCGCCGCGCCACTCGGCTCCGGCCGCCTTGAAGATGGCGTCGAGCCCCTCGGCCTCGGCCTGCAGACGCACCCGGACCGAGCCGGGGACGACGAGGATGCGGGTGTCCGCGGCCACCGTGTGGCCGTCGATGAGCGCAGCCGCGACCCGGAGGTCCTCGATGCGACCGTTGGTGCACGACCCGATGAACACCGTGTCGACCTTGATGTCCTTCATCGGGGTGCCTGCCTCGAGGCCCATGTAGACCAACGCGTTCTCGGCCGCGATGCGCTCGTTGTCGTCCTCGAACGACGCCGGGTCGGGCACGTTGCCCGACAGCGCGACGCCCTGCCCCGGGTTGGTGCCCCAGGTGACGAACGGCGTGATGGTCGACGCGTCGATCGTGATGACCTTGTCGAACTCGGCGTCGTCGTCGGTCACGAGGCTGTCCCAGTGGGCCACCGCGGCGTCCCAGTCGGCGCCGGTCGGGGCCGACGGGCGTCCCTCGAGGTAGTCGTAGGTCGTCTGGTCCGGCGCGATGAGACCTGCCTTGGCGCCCCACTCGATCGACATGTTGCAGATCGTCATGCGGGCTTCCATCGACAGCTTGCGGATGGCGTCGCCGCGGTACTCGACGATGTAGCCCTGGCCACCGCCGGTCGTCTCCTGCGTGATGAGCGCCAGGATCAGGTCCTTCGCGGTCGAGCCGGCGGGAAGGTCGCCGACGACCTCGACGGCCATCATCTTGGGCTTGGCCTGCGACAGGGACTGCGTCGCGAGGACGTGCTCGACCTCGGAGGTGCCGATGCCGAAGGCGATCGACCCGAACGCGCCGTGCGTGGAGGTGTGCGAGTCGCCGCACACGATCGTCATGCCGGGCTGGGTCAGGCCGAGCTGCGGGCCGACGACGTGCACGATGCCCTGGTCGATGTCGCCCATGGGGTGCAGCCGGACGCCGAACTCCTCGCAGTTGCGGCGCAGCGTCTCGACCTGCAGGCGCGACACGAGGTCGGCGATCGGCTTGTCGAGGTCGGTCGTCGGGATGTTGTGGTCCTCGGTCGCCAGAGTCAGGTCGGGGCGGCGAACCGTACGGCCGGAGATGCGGAGACCGTCGAACGCCTGAGGGCTGGTGACCTCGTGAATGAGGTGCAGATCGACATAAAGGAGGTCGGGCTCGCCTTCGTGGCTGCGTACGACGTGCTCGTCCCAGATCTTCTCGGCAAGTGTCTTGCCCATGACTCTCCTCAGTGATTCAACTGTGCGTTTCAACAATCCTGCTTCAGGCTTGCGTCTCACTATGCGATACGGCAGTATCAAGACATGGACAACTCTAGCGGAGTCGG
>JBKJIW010000059.1:0-8955 GCA_046598255.1 Aeromicrobium sp. | reverse complement strand
CGCTTTTTGCCACTATCTATCGGTCGCGATCGATAAAAACCCAGATTTACGGAGTTGAAGATGCCCTACCAGAATGCGCCGATGTCCTGCCCCGTCGACGGAACGAGTCTCGTGATGAGCGAACGCTCGGGTATCGAGATCGATTATTGCCCCGCCTGTCGCGGCGTGTGGCTCGACCGGGGCGAGCTCGACAAGATCATCGACCGTGCCGCATCCGAATCGCTGCCTCCTGCCCCTGCCGCCCCGGTGGCGCCACCGGCACAGGCACCCCGAGCCCCCCAGCAGTACGCCGAGCCGAGGTACGAGGAGCCTTCTCGCCACTCCGAGCCGCGCTGGGACGACCGCCGAGGCAGCAGCGGCGGTGATGGCCAGCAGCCGTACCGCAAGAAGAAGAAGGAGCACTGGCTCTCCGAGCTGTTCGACTAGGCCACCTGGAACGGGCACCCGGAATAGCTGCCGCGGTCCCCCTGTTGGCACTGTCATGAAGATCTTGCTCACCGGGGGAACCGGTCTCATCGGGGGTGCCGTCCTCGAGGCCCTCGTCGGCGCCGGCCACCAGGTCACGGCGGTCGTCCGCAACCAGCAGTCGTCGCTCAAGGTCACCGATCGGGTTGCGACCGGCGTGATCGGTGACCTCTTCGACGCCCAGTGGCTCGCTGCCGAGCTGCGCGGCCACGACGGGCTCATCCACACGGCCGCCGGCAGCGACGAGCGCGATGCCGCGCTCAACGACAGCGTCATCGCCGCTGCGCTCGATGCGTTCACCGGCACCGTCAAGCCGTTCGTGCACACCGGCGGCATCTGGACCTACGGCAGCAACCCGTCGATCGTCGAGACGGACGAGCCCCGGCCCCCCGCCATCACGGCGTGGCGCCCCGCCGGTGAGCAGCGAGCGCTGGAGGCGCCCATCATGGGCTCGGTCGTTCAGCCGGGCGTCGTCTACGGGCACGGCGCCGGCATCCCCGCGATGCTCGCCGGCGCAGCGGCCGAGGACGGCTCGCTGACGCTCATCGGCAGCGGCGACCAGCACTGGACGACGGTGCACGTCGACGACCTCGCCGACCTCTACGTCCGCGTCCTCGAGCAGGCTCCGGGCGGCAAGGCGTACGTCGGTGTGTCTGGCGACAACCCGACCGTGCGCGAGCTCGGAGCGGCCGTCACCGAGGACGTCGTGCCGGAGTCGGACGAAGCCACGATCGCGCGCCTCGGCGCGTTCGGAGAGGCGCTGCTGCTCGACCAGCAGGCCACCGGCTCCCGCGCGAGGTCCGAGCTCGGCTGGAGCCCCCAGGGTCCGGCGCTCATCGACCTGTTGGCCGAGGGCTACACCGCCGCGCAGTGAGCCGTGGCTCGTCGGGCCTGTGGGTCGGCTGGATCTCGTTCGACATCCGGCTCGGTGACGTGCACTCCCTGAAGCAGAAGCGATCGGTCGTCCGCCCCCTCGTGGCAGACCTGAGGCGGACGTTCACGGTGTCGGCCGCCGAGGTCGACCACCTCGACCTGTACCGGCGCGCAGGCGTCGGCGTCAGCGTCGTGGGTGGTGACAGCGCGCACGTCGTCGACGTGCTGGACGCCGTCGAGGAGCTCGTCGCCCGGCGCCCCGAGATCGAGCTGCTCTCGGCCCGCCGGGGGATCGTCTCCAGCGCGGACGAGTGACATCGGCACTGCCCCACGACGGCAGCAGGGCGACAGCGGTCCGAAGACCACTGCCGCCCTGCTACATGTCAACGCCTGAGCGTCAGGCGCGACGTCCCATCAGGCGACGGACGCCGGCGACGACCGAGGCCAGCACTCCGCGCAGCCCACCGATGGTGACGGCGGAGGCCGTCGCGACCGGAGCGACCCTCATCGGGGGAAGCCCCAGCGAGTAAAGCGGTGCGGAACCCGACGAGTACGCGTGGACGACCCTGCGGTTGGCCATCAGGATGATGACGCCAGCGGCGGTCAGCGAACCGCCGAGCAGCAGCATCCAGAGCGGGGTGCCACCGGTGTTGGGCAGCATGCCGAGCGGCGTCTTGGTGAACACGATGGGCGTGTCACCGCTCCCGCCGTCGTCGTCGCCATTGCCCGCACCTGGATCGTTGGTTCCGGACCCGGCACCGGGGTCAGTCGTGCCGCCCCCGCCACCGGTGCAGACAACGCCCGTGAGGCGAGGCTGGACCACGACCGGGAACGAGGACTGACCGACCAGGTTGAAGGCCGCATCAGCCGCGGCCGTGACCGTGTAGGCGCCCGGACCGCTGCCCTGAGGGTTCTGCGTGTAGGTGATTCCCGACGTCGTCGGGAGCTTGAGCACGCCGTCCGCGAGGCAGGTGGCCGGATCCACAGTCGGCGCCGCGGCGGTTACGTCAGTCTTCGGCGCGACCGGAGCGAGGCAGTCAGCGATGGTGGGAACCGGGTTGGCCGGCGACAGAGCGATGACCACCGAACGCCCCTGGGCGTCGTTGAACATATCTCCGACGGCCGGGTTGGTCGGCGCTCCGGGCAAAGCGTTGACGCTGACCTCGATCGGATTGCCACCGGTCTGGAGACGCTCGTCCACTCCGGGGGTGCCGACGTACTTGCAGATGTAGACCTTCTTGGGGTTGACCGGAGGCGGCGGGCAGTTGGTGAGCTGTGCGTCCACCGTCGCGGCGAACGGCAGGGTCACTGCCGGGCTCAGGACGAAACCGGGGAGAGCAGTGGCTGACACGGTGTAGTTGCCCGGACCGTTGAAGACCGGGGACACGGCGTAGGTGACGCCCGGGGTGTTCGCCACGGTGAGTGCGCCAGGCGCGAAGCACGTGGCAGGACTGACGGTCGGAGCGACTGGCGTGACCGTCGTGATGGCGGCTGCCCGGGGGCACAGCGAGACGTCGGGGTCTGCCTGACCGTTGTCGATGGCGATGACGTACGAGCGGTCCTGGCCATCAGCGAAGAAGTTACCGACAGCGGCGCCACCCGTTGACGACGAGCTGACGCTGATCGGGTTCTTACCGGCCTTGAGACGCTCATCCACGCCGGGCTTGCCGACGTACTTGCACACGAAAACCTTCGCCGGCGCGGCGGCGGCCGCGGGTCCGCCAGCGCCGCCAGCCGCAGCGGCCGTCACAGCGGCATCGTCGTCGACGGCCGGCTGCTTGTCATCGGCCTTGGCCGCAGCGGGCTTGTCGGAAGGCGCGGCATCGGACTTCTCAGCCGACTTCGACGCGGAGGGCTCGTCGGCCGGGGCCGGAGCGGGCAGCTCGGCGTCGGGACGCGACTCCTCGGCGGGCTCGGGGACGGCCTCGTCCGCCGGAGCGGCTTCCGTGGAACTCTCGTCAGACGCCGGAACGGACTCGTCGGGCTCCGCCGCGGTCTGCGATGACACGGTGGTCTGGTCGACCGGTTCGTCACCTTCGGCAGCCATGGCTGGCTGCCCCATGAAAACGGTACCGGCGACCATCACCAGCACCAAGAGGATCTTCTTCACTTCGACTCCATCCAAGTCACCCGCGCCTGACGTGGCGCGCAGTCGCGCGGCCACCAATGAGAGCTGACGCAGCTGGCTCAATCTGCGACACCTGTCCCATTCCCCAACGGCTCCATCGCGCTTAGGTTACGGCCGAAAAAGACATTCTTTCGCTCTCGCGGCGGTCGATCCGCAAAGATCATCCGGATGAACTATGCGCCCACGACCACCGGGGTGGTGGCCGAGTGACGTAGGCCACGAATGCGGTGCCGCAAAGGTCCTGATCGGGCTCGCGGCGGTGAAACGGCCCGACAGCCCGCTACAGCCCCTGGGGCACCACGAGGCGATAGCCGATGCCGGGATCGGTCAGGAACATCGTCGGCCGCGACGGATCGGCCTCGAGCTTGCGTCGCAGCTGGGCGAGATAGACGCGCAGGTAGTTGGTCTCGCGGTCGTAGCCCGGCCCCCACACCTCGTGCAGCAGGTCACCCTGACGCACGAGGCGCCCTTCACGACGTGCCAGCACCTCGACGATGTGCCACTCGGTGGGCGTCAGGCGCACCTCGGCGCCCTCGCGGGTGGCTCGACGTTCCGTGACGTCGAGTCGGACGTCCCCGGCCTCGACGATCAGCGCCGCATCCCCCGCGGCGCTGCGGCGGATGGCGGCCCGCACCCGCGCGAGGAGCTCCTCCATGTCGAACGGCTTGGTGACGTAGTCGTCGGCGCCCTCGTCCAACGCCTCGACCTTGTCGTCCGACTCGTGGCGTGCCGACAGGACGACGACCGGCACCTGGGTGAAGGCCCGGAGCCGCTTCAGCACCGTCAGGCCGTCGAGATCCGGTAGCCCGAGGTCGAGGATCACCACGTCGGGCATCCGCTCGTCGACCACCTGCAGGGCCGAACGGCCATCACCGGCTGTCTCGACGTCGTAGCCGCGGGCCCGCAGGTTGATCGACAGGGTGCGCAGGATCGCCGGGTCGTCGTCGATCGCGAGGACGAACGTCACGGTGCCTCCTTCGTCAGCGGCAGGTCGAGGGCGAACGTCAACCCACCACCGGGCGTGTCCTCGGCGGTCAACGTACCGCCCATCGACTCGGTGAGTCCGCGGGCGACGGCCAGGCCCAGGCCGACTCCCTCGCCGCGGGGCACGTCACCGAGTCGCTGGAACGGCTCGAACAGACCCTCCCGCTCGGCCGCGGGAACGCCGGGCCCCTGGTCGACGACGCGCACGACGACCCGTCGGCCGACCCTGGACGCCGTCACCCGGACCCGCGTCTGTGCGGGGGCGTAGGCCAGGGCGTTGCCGACGACGTTGGCCAGCACCCGGTCGAGCAGACCACCGTCGGCCACCACGAGGGCGGCTTCGTCGTCGACCGTGATGTCGACCCGCTCGTGTCCGACGAGCGACGTCACCGCCGTCGCGATCGTCGCCTCCAGCTCGACCTCGTCCACGTGCGCCTTGACCGCGCCCATCTGGATGCGGCTCATGTCGAGCAGGTTGGCGACGAGGGCATCGAGGCGGTCGGCACCCTCCTCGACCGTGGCCAGCAAGGCCTCCTCGTCCTCGGGCGACCACTGGATCTGGGTGTTGCGCAGGCTGCTGACCGCGGCCTTGACCGCCGACAGCGGCGATCGCAGGTCGTGCGACACAGCCGCGAGCAACGCCGTGCGGGTGCGGTCGGTCTCTGCCAGCACCCGGCGCTCGCTGCGTTCCTTCGCCGCCCGACGGCGCTCGCCCAGCACCGAGGCGTGTGCCGCGTATGCCTTGAGCAGCCGCTGATTGGCAGCCGGAAGCGACCGGCCGACCAGCGCGAGCGTCGTCTCCTCGTCGACCTGCACGACGACGTCGGCGGCGTTGGGCTCGACGATCGGCGTCCCGTAGGCGGCCACGACCTCGCCGTCGGTCCGGACGATCGCCGCTCCACGCATGCCGAACAGCTCACACGCGTTCGCCAACAGCGTCCGGAAGTCGCCCGCGTGCAGCAGGCTGCGCGAGAGCACGGTCAGCGCCTCGGCCTCGGCGGATGCCTTCTCGGCCTGGGCGGTGCGGCGGGCGGCGAGGCCGACGACCGACGACACCGCCACGCCCACCGCGATGAACAGCACGACCGCGAAGGCGTTCTCGCCGCTGGCGATCGTGACGGTGCGCAACGGCGGCGTGAAGAAGAAGTTGAGCGTGAAGCCGCCGACGAACGAGCAGGCGAACGAGGGCCACCGACCGCCGGCGATCGCCGTCGCAACGACGAGGGCCATGAACAGCATCGCCTCGGTCGGCAGCCCGTGGAAGTCCGGCGTGAGCAGGAGCAGCCCCGACAGAGCGAAGGGTCCGGCGATGCCGAGCACGTAGCCGTAGAGCCGCCGGCGCCGGCTGAGCTCGGGCGTCGCGCGGATGTTCGTCTTGGTCCGCCGAGCCTCGTCGTGCGTGACGATGTGGACGTCGATGTCGCCGGACTCGGCGATGACGATCTCGCCGATCCCGGGGTTGGCAAGCGTCGACAGCCGTCCGCGCCGACTGGCACCGATCAGCACCTGCGTCGCGTTCTCGGCCTTGGCGAAGTCGAGGATCGCCGTCGCGGTGTCGTCCCCGACCACGGAGTGGAACGTCCCGCCCATGTCCTCGGTCATGACGTGCATCCGGTGAAGCCGCGCCGGGTCCATCTGCACCAGCCCGTCGCCGCGGGTGACGTAGAGGGCCAGCCACTCCCCCCCGCCCGTGCGGGACGCGATGCGGGCCGCCCGCCGCAGCAGCACCTCCGACTCGGGGCCGCCCGTCACGGCGACCACGATGCGCTCACGCGCGGCCCACGTCGAGTCGATCTCGTGCTGCTCGCGATAGCGGTCGAGACCCTCGTCGACGCGGTCGGCCAGCCACAGCAGGGCCAGCTCGCGCAGCGCCGTCAGGTTGCCCTCGCGGAAGAACTGCGACAGAGCCGAGTCGACCTTGTCGGCGGCGTAGATGTTGCCGTGTGCCATCCGACGCCGCAGCGACTGGGGGCTCATGTCGACGAGCTCGATCGCGTCCGCCTGCCGCACCACCTTGTCGGGCACGGTCTCGCGCTGGCGGATCCCGGTGATGGCCTCGACGACGTCGTTGAGCGACTCGAGGTGCTGGATGTTGACGGTCGTGATGACGCAGATACCGGCGGCGAGGAGCTCCTCGATGTCCTGCCAGCGCTTCTCGTTGCCGGCGCCCGGGACGTTGGTGTGGGCCAGCTCGTCGACGATTGCGACCTCGGGGCAGCGGGCGAGGAGCCCCGGCAGGTCGAGCTCCCCCTGGTGGGTGCCCCGGTGCTCGACGACCCGCCGCGGCAGCACCTCGAGCTCGCCGACCTGCGACTCGGTGTGCACCCGTCCGTGGGTCTCGACGAAGCCGACGACGACGTCCGTGCCGCGGGCAGCGCGCCGCCTGCCCTCGTCGAGCATCGCGAACGTCTTGCCGACGCCGGGCGAGGCGCCGAGGTAGACCCGCAGGACGCCTCGCTGACGCGGCTCGCTCACGCCGTCGACGTCGCTTCTCACCTGCTCAGTGTGCACCTGGCTCGCGCCTCACCGACGGGCGAGCGCGAGGTTGAGCTCGAGGACGTTGACCTTCGGCTCGCCGAGGAAGCCCAGCTGCCGCCCGTGCGATGCGTCGTCGACAAGACCCTCGACGTCCTCGACCGACAGGCCGCGTTCGCGCGCCACCCGCTCGACCTGGATCGCGGCGTACTCGGGCGAGATGTACGGGTCGAGGCCCGAACCCGACGCCGTCACGGCGTCGGCGGGGATCTCCGAGACCGGTACTCCCTCGACCGCTGCGATCTGCTGCTGGCGCTCCGTGATGGAAGCGAGCAGATCGGGGTTCGACGGGCCGAGGTTGGACGCGGCGGACGCGAGACCGTCGTAGCCAGCCGCCGAGGGACGTCCGTGGAACCACTCGGGAGCATCGACCGGGAAGTCCTGGCCGATGATCCGCGAGCCGGCGTCCTGGCCGCCGGCCGACACGATCTGGCCGTTGGACCGATCGTGGAGGGCGACCTGCCCGACGCCCCAGACGGCTGCCGGGTAGAGCACCCCGAGCACGACCGTCATGACGAGGAGGACCTTGAGCCCCACGAGGCTCTGGCGCAAGAAGTCTGTGGTCATGGCTGTTGTCCGATCCCGGGAATGGTGGAGATGATGAGGTCGATGATCTTGATGCCGATGAACGGCGCGATGACGCCACCGAGTCCGTAGACGAGGATGTTGCGGCGCAGGATCGAGGCCGCGGACGACGCCCGGTACGCCACGCCCTTGAGCGCCAGCGGGATCAGCGCCACGATGACGAGCGCGTTGAAGATGACCGCCGACGCGATCGCCGACTCCGGGGTCGCCAGGTGCATGACGTTGAGCCGGTCGAGCGAAGGGTAGGCGACCAGGAACATCGCGGGGATGATCGCGAAGTACTTCGCGACGTCGTTGGCGATCGAGAACGTCGTCAGGGCGCCGCGGGTGATGAGCAGCTGCTTGCCGATCGCGACGATGTCGATGAGCTTGGTCGGGTCGGAGTCGAGGTCGACCATGTTGCCGGCCTCCTTGGCCGCCGACGTGCCGGAGTTCATGGCCACGCCCACGTCCGCCGCGGCCAGCGCCGGGGCGTCGTTGGTGCCGTCACCGGTCATGGCGACGAGGCGTCCCCCCTCCTGCTCCTTGCGGATGAGCTGCATCTTGTCCTCCGGCGTGGCCTCGGCGAGGAAGTCGTCCACGCCGGCCTCGCTCGCGATCGCTGCAGCCGTCAACGGGTTGTCGCCGGTGATCATGACGGTCCGGATGCCCATGCGCCGCAGCTCGGTGAAGCGTTCGACCATCCCCTCCTTGACGACGTCCTTCAGGTGGACGACGCCGAGCACGCGGGTGACGCCGGCCGACTGCTCGGCGACGACGAGCGGCGTGCCGCCGGAGCCGCTGATCTCGTCGATCGTGGAGCGGACACCGCTCGCGAGGTCGCCCCCGCTCCAGGTGCCGATCGACGCACCGGCACCCTTGCGGATGATCCGGCCGTCGGCGAGGTCCACCCCCGACATGCGGGTCTGCGCGGTGAACTCGACGAACTCCGCGCCGACCGGGAGGTCGTCGTCGCGGGCCCCGAGCTCGAGGGCCAGCTCGACGATCGAGCGTCCCTCCGGTGTCTGGTCGGCCAGGCTGGAGAGCCGGGCAGCGTCGCGCATCTGCTCGTCGGTGACGCCCGCGGCGGGCACGAACCGCGACGCCCGTCGGTTGCCGTACGTGATGGTGCCGGTCTTGTCGAGCAGCAGCGTGCTGACGTCACCGGCGGCCTCGACCGCGCGGCCCGACATTGCGAGCACGTTGACCTGGACGAGGCGGTCCATGCCGGCGATGCCGATCGCGGACAGCAGCGCCCCGATGGTTGTCGGTATCAGGCAGACCAGAAGCGCGGTGAGCACCACCAGCGGCTGCCGGGCGCCGGAGTAGACCGCGAACGGCTGGAGCGTGGCCACGGCCAGCAGGAAGACGATCGTCAGCGAGGCCAGCAGGATGTTCAGCGCCAC
>JBKJIW010000045.1:0-42169 GCA_046598255.1 Aeromicrobium sp. | reverse complement strand
CCCGACCCCCGCGCCTCAGTCCGGAGCGGGCGCCAGGTGGGCGTGCACCTGCGACACGGCGCCGGCGCCCTCGCCGCTGGCCGAGGCGACGCGCTTCATCGAGCCGGCCCGCACGTCACCGGCGGCGAATATCCCCGGAACGGCGGTCTCCAGCGGAGCCGGTGGCAAGCCGTCGCGCCACAGCGTCTTCGGGATGTCCCGGCCCGTCAGCACGAATCCGCGATCGTCGCGACTCACCTCGGACGGCAACCAGTCACATCCCGGCTCGGCGCCGAGCAGCAGGAACAGGCCGTCCGCGTCGAGCCGCTCGACCGCCCCGGCAGAGTCCAGGTCGATCCACTGCAGACGGCCTTCGCCACCGCCATCGACGACCCGCGACCCCGTCCGCACACGGATAGTGCGCATGCTGTCGATCTCGTCGACGAGGTACGCGGACATCGTCTCAGCCAGGGTGGGCCGCCGCACGATGATCGTGACCGACCGGGCGAACCGGGCCAGGTGGATCGCGGCCTGTCCCGCCGAGTTGCCAGCACCCACGATGAAGACATCCCCACCCTCCATCTCGCGCGCCACGCTCGACGCCGCGCCGTAGTGCACGCCGAGGCCGACGAGCTCCTCCAGTGCCGGCACCCCGAGCCGTCGGTAGCGCACCCCGCAGGCCACGAGCACCGAGCGGGCCCGGACGACGCCGCCGTCGTAGGCGACCTCGAGCATGTCGCCGACGGTCATCCCCTCGACGGATCGCCCCGTGAAGATCCGCGCGCCGAACCGGGTCGCCTGGAGCCGCGCCCGGAACGCGAGCCGCATGCCCGAGACCCCGCGGGGGAAGCCGAGGTAGTTGCGGATCATCGAGCTCGTCCCGGCCTGGCCGCCGACCGCCTCCGACTCCAGCACGACCGTGCGCAGCCCCTCGGACGCCCCGTAGACCGCCGCCGCCAGCCCGGCCGGACCCGCACCGATGATCAGGAGGTCCGCGACGTAGTCGTCGCCGAGGTCCGACGGCGAGCCGTAGAACGCGGAGGCCACGAGTCGCTCGGTCGCACCGGCGACGGGCGGACGACCGAACGCCGAGACGATCGGCAGCTCGGTGTCGTCTCCAAGCTCCTCGAGGATCTCGCGCCCCACCCGGCTGTCGGGCCGATAGCGCGACCACGGCGCTCCCATGCGGTCCAGGAAGTCCCGAATCGCCACGACCTCCGGCTGGTTGCCGTCATCGACGATCCGGACGCCCGCCACCTCGGGCGTCGAGGTCGAGCTGGCCCACTCCGACAGGTACTCCGCGATCGCGGTGTGGAACTCCTCGTCGCGCGGCGTCTGCGGAATGATCAGGTACGTGTCGAGGCGGCCCACCGCGAGCGCCGGGCGCAGCTCTTCGAGGGCCCGTTGGAAGCCGCCGAACCTGACCAGCACGATGCGCCGGCTGCTGGGCGAGACGTTGCGCAGCGCGTCGAGGACGTCGATCGCGTCGATCTCGAGCCCGTGGTCGACCCCGATCAGCGCGATCGGCTGGCCCCCGGCGATGATCTGCGCCGCCACGTCGGTGACGTCCAGCACCTCGGTGACGACCCGCACGTCGTAGTCGCGGGCGTACCGGCTGGAGAACTCCTCGACGAGGACGTCATGGCTGTCTCCCGTCGCCACGAGCAGGATCACGGGGCTGGGGCGCGGAGACTCGCTCATGGCGTGAAACTAGCAGTCAATAGGCTGGGCCCATGCCTCCGCAGAAGCCAGACGATCTCGGCCCGCTCGACGCCGTCGCCTTCCTCTGCGAGGTGGCGATGGTGATCGTGCTGGTCCTCGCAGGTCATGGCTTCGCCGGTGGGTGGCGGGGGTGGGCGGTCGGCGTGTTCCTCGCGTTCGTCGCGGTCGGCATCTGGGCCCAGTGGATGTCGCCGACGTCCCTGCGACGGCTCGACAACCCGACCCGTCTCACGGCGCAGATCATGCTGTTCGTGACGACCGCCCTGTACGCGGCGGCCGGCGGCCTGTGGGTGGCCGGCGTGCTCTTCGCGGTCGTCGCCAGCGGTGTGTTCATCGCGCTGGCCCGCGAAGAGGCCTAGGAGCTCGGCGCGAGCGGCAGGTCGCGGACGCTCCGGAACTCCCGGAGCGATCCGTCCACGGGGTCCACGAACCCGACCTCCCGGGCCAGCAGCTGCAGCGGACGGCTGAAGTCGCCGATCGCGACGTCCTGCACCCGCGGGTAGAGCGGATCGTCGACGATCGGGATGCCCAGCCCGTTCAGGTGCACCCGCAGCTGGTGCGTGCGTCCTGTGCGGGGCGTGAGGCGGTAGGTGCCGACGTCGCCGTCCCGCTCCTCGAGCTCGATCAGCGTCTCGGCGTTGACGGGCGCACCCGGCACGACCTCCGCCTGCCAGCTGCCGCGACGCTTCGTGAGGTGGTTGGCGACGGTCACCGGCAGGTCGAGGTCGGGGCGCACCGGTGCCAGCGCCCCGTACGTCTTGCGCACGGTGCCAGCCTGGAACATCGACTGGTACGGCCCGCGCCACCGACGTTCCGTCGCGAGCAGCAGCAGCCCGGACGTGATGCGGTCGAGCCGGTGCAGCGGCGACAGCTCCGGCAGGCCGAGCTCGTCCCGCAGGCGGACCACGACACTCTGGCGCACGTGCTGGCCCCGCGGGATGGACGACAGGAACGCCGGCTTGTCGACGACGACCAGCCGCTCGTCGCGGTGGACGACGTGGATCTCCCCGGGCACCTCGATCTCGTCGGGCAGGTCGCGGTGGAACCACACGAAGGTGTGCGGGGTGTACGGGTCGTGCTCGGCGACAGGCGATCCGGAGTCGTACACGAACCGCCGCTCGTCCAGCAGGGCGGCGACGTCGACGCGCTCGGGCAGTCGGTGCCGCAGCCACTCGCCCATCGTCGGCCACGGGTCCGGCGTGGGCCGGTCCCGGTCCGGCGTCCGCAGCCACGCAGCGCCCAGGCCGTGGCGCGGGCTCAGTGGGGAGCGGGGCGGCACTCAGTCGTCCGCGGCCAGCAGACGCGCGACCTCGTCGGACGCGTAGAACGGCGACAGCTCCGCCCGGAGCAGCCGTTCCATGTCGCCGGACTCGACGAGCGCGCCCACCACACCGGGCGCGAACCGCACCAGGTCGGCGACCAGGTCGGCCCGGTCGAGCTCCAGCTCGACCAGCAGCTCGTTCGGCGTGTAGCCGCCGAACGACGCGAAGAACCCGTCGACGACCGCGTGCCCGACGGCGACGACGTGCGGATCGGCGAGCGTCGAGACGACCAGGTCGCGGGTCGCATCGACGACACCGGATGCCTGCTCGGTCGTGGCCTCGTCACCCAGACCACGCAGCGGCTCGGCGGCGACGAGGTCCCAGACCTGCAGGACCGCCTCGCGGGTCGTGGGGTCGCGCAGCGTGTCGATGATGATGCGATTGAGCCGGCGAACCGCCAGCGTGCCCCCCTTGCCGGCCGTGTCGGCCAGGAAGCCGTCGAGCTGCTTGTCGGCGGCCCCCACCATCCCAGCCGCGGCACGGGTGCCCAGCGACATCAGCGATCCGAGTCCGGGCACCTTGTCGGCGACGGCCTGGTTGGCGGCGAGCGCCTCGCCCACGATGCGGCCCATGAAGCGGGTAGCCGCGGCGCCGACCAGCGGACTGGCGGTCAGCCGCTCCAGACCGCGCTCGAGCACCGGCGTCAACTCGAGGGCCTCGTCGAGCAGGCGCTCGACCTGCTCGCGATCGACGACGTCGGACAGCGGGAACGGCTCGGCAGGTCCGACCTGCACGACCTCGCGCGCCAGCTCGACGAAGCCGGCGACGGCCGGGCTGCCGGGCACGACGGTGAGGGCTCGCGTGACGACGTCCTTGAGCGCCGCCGCGTCGATCAGGTCAGCCAGCTGGTGCCGACCGGCGGCGTCGAGCACCTGCTCGGCGAGGCGTGCCACCGTCGCCGGCAGCTCGTCCCCGGTCAGGCGCGAGAGGTGGAACCGGACCTGCGCGTCCATCAGTCGGTCGGCGAGCGTCGAGGCATCCGGAGAGGGCACGGCACGACCGTACGGCACGAGCTCTAGAAGAGCATCTTGCTGCGGACGGGCGGAACCTGCTCGCGCACCGAGTGGCGGAACGCACCCCGGAAGAACACGACCTGGTCCTCGTCGTCCCACCGCGCACCGATCAGCTGGTGAAGCTGTTCGAGCGCGGCCTCCCGGCGACCCGCCGCGACCCGGCACCACTGCTGCGGGGTGACGTGGATCGTGACGACGTCGCCCTCGTCGTCGACGACCTCGATCATCCCCAGCCGGCTGGCGGCGACGCTGGCGGCCGTTGCCGCCAGCGACGCCAGCAGCAGCTGCCAGAGATCCGCCTCAGTGTCGCCGATCGGCTCGGCATCGGCGGCGGCGGGAACGGGACCGGCGATCAGGCCGTGTCTCCACCGTTCGGCCACGAAGACCGCGTAGGCACTGACGTCGTCGAGCCCGCTGGCCTCTCGCCACGACCGGTCGAACAGCAGCCGCGAGCGGGCGGTCCGCCGTCCGATGCGCAGGGTCACCTCGAGGTCGTCGAACCCGTCATCACTGGCCACGACACGGAGCGCCGTGACGCGATGATCGGTACCGAAGCCGTCGCTGCGGTCGATGCCGTCGGACGGGTCGTTCGCGTCGAAGACCTGCTGCAGCGCGGCCACGAAGTCGGTGTCGTTCATGCCGGCGCCCGCACCGATCGACAGTCGGGGTTGAAGACCCGTCGCGTCGACGGCGGATCGGACGCCAGGCGCGCAGCCGACGGCACCGGACGACGCACGAGCTCGCCGCCGCAGTTGGGGCACACGCCGTGCAGGACGTGCTCGGCGCAGTCGCGGCACCACGTGCACTCGTAGCTGCAGATCAGCACGTCGGTCGACGTCGCGGCGATGTCGCGGTCGCAGCACTCGCAGCTCGGTCGGATCTCCAACATGGATCCAGTATGACGCTCACGGGGTCGGCTGGATGAGGTCCCAGCCATTTCCGTAGAGGTCGTCGAACACGGCGACGCTGCCGTAGACCTCGTGCCGCGGCTCCTCCCGGAACCTCACGCCGGCGGCCAGCATGCGCCCGTGGTCGCGGGCGAAGTCATCGGTCTCGAGGAAGAACAGCACGACTCCCCCGCCCTGACGCCCCACGGTTGCCCGCTGCTCGTCCCCGATCGCCGGCTTGAGGACCAGGGCGGCGCCGGTGCCGCCTCGCGGCGCGACGACCGTGCGGCGTCGGTCGGAGCCGATCTCGTCGGCGACGACGTCGAAGCCGAGGCGCTCACGGAAGAACATGAGCGCCTCGTCGATGTCGTGCACGAGGTAGTTGACCGCTGCGATCGACGCCATCACACCTCGCCGTCCTCGGGCTCTGGCTGCGGCTCCGGCTCCTCCGCCGCAGCCGGCGGGCCCTCGGCCAGGAGCTTTTCGAATGCCTCCTCGTCGAGGATCGGGCGCCCGAGCTCCTCGGCCTTGTCGGCCTTCGAGCCGGCGTTCTCCCCGACCACGACGTAGTCGGTCTTCTTGGACACCGACCCCGATGCCTTGCCGCCGCGGGCGATGATCGCCTCCTTGACCGAGTCACGGGTGAAGCGCTCCAGCGAGCCGGTCACGACGATCGTGAGACCTTCGAGCGTGCGGACGATCGACGCGTCGCGCTCGTCCTGCATCACGACGCCGGCCGCCGCCCACTGGTCGACGATGCCGCGGTGCCAGTCGACGGCGAACCACTCGATGACGGCGTCGGCGATCGTCGGGCCGACACCGTCCACGGCCGCGAGCTCGTCGACCGAGGCCGCCCTGATCGCCTCCATCGTCGCGAAGTGGGTGGCCAGGGCACGCGCCGCGGTCGGACCGACGTGCCGGATCGACAGTGCGACCAGCACCCGCCACAGCGGCTGCGTCTTGGCCTTCTCGAGGTTGTCGAGCAGGGCGAGCCCGTTGGCGCTCAGCACCCGCCCGTCGACCGCCTTGTCGACCTCCGTCTTCTTGGCGGCGCGGGTGTAGAGACCGACCTTCATCAGGTCGTCGGCGGTGAGGGCGAACAGCCCACCCTCGTCGACCAGGACCCCGGCATCGAGCAGGGCGATGGCGCCCTCCCAGCCGAACACCTCGATGTCGAACGCCCCGCGCCCGCCGACGTGCGTCAGGCGCTCGCGCAGCTGCGACGGGCACGACCGCGTGTTGGGGCAGCGGATGTCCTTGTCGCCCTCCTTGCTCGGCGCGAGCGGCGTGCCGCAGGACGGGCAGTCGGTCGGCATGACGAATTCGCGCTCGGTGCCGTCGCGGAGCGCCACGACCGGCCCGACGATCTCGGGGATGACGTCGCCGGCCTTGCGCAGCACGACCATGTCGCCGATCAGCACCCCCTTGCGCTTGACCTCGTGCTGATTGTGCAGCGTGGCCATCTGCACCGTCGAACCGGCGACCCGGATCGGCTCCATCACGCCGAACGGGGTCACCCGGCCCGTACGGCCGACGTTGACGGTGATGTCGAGCAGGCGGGTGTTGACCTCCTCGGGCGGGTACTTCCAGGCGATCGCCCACCGGGGTGCCCGCGAGGTCGAGCCGAGCCGCTGCTGTCGCGACACCTGGTCGACCTTGACCACGACACCGTCGATCTCGTGGATCACGTCGTGGCGGTGCTCACCGTAGTGGGCGATGAACTCCTCGACGCCCGCGATGTCGGGCACGACCTTGGCCCGGTCGCTCGTCGGCAGCCCCCACGCCTTCAAGGCGTCGTAGGCCTCGCTCTGCCGCTCGGGGCTGAAACCCTCGCGGTAGCCGATGCCGTGGCACACCATCGACAACGGACGACCCGCGGTGACGGAGGCGTCCTTCATGCGCAGGGTGCCCGCGGCGGCGTTGCGGGGATTGGCGAACGGCGTCTTGCCCGACTCGGCCCAGGCCGTGTTGAACTCCTCGAACGCCTTGGTCGGGAAGAACACCTCGCCGCGGACCTCGACGTAGGCGGGGATCGGGTAGGTCTCGGATGCCGTGAGCTGGTGCGGGATGATCTTGATCGTGCGGACGTTGTTCGTGACGTCCTCGCCGACCCGGCCGTCGCCACGCGTCACGCCACGCGTGAGGCGGCCGTTCTCGTAGGTCAGGGAGATCGCCAGCCCGTCGACCTTGAGCTCGCACAGGAACTCGGCGTCGTCGACCCCCTCGCGCACGAGCCGCCCGTGCCACGCCTCGAGCTCCTCGCTCGAGAACGCGTTGTCGAGGCTCATGAGCCGTTCGCGGTGCTCGTAGGACTCGAAAGACGACGACGCGTACCCCCCGACCGTCTGGGTCGGGGAGTCGGGCGTGCGCAGCTCGGGCAGGCGCTCCTCGAGGGCCTCGAGGTCACGCATCAGCTGGTCGTACTCGGCGTCGGAGACGGTCGGCGAGTCGTCGACGTAGTAGCGCTCGCGGTGCTCGGTGAGCGTCTCGGACAGCGCCTTGTGCTGCTGTCTCAGGTCGTCGTCGATGGCCATGCGTCGACTTTATCGCCGAGCGGTGACAGTCGGCGCGCTGGAGACACCGGGCGTGGCTACTGCCCCGAGAGCCGGTCGGCCACGGTCGCGGTCAGCTCCGATGCCCGGCGCGCCCACGCCGGCGACGCTCCTGCCAGGCCGCAGGTCGGGGTGACGACCAGCCGGTGCGACGACGTCTCGAGATCGAAGCCGAAGTGGCCGAGGAAGGTCGTGACCCGCTCCGCGAGCGCCTTGTCGCTGACACCCGTGGTGTCGGTGGACGGTACGACACCGAACCACAGGTCGACGCCCTGCTCGAACGTCTCGGCCCAGATGTCGGCGGGCCGCGCGAGCCCGAGGTCGAACGAGATGGCCGTGAAGCCGGCGCCCGCGAGCAGCTCGACGGGGACGTCCTCCGCGCAGGAGTGGACGACGGCGCGCGCGCCCGCGTCCGTGACGGCCTCGACGACCTCGCGCAGCAGGGCGTCGGCCTCGGGCGGGTGCACGCTGCGATGGGTCCCCCACCCGCTGGCCGTGGGGATGCGACCGTTCAGGACGGCCGCGATCGCCGGCTCGTCCACCTGGACGACGATCTCGGCCCCGCTGAAGCGGCGACGCACGTCGGCGACATGTGAACGGAGCCCCTCGGCCAGAGACTGGCTGATCTCACGGCGCGCGCCGTGGTCGGCCAGCATCTTGTCGCCCCGAGGCCGTTCGACCATCGCGGCGAGCGTCATCGGTCCGGTCACCTGGATCTTGACCGGGCCGGCGTGGTCGTGGGCGAGCTCCTCGGCAACGTCGAGGTCCTGCGCGAGCCGCGACCGTGCCCGGCGGACGTCCGCGCCCTCCCCCACGCCGATGCGCCAGCCGTCGGGTTGCAGGTCGGCCTCGAGCCCCTCGAGGATCGACAGGGTGCGGCCGATCATCCCGGCGTGGACCCCTCGCCCCGGCAGCTCCGGGACGTACGGGAGGTCGCCGACCGTGTCGAGCACGACGCGCAGCGACTCCGCGAGATCCGTGCCCGGCATCGAGCCGACACCGGTGGCGATCGCCATGAGGTTCCTGTCTGAAGTGGTGGGCGGTGACGTAGCGACCTGTCCCGGGCCAAGGCGGTGACGTAGCGACCTGTCCCGAGCGGGGACACGTCGCAGACTCACCGCCTCCGGTGGGGTCAGGTCGCTAGCTCACCGCCACGCGGGTGGTGGCGGCGATCGTGGCGGAGCCGACGACCCGGGTGCCGGCGTAGATCACGCACGCCTGACCGGGCGCGATGCCGCTGGCCGGGTCGATCAGCTCGACCGACACGGTGTCGACAGGCGTATCGGTCCCGACCGACGAGGACGACGCCGTCACCCGCGCCCGGTGCTCGTCACCGTGCGCCCGCAGCTGCACCGTGCAGTCGAGCGTCCCGACCGGCTTCGCACCGCACCACAGCGGCTTGATGCACGTGAGTGCGTCGACCGCCAGCGCGTCCCGGGACCCGACGGTCACCGTGCCGCTGACCGGCTCGATGTCGAGGACGAACCGGGGCTTGCCGTCGTCGGCCGGCACACCGAGGCGCAGGCCCCGCCGCTGGCCGATCGTGAAGGCGTACGCCCCGTCGTGCTCGCGGAGCACCGTGCCGTCCTCGTCGACGATCGTGCCGGGCCGGGGCCCCAGCTTCTCGCCGAGCCACCCCGCGTTGTCGCCGTCGGGAATGAAGCAGATGTCGTGGCTGTCGGGCTTCTGCGCGACCTGGATGCCACGCGCAGCGGCCTCGACGCGAACGACGTCCTTGGTCGTGTCGCCCAGGGGAAAGAGCGAGTGCGCGAGCTGCTGCTGCGTCAGGACCCCGAGAACGTACGACTGGTCCTTGCCCATGTCGATCGCGCGATGCATCTCGATCGTCCCGTCGGCCGCGGTCTCGAGCTGCGCGTAGTGGCCGGTCGCCACGGCGTCGAAGCCGAGTGCCAGTGCGCGGTCAAGGACGGCAGCGAACTTGATCTTCTCGTTGCAGCGCAGGCACGGGTTGGGCGTGCGGCCGGCGGTGTACTCGGCGATGAAGTCGTCGACCACGTGGTCGGCGAACTCCTCACTCATGTCCCAGACGTAGAACGGGATGCCGAGCGCGTCGGCGGCACGGCGGGCATCGCCGGCGTCCTCGATCGAGCAGCAGCCACGCGCGCCGGAGCGGTACGACCGGGGGTTGCGGCTGAGCGCCAGGTGCACACCGGTGACGTCGTGCCCGGCGTCGACCGCGCGGGCCGCGGCGACGGCCGAGTCGACCCCGCCCGACATCGCGGCACAGATCCTCATCGGTGCCTCCGGCACGGGGCCCTCACGAGCCGCTCCGCACGAGCGACGCGCGCTGGGCCCGCTGATGGACGGCCGGCAGCGCCGCCAGCACCCGGTCGACGTCGGCCTCGATCGACGTGTGCCCCAGGCTGAACCGCAGGGAGCCGCGCGCCGCGGTGTCGTCGTAGCCCATGGCCAGCAGCACGTGGCTCGGCTGGGGCACCCCGGCAGCACACGCCGACCCGGTCGAGCACTCGATGCCCTGCGCGTCGAGCAGCATCAGCATCGCGTCGCCCTCGCACCCCGGGAACGTCACGTGAGCGATGTTCGGCAGACGGTGGGACGCCCCGGCCTCGGGATCGCCGTTGACGATCGCGTCGGGCACCACCTGGACGATGCCCTCGACGAGCCGGCGGCGCAGGGCCTCGATGCGAGCGACCGTCTCCGCCTGCCGCGCCACGGTGACCTCGACGGCCGCCGCGAACGCCGCGATCAGGGCCACGCTGACCGTGCCGGATCGCAGGTCGCGCTCCTGCCCACCGCCGTGCAGCAGCGGAGTGGCGTCGATCTCGCGCCGGATCATCAGGGCCCCGACGCCGACCGGCCCACCGAGCTTGTGGGCGGTGATCGTCATGGCGTCCAGGCCCGTCGCGGCGAAGTCGAGCGGCAGGTAGCCGGCTGCCTGCACGGCGTCGCTGTGGACGGGGATGTCGTGCGAGCGGGCGATCTCGACGACCTCGGAGATCGGCTGGACCGTGCCCATCTCGTTGTTGGCCCACATCGTCGTGACGGCCGAGACGCTGGCGGGATCGCGCTCGACTGCCTCGCGCAGCGCATCGACCAGGATGCGTCCCTGCCGGTCCACCGGCGTCATCTCGACCTCGGCGCCCTCGTGGGTGGCCAGCCACGTCACCGGGTCGAGCAGTGCGTGGTGCTCGATCGAGCTGAAGACGATGCGGTGCCGCGCGGAGTCTTGGGCCAGGCGGGACCAGTACAGCCCCTTGATCGCCAGGTTGTTGGCCTCGGTGCCACCGGAGCAGAAGACGACCTCGCTCGGACGCGCACCGAAGCGCTCCGCGATCAGCTCACGCGCCTCCTCGACCGTGCGGCGGGCGGCGCGGCCGGAGGCGTGCAACGACGACGCGTTGCCGGTGATGGCCATCTGCTCAGCCATCGCCGCGATCGCCGCGGGGACCATCGGCGTGGTCGCCGCGTGGTCGAGGTAGACGGTGCCGTCGAAGTCGTTCATCGCTGAACCAGCGTATCCCCGTCGATGAAGCACGTCAGACCACGCCGCCGCGCCGGGCGTGCGCAGTGGCGGCGTGTGGCTACTTGAGCGCCGCGGCGAGCTGCTCGTCGGTCTGCTCGAGCGCGTCGGCGGCCTTGGTGAGGTACTCGCCCATACCGGTGAGGCCGGAGATCATCTCCTTGGCGCCGGTGTTGAAGTCCTCGTAGGAGGAGTTGAACGCCTTCGACGACTTGTCGGTGACGTACCCGCCCTCGACGAGGGTCTCAACGAGCGTCTTGAGGCTCTTGAGGGTTCCCTCGATGTCCTGCTGACCGCCCTGCAGCTGCTTGGCTGCTCCGCGCATTTCTTCGTAGGTCACATTCATGTTGGCCATAGGTCGAGCCCTTCTCGTCGATTGACATGTGTGCGCCGGCCCCCCGATGGCCACTGCTGGCCTCCGGAAACTCAACCCGGCTGTGCTGTCACATTAACGGAGTCAGGCACGATGTTCACCCCGAGCAGCCAGCCTTTCTCCTCGACGTCACCCACCGAGGAGCCTGGCTCATCCGGACCAGGCTGGCATCACCCGACATGACTACCCGGAACGCCTATGCTCGACCCATGCGTGTCGAAGTGACTGTGACCCAGCCCGGCGTCGGCCTGCACCGTGACATCGTGCTCGAGGCCGACGAGTCGACGCCCCTGGCCGACGTGATCGCCGAGCTGACCGGCCTGAGCGGCACCGCTGCCCGCGAGTCACCCCAGGTCATCTCCCTGGCCTCGCGCCGCGCCAGCCACTCGCCCGAGGCCGGCGTCGACCTCGCCGATCCGGTCTACCTGCGCGGTGAGCCGCTCGACCCCCGCGCCCCCATCGCCGAGGCCGGTCTGAAGACCGGGTCGATCCTGTCCATCGGAGACCCCTCCGCCTCGCTCGTCGACGAGCCGGAAGGGCTCGTCGAGATCCGCGTCGTCTCCGGCACCGGCGCCGGCGCCGTCCACCGGCTGATGGCCGGCGAGGCCGGCATCGGCACCGACCCCGGCTGCACGATCCGGCTCACCGACGACCGCGTCCCGCCGCTGTGCGTGTCGGTCCTGGTCGACCTGCATGGTGCCGTGACCGTCAGGGCCATGGACGGGGCCGCCGAGGTCCTGGCCGAGACGATTCCCCACGCCGATCCTCCGCTGGCGCTCGAGCGCGAGGCGCTGCCCATCGAGGCCATCGAGTGGACGGCCGGGGCCCAGCTCACGGTCGGCGACATCCTGCTGGAGCTCGAGAACGTGCAGCAGCCCGACGCGGCGATCGAGGACAGCCCCGAGCCGGGGTGGAGCGACTACAACCGTCCCCCCCGCCTGCTGCCCCCCGAGCGTCCGACCCAGTTCAGGCTGCCCAAGCTGCCCACGGAGCAGAACCGTGGCGGGCTGCCCTGGCTCACGATGATGATCCCGGTCGTCATGGGCGTCTCGCTGGCCCTGATCATGAACCGCCCGTCGATGCTGATGATGGCTGCCTTCTCACCGATGATGATGCTCGGCTCGTACATGCAGGGCAAGAAGACCGGCAAGCAGACGCACAAGCAGATGATGGCCGACTACCGGCAGAAGAAGGCCGCCGTCGAGGCCGACATCGACCAGGCCGTCGTCGATGAGCGCATCGCCCGCCGCCTCGAGGCACCCGACCCCGCGCTGGCCCTGCTGATCGCCAGCGGTCCACGGGCCCGGTTGTGGGAGCGTCGCACGACCGACCCGGACTACCTCTCCATCCGGCTCGGGGTCGGCGACCTCGAGTCGGACGTCGCGGTCGACGACCCCGAGCAGATGGAGCACAAGCGCAAGACCGTGCGGCCCGCGTACGACGTCCCGGTGACGATCCCCCTCGAGGAGCGCGGCGTCGTCGGGATCGCCGGCCGGGGCGACCTGCCCCGCCGGGTGTGCACGTGGGCGATCGCCCAGCTCGCCGCGCTGCAGAGCCCCCGCGACACCCAGGTCTACGTCCTCACCGACGGTGACGGGGCAGCCGCCTGGGAGTGGCTCCGTTGGCTGCCCCACGCTCGCCCGCAGTTCGGGCAGGACACCGTCGTGACGATCGGCATCGACGCCGAGACGTGCGCGCGCCGCATCGCCGAGCTGTCGGCGGCCCTCGCCGCACGGCAGGCCGCCAGCACCACGTCCGACAAGGTCCGTCTCGACTCCGACATCGTGGTCGTGTTCGACGGCGCCCGTCGTCTGCGGTCGCTGCCCGGCGTCGTGGCGCTGCTCAAGCAGGGACCCCTGGTGGGCATCTACTCGATCTGCCTCGACACCGACGAGCGCCTCCTGCCGGAGGAGGCCAGCGCGGTCGTGCTCGAGACGCCGCGCGGGCTCACCCTGCGACAGCAGCGCGTCACGGTGGTCGACAACATCATCCCTGACCTCGTCGAGCCGGCCTGGCTGTTGCGGCTGGCACGGTCGCTCGCTCCGCTGCGCGACATCTCCGGGGGTGACAACGACTCGGTGCTGCCGGCCGCATGCCGCCTCACCGAGGTCATGGCGCTCGAACCGCCGTCGGCCGAGATGATCCGGGCTCGCTGGGCGATCAGCCCGCGATCGACGGAGGCCGTCGTCGGTATCTCCCTCGACGGGCCGTTCTCGATCGACATGCGCAAGGACGGACCCCACGGACTGGTCGCCGGCACCACCGGCGCCGGCAAGTCCGAGCTGCTGCAGACCATCGTCGCGTCGTTGGCGGTGGCCAACCGGCCGGACGGCATGACGTTCGTGCTGGTCGACTACAAGGGCGGCGCGGCCTTCAAGGACTGCGTCGACCTGCCGCACACCGTCGGCATGGTCACCGACCTCGACACCCACCTCGTCGAGCGGGCGCTCGTCTCGCTGGGTGCCGAGCTCAACCGCCGCGAGCACATGCTGGCCGGCGCCGGCGCGAAGGACATCGAGGACTACGTCGATCTGCAGGTCAAGCGCCCCGAGCTCGCCGCGATGCCCCGCCTGCTGATCGTGATCGACGAGTTCGCATCTCTGGCCCGCGAGCTCCCCGACTTCGTCACGGGCCTGGTCAACATCGCCCAGCGCGGACGCTCGCTCGGCATCCACCTGATCCTCGCGACGCAGCGTCCCGGCGGTGTCGTCTCGCCCGAGATCCGGGCGAACACCAACCTGCGCATCGCCCTGCGCGTCACCGACGGGTCCGAGAGCTCGGACGTCATCGACGCTCCCGACGCCGGCAACATCTCCAAGAGCACCCCCGGGCGCGCATACGTCCGGCTCGGCGCCAATTCCCTGGTGCCGTTCCAGTCCGGACGCGTCGGGGGCCGTCGCCCCGGCACGGTCAGCTCGACTGCGACCGCGCCGTGGATCAGCCAGCTCGGTCTCGGCCAGCTGCCCCAGCCCATCCCGACGCGTCCGCGAGCCGCCGTCGTGGACGATGCCGAGGTCACCGACCTCACGGTGCTCGTCGCGGCCGTCCGCCAGGCCAACGACGACCTCGGCCTCGCACCGCAGCACAGCCCGTGGCTGCCGGCACTGACCACCGAGGTCCAGCTCGACGACCTCGTCGGCGACGTCGTCGTCCCGGAGGCCCCGGCCCTCCCGGTCATCCCGTTCGGCATCGAGGACCTGCCGGCCGAGCAGGCCCGCCGCCACTCGTCCATCGACTTCGAGACGTTCTCCCACCTGGCCATCGCCGGCGGCCCGCGCAGCGGCCGGTCGCAGGCGCTGCGCACCATGGCGGCGTCGATCGGCACGCTGGTCAGCCCGGCCGACGTGCACATCTACGGCCTCGACTGCGGCAACGGCGCCCTGCTCGCGCTGACCGACCTGCCGCACTGCGGCGCCGTCGTGCAGCGCACGCAGACCGATCGCGTGACACGCCTGTTCAAGCGGCTCACCGCCGAGCTGGCTCGCCGCCAGGAGCTGCTGGCCGGTGGCGGCTTCGCCGATCTCGGCGAGCTCCGCTCCACCATGCCGGCCGACGAGCGCCTGCCGCACATCGTCCTGATGCTCGACCGCTGGGAAGGATTCCTCGGGGGTCTCGCCGAGCTCGAGAACGGTTCCCTGCTGGAGCAGGTGCAGAACTTCCTCCGCGAGGGCGCCTCGGCCGGGCTCCACCTGGTCATCACGGGCGACCGCCAGCTCATCAACACCCGCATGGGCTCCCTCATCGAGCACAAGATCGGTCTCAAGCTGCCCGACAAGGGCGACTACTCGCTGCTCGGCCTGCAGCCTCGCAAGATGCCGGACGAGGTGCCCGAGGGTCGTGGCTTCCGCTCGGACAGCGGCCTCGAGCTGCAGTTCGCGCTCCTGGGTCCCGACACGTCCGGCCAGGCCCAGGCCGCGGACCTGCGCCGCGTCGGCGCCGCGGCCAGCGAGCGGTTCGCCGACGTCCCCCGCGCGGCGCGGCCGTTCCGGGTCGACGTCCTCCCGACCCGACTGGCCTTCGACGAGGCCTGGGGCCATCGCGACGACACCGCCACGCGTCCGCTGTGGGCGATGATCGGCGTCGGCGGCGACGAGCTGACCGCGGTGGGCCTCGACCTCGAGCGCACTCCCCTGGCCATGGTCGGCGGCCCGGCCCGGTCAGGTCGATCGACCGTCCTGCTCTCGATCGCCGAGTCGCTGCTCCGCGGCGGTGCGGACCTCGTCATCGCGGCACCCCGACCCTCTCCGCTGCGCGACCTGGCCGGACGACCCGGCGTCCGCGCGGTGCTGACGACGTCCGATCTCTCCGAGGACGAGCTGAAGCCGCTGATCGAGCAGGGCGACGGACCCGTCGTCCTGCTGATCGACGACGGCGAGCTGCTCAAGGACGTCGACGCCAAGGACTACCTCAAGGCGCTGCAGCGCAGCTGCGGAGACAGCCGCCGGGCGATCGTCCTCGGCGGCGACTCGAACGAGATCGGCAGCGGCTTCAGCGGGTGGCAGGTCGAGATCAAGGGCCGGCAGGGAGTCATCCTCTCCGCTCAGGCCGTCGGCGACGGAGAGCTCATCGGCGTCCGGATCCCCCGCAGCTCCGTCGGCGCCCAGCAGCAGTCGGGCCGCGCGCTGGCCAACCTCGGCGACGGGGTCCTGAGGACGATCCAGGTCCCTTTGCCGCCGACGGGCTGAGCACTCGGCCGGACCGCCCTGCGGCAGACTGAGCAGATGCTCGAGATCCTGCTCATCGTCCTCACCGGCCTCCTGCTCGGCGTCGTCGCCGTCGCCGTGGTGGCGGCGCTTCGCTTGCGTTCGATGCGGTCGCGCCACCGCGCCCGGATCGCCGCGGTCCGCCCGCTCCACAGCGAGCCGGCGGCCCTCGTGGGGCTCGCTTCGGAGGGACGTCTGCAGTCGCGTGGTGTCGGGACGCTGGCGTTCGGCGAGTCCCAGCTGATCTTCGTCCAGCTCGTCCCGGAGCGGGAGATCGTGGTGCCCCGCGACGCCATCACGTCGACGCGGGCCACCCGCCACTTCCTCGGCAAGACCGCGGAAAGTGACCTGCTCGTCGTGACGTGGGACGTGCAGGGCATGGGCGACGCTGCGGCGTTCGCCCTG
Organism: Aeromicrobium sp.; assembly: GCA_046598255.1. Lineage (GTDB taxonomy): Bacteria > Actinomycetota > Actinomycetes > Propionibacteriales > Nocardioidaceae > Aeromicrobium. Next base: position 25,711 of record JBKJIW010000045.1, on the reverse strand, counting down.
CCCGACGTCGGGGCCTGGCGCGACCACCTGGGCTGACGCGGCCTCCGGGAGCGAGCGTCAGCCGACCTGCGCGACGTGTGTCTCGACGGCGGTCCGCACCTCGACGACCATGCCCTTGGCGAGCTGGCGTCCCCGCCGGGTCTCGATCTCGCCGTCGACCAGGACGTCGCCGTCACCGATCATCGCCCCGGCGTGGGCGCCGGAGTCGGCGAAGTTGGCGAACTTCAGGAACTGGCCCAGCCGGATCATGTCGCCGCTGATCTCGATGACCTCGATGTCGTCGGTTCCGTCGGTGCTCATGCGGCCAGTCTAGAGTCGGAGGCATGGACAGCTCCGCGCGCGCCGACGTCTGGGTGTCGTCCGTCCGGCTCTACAAGAACCGGTCGATCGCCTCCAAGGAGTGCAAGGCCGGTCACGTCCGCATCAACGGCGCCAAGGCCAAGCCGTCGCAGCCGGTCAACATCGGCGACCGCATCGAGGCCCTCACCGAGGGCGGCCCTCGCGTCGTCGTCGTGACCCGCATCATCGTCAAGCGGGTCGGCGCCCCCGTCGCGGTGCAGTGCTACGTCGACCACACGCCTCCCCCGCCGCCCCAGGAGGAGGTCGCCGTCATGCCGCGGCGCGACCGGGGCGCCGGGCGGCCGACCAAGCGAGACCGCCGGGCGATGGACCGACTCCGCGGTCGCTGAGTCAGACCTGCGCGCGGACGAACGCCGCGACGTCCTCGAGCTCCTCGCCCGACACCGCGTGGGCCAGCCCACGGTACGTGCGATCGGTCAGGTCGGTGTGGGCCGCCAGCCACGTCGACGCCCGGTCCGTCGCATCCGGCGCGATGACGGGGTCTGCATCCCCGTGGCCGAAGAACACCGGTAGCCGCCGCTCGGCCAGATCGGCGTCACCCGGCGCCACCGCGTCGAGCACGAAGCCCGACAGGATCACTCCCGCGACGAAGCGCCCGGGACGCGCCCGCAGCAACTGGCTCACCATGAGTCCGCCCTGGGAGAAGCCCAACGGGATGACCGTGCGGTCGGCCGGCACGTGCTCGTCGAACCACTCCAGCAGCGCCGTCGTCGACTCCTCGGTGATCGTGGGGTCCGGGCGCCCCGGCACCGCGATCGGGACCCACGCGTACGAGCCGGGGCCGATCGCGAGCGGCGCACGAACCGACACGGCTGCCAGGCCGTCCGGCAGGTACGTCATGAGGCCAGGGAGGTCCTGCTCGTTGGACCCGTAGCCGTGCAGGAGCAGGACGAGCGGGGCGTCGGCGTCCCCGCCGCCGCCGCTGCCGCCGCTGCCGCCGCGAACGGTGACGTTGTCGTCGATGTGGGTGGTCATGGTCATCTCCTCGGGTTCTGCTCGATCAGGCTCTGCTCGATCAGGAGAGGCAGCAGGGCCCGGGTGCTGAGCGGGGCGAGGTCGATCTCGCCGGGTGCGTGCGGATCGACCCACCGCAGCTCGGCGATCTCCGCCGCCGCCACGGGTGCCGCGGCGTCGACGGTCAGCGAGAAGACCTCGGCCAGCACCCGGTGACCGGGCTCGTTCGCGGCGTCCTCCTCGAACGTCCCGACCCACGTGAACGCGGACGCCGGGCAGTCGAGGCCGAGCTCCTCAACGAGCTCGCGCCGCAGCGTCTCCAACGGGGACTCCCCCACCTCGATCTTCCCGCCGGGCTGCATGAACATCGTCGTGCCGTGCTTGCGAACCATCAGTGCCCGACCGGCGGCGTCGACCGTCAAGGCAGCCGCGACGTGGATGACGGGTGTTGCCTTCGACACCGTCACGGCTGCGGCGTCTCGCGGGAGGCGCCCCACTTGTCGGTCCACGACGGCGGCGCTGCGAGGACGTCCAGCAGCGCGTCGAGGTCGTCGTCGAACGACACGATGCCGGACTGCGCCTCACGGACGAACCCCTCGGTCACCATCGTCGACAGCATCTGTCGCATCGGCGCCCAGAAGCCGGCGACGTCGAGGAACCCGCACGGCTTGGCGTGGATCGTCAGCTGGGCCCACGTCCACTGCTCGGCGATCTCCTCGAGCGTCCCGGCACCGCCGGGCAGGGCGATGAAGGCGTCCGACAGGTCGGCCATGAGCTGCTTGCGCTCGTGCATCGACTCGACCACGTGCAGCTCGGTGACGCCGCCGTGCGAGAGCTCGCGATCGTCCAGCTGGCGCGGGATGACGCCGATGACGCGGCCGCCGGCCTCGATCGCAGCATCCGCGACGGCGCCCATCAGGCCGACGTGGCCACCGCCGTAGACGACGTCGATGCCCCGCGCCGCCAGCGTCCGCCCGGTCAGGCGGGCCGCATCGGCGTAGACCGGATCGCGTCCGAAGCTGGAGCCGCAGAAGACAGCGACTGCTGACAGAGCCATGGTCGACCTTTCGCCGGGGACGAGAACTCCCGGACCCGCGTGAGCAGGCCCGGGAGATTCCGACGTCCGAAGACATCGTACGGTCGGGCTGACAGGATTTGAACCTGCGACCCCCTGGAGTGATCAGGGGTCCTGCCAGCGGTGCGTCAGACTTAGGAAAAACGAGGATTCAGTCGGAACAACAGGGAATCTGGTTGATTTCTGTTTCGGAGTATATCGGGTCGATTGGGAAGATCCACGACTGTTTCTGGCGAGTAGATGGCGACCTCTCAAGTCCCTCTGAGTCCCTCCGAGTCCGTCGTGGCAAGGACCCGAATACAGTAGGTACGTGTCGCCCGACGAAGATGCAGAGGCCGAGTTGCTCCGCAGCTTTCAGTCCGCGATCTCGGGCGCTGAGCTGTCGGATCTGCGGCAGTTGGCAGGCGATCTGACCATGTTCGGCGCGAGAGCCGCGCAACGCAGCGAACGGCCGGACCTCCGGCGGGCCCGACTGGACGAGGTCGCCGTCTTGCGGATCCGGGTCGACCTCGACCACGCGGAGCCCCCCGGTCTGGCGTCGGCTCGACCTGCGGTCAGACCTGCCGCTGGATGTCACCCACCAAGTCCTGCAGGTGGCCTTCGACTGGACTGACTCCCACCTGCACCGCTTCTCCCTGGGTGGAGGACCATTCGACCGTCAGAGCCAATTGTTCCTATGCCCGTATGACGTCGAGGACGGTGACGAAGATGACGACGGCGGCATCCCGGCGCATCAGGTGCGGCTTGACGAGACGCTCCAAGCTCCGGGCGACGTCATGAACTACGTCTACGACTACGGCGACCACTGGGGGCTCACGCTGCGACTGGAGGAGGTTCTGCCGGCATCGCCGGATGCCCCGAGCGCGGTCGCAACGGGAGGCCACCGAGCAGCGCCCCCGGAGGATTCCGGCGGCGGCACCGATCTCGAGAGCATCGCGATGAGCGTCGACGATCCGGCACACTTCGACCTCGACGAGCTCAACTCGGCCCTTCGAACGCCCTATTTCGTTCTGCGCGAGGTCGGGGTGAATCATCGACTTGTGGATGTGCTCAACCGTCTGCGCTACACCCGCACAGGAGAGGACCTTGCCCAGCGTGTGGTGACCATCGCCATGGAGAGCGCAGAGCCGGAGCCCGGCACCATGGAAGGGGCTCTTGCCGCTTATCAATGGTTCCTTGGCCGTGCCAAGGGTGGCGGGATCGAGCTGACGTCGGCTGGCTACCTCAAGCCCGATGACGTCGAGGCGGCCTCCCGTGTGGTTCCTGCCATGGCTGGCTGGATCGGGAAGAACAACCGCGAGGTCCACTGCGCTCCGCTATTGAATTTTCGTGAATCGCTGCGGACGATGGGTCTGCTTCGCAAGTACAAGGGCAGGCTGGTTCTGACCCGGGCGGGTGCTGCCGCGCAGCGCAACCCGGTCAGGTTGTGGGTACACCTGCGCGATCGACTGATCCCTACCCAAGGCAAGGACTTCGAGACTGTCGCGACGCTGCTCCTGTTGGCTCATGCAGCCACGTCTCCCAATGCTCCTATCCCTCGGGAGCAGGTGGCCGCTTCTCTGGCGGACCTTGGCTGGCGCCACCGCGACGGACGGCCGCTGGAGGGGTATGAGATCTACCGCCTCGACGCGTTCGCTACCCTCGTGAATCTGTCAGACCGGCTAGCGTTGATGGGCGACCGCAACTGGGTGAGCCCCGCAGCCGCAGCGCTGTCGCGCGCCGCACTTCGCCCGACCTGATCGAGCAGGTCCCGGGCTGCGCCATAGGCGAGCGAAGGTTGAGTCCGGGTCGATCTGTGTCGCCGAGCGGGCGGTTTGGTCAGGTGGCCTGTCCCGGCGGACCTGCTCCGTCGAGTAGTTCGCCCACTGGTCCAACCAGTTCGTTCAGACTCTCAGTGGCAGCGCGCCAGACTGTGAGGTCGTTCACCTCCGCGTACCCGTGGATGAGGATGTTCCTCATCCCGATGATCTTGTTGAGGTTCGGCACGCGATCGGCGGTTTCCGGGTCGATTCGCCGAAGTGCGGTCATCGCTTCGCCAGCGATCTCAAACTGTCGCTCAACGCCCGATCGGAGCAGGAGGTCGTTGCTGTAGTCGTCCCACGACTTGTGCGCCACGAACCCTTGGATCCGCTTCACCGCTGTGGATAGATCCCAGAGCAGCGCGGCAGATCTAGGCTGCATAGATGTCTTGGACGGTTCGGAGAGCCTCGGCCGCGAAGTACGGATTCTCAACGGCATCCGACATCACCAGGTCCACTGTGCGACCGGTGATGTGCTCCAGATCAGCCTTGAGAGCAAGATAGTTGCCCATCAGGTCACGGACCTCAGGAAGGAAGTCCACGAAGAAGTCGATGTCGCTGTGCAGGGGGTCGAATCGATCGGTGACGGACGAGCCGAAGACACGCAGCCTGGCCACCCCATGCTGCCGGCAGGCACGACCTATCACGACCGGGTCGAGAACCTTCGCAACGCTCATGGTCAAAGTCTCCCAGACGTCGGCCGCCAAAGACAGCAACCGGCGTCGCGCAGCCCCTTCTGCCAACCTGCGTCGTGTCAGAGTCCGAGGTCGGCGCTGGTGCTGGTCGAGAGGGTCGTTGCTGGGCGGATGTAGTGCTCGATGAGGGTGTCGAGGTCGCGGTGGCGGGTCTGGGCGGCGATGCGATCGATGCTGGCACCGTTGGCCGCGGCAGTCGTGGCGTGACCTGCCGGCAGTGAGTGCCCCAAAACGGGCAGGGCGTCGAGGCCTGCGCTGTTTGCCCGACTCGAGATCGTTCTGCTGATCGCCCGGACGTCCAGACCGTTCGCGGTGACGACCCCGGTTCGGTGGATGCGGGTGAACAGCGGCCCAGCACCGACCGGTCGGCACGCGGTCCAGGCGGTGAGCGCTGCGACCGGGTCAGTGTGGGGGTGGTTCCCCCGGGCGACGCCGACGAGCTGTCCACGGCCGGTGGGATCTGTCTTGGAGCGGCGGATCGTGATGAGTATCCCGGCGGGCATGGCCGTGATGTCGGCCAGGTGGAGGGCTGCGAGCTCACTGGGACGCATGGCAGAAGCGAACCCCAGCAGGACGATCGCGCGGGCGCGAACACCGGTCGCAGTGGTGAGGTCGATGGCCGAGACGATCTGGCCGATCTGTTCGACCGTGAGCGCGTGGGCCCGCTGGCGGGGCGCGACGCCAAGGATCCGACGGAGTCCGCGGCGCACCCTGCGAAGCATGGGACCAGCCATCGGGTCCGGTAGCCCGTGACGTTGGTAGTGGTACTTGATCGCCGAGCAGCTCAGCTCGATGGTCCCGTAGGTCAGCCCAGTCTCGGCCCGTCCCACCAAGAATGCCGCGATCGCTTCCGGTGGCGCCGCCAACGCTGTGACACCACGGGCCAGGCACCACCTCTCCCATTGACGCCAGGCCGAGGCGTACTAGACACGGGTGGAGTCAGCGAGCTCTGCGTCCAACGCGGCGGCGATCAACGCGGCGTCGTGCACGGTCATACCGGCGAGCTCAGCCGTCTGGGACGGGGTCAAAGCGGGCCGCAGGGGCTGGGTGATTCTCATGGCAGTCATGAACCCACCATCACCCTGAGGCGGGTGCTCGGGCGCGTCTTTAGGCGGGAACATCGGCCCAAGATCCACTAAGGCGAGTTTCTGGCGAGCGGTTCAAATCTCTCACGCTTTCAGGCCTGGGAATCCTTGGATTCCCAGGCCTGATCGGTCGGGCTGACAGGATTTGAACCTGCGACCCCCTGACCCCCAGTCAGGTGCGCTACCAAGCTGCGCTACAGCCCGTTCGTACCGAAGAGGAACTTTACCGCAGCACGGTCACGTTCCTCGCATCGGCCACGCCCCCCGAAGATCAGCGGCGCTCGCGCTTCTTGCGGGGACGCTGCTGCAGGTGGATCGGCGTACCGACGAAACCGAACTCCTCGCGCAGACGGCGCTCGATGAAGCGCATGTACGACGCCTCGAGCTTGCCCGTCGTGAACAGCACGAAGGTCGGCGGCGCAGTGGAGGCCTGGGTGCCGAACATGATCTTCGACTGCTTGCCGCCGCGCACGGGGTGCGGGTGCTCGGCGACGAGGCGTCCCAGGAAGGCGTTGAGCACGCCGGTGGGGACGCGCGTCTCCCAGCCCTCGAGTGCCGCGTCGAGCGCTCGCACCAGCCGGTCGATGTGCCAGCCGGTCAGCGCCGTGATGTTGATCGTCGGCGCCCACGGCACCTGCACGAGCTCGCGCTCGATCTCGCGATCGAGGTAGTAACGGCGCTCCTCGTCGACCTTGTCCCACTTGTTGAACGCGATGATGAGCGCGCGGCCGGCCTCGGCCACCGAGCTGACGATCCGGATGTCCTGCTCGGTCAGCGGCATGCTCGCGTCGATGATGACGACCGCGACCTCGGCCCGGTCGATTGCCGAGCTGGTGCGCAGGCTCGCGTAGTACTCGTGACCGGAGGCATCGCGGACGCGGCGACGGATGCCAGCGGTGTCGATGAAGTTCCAGGTGCGTCCACCGAGCTGGACGATCTCGTCGACCGGGTCGACGGTCGTGCCGGACGCATCGTCGACGACGACCCGCTCCTCGCCGGCCAGGCGGTTGAGCAGGCTCGACTTGCCGACGTTCGGCTTGCCGACGATCGCGACACGACGCGGACCCTGCGGTGCGTCGAAGTCCTCCGGGGGCGGGTCGGGCAGCGCCTCGATGACCGCGTCGAGCATGTCGCCGCTGCCGCGACCGTGCAGGGCGGAGACCGGGAACGGCTCGCCGAGGCCCAGGTTCCACAGGCTCGCTGCCTCCAACTCCGACCGCTGGTCGTCGACCTTGTTGGCGGCGAGCACGACGGGCTTCTTGGCCGCGCGCAGCATGCGGACGACCTTCTCGTCGACGTCGGTGATGCCGACCGTCGCGTCGACGACGAACAGCACGGCGTCTGCGACCTGGATCGCGATCTCGGCCTGTGCGGCAATGCGTTCGGCCAGTCCGCGGGCGTCGGGATCCCAGCCGCCGGTGTCGACGACGGTGAACGCGCGACCGTTCCAGACCGCGTCGTACGACACGCGGTCGCGGGTCACGCCCGGCACATCCTCGACGACCGCCTCGCGTCGACCGATGATGCGGTTGACCAGCGTCGACTTGCCGACGTTGGGTCGCCCGATCACAGCGAGAACGGGTACGGCGTCAGACATCGGACATTCCTGTCGGGAGGGGGCCGGGCAGATCGCGCTTCAACGCGGTCTTGGCCTGGGAGACATGGGCTCGCAGGTGATCGTGGATCTGCTCACCTGCGTCCTCCAGCATCCCACGATCTCGCGGCCAACCCTGCATCGGGAACGCGATGGGGTCTCCGTAGACGATGTCGAGCCTCGCACCGGCCACCGGTCGGGCGTCGGGCGACTCCCCCGGCTGGCGGGTCCCGAAGATCGCGACGGGCACCACGGGGGCGCCCGTGACGAGCGCCAGGTAGGCTACACCGCCCTTGACCGCGGTGAACTCACCGTCGCCGCGGGTGCTCTCGGGGAAGAGCAGCACGCACTGTCCGGCCGCCAGCGCCCGGACGGCCTGTCGGACCGCTCCGGCGTCGGTGCGGTCGCGGCCCACCTTGATCTGGGCGACGAGCCGCAGGAGGCGACCGGTCCTGGCCGTCCACTGCTCCGCCTTGACCATCGCGTGCGGCGGTCGCGGTGCGGTCGCCACGAGCAGCGGTCCGTCCAGCCAGCCGATGTGGTTGCTCGCCAGGATCACCGGTCCGGTCTCGGGCACGCGGGCCTGCCCTCGCTCGTGGATCTCCCACTTGCGGTGGAACCATCCGTTGGCGCGCCCGCGCATGAATCGCAGACCGCGCTCGGGAAGGCCGGCTCCAGCCGTCGACCCGCTCACCGTGCTCATCTCGCGGCGTCGACTATTCCGGCGATGGTGTCGATGACCTCGTCGAGCGTCAGGTGCGTGCCGTCCACGACGATCGCGCCCTCGGACTGCACCAGCGGTGAGGCCGTGCGGGTCGAGTCGATCTGGTCGCGGACGGCCAGCGCGGCCTCGGTCGCGGCCGCGTCCGCTCCGCCGTTCTCCGCCGCACGCCGCGCGGCCCGGGCCGCGGCGTCGGCCACGAGGTAGATCTTGACCGGCGCGTCGGGCACCACGACCGAGCCGATGTCACGGCCCTCGACGACGATGCCGTCGCTCGCGGCGATCGCCTCGCGCTGCTGGGCGACCAGGAGCTCGCGGACCCGCGGGACCGCGGCGACGAGGCTGACCGAACCGGTGATCTCCTCGCTGCGGATCGGATCGGCGACGTCAGTGCCGTCGGCGTGGATCGTCGGCTGCAGCGGATCGGTGCCGGAGGTCAGTGTGACCCGCTCCGACGCCGCAGCCACCGCCTCGGGATCGGTGAGGTCGACGCCGGCCTGCAGCAGCGCCCACGTCATGGCGCGGTACATGGCGCCGGTGTCGAGATACGCGAGCCGCAGGCGTTCGGCCACGCCACGGGAGGTGCTCGACTTGCCTGAGCCGGACGGCCCGTCGATGGCGACGACGAGGGGAGATGTCACTGGTGCTCGACTCCTTCTGGGTGCTGGTGGTGGGACGTTCTGGGCGCGGTGCGACGGCTAGCGGTACGCGGTCCAGCCGCGAGATGTCAGGGCCTCGACCAAGGAGTTCCCGACCCCGACGGTCACGGAGATCTCAGCGAGACCGACCTGGCGGCCGAGGTCGTGCTCGAGACGAAGATCCTCGATGTTCACACCCGATTGTCCCGTATCGGACATCAGGCGCGACAGCTCACCGGGCCTGTCAGCGACCTGGACGTGGACGATGTCGACGCTGGCCGCGACCGACCCGTGCTTGCCCGGGATCAGGGTCGCGCCGCGCCGACCTGACTCGAGCACGTCCTCCAGGACGGTGTCGTCGGTACCGAGTGCCCCGATCACACGGTCGAGGTCGTCGCGGACCAGCTCCAGCACGGCCCGCACGTCCGACGCGTTGGTGCCGAGGATGTCGAGCCACAGGGCACTGTCACTGGCCGCGATGCGAGTGGTGTCACGCAGGCCGGCCCCCGACAAGGCGAGGTAGTTGCCGTCGGCGTCGTTGAGCCGCGCCGCCGTCAACGTTGACATGACCTGCGGCACGTGCGAGACCAGGGCGACGGCCCTGTCGTGTGCGGTCGCATCCATGATGATCGGCACGGCGCCTACGTGCAGCGCGAGATCGACGACGGCGTCGAGCGCGGCCGGGATCGTGGTGGGTCCCGGCGTGACGGCCCACGGCCGACCCTCGAACAGCTGGGCGGAGCCGGCCATCGGACCAGAGTGCTCACTGCCGGCCATGGGATGCCCTCCCGCGAACCGCTCGGCTCCGGGCATCTGGTCGACGGCCCGCTGCAGGCCGGACTTGACGCTCGTGACATCGGTGACGAGCGCCTCGGGCCACCTCTGCAGCGCGGCGGCGACGACTGCCGCGGCAGCGACCGGCGGCACCGCGACGACGACCAGGAACGGCTCCGCGTCGTCCGCGAAGGCACGGCCGGCACCGCGCGACACCGCCACCTCGACGTGACCGGGGTCCGCGTCGCGCAGGGCCACGTCGACGTCGTGGGCCCGCAGGGCCAGGCCGACAGACGTGCCGATCAGGCCGCAGCCGATCACGAGCACCGGGCCGCCGATCGGCGGACGGTCTGGCGAGTGAGGGGAGAATGCAGTCACGGGACGTCCACGCTGTCGAGCAGGGCTCCGAGCTCGTCGCGGGTCAGGTCGCGCATGCCGCCCGACGACAGGCCGCCGATGTGCAGTGGGCCGAACGCCGTGCGGGAGAGCTCGCGGACGGGGTGTCCGGCGGCCTCGAGCAGGCGCCGCACGATGCGGTTGCGTCCCATGTGGATGTCGAGCTCGACGATCGAGCGACCGCGCGACCGGTCCTTGACCTGGAACCGGTCGACCTGGGCGGGGCCGTCGTCGAGCTCGATGCCGTCCTTGAGGCGGGCGCCGAGCGTGTCGGGCACGTCGCCGTCGACCAGTGCCACGTACGTCTTGGTGATCTCGAACGAGGGGTGGGCCAGTCGGTGCGCCAGCTCGCCGTCGTTGGTCATGATGAGGAGGCCCGACGTGTCGGTGTCGAGCCGGCCGACGTGGAAGAGCCGGTCCTCCCGTCCTGCGACGATCGACGAGAGATCGGGACGTCCCCGCTCGTCGGCCATCGAGGTCACGACGCCGCGCGGCTTGTTGAGCAGGACGTACGCGTGGTCGCTGGGCGCCGGGATGCGCTTGCCGTCGACCCGGATCACGTCGGTGGCCGGATCGACCCGCGCACCCATGACGTCGATGATCTCGCCGTTCACCTCGACACGTCCGTGCGCGATCATGTCGTCGCATCGGCGACGGCTGCCGAGCCCCGCCTGTGCCAGGACCTTCTGCAGGCGGATCTCAGCCACGATCGTCACCCTCCGCGTCCGGACCGGCTGGGCCGTCGCTCTCGCCCGCCGAGCTCGTCGAGACCTCGCCCTCCTCGATCGCGTCCTGCCCCGCCAGATCGGCGAGCACCTCGCCCGCGCCCGCGAGGACCTCGTCCTCCATGTCCTCCATCTCCGGCAGGTGCTGGGCGATGTCGGGCAGCTCGCCGATGTCGCCAAGCCCCATCCGCTCGAGGAAGTAGCTCGTGGTGCGGTAGAGGATGGCCCCACTCTCACCGTCGACCCCGCCCTCCTCGATGAGACCGCGGGTCACGAGCGTGCGCACCACGCCGTCGACGTTGACGCCGCGGATCGCCGAGATGCGCGAGCGGCTGATGGGCTGTCGGTACGCGACGACCGCCATCGTCTCGAGGGCGGCCTGCGTCAGGCGTGCCTGCTGGCCGTCGAGGATGAACCGCTCGACCGCACCCGCGTACTCCTCGCGGGTGAAGAAACGCCACCCACCGGCGATGTTGCGCAGCTCGAAGCCACGACCCTGGTCGGTGTACTCCTGCGCCAGGACGGTGAGCGCCTCGGCCACGTCTGTCGGTGGGTGACCGACGGCCTGCGCGAGGGTCAGGTGGTCGAGGGGCTGGTCGGCCACCATCAGCACCGCCTCGAGGGCGGGTGCGAGGTCGAGCATCTCCAGCTCGAGCTCGTGGGGTCCGGTCGGTACGTGCTGGTCAGTCATCCGTGCTCTCGATGTCGTCCGTGGTGGTCGGTGGGGTGTCGCCGGCGTGTCCGCCGTCGTCGATCAGGGCCTCATCGATGAGGACGGCCTCGTCGCCCGGTTCGCCGGCCGGTGCGTCGAACTCGTCGCCGACGTCGATGTCGCCGTCGTCGCTGCCGGTCCACCGGATGTGCAGGTCGCCCAGCGGGGTCGCCTGCTCGAAGGCGATGACTCCCTCCCTGAACAGCTCCAGCACCGCCAGGAACCGTGCCACCTTCGTCATGAGGTCCGGCGCGTCGGCGGTGAGGGCGCGGAACGTCATCTCGCCCTTGCGGCGCAGCTGGTCGACGACGAGGTGGGCCTGCTCGCGGACGCTGACCTGGGGCGCGTGCAGATGAGCCAGCGACAGGATCGGGACCGGCTTGTCCTCGAACGCCTTGGCAGCCAGGTGCGCGAGCTCCTGGGGGCCGACCGAGATCAGCACCTCCGGCAGCAGGTCGGCGAACCGTGGCTCGAGGGTCACGATGCGCGGGAAGCGCTTCGACTCCTGCGCCAGCCGCTCGTTCATGATGCCGGCGACCTGCTTGAACGCGCGGTACTGCATGAGGCGGGCGAACAGCAGGCCGCGCGCCTCGAGCAGGGCGAGGTCCTCCTCGTCCTCGACCTCTGCCTGGGGCAGCAGACGGGCGGTCTTGAGGTCGAGGAGGGTGGCGGCGACGAGGAGGAAGTTCGTGGTCTGCTCGAGGTCGTCGCCGAGCGCCTTGATGTAGGCGATGAACTCCCCCGTCACCGCCGACAGGGCCACCTCGGTGATGTCGAGCTCGTGCTTGGAGATCAGCTGCAGGAGCAGGTCGAAGGGACCCTCGAAGTTGGCCAGGTTGACCTGGAACCCGATCGGAGCGGACTCGTCGACGTCCGCCGCGGTCACGACTCGCTCAATCGCCGGGCGACGTCGCTGGCCGTGCCGCGCGCCTCGAGGTCGGCGAGCGCCACGGCCAGTGCCGCCCGGACGAATCGGCCACGGTCGACGCTGCGGCCGAGCTCGGCGCGCAGCTCGAGGCGTGCCTTCTCGACCGCGAGCAGCTCCGCGGCCGTGACGTAGACGGTCATCTTCTCGTCGTGCTTGACCCGTCCGCTGGCCGCCGGGCCCTCATCGGGCTCGACCTCGTCGGGGGGCGCGGGTGCGCGCTTGGCCGGGGTCGTGGCCCGGAAAAGCTCGTCGGCGCCGGGCATCAGCGGTCGTCGGCCGGCCCCGCCCGACGAGGGTGTCACGCGTCCGGGCATCGAACGAGGACCTCCCTCGCGAGCTGGCGGTACGACTCCGCACCGGGCGAGGTCGTCGCGTACTCGGTGATCGGCTCACCGGCGACGGTCGAGTCCGAGAACTTCACGGTGCGGCGGATGACGGTGTGGAAGACCAGGTCACCCCAGCCCTCGACGAGCGTCTGCAGCACCTCTTTGCCGTGCAGGGTGCGGCTGTCGTACATCGTGCCGAGCAGGCCGATGATCTCCAGCTCGTCGTTGGTGCGGTCGCGCACCTTCTCGATCGTGTCCTTCAGCAGCGCGACGCCGCGCAGGGCGAAGTACTCGCACTCCAGCGGCACCAGCACGCCGTTGGCGGCCGTCAGCGCATTGACCGTGAGCAGCCCGAGCGAGGGCTGGCAGTCGATCAGGATGACGTCGTAGTCGGCGCGGACCGGCTTGAGCACGCGGGCCAGCACCTGTTCACGGCCCACCTCCGTGACCAGTCGCATCTCGGCGGCCGAGAGGTCGATGTTGGACGGCACGAGATCCAGACCCTCGACACCGGTCGACATGATGAGGTCCTTGATCGCGATCTCGCGGTCCATCAGCACGTGGTAAATGCTCTGCTCGAGCTCGTGGGCGTTGACCCCGAGGCCGACCGTCATCGAGCCCTGCGGATCGAAGTCGACCAGCAGCACCCTGCGACCGGTCTCGACCAGCGCCGCGCCCAGGTTGATGGTGGTCGTGGTCTTGCCCACGCCACCCTTCTGGTTGCAGAGCGCGATGATCGTCGCGGGCTTCGAGGGATCGCGGGGACCCGGCGCCGGGAACACCGGCATCGGACGTCCAGTGGGTCCCAGTTCCATGCTCATTCAGTTCCCCTGCACTCGACCCGACGGACGACCGTCACTCTACCGCCAGAAGTCGACATGTTGACCACTCCTCGGACGAGATCGCCGCCCCTGCGCACCGGATCAGTCCCGGGCGGCGCGGGGGTGCGCGGTCGCGTAGATCTCGCGGAGCTTCTCGACGGTCACGAGGGTGTAGATCTGGGTGGTCGTGACCGATGCGTGGCCCAGCAGCTCCTGGACGACACGGACGTCGGCGCCACCGTCGAGCAGGTGCGTCGCGAACGAGTGCCGCAGGGTGTGGGGCGACACGTCGGCCGTGACGCCGGCCCGCTCCCCCGCCTTCGTCAGCACCGTCCACGCGCTCTGCCGCGACAGCCGCCCACCGCGGGCGTTGAGGAACACCGCCGGCGTCCGCTTCGTGGTCGACACCAAAGCGGGTCGCGACGCCGTCAGGTAGTCGACCAGCGCCGCCTTCGCATACGAGCCGATCGGGACGATCCGCTGCTTGCCGCCCTTGCCGCGCAGCAGGATCGCCCCGTCCTCGAGATCGAGGTCGTCAATGTCCAGGCCGATGGCCTCGGAGATGCGGGCACCGGTGCCGTAGAGCACCTCCAGGAGCGCACGGTCACGCGCGGCCAACGTCGTGCCGGCCGCGCCTGCCGCATCGAGGATCGCCTCGATGTCCGACAGCGGCAGCGCTTTCGGCAGACGGGCTGCCGGCCGCGGGGGCTTGATCGCCGCGGTGACGTCGGCGGAGACGATCTGCTCGCGCAGCCAGAAGCGGTGCAGGCCCCGGACGGCCACGATCGTCCGCGCGGCACTCGCGGTGCCGAGGGGGGCGTGGTCGGGGTCGCCGGTGCGCAGCCAGCCGAGGAAGGCAGCGATGTCGCCCTCGGCGATCGCTCGGGGATCGACGAGGTCACGTGACTGCAGGAAACCCGCGTAGCGGCGCAGGTCACGGCGGTACGAGCGCAACGTGTTGTCGGCCAGGCCCCGCTCGACCGCTAGGTGGCTCAGGTAGTCCTGGACGCCCCGCCCGACGTCCTCACTCATCGGGCGCGGCGCGCCTGCACCGCGAGGATCGAGGCGACCGTCATCGAGTCGCAGATGCGGCCGTCGAGGATCGCGTCGACGGCCTGGTCGAACGGCAGCCACCACTGGGCCATGTCCGCCTCCTCGGCCTCCCGCACGGTGCGCTCGTCGTCGGGCACGGCGCTGAGCCCAGTGGCCAGGAAGGTCTCCCACTTCTCGGTCGAGTACCCGGGGGTGGCCAGCAGGTGCAGGATCGACTCCCACCGGTCGGCGCAGAGGTCCGCCTCCTCGGCCAGCTCGCGGGCTGCCGCGTCGCAGGCCGACTCGCCGGGGACGTCGAGCGTGCCGGCCGGGATCTCCAGCAGCCGGCGACCGACCGGGTGCCGGTACTGCTCGACGAGCAGGATGCGGTCGTCCTCGTCGATCGCGACGACGCCGATCGCGCCGTGGGGCTGCACGACCGATCGGGGATGCTCGCCACCCGCCGGGTCGACGATCGTGTCGACCCGCAGGCTCAGGTATCCGTTGGCGTGCTTGGTCTCGCTCCTCGCGACCGGCCACGACTCGTCCGAGTCGCCGATCGATGCGCCGGCCACCCGCCCCGGAAGGGTCGGGTGGGCCGTCATGCCTCGACCGCCTCGAGCCGCTCGTCGACCGGAAGACGGGTCTCCCGCTGGCGATCCAGTGCCGCGCCGATCAGGCCCGAGAACAGGGGATGCGCCTTGGTCGGACGCGACTTGAGCTCCGGGTGGGCCTGGGTCGCGACGTAGTAGGGGTGCACGTCCCGGGGCAGCTCGACGAACTCGACCAGGTTGCCGTCCGGCGAGGTGCCGCTGAAGACCAGCCCCGCCTCGACGAGCTGCGGACGGTACGCGTTGTTGACCTCGTAGCGGTGCCGGTGGCGCTCGTCGACCTTGGAGGAGCCGTACGCCTCGGCGACGAGACTGCCCTCGTCGAGCGTCGCGGGGTAGGACCCCAGACGCATGGTCCCACCCAAGTCGCCCTCGCCGTCGACGATCGTGAGCTGCTCGGCCATCGTCGCGATGACCGGGTGCGGGGTCCTCGGGTCGAACTCGGTCGAGCTCGCTCCGGCGATGCCGGCCACGTTGCGCGCATACTCGATGACGATGCACTGCAGGCCCAGGCACAGTCCCAGCACCGGGATGCCGCGCTCGCGGGCATACTTCAACGCTCCCAGCTTGCCCTCGATCCCGCGGATGCCGAAGCCGCCCGGCACGCAGATGCCGTCGACGTCGCCGAGGTGCTGGGCGGCTCCCGCGTCGGACTCGCAGTCGTCGGACCCGACCCACCGCAGCTTGATGCGGGCGTCGTGGGCGAAGCCACCGGCCCGCAGTGCCTCGCCGACCGACAGGTACGCGTCGGGCAGGTCGATGTACTTGCCGACCAGGGCGATGGTCAGCTCCTCGGCCGGCTGGTGGACGCGGCGCAGCAGCTCGTCCCACTGCGTCCAGTCGACGTCGCGGAACGGCAGGTCGAGCCGACGGACGACGTAGGCGTCGAGGCCTTGGCGGTGCAGGACCTTCGGGATGTCATAGATCGACGGCGCGTCGCTGGCCGTCACGACCGCTTCCTCGTCGACGTCGCACATCAGTGAGATCTTGCGCTTCATGCTGTCGGGGATCTCCCGGTCGGCACGGCACACGATGGCGTCCGGCTGGATGCCGATCGAGCGCAGGGCGGCGACGGAGTGCTGCGTCGGCTTGGTCTTGAGCTCGCCCGACGGGCCGATGTACGGCACCAGCGACACGTGCAGGAAGAAGACGTTGCCGCGTCCCACGTCGTGCCGGACCTGCCGCGCCGCCTCGAGGAACGGCAGCGACTCGATGTCGCCGACCGTGCCGCCGATCTCGGTGATGACGACGTCGACGTCAGGGGCGGCCATCGCCCGGATGCGCGCCTTGATCTCGTTGGTGATGTGCGGGATCACCTGCACCGTGTCGCCGAGGTAGTCGCCGCGGCGCTCCTTCGCGATGACCTCGGAGTAGACCTGGCCGGTCGTGACGTTGGCCTTGCCCGACAGGTCGACGTCGAGGAACCGCTCGTAGTGACCGATGTCGAGGTCGGTCTCGGCGCCGTCGTCGGTGACGAAGACCTCGCCGTGCTGGAACGGGTTCATCGTCCCGGGGTCCACGTTGAGGTACGGGTCGAGCTTCTGCATCGTGACGCGCAGCCCCCGCGACTTCAGCAGTCGCCCGAGGCTCGAGGCGGTCAGGCCCTTGCCGAGGGAGGAGGCAACTCCGCCGGTGACGAAAACGTGCTTGGTAACCGCGCTGCCTGCCAAGGTGACTCCCGTGGTCGAATCTCGATGTCGAGCGCTCACGATGCACGATTGCGCATCAGGCCTCCACGGGATTCCAGCCTACCAACGAAACACCTGTCGGGGCCAATGACACACCCGGCGTCCGGCACGACATCGGCGCGCCGACGTCACTGCGGCAGCGCGCCGCCGGCACTGCGCGAGGTGCCCCAGGCCCCCGGCTGTCCGCCGACCTGCGCCGCTGCGGCCAGCACCGTGACGATCCGACCGGCCGCCGTGTCGGTGACGTCGACCGTCGAGACCGAGGTCGCGAAGGCGCCGTCGCGCACCGCCTTCACCGCTCCCCCGTCGGTGCTCGACGACGACGGTCCCGCCACGACGACTCCTTTGCCGGTGTCGTTCATGGCTCCGGCCACAGCCGCGATGACGGTGCTCTGGTCGGCGGTGCCGGCGCGTTCGGGCCCCGTGACCAGCACGGCGAGAGTCGACAGGTTGGCCGGCGGCGTCGTCTGGGTGACCAGGTCGCCCTCGCTGAACGCGGCACGGATCGTGGTGGCGGTCTGGTCGGCGGCAGCGGTCTCGTCGGCCAGGTACGCCCGTGCCAGCGCCGCACCGATGCGGCCGTAGCTGTCCGTGGCTCCCGTGACCCCGGCGACGTCAGAGGCCGACTGCTGCGCGACGCCCTCGGCGAACTGACGACCGGCCGAGTCGAGCAGCTTGCTGGTCAGCTCGACCTCGCCGGAGACCTCGGCCCCGGCGGTCTGCAGATCGCTCGCGATGGCCTTGACCTCACCGGCGCTGGCGCCCGGGACGGTCAGGATGACGACCGACTGGCCGACCAGCTTGTCCTTCAGCAGCCCGTTCGCCGTGCGTGCTGCGAATCCGTCGTCGAACGAGGTCAGCGCCGGGTCGACCGTTCCGGCCGCACCGTCCCCGCGGATGGAGTCGCCGGCCTCGTCCAGCGGGCCGGAGCCCAGCACGATGCCCGCCGCCAGTGCGATGAGGATCGCCGCGACGGAGACGAGGTGGTAGCGGAAGCTGATCACGTGAAGAGTCCTTTGATCCATGAACCGAGGTCGGTGACCTGGTTGCCGACGGAGTCGTACCAGTCCTGACCCACGGGGGTAACGCCCACGGCGACGGCCACCGCGACGACTCCGGCGAGGAGCAGCAGCAGGACCGGCCAGACCGTGTGGCGGCGGGAGGCGAAGTGGTGGACCGATTTGGCGTCGACGATCTTGGCGCCGGCCCGCAGGCGTGCCACGAACATGCGAGCCGCTTCCGCCGGTGGCCGCTCGAGCAGCTTGACCAGTGAGCTGGGGGCGCCGACGTGGATGATGACCTCGGCCCCGTTGGTGTCGGCCAGCACGATCGCCAGGTCGTCGTGGGTGCCCGTCGACGTGAACGTCACGATCTCCTTGCCGTGACGTTCGAGCCGTTCAGGCCCGTCGACCATGCCGGACGACGTCGTCACGACGACCTCTCCGGCGGCCTTGATGGCGGCGTCGGAGATCTGGTCGAGCGCACCGATCACGAGCCCCGGTGTGAGTCCGGCCCGCAGCAGGATGTCGGCACCCGGCCCCGCCCCGATCAGCACGGGATCGTGCTCGCGGATGTACCGGCGCAGCCGCTTCAGGTCGGCCGCGTCGTCGTAGCCCTGCGACACGACGACGGCCGCCTTGCCCTTCAGCTTGGTGCGCAGTCGGGGCACCTGGGCACCGGTGATCAGCATCGCGTGCTCGTGGTGGATGTGGTCGGCCGCATTGGCCGCCAGCGAGTCGAGGCGGGTCGTGAGTCCGTCACGGGCCAGCTGCAGGTCGCTCGCGGTGCGCCGTTCGTCGAGCTCGATGCCGCCCGCGACCAGCACTTCGTCGCGGAAGACCTGCCCGGCCTCGACTCGGACCAGCTCGCCCGGCTTGAGCCGCGCCCAGACGTCCTCGCTCGTGATGTCCACCAGGACGACACCGGCCTTCGACAGCATCTGCGGCCCCGTGTTCGGCACCCGTCCCGAGCTGGACCGGGCGGCGTTGAGCACCGCACCGACCCGGCGGTCGAGCAGCGCCTGCGCCTGTCGGGAATCCAGGTCCGGGAGCTGAACCACCGCGACCTCGCCCTCGCGCAGGGCCGCGATCTCGCTCTCGCCGCGAGCGTGCCGGACCGTTCCGACGACCCCTTTGGCGTCAGGCGGCAGAGGTGTCTTGCGTCTCCAGGTGACCATCGCCTTCCATCGTTCCCGCTGACCGCGACGCATGTGGGAGCACCGTCGGCGTGTCGCGTGAATCCGAGACTTTCAGCAAAGCCTCAGGAGTCGGACCGCGCGAGGTCGAGGAGCTCACGGGCGTGGGCCTGCGCCGCCGCCGAGTCCTCCTGGCCCGCGAGCATGCGGGCGAGCTCGTCGACCCGTCCGTGCTCGGCGACGTGGGTGACCGAGCTGCTCGTGACGTTGCCGTCGTCGTCCTTGGAGACGACGAAGTGGTGGTCGGCGAAGGCTGCCACCTGCGGCAGGTGGGTCACGGCGATGACCTGCGCGTGCTGGGCAAGGCGGGACAACCGGCGACCGACCTCGACGGCCGCCTTGCCACCTATCCCCGCGTCGACCTCGTCGAACACCAAGGTCGGCACGGTCGTGCGATCGGCCAGGACGACCTCCAGGGCCAGCATCAGGCGCGACAGCTCACCGCCGCTCGCACCCTTGTGCAGCGGACGCAGTCCGCTGCCGCTGTTGGCGGCGAACAGCAGCTCGACCTCGTCGAGACCGTGCGGGCCCGGCGTGGCGCCGTCGGGCGTGGTCACGGCGACCTCGAGATGGGCAGACGGCATGGACAGCTGCGCGAGCTCGGCGTCGACCAGCTCACCGAGCCGGCTGGCCGCCTCACTGCGCAGGCGCGACATCTCACCGGCCAGGCGCAGGGCCTCCGGCCCCAGCTCGGCCCGCTCCGCCTCCAGGGCCGCGACCGCCTCGTCGTCGTTGCCCAGCTCGCCGAGGCGGGCCGAGCTCTTGGCGGCCCACGCCAGCACGTCGTCGAGCGTGGGACCGTACTTGCGCTGCAGGCCCGCCAGCGCCGCACGACGTTCCTGCAGCGCGGCCAGGCGCTCCGGGTCGAGCTCGACACCCTCGGCGTACGACCCCAGCTCCACCCCGACCTCGTCGATGAGGATGCCGACCTCGAGCACACGTTCGGTCAGCGCGTCGAGCGCCGGATCGTGCCCGCCGGCCTCCTGGAGCGCAGCCGTCGCGGACGCCACCTGCGTGCGGGCCGCAGCCATGTCGCCATCGCCGACCAGCAGCCGGTGCGCCTCGTCGGCCGATCGGGCGAGGGCCTCCGAGTGCGCGAGTCGTCCCTCCTCGATCTTGAGGGCCTCGTCCTCCCCCGCCTGCGGCTCGACCGCGGCGACCTCGTCGAGACCGAACCGGAGCACGTCAAGCTCGCGGGCACGTTCCTGGGCGTGGGTGCGCAGCTCGTCGAGCGTGCGGGCGACGGTCCGCCACCGGGCATGCACCGGGCGGTAGGCCTTCGCGGCGGCCTCGAAGTCCGGCCCGGCGAACCGGTCGAGCGCCGACCTCTGCTCTGCCGCCCGGAGCAGACGGTGCTGGTCTGACTGTCCGTGGACCGCGACCAGCTCGTCCGTCACCGACGACAGCAGTGCCGCCGGCACCGTTGCCCCACCGGCGACGGCGCGTGACCGCCCCTGGGCGGAGAGGATCCGCCCGAGGATCACGACCTCGTCGTCGATCTGGCCACCGGCCTCCTCGACCGCCGTCACGGCCGCTGAGCCGGCCCGGACACCGATGCTCGCCTCGATCCGCGCCTGGTCCGATCCGTGCCGGACGAGTCCCGGATCGGCGCGATCGCCGCGCAGCAGGCCGAGCGCCGTCACCACCATGGTCTTGCCCGCACCCGTCTCGCCGGTGATGACGGTGAACCCGGCGGACAGCTCGAGCTCCGCCGAGTCGATGACACCGAGGTTGCTGAGCGTCAGTCGTTCCCAGATGGTCCGGGTGGCCGCCATCAGAGGTCACCGTCCCATCGACGTTCGGCGCCGCCGCGCCAACCGGCGACCGGCAGGTCGAACTTGCGGACGAGGCGGTCGGCGAACGAGGCGGGGTGCAGCCGCGCCAGTCGCACGGGCTCGCGCCCCTTGACGACCTGGACGCGGGATCCGAGGGGCAGGTCGGCCGCCCGCCGTCCGTCGCACCACAGCACACCGGTCGACTGGTCACCGACCACCTCGATCACGAGGGTCGAGTCCGGCGAGACCACCAACGGGCGGGCGAACAGGGCGTGCGCACTGATCGGCACCATCAGCAGGGCGGAGACCTCGGGCCACACGATGGGGCCGCCGGCACTGAAGTTGTAGGCGGTGGAGCCGGTCGGCGTGGCACAGACGATGCCGTCGCACCCCCACCTGGACACCGGTCGGTCGTCGATCTCGACCACGATCTCGAGCATCCGCTCGCGGGCGGCCTTCTCCACCGACGCCTCGTTGAGTGCCCAGTTGGTCGCAACGACCTCGCCCGCCACGGTCACCGACACGTCGACGGTCAGTCTCTCCTCGACCGTGTAGGTGCGGTCGACCACGACCCGCACGACATCCTGCATGTCCTCGACGTCCGCCTCGGCCAGGAACCCGACGTGCCCTAGGTTGACCCCGAGCACAGCCGTCTCGGTGCCGCGGCACAGCTCGGCAGCGCGCAGGATCGTCCCGTCGCCACCGAAGACGACCGCGAGCTCGCACTCGGCCGCGGCCCCGGGACCCGAACGGACGACTTGGGCGGCCTCGACCCCGGCGGCACGGAGCGCTTCGTGCTCGGTGTCGAGCACGCAGACGTCGATGCCCTCGGATCGCAGGTCGGCGGCGAACGCCGCAGCGACCTTGGCTGCCTCCTCGCGTCCTTCGTGGACGGCCAGCAGCACCTTCCTCATGGCAGGACCCCGGAGGTGTCGAGGGGTCCGGCTGCCACGACGGCGTGCGCCGCCTGCTCGTCAGGCGCGCCAGCGTCGGATCGCAGCCAGCAGAAGTACTCGACGTTGCCGGCCGGCCCGGGCAGGGGGCTCGGCGCCAGCGCTCGCGTCCCCCATCCAAGCTCGTGTGCGCAGAGGCACACCCGGTGCACCGCATCGGCGTGCAGGGCAGGATCGCGGACCACGCCGTTCTTCCCGAGGTTGCTCTTGCCGACCTCGAACTGCGGCTTGATCATCAGCACGATGTCGCCTTCCGGACTGGGATCGCACACCCGCGTGAGTGCCGGCATGACCACCGTAAGCGAGATGAACGACAGATCCGACACGACCAGCTGCACAGGCCCGCCGATGTCGGCCGCCTCAAGATGTCGGATGTTGGTGCGGTCGAAGACGTGGACCCGCTCGTCCGACTGCAGCGCCCACACGAGCTGTCCGTAGCCGACGTCGACCGCGCACACCTCTCGCGCACCCTTGCGCAGCAGCACGTCGGTGAACCCACCCGTCGACGCCCCGGCATCGAGGCATCTCCTGCCCGCCACGGTCAGACCCAGGGGCTCGAACACTCCAAGGGCACCCAGCAGCTTGTGGGCGCCGCGCGAGGCGTAGGTGGGCTCGTTGCTCGCACGGACCACGATCGCCTGGTCTGTCGTGACGCCCGTGGCGGCCTTGGTGGCGACCGCTCCGGCCACCTTCACGAGCCGTTCGTCGATCAGGGTGCTGGCGTGCTCGCGAGATCTTGCCAGTCCGCGGCGAACCAGCTCGGCATCGAGCCGCAGCCGCCGGCTCACGGCGAATCCAGGTCGATCCCGTCGCGACCGGCATGAGCGAGCGACTCGCGCAGCACCCCGTGGATCGCGTCGAACTCCTCCGGATGGCTCGAGATGTCGAGGTCGTCCAGACGATCCAGGCGTTCGAGAGCACGATCGATCGCGTCGTGACCGGTCAACACGCGCTCCATCTCGGCAGCCCGGTCGTCGGTCGGCTCCGGCGCGGCGGTGATCGAGGGATCGTTCATGCCCCCAGTGTCCCATCCAGCGACACCGTGATGTCGGACTGATCCGCCACGGCCCACGCGAGGGCGATGACAACGCGCAACGTCGACGTCTCCCGCGGGTCACCCCTCTCGACCGACACGACACCGCCTGCCACGACAGCGCGGGAGTCGCCGCAGGTGGCCGACCGATCGTCGATCTCCACGGCGAGGTGCGTCTCGTCGAGTCCGCGCAGGTCGGCCGACACGAAGGTCGGCCGATGACCGGGCCCTGCGGCGGCGATATCGCCGAGGCTGCTCACCCCCGTCAGCACGGCCAGGCTGTCGATGCCGGCGTTGATCGCGCCGTCGATGTCGGTGTCGAGCCGGTCGCCGACCATCAGCGGCCGTACGCCGCCCACCCGCGCGATCGTCTCGTCGAACAGCGCACGCTCCGGCTTGCCAGCCACGATCGGCTCGGCCCCGGTCGCGTTGCGGACGGCCTGGACGAGCGAGCCGTTGCCCGGCGCGATCCCTCGGGCCGTCGGCACGGTCAGATCGGTGTTGCTGGCGTACCACGGCAGTCCGCTCTGGATCGCGTACGACGCCTCCGACAGCTCGTGCCAGCCGATGTCGGCGTGGAAGCCCTGCACGACCGCCACCGGTGCCTCTTCCAGGGAGGCAACGCACCTCAGTCCCTGCGCCTCGAGCGGCACCCTCAGGCCCTCTCCCCCGACCAGCAGCACGGCGGAGCCCGCCGGCAGCGCGTCCGCCATCAGGTGCGCGACGGCCTGCGCCGACGTGACGACGACGTCGTCGGTCACGTCCGGCATCTCCATGGCGCGCAGCTTCTCGGCCACCGCCGCGGCGGTCCGGGAGGCATTGTTCGTGATGTACGCCAGGCGCATCCCCTGGTCGCGGGCGGTGCGGAGGGCGGCAGCCGCCCCGGGCACGGCGTCGGCCCCGCGATAGACGACCCCGTCGAGGTCGAGCATCGCCAGGTCGTACGTCGCGCTCAGCGCCTGTGTCGTCGAACCCAAGGTCATGCGTCCGAGGCTACCGCCGGTGCCTTGACGCGCCGGCAGGAGTCGACGTCGACACTGACCCAGCTGATCGCCCCGTTCCCACCACGGGAGAAGCGCCGGCGCAGCTCTCCGGTCACCGTCACCTCGGTGCCCGCGTCCAGACGCAGCACCGAGCGCCTGAGCGCGGCGCGCCAGACGGAGCACTCGATCGTGTCGACGACCTGGTTCGACCGTCTGCGTGCTGCTGGGCTACGGCGGACGATCAGCCGGAAGGTGACGATCTCGTCCCCGCTCGGCAGCTCACGCGACTCCGGTACCGCGGAGATGCGGCCGACGAGATGAACGACATTGGTGGCGTGGTCAGCGGCGGTGTCCTGGATCATGGACATGACGTTGCCCCTCAACAATGGTGAGGGGCAACGTCGTTCGGAGCACCTGTGGAGGAGAGCAGTGACGACTCAAGCCTGTGGACGTTTGTCCAGCTCGGCCAGTCGCTCCTCGGCGTCGGTCGTCTTGTTGCCGTCGACGGCCACTGTGCGATGGAACCACTCGATGGCCTCATCGCGACGGCCAGCCGACAGCAGGGCATCCGCGTAGGCGTACCGCAGGCGCGGCACCCACTCGCCACGACCCTTGGTGTGCAGGGGCTCGGTCTCCAGCAACCGGATGGCAGCGTCATACTGCCCCTGATCACGACGGGCGCCGGCCACCACGATGGACAGCTCGATCTGCCCGGCATCGTCCAGGTGTGACCGGATCTCCGTCGTGTCGTAGGCGATCGCCTTGTCCGGACGCTTGAGGGCGCGCTCACAGTCGGCCATCATCGGCGCGTAGAGGTATCCGCCCGTCATCCGTCGCGCCGCCCGGAACTCCGAGAGCGCCTCCGCCCACTTGCCGCAGGCATAGGCGGTCTCGCCACACGCCTCACGAACGAGACCGGTCCGCGTGGCCCGAGCTCGTGCGGCCAGCGCGTGCTGGTGCGCGGTCTCGGGATCCTCGGAGATCAACAGGCCTGCCATCACCAGGTGGCGGGCCACCTTGTCCGCCAGCTTGTCAGGGAGGCTCTGCAGCGCCTGACGAGCATGCTTGTCGAGGTCCTTCGCACTGACGTCGTCGGGGATCGGCGGACCGTCGTAGATCTTCTGGGCTGCGGTGCGGTCGCCTTCTTCCTGACGACGGTCGCGACGCGCCTCATAGGGCTTGCCATCACGACGCGGTGTGACGGGCTTGCCGTCGCGCCGCGCTGCTGGCGCACCATCGCGTCGATCGCCGGGCTTGCCTCCACGCGGAGCATCACCGGCGCCGCGGCGGTCACGACCGCCCTGGCCGGTGGGCTTGCCACCACGACCGCTGTTGCCCGATCCACTTCCCGAGGCGCCACGGCCCGCGGGCTTCCCACCGTCACGGCGGGGGTTTCTCGACTCTGCCATGAGTCCGATCCTGTCTGTAAATGCAGCGAGGCCGCCCCTCAAAGGGGCGGCCTCGCGCTAATGATTGTCCGGCGACGTCCTACTCTCCCACACCGTCTCCAGTGCAGTACCATCGGCGCTGAGAGGCTTGACTTCCGGGTTCGGAATGTAGCCGGGTATTTCCCTCTCGCCATGGTCGCCGAAACTCTATTGAGATATCAAAACCTTGGTGTCCTCAGGATCGCTCAGTAGAGCTCTCACGGGACGATCATGGTCCCCGATCATATCTCGGGAACCTCACAGTGGACGCGTGCAGTGCTTTTTAGGGCTCAGTTATCTTTGTAAGAAACAAGCCCTCGGCCTATTAGTACCGGTCGGCTCCATGCATTGCTGCACTTCCACCTCCGGCCTATCAACCCAGTGGTCTGCTGGGGGCCTTACCTGGTAAACC
>JBKJIW010000058.1:0-5045 GCA_046598255.1 Aeromicrobium sp. | reverse complement strand
TGAACTTCAACGCCGGCACCCTGGGCCACTCGATGGTCGAAGGCCGCATCTCCGCAGGTGTCACCGTCGGCAACGGTTCGGACGTCGGCGGCGGTGCTTCGATCATGGGCACGCTGTCGGGCGGTGGCAAGGAAGTCATCAGCGTCGGCGAGAACAGCCTGATCGGCGCCAACGCCGGCATCGGCATCTCGCTCGGCAACGACTGCGTCGTCGCGGCCGGCACCTACGTCACCGCAGGATCGAAGGTCACGACGCCCGACGGCACCGTCGTCAAGGCGTCCGAGCTCTCCGGCCAGGACGGCATCCTGTTCCTGGTAGACAGCGAGACCGGCGTCCTCGAGGCACGTCCCCGCGGCTCCCGCACCGGCATCGAGCTCAACGCGGCGCTCCACGCCAACTAGATTCACTGAGGGGAAGCGGTCGCAGGGTGAGGTTTCGCTGGTTCGTCGTCCTCGGGCTCGTCACCGCGTCCGTGCTGTTCGCGACCGTCATCCGCGACCGGACGCCCCTGCGCGCCGAGTTCTGCGTCGCGAAGGTCGGGGACACGCGCGCCCAGCTGGACCTCGAGCAGGGGCGGTGGGCCGCGCTGATCGCCGCGATCGCCCAGCAGCGCGGCCTGCCGCCCCGTGCGACGACCATCGCGATCGCCACGGCGTTCCAGGAGTCGAAGATCCACAACATCGACTACGGCGACCGTGACTCCGTCGGACTGTTCCAGCAGCGGCCGTCGCAGGGATGGGGCACGGTCGCGCAGATCATGGACCCGCACTACTCGATCGGCGAGTTCTACGACGCCCTGGTCAAGGTCGACGGCTACGAGGACATGGTCATCAACGACGCCGCCCAGCTCGTCCAGCGCTCTGGCTTCCCTGGCGCCTACGCGCAGCACGAGGAGTACTCACGTGCGCTCGCCTCGGCCCTGCGCGGCTACAGCCCCGCCCAGTTCACCTGTCAGGTCAATCCCGGGGGCAGCGGCAGCACGACGGCTGTCGTCGAGGACGTCCAGCGGGCGTTCGGTGACATCGCGGTCATCCGCAACGGCGACGACGCCACGTACCCGCTCACCGGCCGGACCGCCGACGTCGAGGCACGCGGGTGGGCGATCGCCCAGTACCTCGTCGGCCAGGCGTCCTCGCTGGGCATCAGCGAGGTGTCGTTCGGCGGGCGCACGTGGACGGCAGCGGGATCGGATGACGGATGGGTCAGAACCCCCGCCGCGTCCGACACAGCCGTGACCGTCTCGACCAACTAGGCCTGAGCGGTCAGCCGCTGGACCGCTGCGGCGATGCGCTCGTCCGTCGCGGTGAACGCGACGCGGACGTGGCGCGTGCCGGCGGCACCGTAGAAGTCGCCGGGAGCCGCGAGGATGCCGCGCTCGGCGAGCCAGTCGAGCGTGTCGCGGCACGGCTCCCCACGCGTCGACCACAGGTAGAGGGCACCCTCGGAGTGCTCGACCGTGAAGCCGGCCGACTCCAGCGCCGCCCGCAGGCTGGTGCGGCGGGCGGCATAGACCTCGCGCTGCCGGGCGACGTGCGCGTCGTCGGCGAGCGCCGCCGTCATGGCCGCCTGCACCGGGGTCGGCAGCATGAAGCCGAGGTGCTTGCGGACGGCCAGCAGCTCGGCGACGACCGACGGGTCGCCGGTCACGAAAGCGTCGCGGTAGCCGGCCAGGTTCGACCGCTTCGACAGCGAGTGGACGGCGAGCAGCCCGTCGAACGATCCGCCGCAGATGTCGGGGTGGAGCACCGACCACGGCTCGCCCTCCCAGGCGAACTCCAGGTAGCACTCGTCGGACACCAGCAGCGCCCCCCGCTCGCGGGCGAAGTCGACCATCTTCCGCAGGTGCTCCTTGCCCAGGATCGCTCCGTGCGGATTGGCCGGCGAGTTGACGAAGATCAACGCGGGCTCCCGGGGCCCGATCGCGACGGTCGAGTCGGCCGCCAGCACCTCGCAGCCGGCGTAGCGGGCACCCACCTCGTACGTCGGGTAGGCGAGCTCGGGGATCACGACGAGGTCGTCGGGGCCGAGACCCAGCTGCACGGGCAGGTTGGCGATGAGCTCCTTCGAACCGACCGTCGGCAGCACCTGCGAAGCGTCGAGGCCGGTGATGTCGAAGCGGCGTCCGAGCCAGTCGACCGCAGCCTGCCGCAGGGATTCGGGACCGAGAACCGTCGGATAGCCCGGCGAGTCGGCCGCACCGATCAGCGCATCACGGGCGACCTGCGGCGTCGGGTCGACCGGTGTGCCGATCGACAGGTCGACGATGCCGTCCGGATGCTCCGCCGCCCGCTGCTTGGCGGCGGCGATGGTGTCCCACGGGAACTCCGGGAAACGCTCCGACACACGGCCCATCGGCGCGGTCAGGACTGGATCTGCGGGGGCAGCGCGGCGATCATCGGGTGATCGGCATCGATCACACCGAGCTTCGCGGCACCGCCGGGCGAGCCCAGCTCGTCGAAGAAGTTGACGTTGGCGCCGTAGTAGTCCTTCCACTCCGGCGGCGTGTCATCCTCGTAGAAGATCGCCTCGACCGGGCAGACCGGCTCACAGGCACCGCAGTCGACGCACTCGTCGGGGTGGATGTAGAGCATGCGGTTGCCCTCGTAGATGCAGTCCACGGGACATTCGTCCACACAGGCGCGGTCCTTGAGATCCACACACGGCTGGGCGATGACGTACGTCACGAGCACTCCTTCAGCAACTGAGTTCCTTGAACACGATGGTTCCTACGACGAGCCGACTCCAGTATCCCGCCCATCCGGACGGGACCGTTAGTGAGGCTCGCCTCAACCGACGTGGAAGTCTTGCCCCATGACTCTAGACGCTGGGGCGATCGGCTCGCGCATCGTCGTGCGGCATGAGACGGGTGGTGTCGGTCCGAGCGGAGGACCCGAGATGAACGACGTCATCGGACACGTCCGAGCGGTCGACGACACGTCGGTGTCGGTCGAGCTGCGCGACGGTCAGGTCACGGTCGTCGAGCTCGCGACGGTCGTCACCTGGAAGCGGGTGCCCGCCCGGCCGCTGCGCCGGCGCAGAGCCGTGTCGATCGACGCCGAGGAGCTCACCCGCATCACGTCCCGCGGGTGGCCGGCGACCGAGTCGGTGCTGCTCGGCGACTGGGAGCTGCGATCGGCCGGACGGTTCACCGGGCGCGCCAACTCTGTCGCCGTGACCGGATCCCCGGGCGTCCCGTTCGACGAGGCCCTCGATCGCGTCGTCGCGTTCTATGCCGAGCGGTGGGCCCCGGCACTCGCACAGATCGTCGTCGGGTCGCCGGACGACCGGCGGTTCGCCGCGGCCGGATGGGCACCGATGGACGGCTACCACGGCGGCGCGGTGGTCCAGGTGGCCGATCTCGCCCCCACGTACGAGACCGACCCGCAGGCCCGCGTCGCCCGCACCGCCGACGACGAGTGGCTGTCGCACTACGGCCGCGTCGAGGACCCAGGCGCCGCGCGGGCCGTGATGGAGGGCCCCGCGTCAGTGGGCTTCGTGTCCATAGGCACCCCGGTCGTCGCCATCGGACGCGTCGTCGTCACCGGCGAGTGGGCGGGCCTGTCGGCCGTGGAGGTCCGACCGGACGCCCGTCGCCGGGGGCTCGCGCGCCGGATCGTCCAGACGTCCCTGGCGTGGGCCGTCGATCACGGCGCCGACAAGGCGTACCTGCAGACCATGCGGTCGAACGCGGCCGCCCTCGCGCTGTACGCGCCGTACGGCTTCGTCGACCACCACGACTACCTCTACCGGCAGGCGCCCACCCCCGTGGCCACAGACTCCTCACAGTCGTGACCTGGGGGACGCCCAGCGCCGGTTCGTACGGTGAGGACATGAGCCACGACCACGATGACGTCCACGAGCACGACCTCGGCCTCTCCCACGACCTGCCGACGGTGCTCGGCCGCCGCCGGGCGCTGGGCCTGTTGAGCGCGGCTGGCCTGGCCGCCGCCCTCGCTGCCTGCAGTGGTGGCAGCGACTCGTCCACGGCGTCCACCCCCGACGCGTCCGCCGGTTCGGCGACGGCGGGTTCGGCGACGGCGGGTTCGGCGACGGACGCCGCCGCCGTCGACGGCGAGGTGCCCGAGGAGACCGGTGGCCCGTTCCCGGCCGACGGGACGAACGGCGTCAACGTGCTGACCGAGAGCGGCATCGTCCGCAGCGACCTGACGACGAGCTTCGGCGGCGCGAGCGGCGTCGCGGCCGGTGTGCCGACGACGATCGACCTGACGATCATCGACATGAATGGCGACTCCGTCGCGCCCTACGCCGGTGCGGCGATCTATCTCTGGCACTGCGACCAGGAGGGGCGCTACTCGATGTACGACGACGAGATCAAGGACGAGAACTACCTCCGCGGCGTGCAGGTCGCCGATGGCGACGGCACGGTGTCGTTCACGTCGATCTTCCCGGCGGCCTACGACGGCCGCTGGCCCCACATGCACTTCGAGGTGTACCGGGACGAGGCGTCCGCGACGTCCGCGACCAACAAGCTGCGCACCTCGCAGCTCGCGATCCCCGAGGACGCCTGCAACGACGTCTACGCGACGGCCGGATACGAGGCGAGCGTCCAGAACATGGCTCGCACCTCGCTCGAGAGCGACATGGTGTTCAGCGACGGCTACTCGCTGCAGCTGGCCAAGGCCACCGGCTCCGCCGCCGGCGGCTACACGCTGACCCTCAACATCGCCGTCTAGCCCCCGACCCCTCGATGGTCGAGTGCCGAGCGAGCTCTGCGAGCGAGGTGGATCGAGACCCCTCTGGGCCTCTCGATCCTGCTGCAACGCCGGACCAAAAGTGTCAGTGGCGACCCCTAGTCTTGAAGCATGTTCGAGACCGCGTCCGCCGAGTCCCTGTTGGCTCAGGTGTGGGCGCATGACTTCTCGGGTGATCCGGTGCATGAGGGTGGTGCGAGCCGGATCGACGCGATCCGTGAGCTGGATCGGCTGATCCGGGCGGCGCAGGCGGAGCAGACCGCGCAGATCGGTGCCCTGCACACCGAACGGACCCGTGTGATGCGTCTTGGTGAGGGCGACCCGACGTTGTCG
>JBKJIW010000002.1:0-17701 GCA_046598255.1 Aeromicrobium sp. | reverse complement strand
GGCGTCACGCTCGGCACGGATGATGCCGACCGAGGACTCGGCCGACATCTCTGTCCGTGCCCTTGCGCGCGCCAGCACTTCCGCGACTGTCGGACGCGACGCTTCCTCGACGAGCAGGTCGAGGAGCAGGTCGTTGAGGGAGACGCCCCGGGCGGCGGCCCGCGCCTTCAGCTCGCGCCGGGTCTCGTCGGGAACGTTGCGAATCTGCACCAAGCCAGCCATGAATGCAGATTACCACTGACTACATACACTATGTATGTACCACCGGTTCCGCGGATGACTCCTCGCGGCGCGCTCGTTGCCGCGCTGGTAGCGACCGGATCATACGCGCCATCAGGTGCTGGGGGTCGCCCGACCGGGCGTCGACGAGGAACCGCTGCGCCCTATCGCCACGCAGCACCGTGGCCCGGGTGCCGCGGTGGGTGATGACGACGTCGGTCTCCTGGACGTCCCACGCGAACCCGCCCGGGCTGCCGTCATCGCCGGTTGCGGGGCTTCGGCTTCGGGCCGGACCGGCGCTCGTCCGGCGCCTTGTAGGTGCCGTCGGCGATGCGCGCCATCAACAGCTGCGCGTCACCCTTCTCGGCCTCGCGGACGAACTGGTGGGCGCGCGGCCCCCGCAGCACGGCGGACTCCACCCCGTGGTGCGTGATGACGATCTCCTTGTCGCGGACCTCCCACGCGTAGCCACTCGGCCGGCCCTTCACGCGACACCGCCTCTCGCGACACCCAGGTACGTCAGCGCGGAGTCGGTCAGCGCGTGCGCGAGGTTGCGGGCCTTCGGCGCGTGAGCGTGCGCCTGCCGGATGAGGTCCTTCGGGTCGACGCCCGTGTCGCCGTAGTAGCCCTCGTTGACCCACCGCTCGTACGTCGTGGGGGTGACCTCGGGGTGGAACTGCCAGCCGATCGCCCGGGCGCCGAAGCTGTCGTCGATGATGCACTGCGGACCCCGCCACGAGGTGCCGATCACCTTGGTCGTCGGGCCGGGCGCGAAGACATCGCTGTGCATCTGGCCCCACGGGCCCTCCGGGCACAGGACGTGGTCGATCGTGTCGACACGTGCCCAGCCGAGCTCGGGCTGGTCGGCCCGCCAGGACGTGCCGCCGAGCGCGCGGGCCAGCAGCTGGGCGCCGTAGCAGATGCCCATCACGGGCGTGCCTGCCGCGAGGGCGCCGCGGATCAGCAGGACCTCTGCGGTGACCGACTCGGTCCACTTCAGCTCGTGCGCCGACTTGTCGGAGCCGAGCAGCAGGACCAGGTCGGACTCACCGACGGTCTCGAACCCGGGCAGCGCGTCGCGGTCGAGCGCGACCAGCTCTCCCCCGCGCTGTACCATCCGCTCGGCGACGTAGCCGCCGTCGCTGTCGGCCGCATCGGCGACCACGTGAATCCGCATGCCCCCATTGTCGCCTATGGAACCGGCTGCTCAGCGACGTCGACCGCGGACGACCGCAGGCCGAGCGCGACCGCCAGCACCGCCGCCGTCACGATCGCCGCGATCCACGGCGTCAGCGGTCGCGCGTCGAGCGACGCCGCCATCCGCCAGACCTGCCACGATGCCGAGACCTGCTCGTCCAGGACCTCCGACAGCACCGTGCCCGGACGCAGCAGCTGCTCCATGTAGCCGGCGGCGGTGATCGTCGGGCCGATGACCCACGCCAGCACGATCGCCACCGGCCACCCGATCAGCCGGACGACCGGCCGGACACCGATCTGCACGAGAGCCGCGACCAGGATCGCTGCCCCGATCCATCGAGCTGCCTCCCCGCCGGAGACGAAGACCCGCTGACGATCGATGCCCACGGAGTCGAGCACGCTCGAGATCCACAGGGGCGCGGCACCGGCTGCCCCCGCGAGGGCGAGCCCGCGTCCGACGGGTCCGGCCAGCGCGAGCAGCCCCCACACCAGGCCCACCAGCGTCGACACGGCGGCGACCAGGGTCAGTCCGATGATCACCCGATCGGACGTGCTGACGTTGTCGGGGCTCGGATTGCGAGCGGTGAGGAAGGACGTCCCCAACGTCACGGCGGCCGCGAGGACCACACCGGCGACGACCGCGGCAGCGCGGGCGGGACGTCCACCCCGGCCGACCAGCACGGTCGCGCCGGCGGCCAGGCCGCCGAATCCCGCGCCGAGCACCAGCACGCTCAGGTTGCCGGCGAACATCGGGACGGCCGTCCGGTAGGACGCGTACTCCGAGGCGCGCAGACCGTTCAGGATCCACGGCAGGAACCCCACGACCCACCAGACCAGCCCCGCGACCGGGATCAGTGCCCACGGGGACAGTCCGCGGCGGGGGGCGTCCGCCGGGTCCGCCGGGTCAGGCGACATCGGCGGATCGGCGGCGAACGTCGTCGTCGCGGGTCCTCGGTCGTCAGGCGCAGTGTCCTCAGGCGCTGTGTCCTCGGGCGCCGTGGGCGCAGGCCAGTCAGCAGTCATGTGGTGCTCCCCGTCCATCGATCGCCCCCGACGGACGAGCGGCCAGTCAAGCAGCCACCCCCGGGCGGGGTCAACGACAACCGGACCGCTGACGTTCACCCACCGTTCCGTACCCCCCGGCACGCGGTGGCCGTTGAACAGACGTGACCCAGACCTCGCGCCGCACGTTCATCGCCACCGGCACCGCCCTCACCGCGGGCACCGCCCTAGCCGGGCTGCCCCTGACGTCGGCCACTGCCGACAGCGCCTACTTCGCCCACGGACTCGCCTCGGGCGACCCCCTGCCCACCGCGGTCGTCATCTGGACGCGGGTGACCCCTTCCAGCGCCGCGACCCCGGGATCCGGCGTCGGGCCGACCGCCACCGTGGCCTGGGACGTCGCCGACGACGAGGCGTTCACCCGCATCGTCACTAGCGGATCGTTCATGACCGACGCCGCCCGCGACCACACCGTCAAGGTCGACGTCACGGGCCTGGCTCCGTCCACGACCTTCTGGTACCGCTTCACCTACAACGGCTCGCGCTCGCCCGTCGCCCGCACCCGCACGGCGCCCGCCGCCGGCGCGGACGTCCAGCGCATGCGCCTGGGCATCGTGTCGTGCGCCAACCTGCAGGCCGGCTGGTTCAACAGCTACCGGCACCTCGCGGCCCGCGACGACCTCGACGCCGTGCTGCACCTCGGCGACTACATCTACGAGTACGGCCCCGGCGAGTACGGCTACGGCAGCAAGAACGTCGACATCCGCCCGCACGTCCCGGCGCACGAGACCATCACGCTCGCCGACTACCGGCAGCGGCACGCGCAGTACAAGCAGGATCCCGACCTGGCCGCACTACACCGCAAGCTGCCATTCATCCTGGCGTGGGACGACCACGAGACCGCCAACGACACCTACACCGACGGCGCCGAGAACCACACCGACGAGACCGAGGGCGACTTCCACACCCGCCGGCGACTCTCGCTGCAGGCGTACGACGAGTGGCAGCCCGTCCGGCTCGGCGGCACGGCCGCGATCGAGGACGCGAAGACGATCTTCCGCAAGTTCCGCTTCGGCAACCTGATCGAGCTGTCGCTGCTCGACCTGCGGAGCTACCGCAACGCGCCCGGCAAGGAGTTCAGCCTCGAGATCGGTGTCACCGGCGATCCGCAGCGGGTCATCGCCGGCGACGAGCAGCTCGGCTGGTTGAAGAACAACCTCTCGACGTCGCCCGCCCGCTGGAACCTGGTCGGCAACCCCGTCATGATCACGCCGGTGCTCATCCCACCGCTGCCCAACCTCGTGACGGACGCGCTGGGCGGCTTCGCGGGGATCCTGCCGACCGAGGGCATCCCCTACAACACTGACCAGTGGGACGGGTACGCCGTCGAGCGCAAGAAGCTCACCGACCACATCCTGCAGAACAAGATCAAGAACGTCGTGTTCCTGACCGGCGACATCCACTCTGGCTGGGCGTGCGACATTCCCGTCGACAAGGGCCTCTACCCGCTCGGTGGCTCACTGGCGACCGAGCTGGTGACCTCGTCGGTGACCAGCAACAACCTGGACGACATCCTGGGCACGCCGTCCCGATCGGCGTCGATCGTGGTCGAGACGGCGTTCAAGCTGCTCAACCGTCACATCAAGTACGTCAATCTCGACGACCACGGCTACTCGGTGCTCGACGTGACACCCGCACGCGTTCAGATCGACTACTTCGTCGTCAGTGACCGCCGCGACCCGAAGGCGACCGCGCAGCGCACCACGTCGTACGTCGTCAGGAACGGGGTCCCGTCGGTCGTGCCGACCACCACCCCCATCGCCTGACGTCAGGACGCCGCGCTGCGGAGGAACTCCTCGAGGAGGGGGCCCGCGGTCTGCGAGCCGGACTCGCCCTCACTGACGAACACCGCCACGGCCAGGTCTCCCTGGGTCGCGATCATCCACGCGTGGGTCTTCGGCGGTGTGTCGGTGCCGAACTCGGCCGTGCCGGTCTTGGCCGACACCGGGCCGCCCGGGACGTCCGACAGGAACCGGCCGCTGCCGTCGGTGACCACCGCCCGGAACATCTGCTGCAGCTGGGAGGCCTCGCCCGCCGTCAGGGGTGTCTTTGCGGCGGCACCGGCCTTCGTCGGCGACTCGGCGAGCAGCGTCGGAGTGACCCGCTCACCCTTCGCGATCGACGCCGCGACGACCGCCATCGCCAGCGGTGACGCCTCGATGCGTCCCTGCCCGATCATGGACGCTGCGCGTTCGGTGCCGTCCGCCTGGGCCGGGACCGCTCCGAGGAACGCCGGATAGCCGAGGTCGAGGTCCGGGCCCAGACCGAGCGCCGCGGCGGCGCCCGCGAGCTGGTCCTGGGGTGCCTTGTCGCGGGTCGCGATCATCGCGGTGTTGCACGAGTTGGCGATGGCCGACAGCAGCGGGATGTCGCCCTCGGCGCCGGACGGGTAGTCGGAGTAGTTAGTGAACCGTCGCCCGTCGACCGTGATCGACGACGTGCACGGCACCTTCGTCGACGGCGTCAGCCCCGAGCGCAGGAACGCGAGCGCAGTGACGAGCTTGAACGTCGACCCGGGAGGGAACCGACCTGCGGCGGCCGTGTCGGCCCCAGCGCCGCCGGGGCCGCTCGACAGGGCGAGGATCTCCCCGGTCGACGGCTTGATCGCCACGATCGCGCTGGCCGGCGCCACCCCGGCGAGGATCTGGTCGGCCGCCCCCTGGAGCTTGACGTCCAGCGTCGTCTGCAGCGGCTTGCCGGCCACCGGCTCGGTGGCGAACAGCTCGCGGGGCTCGGCGCCCTCCTCGTCCGTCACCGCCTGCACGGTGACGGCGGGCGTGCCGCGCAGCTGGCTGTCGTAGCGCAGCGCCAGCCCGGACAGTCCGACCATGTCGCCTGCCTGGATCTCGCCCTTGGACTTCTCCACGATCTCGGCAGTGGCCTCGCCGACCACCCCCAGCAGGGGCTGGCCGAACGTCCGCGTCGGAGCCAGCGGCAGTGACGCCCCCAGGCTCACGGCGCCGGGGATGGCGTCCAGCTGGTTCTCGTCGGGGGCGTTGTCGGCGTCGGTCCTGACGACCAGGGCGAGGACGAACGCCTGCGCGCCCGCCGCAGCCACCCGCTGCGCGTACTGGTCGGCATCGATCTCGACCAACGCCGCGAGTGCGCGTGACGACGCTTCGACCTGGGCGGCGTCGATCTTCGTCTTGTCGATGCCGACCCGCTGGACGTTGCGCTCGATCACGATGCCCTCGGCCCCCTGGCCACGGATGTCGCCGCGGGGAGCCGGCGCGGTGCGGATGCGCAGCCGTTCCTGTTCCGACAGGTCGGGGGCCACGATCGCGGCACTCCACGTCACCAGCCAGGCATCGTCGACCAACGAGAGCTTCGCCGGCGTCGTGTAGGTCCAGTCGCCGCCCTCGAGCTTCCAGGTCGACTGGAGCGTGGCGGTCGTGGTGCCGTCCTTCTCGGACACGTCCTTGACCGTGACCGCCGGCTTCAGCCCGTCCATCCCCTTGACGATGCGCTCGAGGTCGGCCTGCGGTGCGCGCTCGCCCTTGACCACCTGGACCGCGGAGACGTCCTGCTTCGTCAGGGCCTCGGCCAGCCCCTCGGCAGCGTCCTTCGCGTCAGGACCGCCCGACGAGCAGGCAGCCAGCAGCACCGCGACCATGGCGGTCACGCACGTCGTGGCAGTCGTCCGTCGAGCTGAGCGTGCGGTGAACCTCACTTGGTACCTCCCCGTTGGTGCCCGCAGTCAAACAGGTGCCCATGAACGGGTCAACGACCCACGCGGAAGGATCCTCGGTGATCGAGTGCCGTCCGAGGAACGAGGACGGTGTATCGAGATTACTGGCATCAGAGGGTCTCGATACGGCTCGCTCGCACAGCTCGCTCACCACTCGACCACCGAGGGGTGGTGCGTCACTCTCGGCGGAAGTTCTTCTTCGACAGGTCAGGAAGGAGCTCGAGCTCTCCGTTGATCAGAGCCTCACGCTTGGCCCGTCCCCACTTCTGGACCTTCTTCTCGAACCAGAAGGCCTGCACCACCGACTCGCAGGGACGGCAGTAGACCAGCTCCACCGGTAGGCGACGCTTCGTGTACGCAGCACCCTCGCCAGCTTGATGCTGACGAAACCGGACGTCGATGTTGCGGGTGCTGCCAACGTAGTAGATGCCGTCTGCGCAGCGAAGGATGTACATGAAGCCCATGGAGTCGAGGATCGTCGACAACGATGGGTGACGCGTCGAGGAATCCACAGGGGTCTCGATACACCTGCTCGTTCCTCGCAGGCACTCGACCATCGAGGGGGTGGGGCGAGCTCGTTCACCACTCGACTGTCGCGGGGTGGTGACATGACGGAACCCGGCGGGGTCACCTTCCCTTGTGACCTCACCGGGTTCCGTCGTCGTGCTGCGGAGCGACCTACTGGGAGTAGATCGGCACCGCGATCTCCGAGCCCATCTGCAGGGCGGAGGCGTTGGGGAGCGCATTGAGCTCGATGATCTCGTCGACCGTGGCGCGGATGTCGCCGTCGGGGTTGGCCTTGGCAGCGATCTCCCACAGCGTGTGACCGGGCAGGACGCGCACCATGGTCGTGGCCTGCGGCGTGCCGATCTCGCTGGTGGCCGTCGACGACGGGCCGAACATGACCGCGAGGATGGCGATCGCGACGACCGCCACCGAGAGGATGACCGTCTTGCCGCGGCGCGTCAGCCGCACCTGGGGTGCAGTGGGGCGGCTGTAGGTCGCGCTGGCGCTGATCGGGCCGCTGTAGGAAGGGAAGTGGCCGATGGTGATGGTGCTCATGAGTGCCTCCGTGGGGGAAGTGAGACGGTGCATCTGGACGTTTGGTGTGCTCGAGCGAACGCTGCTCTCGATGTCATTCGATGGTGCGAACAGGCGTTCGATCGAACACATGTACGACAATAGGGGCCGGGCCTGACAAAAGGAAGACCTGATCGAACAGAATTTCGATCAGGTCGTCATCATCACTGCAATGACGGCCTGAACAGGCCTGGCGTTTGAGCCACGTCACACGCCGCAGAGCGCCCAGCAGGCACGCGTCGGTGCCGCCGACTACCGTCGAGACATGGCCGCCAAGAGCACGATCCTGACCTCCTGGAAGCAGGCGTCGGCCCAGCAGGCTCCCCTGTTGGCAGCCGGCGTGGCCTTCTACACGTTCCTGTCGCTGTTCCCGGCGCTGATCGCCGGAGTGCTGTCGTACGGGCTGGTCGCCTCCCCCGAGACGGTCCAACGACAGTCGGCCGATCTCGCGGAGGCGCTGCCGTCCGATGCGGCATCGCTCGTCACCGGGCAGCTCGACGCGCTGGTGTCGACCGACAGCAGCTCACTGGGGTTCGGCCTCGTCATCGCCGTGACGCTCGCCGTCTACAGCGCGTCCGGCGGAGTCGGCAACCTCGTCACCGCGATCAACGCGATGTTCGGCATCCGCGACACCCGCAACTTCGTGAAGAAGAAGCTGGTCGCGCTGGGCCTCACCGCGGGCGCCCTGGTGTTCCTGGTCGTCGTCGTCTGCCTCGTGGCCGCGGCGCCTGCTGTCTTCGACGCCATCGACATCGTGCCCGGCGTCCGGGCCCTGCTGGAGGTCGCCCGATGGGCCATCCTCGTCGGCGCGCTGTTCATCGCGATCGGTGTCCTGTTCCGGGTCGCCCCCGACCGCGCCGACTCCACCCGGCTGGTGAACAAGGGCGTGATGGTCGCCAGCGGGCTGTGGCTGCTCGTGTCCGTCGGTTTCTCGACGTACGTCGACAACTTCGGCAGCTACGGCAAGACGTACGGCGCCCTCGCCGGTGTGGTCGTCCTCCTGCTGTGGCTCTGGATCGGTATCTACGCGGTGCTGCTCGGCGCGACGATCGAGGCCGTCCGCGAGGACGTCGTGACAGCCGCGACCGTCGCTGAGGACCAGGAGATCGCCGACCTCCGCGGCGCCGAGGCATCCGGGTCGGACGTGCCCGTCGAGGTCGTGGAGGTGGACGGGACCGACGAGGTGGATGACGCATCGACCTCCGGCCAGACCCCCGTCTTCAAGCGGATCCACGTCCGCAACCCGTTCAGCCGCAACGACGCCGGCGCCGACCGTTGACGCCGATGTCGCGCACCTGTCACCGTCGATGCCAACCGATCACCGAGGAGCTCCCGTGGCCAGCCTGATCCCGAAGAACCCCGCAGCACTGCTCAACCGCGCCGACACGACGCTCGGCAACGTCGACGGCGTCCTCGGCCGCGTCGAGGGCACGCTCACCGAGGTCAGCACGACGTTGACGAACGCCAGCACCACGCTCGCCGACACCGAGGTGACCCTCACCGAGGTCAAGACGCTGCTCGAGGACGTCAGGACGCTCCTGGCCGATCTCGAGCAGGAGATCGCGCTCATCAAGCAGGTGCCGCAGATCGCCACCCAGGTCGCCCAGATCCACGCGATCGTCAGTGCGCTCCCGAAGGCCTGACGGTCAGCGGAGGCCGGCCTTCTTGAGGCGGCGGGAGCCGATCCGACGCATCACCGGATCGACCCGCATCGCCACGGCTGGCGACAGCGACGCCGCCCGGCCTATGACGCCCCGCCACGCGGGCAGCGTCTTGTAGACCCGACCGGTGCCGAACATGTCGACGAGCTCGGCCGCGACCTTCTCCGGCGTCAGCATGACCCCCGCCGCGAGGGCGGCCCGGGCGCCACCGTGCACGTCGAAGCTGTCGACCATGGCCGTCGCCACCCCGTCGGGGCACACGGCGTGGACTCGGATCCGGTCCGCCTTCAGCTCGGAGGCGATCGACGTCGCGATCGAGAGCGCCGCGGCCTTCGTCGCGGCGTAGACGCTGAGACCGGGCACAGGCGCGTGCGAGCTCAGGGACGCCAGGATGCCGATCTCGCCGCCCTTGATGCCCTCGGACGCCTGGTGCCGGAAGACGTCGGCCGCGGCCCGCGCGCCCCACATGACTCCCAGGACGTTGACGTCGACCGTCAGCCGGATCTGCTCGACCGACAGCGCGGTCAGGTCACCGTCGAACGCGACGCCCGCGTTGCACACCCACGCTCCCAGCGGCGCGACCTCGCGCGCCCGGTCGGCGACGAGACGGTTGGCGGACGGGTCGGTCACGTCGAGCGCGAGGCCGAGCCGGGCGCCGATCTCGCGCGCCGTCTCCTCGGCAGCCGCACCGTCCACGTCCGTCACCAGCACCTCGTAGCCGCGGTTGACGAGCTCGACGGCGATGGCCCGTCCGATGCCCCTGCCCGCCCCGGTGACGACGGCTGAACGGGGACTTCCGGGCTTCACGAGGGTCTGGGGCACCGCCACAAACTAGGGCACACACCCGCGACACGCCATCGAACATATGTTTGAACTGGGCCCCTCTCCCGGGTTAACCTTCCCTCATGACCGATGATCGCAACGCCGACGTCACGGAGCTTCCCGACGGCCCCGCCGACTCCTCCGGGCTCACCACGCGCCAGCGCAAGGTGCTCGAGTTCCTGCGCGACGAGATCGAGAAGCGCGGCTACCCGCCGAGCATGCGCGAGATCGGTGCGGCCGTCGGCCTCACCAGCACCTCGTCGGTCGCCCACCAGTTGCGGGCCCTCGAGGGACTCGGCTACGTCAAGCGCGATCCCAACCGCCCACGGGCGCTCGAGATCTTCCTGCCGGACGTCATGGCGGCCCGTCGCTCGATGAGCAGCGCTCACGACGACCACGGCACCTTCGACGAGACCGGCATCAACGACGCGGCTCCGAGCGCGGTGAACATCCCGATGGTCGGACGCATCGCGGCCGGCGGGCCGATCCTGGCCGAGCAGCGCGTCGAGGAGATCTTCCCGATGCCCAAGTCGCTCGTCGGAGACGGCACGTTGTTCATGCTCGAGGTCTCCGGTGACTCGATGGTCGACGCGGCGATCTGCAGCGGTGACTACGTCGTGATCCGCCAGCAGCCCGACGCCGAGAACGGTGAGATCGTCGCGGCGATGCTCGACGGCGAGGCCACGGTCAAGACCTTCCAGCGCAAGGACGGCCAGGTCTGGCTGCTGCCGCACAACGACGACTACTCCCCCATCGACGGCACGCACGCCACGATCCTGGGCAAGGTCACGGCGGTCATCCGGAGGGTGTGAGGCCGCTCAGGCCTGGGCCTGGCGGGCTTCCCAGGCGCTGCTGACCATCTGCTCGATCGAGTGGCGCATCGTCCAGCCGAGGTCGCGTGAGGCCAGCGCGCCGGATGCGACGATCCGGGCCGGGTCTCCGGGGCGTCGGTCGGCGATCTCCGGCTCGAACGCGATGCCGGTCGCCGCGGCCACGGCCGTCATGATCTGCCGCACCGAGACGCCGTCCCCACTGCCGAGGTTGTAGACCGGCTCGAGCGGGTCGCCGGCCAGCAGCGCCCGTGCCGCGACGACATGCGCCTCGGCGAGATCGGCGACGTGGATGTAGTCGCGCTCGCACGTGCCGTCGGGCGTCGGGTAGTCGCCGCCGTTGATCCGTGGCGTCCGGCCTTCGAGGAGCGCCTCGATGACCAGCGGGAAGAGGTTGTGCGGGCTGGTGTCGAACAGGTCGGGGATCGCCGAGCCGACGACGTTGAAGTAGCGCAGCGACGTGTGGTGCAGCGGGAACGACCGAGCGGCGTCGCGCAGCAGCCACTCCCCGATCAGCTTGGTCTCGCCGTACGGCGACTCGGGGGCGGTTGCGGTCGCCTCCGTCACCAGCTCAACGTCCGGCGTCCCGTAGACGGCCGCGCTGGAGGAGAAGACGATCTTGTCGACGCCGGCCTCCTGCATCGCCTGCAGGAGCGCCACGGTGCCCTGGACGTTCTGCTCGTACGTGTGCAGCGGCCGCTGGACGGACACCCCGGCGTACTTGTAGCCGGCGAGGTGCACGACGGCCTGCACCTCGTGCTCGACCATCGCCTTGGCCACGACGTCCGCGTCCAGGATGGTCGCGTCGACGAACGTGACGTCGTCGGCGACGAACTCGCGGTGCCCGCTCGACAGGTCGTCGACGACGACGCACTCGAGCCCGGCGAGGCCGAGCGCCCTGACGATGTGGGAGCCGATGTAGCCGGCACCGCCGGTGACGAGGACAGTCATGACGACCAGCGTGTCAGACGTCAGTTCTTGAAGTTCAGGGTCCCCACGTTGTAGCCCTTGCCTGCCTTGACCCGGATCGACTTCTTGCCGCTGAAGGTCCGGCCGGTGCCACGCCACGAGTCGGCGTTGACCGTGATCTTCCAGTTGCCCGACGCCAGGCCGGCGATGTAGAAGGTGCCCTTGCGGTCGGTCAGGTCGGTGCGGACGATGCGCGTGCCCCGTGACGACGTCAGCGTCACCATGATCTCCTGGTTGGTGCGCCCACCCGCGCGCGTCACGCGTCCCTTGACGACGGCGCCCTGCGGGTTGCGGCTCGTCGTCGCGGTCTGCGACTGCCCGGTGCCGACGACCTTGAGGGTGTTGATGGTCCCCGTCCCGTACGCCTTGCAGTAGCCGCGGTACATCCAGCCGGCGTAGCCCTTGACCCGCCTGCCCTGCTCG
Organism: Aeromicrobium sp.; assembly: GCA_046598255.1. Lineage (GTDB taxonomy): Bacteria > Actinomycetota > Actinomycetes > Propionibacteriales > Nocardioidaceae > Aeromicrobium. The sequence goes on along the minus strand of JBKJIW010000002.1, from coordinate 5,750 downwards.
GCATCGGTGGCCGGGTTCGGCTGGACGGTGCGCGCGATCCGCTCGAAGCCGGAGGTGCGAGAGCCCTTGACCTTGCGCAGGGTCGTGAACGACTTCCAGTTCTCGCTGAGCCGGTCGAGACCCTTGAAGGTGGCCCGGTTGTTGGCGAACCGGGTCGGGTACCAGTCGGAGCAGCCTGTCCGACGTCCGACCTCGAGCCAGTAGGTGCCCGGGTTGACGTCGGTGAACGTGCGGACGCCCGCGCTGTTGGCAGGACCCTCGGCGACGACGGGGGCGTCGAGGATCTTGAGCCCGGGGACCTTCTCACGGATGCGGACCCACCGGTCGCCCTGGCTGGTCGGCTTGTAGGCCGACGACGACCGGGTGCGGACCGTGACGGTGTTGCGGGTCGGCGACGCGGTCAGCGTCTTGCCGGTCAGGGCGGACGTCAGGACGATCAGGTTGCCGCGGCTCTTGCGGTACCCCGTGGCGTCGTGGCAGCTGCCGAACCGGCGATCGCTCGCGCCGTACCAGGCCGTGGTCGCCCCGCTGCGGGCACTGAGGACGTAGCGGTTGTCGGACGCACCTGTCACGGGAAGCAGCCCGACGAGGTAGGACCCGTCTGCGGCAGCCCGGGTCTGGCCGAAGTGGTCGGCGCAGCTCGCGATGTCGAGCTCGCGCTGAGCCGTCCGCCCACCGAAGCTCGGCGGCGGTGACGCGACCGTGACCTCCGCGCCCGATGCGGTCGTCCCGGCGATCGACCCGTACCTGAAGTCGGCATTGAAGTCGTTGCCCTTGCGCGCCTGCACGACGCTGGCGTCCCGCAGGTGGGCGCCGCCACCGGTGAACCGGTTGTCGCTGCCCCGCCAGTACCAGGTGCGCCGTTGGCCGTCCTGGTCGAGGCCGATGATCCTGAGCCGGTAGGCGGTGCTCGCGGAGTTGTTGGTGCCCAGGTTCACCGCCATCGTGAAACGGTCACCGTTGCCGGCGATCCGGCGGGTGTTGACGACCTTGGTGTTGCCTCCACGCAGGGGCTTGACCAGCTCGACGCGCAGGTCCGAGGCCAGTCGAGAGCCGACACCGGTCACGGTGCCCGTGATCTCCTGACGCGACACGAGCGTCTCGGTGACGATGCGGTCCGTGTAGGTGCGGTTGCGCGGCGAGTCCTGGTCGATCCGCAGCCGGACGTTGCTCACCGACCGGAAGTCGCGACCGGCCACGGCGGGCGCGGTGTAGGGGTTGGCGCGCGAGTCGGCATGGATCGCGACCGACACGGAGGACGTCCGACCGGCTGCCACCCGGTACGCGCGCACCCGGGGCGTGCCGGTGTCGTCGGCGAACGAGATCTTGCCCCGGCACGGCCGCGAAGCCTTGCACTGCAGGGCGACCTTGCCGTTGCCGCTCGACGAGATGGCCACGCGCGGAGACTTCACGTACGCGTCGTACGTGCGGGCCTCGGCCGGAGAAGCGGTCAGGAGTGCCCCCACCACCGCCAGGATGGCAGCACAGAAGAAGGCAGGCGCACGCAACGTCATTCAGGTCCCCCGAGAACATGGATGTCAGACAGACTGTCAGCCTAACAACCCGTCTCGGGGCGAGCGGGTGAGGGTCAGTCCTTGAACTTCAGGTTGCCGGCGTTGTACACGCGCCCGGCCCTGACCCTGATGAAGTGACGGCCGGTGTAGGCGCGCCCGATGCCGCGCCACGAGTCGGCATTGACCGTGATCTTCCAGTTGCCCGACGGCAGACCGGCGACGTAGAAGTTGCCGCGACCGTCGGTGAGGTCGGTGCGCAGCACCCGCTTGCCGTCCGAGGACGTCAGCGTCACCATCATCTCCTTGTTGGTGCGACCCGCGGCCCGGCTGATGTGGCCCTTGACCACAGCTCCCTTGCCGACCGTCACCGACACCCGGCGCTTGCTGCCGAAGCCGGCCACGTCGATGGTCTTGTAGCCGCCGGCGCCCAGCGCCTTGCAGTGGGTGCGGTACATCCAGCCGGCGTAACCGGCGGCCCGCTTGCCCTGCTCCGCGTCGGTGGCGGGGTTGGGCTGCGCACGCCGTGCGATGCCCTCGTAGCCGGAGTTCTTGCCGCCCTGGAGCTTGCTGAGCACAGAGAACGACTTCCACTTCTCGGAGGCGCGGTCCAGACCCTTGAAGTACGTGCGGTTGTTGGTGAAGCGGCTCGGGTACCAGTCGGCGCAGCCTGTGCGGCGGCCCAGCTCGACGTAGTAGCGTCCCGGCGCAATGTTCGAGAAGACGGCCGTGCCGCCGCTCGTGAGCTGCGTCTGGGCGACGATCGGCGAGTCGAGGATCGCGGCCTTCGGCTCGACCTCCCGCAGCGAGACCCAGCGGTCGCCCTGCGATGTCGCACCGAAGCCCTTGAAGGCGCCGGCGACGGTCAGGTCGTTGCCGCTCGGAGCCACGGCGACGGGGTAGTTGAGGCCGTTGACCGGCAGCGCCAGCATGTTGGCGCGTGAGTAGGCGTAGTCCTGCACGTCGAAGCAGCTGCCGAACGAGTTGTTCCAGCGCTCGTCGCCGCCGAGCCGTGCGGCGACCATGTAGCGCTGGTCGCCGGGTGCGTACGGGAGGAAGTTGATGCGGTAGGCCCCGTTGGAGGTGGCCGTCGCGAAGATGTTGGCGCAACCGGCGACGTCGAGCTCGCGGCGCGCCTTGGTGCCGCCGCGGTAGGACGGGGGCGCGGCGGCGATCGTCAGACGGGTGCCGGCCGGGGCCGTGCCGGAGATCGACGAGTAGCGGAAGTCGGCGGTGAACTCGTTGTTCCTCTTGGCCTCGACGCGGCTCGCGTCACGCAGGTAGCGGCCACCGGTCGTCGCCGCCCCGTCGCGACCGCGCCAGAACCACGACTGCGAGTCGCCGCCGACGTCCGGTCCGACGACCCGCAGGTAGTAGACCTCGGTCACGGACTTGTTCCTGCGCAGCGGGACGGTGAAGCGGTAGGTGCCACCGTCGGGGATGTCGTTGGCGAAGCGCCGGACGTGGGTGTTGCCACCACGGTCGATCGAGAGGAGCTCGACGCGGACCGCACCGACGTTGCCGGCGCCACCGGGGCCGGCGACCGTGCCGGCGATCGTCGTGGTGACGGCCGCCTCGGCGGGCGACGAGACCAGCAGGCCCGCCACCAGCGCCACGAGAGCAGGGACCAGCAGGATGACGCGAGACTTCATGGGATCCCCGGGATCGTAGGCGAACAACTGGATGAGAATATCAGCCGGATGCCTTTGCCGCGGCCAATGCCGATTCGTCGAGGCGGCGGAGCGCGGCCAGGGCGACCTCGCGGTCGGTCGTGCGCCACATGCCGGGCATCGACGCGGTGAGGAACGACCCGTACCGGGCCGTCACCACCCGGGGATCGAGGATCGCCACGACACCCCGGTCGGACGACCTCCGGATGAGGCGCCCGGTCCCTTGCGCGAGCAGCAGGGCGGCGTGCTGCGCCGGGACCGACATGAAGCCGTTGCCGCCGCGCTTCTCGACCAGCCGCTGCCGGGCACTCATCAGCGGATCGTCCGGTCGCGGGAACGGGATGCGGTCGATGATGACCAGCTGGCAGGTGTCACCGGGCAGGTCGACGCCCTGCCACAGGCTCAGCGTGCCGAACAGGCACGAGCTCGGCGACTCGGCGAACCGGCGCGCCAGCTCGGGCAGCTGCGCATCGCCCTGGCACCAGATGTCGAGGTCGGGCAGCCGCTCACGCACCTCCTCGGCAGCCTTCTCGGCGCCTCGGCGGGACGAGAACAGCCCGAGGGTGCGTCCGCCGGCCGCCTCGATGAGCGTCGTGATCTCGGCGAGCTGCGCCTCCTCGAGGCCGTCGCGCCCCGGGGCAGGCAGGTCGCGGGCGACGTAGAGCATGCCCTGCCTGGCGTAGTCGAACGGCGAACCCACGTCGAGGGACGTCCACGGCGGGTCGTCGCCCCACAGCCCGAGTGAACGGGCGACGGGCTCGAAGCCGCCACCGAGCTTCAGCGTGGCGCTGGTCAGGACGACGGTCTTGTCGGCGAAGAGCTTGTCGCGCAGGGCAGCGGACACGTCGATCGGTGCGATGTGCAGCTGCTTGTTGCCCCGGTTGTCGCTGAGCCACAGCACCTCGGTCTCGGCCTTGACGGCCATGCGCTCGGCGATCTTGCGGACGTCCTCGACCATGCCCTTGGCCTGCTGGAGCGCGGCGTCCGGCTCACCCCTGTCCTGCTTGGGGAAGGCCGACAGGCAGGCACGGGCACTGTCGCGGACCAGCGCCAGGACGGCCTGCAACGGCTGCGCCACCTCGTCGATGCGACCCTCCTCGGTGCGCGCGAGGATGTCGGCCAGCGCGTCCGACGCGTCGGTGAGGTCGTCGCCCTCGCCGGACGAGATTCGGGCGCGGGCACGGCGGGCGGCCCGTTCGACGATGACCGGGTCGAGCTCGTCGGTCGATGCCTGTGTGACGCGCGCGGCGAGCTCGTGCGCCTCGTCGACGATGACGGCGTCGTACTCCGGCAGCATCGGGACGCCGTCGATGGCGTCGATGGCCAGCAGCGCGTGGTTGGTGACGATGACCTGGGCGTGGTGTGCATCCTCACGGGCGAGCTCGGCGAAGCACTCGAGGGCGTGGGCGCAGCGGGACGCGCCGAGGCACTCACGATGGGTGACGCTCACCTGGCGCCACGCCCGGTCGGTGTGCGACGGGGCGGAGTCGCGGTCGCCGGCATGACCGCCGGCGGCCTGCTCCTCGGCCCACTCGCGCAGCTCGACGACCTCGGCACCGAGTGATCCGTCGGGGACCTCGACCAGCGTGCCCTGGTCGTCCGGCGCACCCTCGCGCACGCGGTGCAGGCAGGCGTAGTTGCCGCGACCCTTCACGACGGCGTGGTGCGGCACCTGGTCGAGGGTGGCGCGAGCGGCGTCCTTGAGGGCGGGGATGTCGCGCTCGACGAGCTGGTGCTGGAGGTTCAGCGTGGCCGTCGCGACGACGACGCGCTTGCCGTGCAGCAGGCTCGGGACGAGGTAGCCGAGCGACTTGCCGGTCCCGGTGCCGGCCTGGACGACGAGGTGGCCGCCCTTCGTGATGGCATCGGCCACGGCCTCGGCCATGCGGACCTGCCCCTCACGGGCTTCGCCGCCGCCGGGGAGCTGTGCCGTGACGCGCGCCAGCGCGGCGGAGACGAGCGCGGAAGCCATGGCGTGCAGTCTGGTCGACCGGGCGGTGGGAAACCGCGCACCGCGAGCCATCGGATGGCGTGCGCGAGGGCGTAACGTCGTCGACCGTGCGACGCACTTCCCCGCCTCTGCAGATCCCCCCGGGCATCGACCCCAAGCGCGTCCCCGTGCACATCGGCTGCGTCATGGACGGCAACGGCCGGTGGGCGAGCCGTCGTGGTCTGCCCCGCACCGACGGCCACGCCGCCGGTGAGGCGGCCCTCTTCGATGCCGTCGAAGGTGCGCTGCAGCTCGGCGTCGAGTGGTTCACCGTCTACGCGTTCTCCACCGAGAACTGGCGCCGACCGGTGGACGAGGTGCGCTTCCTCATGCACTTCAACGAATCGCTGCTGCTGCGCCGGCGCGACGAGCTGAACGACATGGGCGTGCGCATCCGCTTCATCGGCCGCCGCAACTGGCGGGTGCCGCGTCGGCTGCTGAAGCAGATCGATGATGCGGAGCGCCTCACGCATGCGAATCGGCGGATGACGCTCACCTTCGCGTTCAACTACGGCGGCCGGGCCGAGATCGTCGATGCGGTGCAGCGCATCATCCGTGACGGCGTGTCGCCCGACAAGG
>JBKJIW010000055.1:0-33713 GCA_046598255.1 Aeromicrobium sp. | reverse complement strand
GACGAAGAACTCCATCTCCATCTGCTCGAACTCGCGGGTGCGGAAGATGAAGTTGCCCGGCGTGATCTCGTTGCGGAAGCTCTTGCCGATCTGGCCGATGCCGAACGGCGGCTTGCGGCGCGACGTGCCCATGACGTTGGCGAAGTTGATGAAGATGCCCTGGGCCGTCTCGGGGCGCAGGTAGTGCAGGCCCTCGTCGGACTCGACGGGGCCGAGGAAGGTCTTGAGCAGGCCGTTGAACATGCGGGGCTCGGTCCACTGGCCACGGGTCCCGCACGCTTCGCAGACGATGAGCTCCATGCCGACCGCGTCCGGGTCGTCGAGCTTCTTCTTCTCGGCGTACGCCTCCTGCAGATGATCCTGCCGGTAGCGCTTGTGGCAGTTCTGGCACTCCACCAGCGGGTCGACGAACGCTGCGAGGTGTCCCGAGGCGTTCCACACCGGCGTGGGGAGGATCACCGACGAGTCGAGGCCGACGACGTCGTCGCGGCCCTGCACCATCGAGCGCCACCACTGCCGCTTGATGTTGTCCTTGAGCTCGACGCCGAGCGGGCCGTAGTCCCAGGCGGATCGTGTGCCGCCGTAGATCTCGCCGCACTGGTAGACGAATCCCCTGCGCTTGCTGAGGCTGATGACGTGGTCGACGGTCGATGCCATGAGGGGATGTTCCAATCCGGCTGGGTGTCGGCGGGCCGTGGCCCGACATCGTGATGACGGGCGCCCGAGGGTGCGCTCCAGCCTACCGGCGCGGGTGCCCACGCCGAACCTCACCTCCGACGATTTGACAACGGTTCTCATCCTCACTGAGAATCGTTCTCATGAAGAAGTCGCTCGTCCTCGCCGCCGCCCTGCCCGTCGTCGCCCTCCTCGCCGCCTGCGGGGCGACTGCGCAGGACGACGGCAAGCCGACCGTCGCGGCGTCGTTCTACCCGTTCGCCTTCGTCGCGGAGCGGGTCGGCGGGTCGCTGGTCGACGTCGAGAACCTCACGTCCCCCGGCGTCGAGCCGCACGACCTCGAGCTCAAGCCGAAGCAGGTCGGCACGGTGCAGGACGCCGATCTCGTGATCTACGAGGAGCACTTCCAGGCCGCCGTCGACGAGGCCGTCGACCAGGCCGATCGCTCAGCGGACGGGACGCTCGACGTCGCCTCGGTCGTCACCCTCAAGCCGACCCAGGCCGGCGCCGAGGAGGAGGGTCACGAGGGCGAGGAGGACCACGATCAGGGCGACGGCAACGAGGACCCCCACACCTGGCTGGACCCCGACAACATGATCGCCATCACGAAGGCCACCGCGGCGAAGCTGTCGAAGGTCGATCCCGATCACGCCGACGCGTACGCCGCCAACGCCGCAACGCTCGAGGCCGAGCTCACCGCGCTCGGCACGGACTTCGCCACCGGGCTCGAGACCTGCAGGACCCGCACGATCGTGACCAGCCACGCCGCGTTCCAGTACCTGGCCGCGCGCTACGACCTGACCCAGGTGCCGATCGCCGGCATCGACCCGACCAACGAGCCCTCGCCCTCGCAGCTGGGCGACATCACGCAGCTCGTCCGCACCGAGGGCATCACGACGATCTTCACCGAGGAGCTCGTGAGCCCCGCGATCGCCGACACCATCGCGAAGGAGACGGGGGCGACGACCGCTACGCTCGACCCCATCGAAGGACTCTCCGACGACACCCGGGACCAGACCTACCTGACCCTCATGGAGAAGAACCTCACCACCTTGAAGAAGGCCAACAGCTGTTCATGAGCACCCAGCCCGTCAACGCGTCACACCCGTTGCGCATCCGCGGCATGACCGTGGCCCTCGATGGTCGACCTGTCCTGCGACAGGTCGACCTCGACGTCGCTGCCGGTGAGTTCGTGACCCTGCTGGGCGCCAACGGCTCCGGCAAGTCGACCCTCGTCCGCGCCGCGACCGGTCTTGTCCCGATGAGCTCCGGCACCGTCGAGCTCTTCGGCACCCCCCTGCGCCAGTTCAAGGACCGTTCGCGCCTCGGCTACGTGCCCCAGCGGTCGCGCGCGGTGGCGGGTGTCCCGGCGACGATGCAGGAGGTCGTCATGAGCGGACGTCTCGCGCGGCGCCGGTTCGCGGGCTGGCGCACGCGGGCCGACATCGTCGCGGTCGATGCCGCGATCGCCCGGGTCGGCCTGTCCGAACGGGCACGCTCGTCCGTCAGCGAGATGTCCGGCGGTCAGCAGCAGCGCGCCCTGATCGCCCGCGCCCTGGCGTCCGAGGCCGAGCTGCTGATCATGGACGAGCCCATCGCCGGCGTCGATCACGACAACCAGGAGACGTTGGCCGACCTGCTGGGATCGCTCGTCGCCGAGGGCACGTCCGTGCTGCTCGTCGCGCACGAGCTGGGCCCGTTGCGGCCGCTCATCGACCGGGCCGTCGTGCTCGAGCGCGGCGAGGTGGCGTACGACGGCAACGTCGACGCGATCCGCGACGCCGAGCACGTCCACGTGCACCACCACTCCAGCCAGCCGGCGAAGTCCGACGGCTACAGCGGCAACCCGGTGGGTCGTGACCAGGTTGTGTGAGCGCCAGCGAGAACATCCTGGGGTACCCATGCCGTCGCCTGGCTGCCGTGTCTCCTTCTTCGAGGTGGCGGCATGATTGAGGCACTCCAGTACGACTTCATGCGGTACGCGTTGGTGGCCGCCATCTTCACCGGGCTGGCGGCGCCGGCCGTCGGCACGTTCCTGGTGCAGCGCCGTCTCGCGCTGCTCGGCGACGGGCTCGGGCACGTCGCGCTGACCGGTGTCGGGCTCGGCCTGCTCGCCAACATCGCCCCCACCCTCACCGCGATCGTCGTGGCGGCCCTCGGCGCAGTCCTGATCGAGCTGCTGCGCATGTACGGACGCACGAGCGCCGACGTGGCCCTGGCCATGCTGTTCTACGGCGGCATCGCCGGAGGCATCCTGCTGACGGGCCTCGCCGACGAGAGCGCCGCGTCGCTCAACGCCTACCTGTTCGGCGCGATCACGACCGTCGGCACCGGCGACCTCGTGCTGGTCGGCGTGCTCGGCCTCGTGGTGGTCTTCGTGTCGCTGGGCCTCTCCCCCCAGCTGTTCGCCGTCTGCCAGGACGAGGAGCACGCCAAGGTCAGCGGCGTCCCGGTCCGTGGCTACAGCATCCTCATCGCCGTGCTCGCGGCGGTCACCATCACGGTGGCGATGCAGACCGTCGGGCTGCTCCTCGTGTCGGCCCTGATGGTCGTCCCCGTGGCGGCGTCCCAGCAGCTCACCCGCAGCTTCCGCGCGACCCACCTGGCGGCCATGGGCATCGGACTGTTCGCGGCCGTCGGCGGACTGTTCGCCAGCTACGAGATCGACACCGCACCCGGCCCCACGATCGTGATGCTCGCCCTGACGGTCTTCGGTCTGGCCTCGCTCGTCGGCGCGCTCCGCTCCCGCGCCCGGGCGCGACGCCATCGAGTAGATTCAGCCTGAGGAGGACTCCCCCGTGGTCGAAGCACCCCGCAACACCCGTCAGCGCCGCGCCGTCGTCGCGATCCTGGCGGATCTCGAAGGCTTCGCGAGCGCCCAGGAGATCCACGACATCCTGAAGAAGCGCGGCGAGTCCGTCGGCCTGTCGACGGTGTACCGCAGCCTGCAGGTCCTCGCCGAAGCCGCCGAGGTCGACGCACTGCGCAACGACGACGGGGAGGTGCTGTACCGCCAGTGCAGCGCGGGTCACCACCACCACCTGGTGTGCCGCTCCTGCGGTCGGACGGTCGAGGTCGAGGGCCCGACCGTCGAGCGCTGGGCCGACAAGATCGCCGAGGAGAACGGCTTCCGCGACGTCGCCCACACGCTCGAGATCTTCGGCACCTGCTCGTCCTGCGCCGCCTGAGCCTGCCTCGGCCCGGCCCGGCCCTGCCCGTGCTCAGTGCGAACGGGTGACGTGCGTGCAGAGGCACACCCGGTTGCCCTGCGGGTCCGCGAGCACCCAAAAGCGCGGTGCCTGGTCGGCGGACACGAGCGTCCCGCCCGCCGCGAGTGCGGCGGCGATGCGGTCGTCCACCACCTCCGGCGGCACCCTCAGGTCGAGGTGGAACCGCTGGTGCGGCTCCGCGTGCGGCTCGCAGCGCTGGAACCAGATCGACGGCACTCGTCCGCGCGCGTCGACGACGTCATCGTCGCCGACCTCGTCGACCGCCAGCACGGCTGCCCAGAACGGCCTGATCTCGTCGACGTCCCAGGTGTCGAGGGCCAGCTCGAGGCGCTGCACGACGGACGGCTCGGCCGCGACGCCGAGCTCGGCCGCCAGCTCGCTGATGCGCCGGGCGAGATCGACGTCGCGCTGGGTCTTTCCACCGGAGTCGTGGCTCGTCAGCAGGACGTCGACGTGGCCGAACCGCAGCTCGACGTCGGGATGATGGTCGGCGGCCTCGGCAGCGACACCGATCGCGGCGACCAGTCCCAGACCCGTCGTGAAGTCGCCCGTCACGAACCTGGCCTCGAGCGCGTCGTACATCGACCGCCAGTCGTCGAGCCCGAGGCGGGCGATCTGGTCACCGGACAGCAGGTCATCGCTCATCTGCTCACCCTAGGCTGAGCCTGTGACTCTTCCACCGCCTCACGTCGTCCCCGGCGACCGGCTGACCGCGCAGGACGTCTACGACATCTGGAGGATCCGCGACGCGGTCTTCGCCGTCGAGCAGCAGTGCGACGAGGAAGACGTCGACGGGCGCGACCTGCTGCCGACGATGACCCACCTCTGGTTCGCCGACGAGCGTGGCCCGACGAGCTACCTGCGCTCGTTCGTCGAGGACGGCGAGCGTCACGTCGGGCGGGTCTGCACCCGCAAGGACCAGCGCGGCCTCGGCCTGTCGGGGCGGCTCGTCACGGAGTGCTCTCGGCTGTGGGGCGACGACGTCATCGTCCTCAACGCGCAGGCGTACCTCGAGGACTGGTACGGCAGGTACGGCTACGTGCGCTCGGGCGACAACTTCGTGGAGGCCGGCATCGACCACGTGCCGATGGCGCGAGCCGCTACCCCGCGACCGCGTTGACCGCCTCGGTCACGTCGCCGCCGACCGTCGTCGCGTAGTCGTCGATCGCCGTGGCCGCCGCTCGGAACTGGTCGGCGTAGCTGAACGAGAAGCTCTGGTTGGCGTCGATGCTGGCGGCGAGCGTCGTGGCCTGGTCGATGACGTACTGGATGGCTCCTCGGACGGTCGCCGCGAGGGCGTCTTGGCCCTTCGGGATGCGCACGGCGTCGAAGCGGTCCCGCGCCGCGGCGAACGCCGGGATGAGACGTGACCGCACGGCGGCGCTTTCCTCCAGGAAGCCGAAGCCGACGTAGTCGCTCGCCTTCAGCGCCAGGGCGTCGCTGGCCGCCGCGATGAACGTCAACGAGATCTCGGCGCGCCTCAGCTGTCGATCAAGGCGCGTGTACGGCTCGAGGAACGTCCTCTCCATGTCGACGGCCGCGGCGTAGACCTCGGACTCGCCGGCTGCACCCTCCGGGGCGTCGGCGAGGGCCGGCGGCGCGGCGACGACCTCGGCCAGCGCACGGCGCAGCGCGGCCGGATCGGCGTCGTCCGTCCCGGCGTCGCGGAGCCGGCGGGCCACCGTGCCCCGGAACATCCCGACGTCGGACAGGAACGCCTCGCCGACCGCGTCCGCCTCGGCGACCCGGTCGGACGCCGCCTGGCTCTGGACCACGATCAGCGCGCCGACGACACCGGCCAGCACCACCGTGACGATCACCGGCAGGAAGATCGCCCATCGTCGTCCTCGACTCACCGGTCCACCGTCTCAGCGATGGCGCGCCGCGGCAACGTCAAACCCGTCAGATGCGAGGGCCGACGCCGTGCAACCGCAGGCCGTACGTCAGTGCGTCGACGAGTGCCTCCCACGAGGCCTCGATGATGTTGGCGCCGACGCCGACCGTCACCCAGACGTCCTTGCCGTCGGAGGTCTCGATCAGCACGCGGGTGATGGCGTCGGTGCCGTGTCCCTGGTCGAGGATGCGGACGCGGAAGTCGGTCAGGTGGAACCGCGCCACGTCGGGATAGACCTGCTCGATCGCCTGACGCAGGGCGTGGTCGAGGGCGTTGACGGGGCCGTTACCCTCGCCGATCACCGCCAGCCGCACACCACCGGCGCGCAGCTTGACGGTGGCCTCGGCGACGGCTTCGTCACCGCGCGCCGACTCCGCCAGCACCCGCCACGACTCCACCTCGAAGAACGAGGCCCGGGCACCGTCCATCTCCTCGGCCAGCAACAGCTCGAACGAGGCGTCGGCGGCCTCGAACGTGTAGCCCTGCTGCTCCATGGCCTTGACCCGGTCAGTCACCCGCGCGAGACGCTCCGGATCACCCGCCAGGTCGTAGCCGAGCTCCTTGCCCTTGAGCTCGATCGTCGCGCGACCGGCCATCTCCGACACCAGCAGACGCATGTCGTTGCCGACCAGTGCGGGGTCGATGTGCTGGTAGAGATCGGCGTCGACCCGGATCGCGCTGGCGTGCAGCCCGGCCTTGTGGGCGAAGGCCGACACGCCGGTGTAGGGCTGGCGGGCGTGCGGCGGGTAGTTCGTGATCTCGGAGATCGCGTGGGAGATCCGGGTGGCGTCCGCAAGCCTGCCGTCCGGCAGCAGCGACATCCCCAGCTTGAGCTCCAGGTTGGCGACGCAGGTGACCAGGTCGGCGTTGCCGGTGCGCTCGCCGTAGCCGTTGATGCAGCCCTGCAGGTGCGTGGCCCCGGCCTGGACCGCCGCCATCGAGTTGGCCACCGCGCATCCCGTGTCGTTGTGGGCATGGATGCCCAGGCGCGCGCCGGTCGTGGCGACGTCCTGGACGATCTCGGTGACCCAGTGCGGGAGCATCCCGCCGTTGGTGTCGCACAGGACCGCCACCTCGGCACCGGCGGCCGCCGCGGTGCGGACGACCTCCAGGGCGTAGTCGCGGTTGGCCCGGTAGCCGTCGAAGAAGTGCTCGAGATCCACGAAGACCCGCTGACCCTCCTGGATCAGGTGGGTCACGGAGTCGCGGACCATCTCGAGGTTCTCCTCGAGCGTCGTGCGGAGCGCGAGCTCGACGTGCCGGTCGTGGCTCTTGGCGACGAGGGTCACGACGGATGCCCCGGAGTCGCGCAGCGCGCCCAGCAGGGCGTCGTCGGCAGCGGCGACCAGCGGCCGGCGGGTCGCGCCGAAGGCCGCGAGCGTCGCGTGCTTCAGGTCGAGCTCCTTGGCGGCGAGCTGGAAGAACTCGGTGTCCTTGGGGTTTGAGCCGGGCCAGCCGCCCTCGATGTAGCCGACGCCGAGGTCGTCCAGGTGCCGGGAGATGTGCAGCTTGTCCTGGACGGAGAGGTTGAGCCCCTCCTGCTGGGCGCCGTCACGCAGGGTCGTGTCGTACACGTGGAAGTCGCCCACGTGCTGCCGCCCTGGGGTCACTGCGTCTGTGCTCACTGCGTCGTCCTTCGTCGGTTCGGCATCTCGGTGCCACGACATAAAAAAACCTCCCACGGATCGGGGAGGCAGCGCGTCGGGGCTTGGTGTCAGTGCCCGGCGCGCCTGTCAATGATGATCGAGATGCTCTGCATCCGACCAGTCTAGACTGATCGCCCGATGACCGCCAGACCCGTGCCGCGCACCACTGAGCCCACCGTCATGTACGCCGTGATGACCGCCGAGCCGCTCGAGACCGATGATCTCCTGCCTCCCCCGTCGCCCGACCTGCTGCGTCGCTACGGGACGTCCGAGGTGGCACTGCGCCGCCTGCGGTCGCGTCATCATCAGCTGCTCGTCGTCCGGACCTCCGCCCTCGACCAGGCCGCGTTCGCGGTGCGCGACGCCCGCATCGAGGCGTTGACGATCGCCGAGGAGCACGACGGTGTCGTGATCGACCTCGGCATCCCGCGCGTCGTCGAGCAGCGGGTCGACGACGTGTCGCTGGCCCACGCCGCCCAGTGGTACGCCTACGACGTCGCCGGGGTCACCGAGGGGCGGATCGTGACGATCGGCCTGACGACCTTCGGTCTGCCCGAGGTCGCGCTCGAGGTCGCCGCCGGGGACCAGCAGCACGCCATGGTCAGCGCCGTGCTGGCCGGCCTGGTGCACCGGCTGATCGCCGAGTGGCCGGCCAACGACCCGGTCGGCCGGGCCACCGTGACCCTGCGCGACATCGCCTACGGTCTGGGCGACGCCTCGGCTGCGTCGACGCCACGGGACCGGTCGATCGACGTCGACCTGGTCTTCGACGAGGACGCCGGGCTGCTGCGCGTCCACCTGCTCGACGATCCCGGGACGGCCCTGTTCGCCCCCTGACCCTCCAGAGCGGTGAGCTGGCGACCTGTCCCAGCAAGGACACGTCGCCACCTCACCGCCCCGGGACAGGAGGCGTCGCCAGGTCACCGCTCGGGACGCTTGGCCAGGTTGGCGAGGGTCTCCGGCCGCAGGATCGCCTCGAGCTGCTCGGGCGGCAGCAGGCCCCGTTCGAGCACGAGTTCGGCGACGCCGCGCCCGGTGGCGAGCGCCTCCTTGGCCACCTCGGTCGCCGCGGCGTACCCGATGTACGGGTTGAGGGCCGTGACGAGGCCGATGGAGTTCTCGACCTCGGCCCGCAGCAGCTCGACGTTGGCCGTGATGCCGTCGACGCACCGCGTGGCCAGCACCAGCACCGCCTCACGCAGGCGCGACAGACCCGTCGACAGCGAGAAGCAGATGACCGGCTCGAAGGCGTTGAGCTGGAGCTGGCCGGCCTCGGCCGCCATCGTGACGGTCATGTCGTTGCCGATGATCTGGAACGCCACCTGGTTGACGACCTCGGGGATGACGGGATTGACCTTGCCGGGCATGATGCTCGACCCGGCCTGGACGGCCGGCAGGTTGATCTCGTTGAACCCCGCCCGAGGCCCCGACGACAGCAGCCGCAGGTCGTTGCAGATCTTCGACAGCTTCACCGCGACACGCTTGAGCGTCCCGGAGTGTTGCACGAAGGCGCCGCAGTCCTGCGTGGCCTCGATCAGGTCGAGTGCGCTCTCCAGCGGCAGACCGGTCAGCGCCGCGAGGTGGCCGCAGGCCGCCGGGACGTAGCCCTCCGGGGCGTTGAGCATCGTGCCGATCGCCGTCGCGCCGAGGTTGATCTCGTGCAGCAGCATGACCGACTCCGACAGCCGCGCACGGTCCTCGGCGATCATCAGCGAGTAGGTGCGGAACTCCTGGCCGAGGGTCATCGGCACGGCGTCCTGCAGCTGCGTGCGCCCCATCTTGAGGACGTCGTGGAACTCGTCGGCCTTGCGGGCGAACGACTCCTCGAGCACCTCCATCGCCTCCAGCAGCGACTGCGTCGCGAGGATGATCGCGATCTTGACCGCCGTCGGGTAGACGTCGTTGGTCGACTGGCTCAGGTTGACGTGCTCGTTCGGGTGGATGAAGTCGTAGTCGCCCTTCTGGCGGCCGCCGAGCTCCAGCGCCCGGTTGGCGATGACCTCGTTGGCGTTCATGTTGGTCGACGTGCCGGCACCACCCTGGATGACGTCGACGACGAACTCGTCGTCGAAGGAGCCGTTGCGCAGCTCCTCGCAGGCGCGCCGGATCAGGTCGAAGCGCTCGTCGTCGAGCAGGCCGAGGTCGTGGTTGGCGGTGGCGGCGGCCTGCTTGACCGCGGCCAGCGCCTCGACCAGGAAGGGACTCATCCCGATGGGGATGCCGGTGATGGGGAAGTTCTCGAGGGCGCGGAGTGTGTGCACTCCCCAGTAGGCCTCGAGGGGAACCTCACGGTCTCCGATCAGGTCATGCTCGGATCGTGTGGTGACGGACATGGTTGCTCCTTGCTGTGACGGTGGTCACAGCAAGACAACCACAAGCCAGGACCCACCCAACCACGGGTCGAGCGAAGCGGGACGAGCGCCCGCGCGGAGTGTGGCAGCGGCTGGGGGCACCGCCCGCGAGCGCAGCGAGCGGGGGCCGAAGGAGCCGCTGGGATCACGAGCGCTGGCGAGTGACGCGCCGCATCCAACCGTGTCGGTCCTGCGCGCGTCCGTACTGGATGTCGACCAGGGCCGAACGGATCTCCGTCGTGACCTTGCCGGGCTCGCCGTCACCGCTGACGACCTCGCCACCGTCCCACTTGAGCGACTTCACCGGCGTGACCACCGCGGCCGTGCCGCAGGCGAAGACCTCGGTGATCGTGCCGTCGGCGGCGCCCGTGCGCCACTCGTCGATCGAGACGCGGCGCTCGACGACCTCGTGGCCGAGGTCGCGGCCGATCTGCATGATCGAGTCGCGGGTGATGCCCTCGAGGATCGAGCCGGACAGCGCCGGCGTCACGATCGAGCCGTCGGACTGGACGAAGTAGAGGTTCATCCCGCCGAGCTCCTCGATCCACTTCTGCTCCGTCGAGTCCAGGAACGCGACCTGGGCGCAGCCGTGCGCCGAGGCCTCCTGCTGCGGGAGCAGGCTGGCGGCGTAGTTGCCGCCGCACTTGGCCGCTCCCGTGCCGCCGGCGCCGGCGCGGGAGTACTCGCTCGACAGCCAGATCGAGACGGCCTGGACTCCCCCGGAGAAGTAGGCACCCGCCGGCGACGCGATGACCGAGTAGGTGACGTGCTGCGACGGTCGCACGCCGAGGAAGACCTCGGAGGCGAACATGAACGGCCGCAGGTAGAGGCTCTTCTCGCCACCTGCCGGCACCCAGTCGCGGTCGGCGGCGACGAGCGCCTCGATCGAGCCGAGGAACCACTCGGTCGGCAGCTCCGGCAACGCCAGGCGGTGCGCCGACCGCTGCATGCGGGCGGCGTTGGCCTCGGGCCTGAACAGCCAGACCGAGCCGTCCGCGTGGACGTACGCCTTGAGGCCCTCGAAGATCTCCTGCGCGTAGTGCAGCACGGCCGTCGCGGGGTCGATCTGGAGCGGGCCGTACGGCACCACGCGGGCATCGGCCCAGCCCGTGTCAGGCGTCCACTCGGCCAGGAACATGTGGTCGGTGAAGTGGTTGCCGAAGCCCGGGTCAGCGAGGATCGCGTCCCGCTGCTCGCGCGTCTTCGCCGCCGGGTTGAGCGAAGTGGTGGCGGCGAACGGTGAAGAGGTCATGATCGTCACGGTACAACTTTCTGGTCAGGAGGGGTCAGCGGTCATCAGCCGACCGATACGCCTCCAGCCACGCCCAGTCCGTCTGAGATGCGCCGTGCGAGAGCCTCCCCCACCTCCTCGGTGGTGCGGGTGGCGGCGCCACGGTCGGCGATGTCGGCCTCCACGGCAGCCGTGATCTGCGCGGCGGCCTCCGGGTGACCGAGGTGCTCCAGCAGCATGCCGCCCGAGAGGATCGCGGCGGTGGGATCGGCCTTCGACTGGCCGGCGATGTCGGGCGCAGACCCGTGGACCGGCTCGAACATGCTCGGCGAAGACCGGTCGGGGTTGATGTTGCCGCTCGCGGCCAGGCCGATGCCACCGGTGATCGCGGCAGCCAGGTCGGTCAGGATGTCGCCGAAGAGGTTGTCGGTGACGATGACGTCGAACCGTGCCGGGTCGGTGACGAGGAAAATCGTCGCGGCGTCGACGTGCAGGTAGTCGACCGTGACGTCGGGGAACTCGGACGCGACGGCGTCGACCGTGCGGGTCCACAGGTGGCCGGCGTGCACGAGGACGTTGTTCTTGTGGACCAGCGTCAGCTTCTGCCGCGGACGGGCCTGCGCGCGGGCGAACGCGTCCCGGACGACCCGCTCCACGCCGTACGCGGTGTTGATGCTGACCTCTGTCGCGAGCTCGTGCGGCGTACCGACCCGGATCGCCCCGCCGTTGCCGACGTACGGGCCCTCGGTGCCCTCACGAACCACCACGAAGTCGATGTCGCCGGGGTTGCCCAGCGGCGTCGCGACGCCCGTGAACAGCTTCGACGGACGCAGGTTGACGTAGTGGTCGAGCGCGAAGCGCAGCTTCAGCAGCAGACCGCGCTCGAGGACGCCCGACGGCACGCTCGGGTCACCGATCGCACCGAGCAGGATCGCGTCGTGCCCGCGGATCTCCTCGAGCACCGAGTCCGGCAGGACCTCGCCGGTCGCGTGGTACCGACGCGCGCCGAGGTCGTAGTCGGTCGTGCTGAACGAGATGCCGTGGGCCGGCGCGATGACGTCGAGGACCTTGAGGGCCTGCGACGTGACCTCGGGGCCGATGCCGTCACCGGCCACGACTGCGAGCGAGTAGGAGGTGGTCATGAACGCCATCCTACGAGTGCCATCTCAGGATGTGAAACCTTCGTCTTGATATGTGAGAATCTTGGCACGTCGAGTCAGTTGTCGTCGGGACGGTCCGCGAGCTCGATCTCGTACGAGATCGCCTCGTCGCGCAGGTGCGCCGGACCCCACTCCATCAGCTGAGGTTCCATGATTGTCTCCTTCGGTCATCGATACGGACGGTGACGCGGGTCCGGCGGGTCCGCCGTCCAACAACGCCACAAGGTCCGGGATCACCGGGGAGTGTTCAGTGGTGCGAGATCAGGTCGTGATCTCCTACCCTGCTGCGGAACGGCGGGCCAACGCCGAAACACCGCGGCAGGGTGTGGCCCTAAGAGGCCCTGCCGCGGCAAGCGATGAGTACGAGCTGCTTCCGCATGATGCGACGAGCGTACTGCAGGCACGCCGGCGGCGCGCGAGATCCGTCCCGCGTGTCTCATCCGACGAGACATCGGCGGCGCGGGTCCCGGCCCAACCGTGGAAGACTGGAGCGGTGAGCGCACCCGCCGAAGTCCCCGATCTCGTCGCGAGCACTCTCGACCTCTCGCGGCAGCGTGGCTTCATCACGTCCATCCGCAACGAGACGGGCCGCCTGCTCGCCGCGCTGGCCGCGTCCCGCACGGGCACCCTCGCCGAGCTCGGCACCGGGTGCGGCGTCGGATCGGCCTGGCTGTCGAGCGGGGCGCCCAAGACGGCCCGGGTCGTCAGCGCCGAGCTCGACCCCGCACTCGCCGGCGACGTGCAGAAGATCTTCGCCGACACCGACAACGTCGATGTGATCGCGGGCGACTGGTCGACGCTGGAGCAGTACGCGCCGTTCTCCCTGCTGTTCATCGACATCCGCGAGGTGATGGAGAGCATCGACGTCATCGCCGATCTGCTGGAGCCCGGGGGCATCGCGGTGCTCGACGACTTCGTCCCGTCGGCCTTCTGGCCGCCGATCGTCGAGGGCCGGGTCGACACGGTGCGCGAGCAGTGGCTCATCGACGAGCGGTTCGCGGCCGTCGAGATGCTGATCGACGTCGACGCCTCCCTCATCATCGCCACCCGCCGCTGACACGTCGTCCGCACCTGCGCGCGACTCATTCGCGGCGAGCGCCGAGCGGCTCCTCGGCCGGCCGGGGTGGCTCCTCGGCGAACGGCCGGGTGAGGGGCACGAAGAACTGCACGATCGGGCCGATGGCCACGGCGTAGAGCACCGTGCCGAGGCCCACCGTCCCCCCGAGGGCGAACCCGACCGCCAGAACCGTGATCTCGATCGTCGTGCGCCACAGCCGGATGCTGTGTCCCGTGCGCCGCACGAGCCCCAGCCACAGCCCGTCCCGCGGGCCGGACCCCAGGCCCGCCCCGATGTAGAGGGCGCCGGCGAACCCGTTGCCGACGATGCCCACGACCAGCAACGCGATCCGCGCCGCGAGGTGCTCGGGACGGTCGATGAACGCGATGCCGGCGTCGGCCGCCAGCCCGATGACGATGACGTTGAGGACCGTGCCGACGCCCGGGACCTGTCGCAACGGGATCCACAGCAGCAGCACCAGCGCTCCGGTCACGATCACGACCTGGCCGAACGTCAGGTCGACGTGGCGGGTGACCCCCTCGTGGAACACGTCCCACGGATCCAGCCCGAGCGTCGACTCCACCATCATCGCCATCGTGAACCCGTACAGGGCCAGACCGACGACGAGCTGCGCCAGGCGCCCCGACATCCGGCCGGCTCCCCGCACGCTCATCGCCGCACCCGGGCCGAGACGGCCACCGAGGCGCAGACCAGCACCAGCCCGGCGCCCACGAGGTTCGACAGGGTGAGCGCATCACCGAAGAAGGCCGCGCTCCACACGAGGGTCAGCGCACCCTGTACGAGCTGGATCTGGCTCACCGACGCCATCGGACCGATCGCCAGACCGCGGTACCAGGCGAAGAAGCCGAGGAACATGCTGAAGACGCTGACGTAGGCGAAGGCCAGCCACCCGGACGCGGGTGCCGACACCCCCACGGTGGTCGCCGACCAGACCGTCAGCGGGATCGTCAGGAGCAGCGACAGGACCAGGGCCCAGCAGATGGTCTGCCACGAGCCGATCTCTCGCGCGAGCAGCCCACCCTCGGCGTAGCCGATCGCGGCGGCCACCACCGCCAGCAGCAGCAGGACGTCTGCCGGGCCCAGCCCGACGTCATCCCCGGCGCCGATCAGCACGTAGCCGATGACGACACTCGCGCCTGCCACGCTCGCGCACCAGAACAGCGGCGCCGGGCGCTCCCGTCCACGCACGACGGCGACGGCGGCGGTCACCGCCGGCAGCACCCCGATCACGACCGCTCCGTGGCTGGCCGGCGCGGACGACATCGCGATGCTCGTGAGCAGCGGGAACCCGAGCACGACGCCCCCGCCCACGACCAGGAGACGCCCGACGTGGCGACGTGCCGGACGTGGGGAGCATGTCACCGCGAGCACGGCAGCTGCGAGCACCGCCGCGACCACGGCGCGCCCCGCCCCGACGAACAGCGGATCGAGCGTCGCGACGGCAACGTGCGTGAACGGCAGGGTGAGCGAGAAGATGCCCACGCCGACGAAGCCCCAGAGCAGGCCGGACGCCGGGGCACGGTGTCCGAGCACCTGGCCGGGAGCGGTGGACGCGGCGGCGACGGTCGAGGTCATGTCGTCATCGTGACGCAGGATTGGACCTTGAACGAATAGCCAATCGTGAGACAGTGGCCTCATGCCCTCCCCTGCCCTCTCAGCCGCCCGTCTCGCCGACCTGCTCGGGCCACTCGATCGGGTCGGGCCGGCCTACCGTGAGATCGCCGACCGGATCCGTCTGCTGGCCGTCGACGGCCGGGTGCCCGACGGCAGCCGTCTGCCGTCCGAGCGGGAGCTCGCCGTCGAGCTGGGCGTCAGCCGCACGACGACCACCCGGGTCTACGCCGAGCTGCGGGAGTCGGGCATCGTCAGCTCGCGGCAGGGATCCGGCAGCGTCATCCGCGTCCCGCTCGGCGCGTCCAGCGCGAGCAGCCTGATCGTCACCCCGGACGACCCCGACACCATCGCGCTGACCTACTCCGCGCCCGCCGGTCCGCCGGGCCTGACGCGCGCGTTCGAGAACGCCCTCACGAAGCTGCCGGGCCTCCTGTCGACCACCGGCTACCTCCCCGACGGCCTGCCGGTGCTTCGCGAGATCCTCGCCCAGCGCTACACCGACGGCGGACTGCCGACCGACCCCGGTCAGGTCATCATCACGAGCGGCGCCATGGGTGCCATCTCCCTGCTGGCACGGTCCCTGATCAGCGTGGGCGAGCGCGTCGTGGTCGAGGGCACGAGCTATCCGCACGCCCACGAGTCGTTCGCGGCCGCCGGCGGACGTCTCTCGGCCCTCCCGGTCGACCGGTCGCCGTGGAACCCGGAGGCGCTCGCCGCCGTGCTCGCGGGATCCCGGCACCGGGCGGCCTACCTGATCCCCGACTTCCACAACCCGACCGCAGCGGTGATGACCGACGCGGAGCGCATCGCCTGGGCACGGGAGCTCCGACGTCACGACGTCGTCCCGATCGTCGACGAGTCGCTGCGCGAGATGAACCTGGACGGCATCGAGCTGCCGCCGGTGTTCGCGACGTACGACCCGCGGGCGCTGCTCATCGGCTCGTCCTCCAAGTCGTTCTGGGGTGGCTTGCGGGTCGGCTGGATCCGCGCCCCGCCCGACGCCGTGATGCCTCTCGTCCAGGCGCGCATGATGGACGATCTCGGCACGTCGGCCTTCGACCAGCTGGTCCTCTCCGAGCTGCTCACCGACGGCGGCCAGACGGCGGCAGCCGGGCGCGCCCGTCTCCGCGCGGCACGCGACCACCTGCTGGGCGAGCTGGCCCGCGAGCTCCCGGACGTCCAGGCACCGTGCCCCCCGGGCGGCCTCAACCTGTGGGTCACCCTGCCGGGCAGGATGTCGTCCCGGCTCACGAGCGCGGCGGCTCGCCACGGCCTGCTGCTGACCCCCGGACCGCGCTTCTGCCCCCGGTCCGGCACCGCCGGCGAGCAGCACCTGCGCCTGCCCTACACGCAGACCCACGAGGTCCTGACCGAGGCGGTCGCCCGGCTCCGACTGGCGTACGACGAGGTGACGGGTGTGACGGCGAGCCGGGACACCCCCGCCCGGCCGTCGGTCGGCACCCTCGAGATGATCGCCTGAGACCTACCGACCGCGGCGCGGATCGGTGTCGATGACGATCATCTCGGTGTCGTCGGGCGTGCCGGGATTCCGTGCGGAGTTGCCCGGGTAGTTGTTGTCGTTGGCGATCAGGAGGCGACCTCCCGACAGCGGGACCAGCGTCTCGACCGACTGGAACCCGAACGAGAACTGCCGGCCGGTCCCCCAGCCACCGCCGGCACTGATGCCCGTGGGGTCCGAGATCTTCAGCAGGTCGACCACGAGCGACTTGGTCGTCGTCCCGTCCTTGTGGAGCCGGACCTCGTAGACCTTCTTCGTCACGGCCTTCGACCCGTCGAAGTTGTCGCGCTCGAGCACGAGCAGCCGGCCGCGTGAGGTGATCTGGGCGTCAGCGACGAGGTGGGCGTCGGCGTCGGCCCGGTAGGCCCAGGTCCGGTCCGTGTAGCGGCCCGACCGCGTGTCGAACTCGGACACGATCCGGCGGCGCTGGTCGGCGTCGTCGACGAGCCGGTTCTCCGTGACGGGATAGAGGTAGCGCCGGTCCGAGGACTGCGCCATGGCCTCGAAGCCACCGCTCTGCTGCGTGTTGGGCACCTCGCTGCCCAGCGTCGGGTTCTGCGGCGACTTGCCGAGCGGGAACTGTACCGGCGCCGACACGACGCGTCCGCGCCGGTCGACGTGGACCAGGAACGGGCCGAACTCGTCACCGATCCAGAACGAGCCGTCCTTGGCGCGCTGCACCGACTCGATGTCGAGGTCGTCGCCCGTCAGCTGTCGGTCACGGGTGTCCTCGTTGACGATCGGGAACCCGATCTTGCGCTGCGGATCGGACAGCGTGATGTGGCGCAGCACCGTGATCGCACCGGGACCACCCGTGGCGGTCTCCCAGCGAGGCTTCACGAGGTACAGCCGCAGCAGGAAGTCCGCCGAGTTGCCCTTCGCCCCGAAGCCGTTGTCGGGCTGGGCCCAGAAGGTGCCGTCGCGGTTGTCGATCGCTGCGGAGAAGCCCGGGATGACCTGGCCCGGGAAGGGCCCCTGGCGGCCGTTGCCGGGCGTCGACAGCGCACCGGACGGCGGACCCGGCGCCTGGTGGTCGGCGGACAGGACAGCCCGGGCGAGCAGCCTGGGCTCGTGGTCGCGATGGGGACCTGCGGACGCGGCAGGCGAGACCGCGGCGGCGGCGATGACGACACCCCAGGTCACGGCGACTCCGCCGATGAGGTGACGAGGGTGTCGGGTGAGGCGGTGCGGACGTGACATGGTGCTGCTCCTCCGGTGCGGTGAACCGGACCCCCGGGACACCCGATCACCCAAGCCCGTCCTGACGACCGCCGCACCAACACCGGGCGACAGCCCTCTGAACTCCCCTCACCGGTGGCGGGAGCGGCGGGTCTTGCCGGTGTCGTCGCGCAGCTCGTCGCGAGTCAGCCGCCAGGTGCGGGGCACCTTCTCGGGATCCAACCGCGCACGGGTCCATGCCAGGAGATCGGCCTCCGTGACGTCGGCATCCGCGACGTCCACGACGGCATGCACGACCTGCCCGAGGTCGTCGTCGGCGCGCCCCACGACAACGACCGTCCGCACGTCCGGGTGCTCCTCGACGACGGCCTCGACGTCAGCCGGCTGCACCTTGGCGCCGCCCGTCACGATGACGTCGTCGAGACGGTCCTCGACCCAGAGGTAGCCGTCGGCGTCCATGCGTCCGGAGTCACCGAGCGTGTGCCAGCCGTCCCGGACCACCGCATCGGCTCCGACGTACGCGTACGTCGGAGGGCCGTCCCGTCGCATCACGATCTCGCCCACCTCGTCCGGTCCGGCGACCGACCCGTCCGGCCGGACGACCCGGAACCGCGATCCCGAGACGCCCCGGCCGACCGACCCGGGATGCTCCAACCACTCGTCCCCGGTGATCATGGCCAACCCCTGCGACTCCGTGCCCGCGTAGACCTCGACGACCCGCTCGGGCCCGAGCCAGTCGATCCACGCCCGTTTGAGCCACGGGGCGCAGCGCGCGCCCAGGTGCAGGATGCTCTCGAGCGACGACACGTCGTACCCGCCGCGCACGTCGTCGCCGAGCCGCCAGACGCGATGCATCATCGTCGGCACCAGCATCGTCCAGGTCACGCCGTGGCGGTCGATCGTGCGCAGGGCCTCCTCTGCGTCGAAGCGCGGCAGGACCACGAGCTCGTGACCGGTCATCAGCCCCCGCATCGCGTAGACGAAAGGGGCCGCGTGGAAGAGCGGCCCGGCCACCATCTGCACCGCCTCGCGGGGCACGAACGGGGCGACGCGTCCGTGGGGATCGACGGTCGCGGCCGCGCCAGCCCGCACGATCTTCGGACGCCCGGTGCTCCCGCTCGACGTCGGCGCCTTCCACGACGAGGCGGCCAGGTCGGGCAGCGGCCCGTCATCGGCGGACGTCTCCAGTGGTCCGTCGATCACCAAGGCCGGACGCGCCAGGTCGAGGATCGCCTCCCGTTCGGACGCACCGATGCGCGGCGACAGCGGCTGGGGCGTCGCGCCGAGCTTCCAGGTCGCCGCACACGCGACGACGAAGTCGATGCCGTTCGGCAGCCCGATCGTGACCAGGTCGTCATGACCGACCCGGTCGCTCCAGGCACGGGCGACCCGGTTCGACCGCAGATCGAGCTCCCGCCGGGTCACCACCTCGTCACCGCACCGCACCGCCACGGCGTCCGGCGACTCGCCGGCCAGGTGCGTGAAGGCGCGGCCGATCGACATCGGGACCGGCGTCACCGGCGGGGCGTCCCGCGGGAGAGGTGGTCGGCGTAGAACTCCAGGTGCGCCGCCGCCGCGGCCTCCCAGGTGTAGGAGCCCGCGAGGTCGCGACCGATCTGCGGATCGGGCGGGTCGGACAGGACCGACGCCAACGAGCCTGCCATCGCCATCGGTTCCGCCGCGAACCGCACGGCGTCGCCGAACACCTCGCGCAGCACCGGCAGGTCCCGGGCGACGACCGGCACGCCGGCCGCCAGCGCCTCCATCGCCGCGAGCCCGAACCCCTCCTTGGTCGACACGAAGGCCATCGCCGACGCTCCGGCGACGAGCCCCGGCAGGACGTCCTCGTCGACGACGCCGAGCATCTCGTGGCCGACGCCCAGCTCGGCCGCCCGTCGGTCGAACGCGGCACGGTAGTCGCGGTAGTCGAACAGGGTCTCCCCACCGGCGAACACCAGCCGCACGTCGGGGCGGCGGCGGCGCATCAGGGCGTACGCCTCGAGCAGGTCGATGCTGCCCTTGCGCGGCTCGATGCCGCCCAGGGCCAGCACGTAGGCGCCGAGCCTGTCGCGCCACGTCTGCCGGTCGGCCAGACCGTCCGGCCCGGCCGCGCGGGCGAACCGGGCGGCGTCCACCCCGTTGGGGATCACGGTGGGCGCCAGCCCCCAGCCGGCCTTGACCTCCGCCGCGACCGACTCCGACACGCAGATGCGGCCGGTGGGCTCGACCACTGCGCGCTCGTGGCACGCGGCGAGCTCCGGCGTCGTGAACGTGTCGAGGTGGTGGATCGTGCGCAGGCACGGCATGGCCGCGTTGGCGCTGATGCAGTCCTGCGCGTGGACGATGTCGTACGCGTCGGGGGTGAAGGCGTCGCGCAGCACCAGGATCGACCGTTGGATCCTGCCGCCGACGTCCTCCCCCGGCTGCTCGGGGAACGGCACCGCGCGCACGCCGACGGCGGGGTCGACGGCCCGGTAGAACGTCGCGTCGCCGCCGCGCCCGAGCGTCCACACGTCGACCTCGGCGCCGGACCGGCTCAGCGCCTCGGCCAGCGCGAGGGTGTGGACGACACCCCCGCGCGGCTTGGTCGAGTACGTGAGCAGCGCGATCCTCACGACTGGCCCCGGAGGCTTGCGACGTAGCTGGACGGCGTCCGTTCCCGCAGGTGGTGCAGGATGCGTCGCGACCGGGTGATCTCGGCCTCGACGTCGAGCTCCGCGACCGCCAGGGCCCCCTTCGACCACGTCTTCGCGAGCACGTCCCCACCCGGGCCGACGACCTTCGCCTGGCCGAGGAACCGCAGGCCACCCATGACGCCGGTCTGGTTCGAGGACACCCAGACGATCTGGTTCTCCGCCGCACGAGCGCTGTCGTACAGGTCGAACAGGCGCGACTGCCGGTCCTGCGGGAGGCGGGAGGCGCGGTCGGTGACGCTGGCCGGCCAGGCCGACAGGCACGCCACGACGTGGGCCCCGTCGAGCGCCAGGGACCGTGCCGCCTCCGGGAACGTCTTGTCGTAGTCGATGAGCATCCCCATCCGTCCGACGGGCGTGTCGAACGCCGCGAACGAGGTGCCGGCCCGGTAGGCCAGCGCCTCGCCGGCGGGCTGGTGCACCTTGCGGTGGCGACCGAGGATGCCGTCGCCGGTCACGCACAGGGCCGCGTTATAGTGATCGGTCTCCCCGCCGCTCACGACCTGCTCGGTATAGCCGAAGCAGACCACCATCTCCCCGGCCATCGCGATGACGCGACCGACCTCGAAGGAGTCCTCGGTGAGCGCCGGTGGCAGGGCGTGGGCGTCCGGGTGCCGCAGGTCCGAAAGGTAGCCACCGAGCGTCGCGTCGGGGAAGACCAGGAGGTCGACCCCGGCCGATCGGGCGTCGCCGACGATCCCCGCCATCTTGTCGAGGGACCGGTCGATGTCGCGCCCGAAGTGCGCGGCGACCGAGGCGAGGCGCATGCCCGTCCTCAGTGGTCCGCGGTGGTCGGCCGGTGGGAACCGACGATCGACTGGTGGATGTACTCCGCGTCGCGGGCGATGCCGGCGAAGCGGCCCGATCCCCAGGTGTGGAGCCACGGCAGGCCGAGGAAGTAGAGGCCGGGCACCGAGGTGACCCCGCGGGTGTGGGTCGGGACGCCGGAGCCGTCGAACACGCCGACCTTGACCCAGCGGTAGTCGGGCCGGTAGCCGATGCCCCAGACGATCGAGGTGATGCCGGCCTCGTCGAGGTCGAGCACCCGCGGCTCGTGGGTGGGCTTCCAGACGGGGGTGTACGGCTCCTCGGTCGGCGCGTCGATGCCCTCGCGCTCGATGTACGCGTCGATGACGCGGCGGATGGAGTGGTAGACCGTGTCGGCGTTGTCGAGCGAGGCCGTCAGCGTCGGCTCGAAAATGAGCTGCGTGCCCTGAGCGTCCGACATCAGACCGCACAGCGCCATGCCCTCGAGGGCGAACTGCCGCAGGTCGATGTCGCGCCCGCCATCGCGCCCGGTGACGTAGTGGTTGGTCTTCTCCCGGGCCGCCAGACCGCCGGGGTACTGCTGCACCGGCGTGTCGTAGAGCCCCATGTCGGCGAGCCAGTCGATGCAGTCGCGGCCGCGGTAGAAGCGCGCGACCCGGGGCGCGTCGCCCAGCGCGAGGTGCACGCGGCGTCCGGCGAGGTGGAGGTCCTCGGCGATCTGCGCGCCGGACTGGCCAGACCCCACGACGAGGACGTCGCCGGCCGGCAGCTGGTCGGCGTTGCGGTAGTCGGCGGAGTGCACCTGCGTGATGATCGGGTCGATCCGCGAGGCGAAGGCCGGCACGATCGGCAAGTGGTAGCCGCCGGTCGCGAGCACGACGTTCTCGGCCTCGACCGTCTCCGTGCCGTCCGGACCGTCGAGCGTCAGCACGAAGCCCCCGCCGATGCGCTCGGTCAGCTGGGTGACCGTCGTGCGGGTGCGGACCGGGGGTCCGAACGACGCCGGGTAGCCGGCCATCCAGGCGGTGATCTGCTCCTTGTCCATGAAGCCGTGCGGCTCCGGGACGTCGTACTCGTAGCCGGGCAGCTTGCACTGCCAGTTGGGCGTCACGAGCGTGAAGTTGTCCCACCGCCGGTCGGACCACTCATGACCGGGCGTGGCGGCCTCGAAGACGGTGTGCTCGATGCCGTCGCGGGTGAGGTACCAGCTGACGGACAGTCCGGCCTGGCCGGCTCCGACGATCGCGACGGGGATGGTCATGAGGGCTCCTGGGCGGTGGACGGCGATGATGAGGACGACGTGGGCGAGGGCAGTGGCGGTTGCATGTCGACGACCTCGACGAGGTCCGCGGCGGCGAACCGCGCGGCTATCGCCTGGATGCGTTCGAGCGAGGCGGACGACGCCGTGCAGGCGAAGCCGTACTTCGCGCGGACCCGCTCGCTGGCCGCCGCGAGCGCCGTCGCCGAGCGCTGGGTGAACTCGTCGACGCGATACGTCACGCCGGGCCGGAGGTGGTCGTGCATCACGAGCGACGGCGAGTAGCAGTCGGCCACGCGGCCGTCCGGCCAGCGCACGGTCACCGTCATCTCAGGCATGGACCGGCGCCCCGAGGTCGACGCCGGACGTGACGTGCGCGGGGTACGTGTCGGGGCGACGGTCGCGGAGGTGGAACATCGACCGGCGCGCCGTGTCGAGCGCCTCCTCGATGTCGACGCCGGCAATCGCCAGCCCCGACTCGGAGCCCGTCGTCGCCAGCACGTCCCCGCCGGGGCCGACGACCTTGGCGTTGGCCACGAAACGCATCGACCCGAAGGTGCCGACCTGGTTCGCGGCGACCCAGACGATCTGGTTCTCGAGCGCACGGGCCTGGTCGAAGAGGTTGAACCGCTTGGTCCAGCGGTCCTCCGCGATGTCCGAGGCGCCTGCCGTCCGCGACGACGGCCACGCCGAGATGCACGCGACGACCTCCGCACCGTCCAGGGCCAGTGCCCGCGCGGCCTCGGGGAACGCCTTGTCGTAGCAGATCAGCATGCCGAGGCGCCCGACCGGAGTGTCGAAGGCGCGGAAGACCTCGCCCGCCTCGTAGTAGAGGTTTTCGCCCAGCGGTTGGTGCACCTTGCGGTGGACGCCGATGACGCCGTCGCCCGTCAGCGCAGCGGCGCTGTTGTAGCGCACCCCGCCGTCGGCCTCGCAGAAGCCGAGGACGACCGTCATGTCGCCGGCGATCTCCGCGACGCGGCGCAGCTCGGGGCCGTCGAGGTCGATGATCGGGGGCAACGAGTCGGGCCCGTCGCCGTCGGTGTGCAGCGTGGAGAGGTAGCCGCCGAGCGCTGCCTCCGGCAGGACCAGCAGCCGGACGTCGTGGGCTCGCGCCTCGGCGACCAGGCGGGTGATCTGGGCGTAGGCCTCGTCGAGGTCGCGGCCGAAGTTGGCGGCCGCAGCTGCCAGGTGGGTGATGGTCATGGGGTGGCCCTTCCAGCGGTGCCGAGTCCGGTGACGGTGCCGGCGATCGCGGAGGTCACGACGCCGTCGGGCCAGCGCAGGTCGACGCCCCGGCCCTCGGTCAGCCGTCCGCAGACGGCGGTTTCCACGTGCGCCGGGAGCGGCGTCCGTGCGGGGGTGCGCTCGGCCGAGACCATGGCGAACCCGGGAAAGCACGTGAGCCAGTCACCGGGCGTCGCAGCGTCCGGGCTGGGGATCTGGTCGACGTCGAGGACGGCCTTGCACCCGCTGGCCTCGGCGAGCATGCCGGTCGTGCCGATGACGCCGGTCATGCTGACGTCCTTGGCGGCGGTCGGCCGCAGCGCCGGCACGACGCCGGCCAGGGCGCGGAGCTCGTCCGCGCGGCGGGTCGAGGACGAGTCCCACTGGGATCCGGTGTAGCCGGGACGCCAGCCGCCGCCAAAATCCGCGGTCAGCCGCAACGACTCACCCGGGCTCGCTCCCCCACCGGGGACGGGACGATCGGTGCGCCCCAGTGCCGTCACGCTGAGCGCCGCCGGCACCCCGAGCTGGGTGTGGCCGCCGAGCACCGGGACGCCCCATGCCTGCGAGGCTGCCCGCAGGCCACGGAGGATACGACGGGCGAACGACGCGTCCCGCGCGCCGACGGCGTCGAGCAGGCCGACCGGGGAGGCGCCCATCGCCGAGATGTCGTTGAGGTTGACCAGCACGGCGCACCAGCCCGCCCACTCGGGGTCGCGCTCGACCATCGACGGCAGGATCGCGTCGCAGGCCGCCAGCAGGTCCGACCCGGGCACCGGAGCGGCGTCGTCGCCGACGAATCCGGCACCGCCCAGACCACTGGTGCCGCCCAGGGCCGCCGCACCGCCGAGGTCGTGCAGGAGCGAGCCGAGGACGGCCTTCGTCGCGTCGGCCAGTCGTTGGACCCGGTCGATCGGCCAGAGCATGTGCACGTGGGGACGCCCGTGGACCTCGACGTGGGAGAGCTCTGTCCAGCCGAGGCGGCGGAACAGCGTCTCGTTCTGCGCCTGGACGGTGGCGTCGAACCGGAGGGCACCCTCGGCCTCGGCGCGGGCGCACGCCGCCCTGACCAGCGCGGCCCCGATACCCGCGTGCGTGCGGGCGCCCGGGCTGACCGCCAGACGGCTGCCCGACCACCAGCCGATGTCGCTGCCCTCGACGGCCGGGGCGATGCGCACCCCGCCGAGCATCGTCCCGTCCGCAGCGCGGGCGACGAGCACGACGGCACGCGGGTCGTCGTCGACCCGGTCGGTGTCGTCGCGGTCGAAGATGCCCTGCTCGGCCACGAACACCTGGCGCCGCAGCGCGCGGTAGGCGTCCAGCTCGGCACGGGTCTGCGCCTGCCCGACGAGGAACGTCGGGGCGGCAGACGCCGGTCGGGAGCCGGTGAGGATGCCCCGATCGAGGTCGGTGATGGTCATGCGCCTACGCCCCTTCGCTCTGCAGGACGCTGCAGGCACCGCACGCGGCACATCCGGCCGCCTGGTCGGAGCCGTGCATGCCGGCCTCCATCAGGGCGTGGGCCACCCGGCGGGTGACGTCCTGCAGCACCTCGGCCGGGGGCGGGGGCACGCGGTCGACATCGGTGGCGAGGGTCCCGGCGAGCGGCCGGAACGGCACCACGAAGGGGTAGACCCCCATGTCGACGAGCTCCTGGGCAGCCGCCACCATCTCGTCGGGATCCTCGCCGAGGCCCACCAGCAGATAGGTCGAGACCTGGTTGTGGCCGAAGACGCGGACCGCCTCGCGCCAGGCGGCGCGGTACTCGTCGAGCGGGACCCGAGACTTGCCCGGCATCCACCGGCGACGGACGTCGTCGTCCATCGACTCGACATGGATGCCGATCGAACGGGCCCCGGCGTCGTACAGGTCGGTGATTGTCTGCAGGTCGGCCGGCGGCTCGCACTGCACCTGGATCGCGAGATCGGGCAGCACCTCACGGACGGCCCGGACGCAGCGCGCCAGGTGCGTGGCACCCCGGTCGCGCCCGTTGGACGTGCCCGTCGTCATCACCATCTGGGTGATGCCGTCGAGCTCGTGCGCGGCCTTCGCCACCTCGGCGATCTGGGCGGGCGTCTTGACCGCGATCGTCGAGCCGGCATCGAGCGACTTCTCGATCGCGCAGAACCGGCACCGCTCGGCCTCGTCGTAGCGGATGCAGGTCTGCACGACCGTCGTGGCGAGCACGTTGGCCGAGTGCAGCCGCGCGATCTTCTCGTACGAGACACCGTCGGCCGTCTCGAGGTCGTAGAACCTCGGGCGGCGCACCGGCTCCACGCCGAGGCCGGTGTCGGCCCCGTCGAGGAGCAGGCGCCCCCGGTTGATCGTGAACGGGCTGTCGGGGTTGATCGGGATGGCGGTCCCGACCCCCCCGAGCAGCACGTGGCCGTCATCGCTCGGTCCCGCGCCCGACTGCCGGCTGACCGGCGCATCGAGCAGTCGGATGCCCTGGATGGCGACATCGACTCGAGTGCTGGTGCGGGTGGCAGTTGCTCCACCGCACGCGGGCGCGTTCATGATCTGTCCTCGGTCCGTTCCGGGATCAGAGGTTGTAGACGGAGTTGATGATGGCGCCCTTGCGGGCGTAGTGGATGATCGCGTCCTGGACGTCGAGCGGGTGCGCCGGGATGACGCCCTCGATCAGGTCCTCCTCGCGGATGCCGTGCAGCGCGAGGCCGAAGCGGCAGCAGTAGACCGTCCCGCCTTCGGCGATGTACGTCTCGAGCGAGGCGTTCATGTTCAGCTCTCCCGGGAAGCCGGCGTCACCGGTCGTCGGGAAGCCACGGTTCGCCGAGCACGCCAGTGTGCCGGGGCCGTAGAAGTAGATCGCCGTCTCGAAACCCTTGCGCAGGGCGCGGGTCGCCTGCAGGATCGCGACGAAGCTGACCGACGACTCGTGCGGGATGCCGTGGATCAGCGTGAAGTACGACTGTCCCTCCTCGGCCTGGTAGTCGGGGAAGAGCTTGGTCGAGCCGTAGAGGTTCGTGCCCTGGGGCAGCGAGGGGTGCTGGATCTCGGCGAGCGAGGCCTCGATGTTGGCGGCGATCTGGTCGTCGATCTCGGTCATGGACGTCTCCTGTGCGATGAGGGGTGGGGTCGTGCGCTGGCTCGTGCGAGCCAGGGATCGTGGGGTCAGCCGTACAGGCTCTCGAAGTTGCCGCGGAAGAAGGCGTGGGCCAGCTCGGGATCCTTGGCGACCGCCGACAGGCGCGCGTACTCGCCCTCGAAGTCGCCCCAAGGGCAGTCGGTCGCGAAGAGGATCCGGTCGTGGCCGATGCCACCTCGCCTCTCGATCTCCTGGACGAGCCAGACCGGCGCGAAGCCGATCGTCCAGCTCGTGTCGGTGTAGACCTGCTTGCCGGCCTCGATCCAGTCGAAGAGCCGGCCGCCGATGAGCTTCATGTGGCCGCTCATGCCGCCACCGAGGTGGACCAGGTGGATCTTGGTGTCGTCGCCGTACCTGTCGACCAGGGTCCCGACCTGGTCGACGTCGGACGCGGCTCCCGGCGAGGTGTGCACGTGCACGACGAGGTCGTGCTGCGCGGCGGTGGTGAAGATCTTGTCGATCTCGTCGGCGCAGTCGGGATCGGTGGGGCTGCCACCGAGCAGGAAGCTCGTCTTGAGCGCCTTGACGCCCGACTCGCCGACCAGCTTCAACGCCTCGTCGTTGCGGGCGGCGTCCGACGCCTTCGGCGACACCCAGAGACCGCAGCTGACGCGGTCGTCCTTCTGCGCGGCCTCGATCGCCAGCGGGTTGAGGTCGAAGGCCGCGTCGGGGATCGGCACCCCGTAGTTGGGCAGCACCAGCGCGCGCTCGGTGCCCTCGCGGTCGAGGTCGGCGAAGAACCCATCCACCGTCTCCTTCGCGGTGACGTCCGCGCGGATCGCGGGGCCCCCGTAGAAGGGGAACTCGGGCAGCGCGCCGATGTGGCGGTGGCTGTCGAACACTCCCTGGGTCATGCATCCAGTGAGCGCCTCGGATGTTTCGGGTTGGTCACACTCGGAACAAAGGCCGGTGAAGTGGTGATGTCCCCATGTTTCGTGACCCTCGCCCCACCGGCATGCGGACAGGCTGCCCGGTACGGTGTCCTGGGGGCGTACTGAACCCGTCCACATCACGCGACGACAACGGGGAGCCGCACGTGACGACACCGGAAGACCGCCCAGACATCGACATTGACGTCGACCACGCGATCTGGCTGGTCGGGCCGTCCCCCGATCTGGACGACGCCGAGCGGCACGACTGGATCATGGGCGCCCAGCACGCGATCTCGACCGACCTCGACCTCGAGAACGCCAAGGGTGGCGCCGACTACCGCGAGTACGTCGCGGCCGTGCTCAAGGTCTTCGCCCGTTCCAGCACGCAGGCGAACGTCACGTTCCTGCGGCTGCGCCACCAGGGCGACACCCCGATCCCGGTCCTGCTCGAGCTCTACTCGCGCACCGACCTGGACGACATCGAGGCCGATCCCGGCATCGAGGTCACGAGCGTCGGCGACTCACCGGGGGCACGCTTCGTCGCCGCCATGATGGCCGACCCCGACGACGTCCCCACGGTCGGCGAGATCTCGAGGGAACGGGTCGGTCAGAGCGACTGGCAGCGACTCGTCTACTGGATCGAGGATGCGGACGACGGCGTCACCGGACGCGTCCGGTACGTGCGGCACTTCGAGACGTCCGGGGCCGTCGCCGTGCTGCGATTCGGTGGTCTCGACCCGACGCTGACCGTCGAGGCTCTCGAGGACGTCGACACCCTGGCCCAGCGCATCGCCGTGGGAGGTCAGGCGTGAGCGACACGAAGGACGTCACCAGCTACCGGCTCGCGCTCCCCCCGCCGTGGCGGCGCATCCCGCTCGACTCGTCCGCCGAGACCGCCATCCGGACGATTGTCGACGATGTCGCTGCGAAGCACACGCCCAAGGAGGTCTCGCCCGACGAGGTCGGCCCCCGCAAGCGCGAGCTCGTCCGCGACATGATGACCCAGGTGACCGAGGCCCGCGACAACGGCGGGGTCGACCTGTACATTCCGCTCGAGCAGATCCGCGGCTACACCGTGCAGGCGTCGTTCGTCGTCAGCCGCGTCATCCCCGACGCGAACATGACCGCCGACGAGGTCCCCCAGGTGATGGCATCCCTGCTGCGAGATCCGGCCACCGGTCCGGTCTCGGTCGCCGACACCGTCTGGGTCCGGCGGGAGCGCACCGTGCCCCGGGACGGCGCCGACACGGTCGACTCCGTCCGGGTCGAGTACTTCACGGCCGTCCCGGGCCAGGCCCGGGCGTGGATCCTGGTGGCGTTCTCGGTGGTCGGCGCGCCGATCGTCGGGCCGGACGGCGAGGGCAACATGCTGGTGGAGCTGTTCGACGCCATCATGACCACCTGGCGATGGCAGTACGATGCTGACTGATCGATCGCGGGCGGCACCACACCCAGCGGATCCGACGATGAGCACGACCAGCACGGGGGGCAGGACATGTCAGACGCAGACCTGAAGGTCGACTACTACCGGCTCGAGGACAGCGAACGCGTCCTCGCGTCCCTGAAGAGCGACTTCGACGACATCGAGGGCTCCACCAGCGGGAGCCTCGACGTGTGGAGCCACGACAAGGTGCGCGACGCGATGAACGAGTTCTCCGGCAACATGGACTACAACCGCAAGAAGCTCAGCCAGAAGATGGAGGACTGCCGCGGCAAGATCCAGACCACCCTCGAGACCTTCCGCGACGCCGACCAGGAGCTCGCCGACTCGTTCGACCAGGAGCGTGCCGAGTCATGAGCGGTCGACAGGGCGACTGGCACCTCTTCGGCCACGACAGCGATCCTGTGCCGGGCGACTGGGCGGAGATCCAGGACGAGGCGACCCGCATCAGCGGCATCGCCGACGACATCTCCGACCAGATCCGCCGCCTGCGCGAGATCAAGGACGACGACGAGATCCTGAAGGGCGAGTACGCCGACGGGCTGCGTGACTCCTGCGGCGACGTCGCCGACGACCTCGAGCGCGTGCACAGCCGCTTCGAGACCGTCGGTGCGGAACTCGCCGGCTGGTGGGAGCCCGTCCAGACCGCGCGGACGAAGACCTGGAACGCGTTGCAGGACGCCGAGGCCGCCCAGCAGGTCATCGACGCCAACCCGGAGCCCGGCCCTGCCTCCCCCGGGTCGCCTCCTGCGACCGAAGACGAGAAGGACGACGAGGAGATCCGCGCCGGCAAGGTCAGTGGAGCGGACGGTGATCTCGACGACGCGAGGACGGCCTTCGACAGCGCGATGTCGGACTACGACGACAAGGCCAAGAAGGTCGCCGACGCCATCAAGGACGCCTCCGACGACGACATGAAGGACAGTCGCTGGGACAAGTTCAAGAACTGGGTCGACGCCAACGCGAAATGGCTCAAGAAGATCGCCGACGTGATCAGCATCGTCGTCACGATCGTGGCCGTCGTCGCGCTCTTCTGCACCCCGGCGGGCTGGGTGCTCGCGCTCGTCGCGGCGGTGGCGTTGATCGGCGTCGGCATCCGGTTCGCGCTGGCGGCGTCCGGCAACGGGTCGTGGGCCGACTTCGCCCTCGACCTCGTGGGGGTCCTGACGCTCGGGACCGGCAAGATCGCGATCATGCTGGCCAAGGGCGGCAGGCTCGCGTCGCTGCGGAGCATCGCCCCCTACGCCGGCAAGCTCGCCCGTGCCGATGCCATCGCCAACGCCAAGGCCCTGTTCCAGAACGCCCGGTGGTTCAACAAGCCGATGGTGTGGCTGACCCGGTCCAACCCCGTCTCGCGCTGGATCGCGGGGCGCTCGGCGTACACCTCCACCAAGCTGGCCTGGCTGACCAAGGAGCTGCCCGACGTCACGAAGCTCCAGAAGGTGCTCGCCGGCATGGACGACACGGGAGCGGCCATGCTCAAGGAGATCAATGCCATCAAGACGCAGTTCCCCGGCCTGACCTCCAAGGCGCTCGACGGATACGCACGATCGGTCAACGTCGCCGTCAACGCCGGTCGCACCGGGGCCGGTGTCGACGCCATGGACAAGGTCCTCGGCAACAACGACCTGATCCCCGGCGTGGAGTACCCGGGACTCGGCCCCTACAACGACGCGAAGGACCACTTCACGTACGCGTCGGGAAACCACCTCGGATGAAGCCGGAGGACCAGCCCGAGTCACGGTCGCCCGTCGGCGAGTCACCGCGCTGGATCATCGCGTACCTGGCTGCCGGCTATGCCGTCTTCGTCGTGGTCTTCGGTCTCTACGCGTTGCCCGACGGCGCTCATCCGACGGTGCGCTGGGTGCAGGCGATCGCCCCGTGCCTCGTGCTGGCGGCGTTCGCCCTCGAGTACGCGAAGCGCCGCGACCGCATGACCCCGGTCGAGACCAGCTATCTGCGATTCGCGATCTTCCTGCTCATCCTGCCGGGAGTCGCCGGAGCCGTGCCGCTGTCGGTCGTCGTCGGTGCGGCCTTCCTGATCTGGACCGTCGTCGACCAGCGACGCAACGCCACCTGAGTGGCCCCGACCCGGCGTGGCCGGGCCGCGAACGCCCGAGGGACGCCGCACCGTGATCGGTGCGGCGCCCCTCGAGGGTGGTGCGGGTGACTAGCGGGCGGCCTGGCCGTCGACGTAGTCGGCGTCCTGCTGCTTCCACGAGAAGTGCGAGCGCAGCACCTTGCCGGTGGCCTCGATCGAGTGGCTGGCCTCTTCCTCGCGCAGCCGCAGGAACTCCGGCGCGCCGGCATCCTGGTCGTCGATGAAGCGCTTGGCGAACGTGCCGTCCTGGATGTCGGCGAGCACGGCCTGCATGCGCTCCTTGACGCCGGCGTCGATGACGCGCGGTCCCGAGACGTAGTCGCCGTACTCGGCGGTGTCGGAGATGCTCCAGCGCTGCTTGGCGATGCCGCCCTCCC
This sequence comes from Aeromicrobium sp., assembly GCA_046598255.1. Classification (GTDB taxonomy): domain Bacteria; phylum Actinomycetota; class Actinomycetes; order Propionibacteriales; family Nocardioidaceae; genus Aeromicrobium. The sequence goes on along the minus strand of JBKJIW010000055.1, from coordinate 2,293 downwards.
ACATCAGGTCGACGATGAGCTTGAGCTCGTGCAGCACCTCGAAGTAGGCGATCTCGGGCTGGTAGCCGGCCTCGGTCAGCGTCTCGAACCCGGCCTGGACCAGGTGCGACATGCCGCCGCAGAGCACGGCCTGCTCGCCGAAGAGATCGGTCTCGGTCTCCTCGGTGAAGGTCGTCTTGATGACGCCGGCGCGCGTGCCGCCGATCGCCTTGGCGTACGAGAGCGCGAGGTCCCACGCCTTGCCGCTGGCGTCCTGCTCGACCGCGATGATGTCGGGGATGCCGCGACCGTCGACGAACTCGCGGCGGACCGTGTGGCCCGGGGCCTTCGGCGCGACGAGGATGACGTCGACGCCCGCGGGCGCCTCGATGTAGCCAAAGCGGATGTTGAAGCCGTGGCCGAAGACGATCGCGTCGCCGTCGACCAGGTTGGGCGCGATCGACTCGGCGTACACGTGACGCTGCACCTGGTCGGGAGCGAGGATGACGATGACGTCGGCCTCCTCGACCGCCTCGGCGACGCTACGGACCCGCAGCCCCTCGGCCTCGGCCTTGGCACGGCTCTTGGAGCCCTCGGGCAGGCCGACGCGGACGTCGACGCCGGAGTCGCGCAGGTTCAGCGCGTGCGCGTGACCCTGGCTTCCGTATCCGATGACCGCCACATGGCGGCCCTGGATGATGCTCAGGTCTGCGTCGTCGTCGTAGAACAGCTCAGCCACGGGGCTTCTCCTTGATTCGTGTCTCTGAAGATCTGGGTGTCAGATCGGGGTGTCAGCTTGCTTGCGTACCGGGGACGGTGCGCAGGGTGCGGTCGGTGATGGAGCGGGGACCGCGGCCGATGGCCACCCGTCCCGACTGGGCGATCTCGCGGATGCCGAACGGCTCGAGGACGTTCAGCATCGCGGTGAGCTTGCCCGCGTCTCCCGTCGCCTCGATCGTCACGGCATCGGTGGCAACGTCGACCACCTTAGCCCTGAACAGGTTGACCGTCTCCAGCACCTGTCCGCGGGTCTGCGGGTCGGTCTTGACCTTGATCAGCATGAGCTCGCGCTCGACGGCGCTGCCCGAGTCGAGCTCGACGATCTTGAGGACGTTGACGAGCTTGTTGAGCTGCTTAGTGACCTGCTCGAGCGGCAGCTCGTCGACGTTGACCACGATCGTCATGCGGGAGATCTCGGGGATCTCGGTCGGACCCACCGCCAACGAGTCGATGTTGAAGCCGCGGCGCATGAACAGGCTCGAGACGCGGGCCAGCACGCCGGGCGTGTTCTCGACCAGGACTGACAGGGTGTGACTGGTCATCGCACTTCCTCCTGCGTGGAAAGCGCACGGTACGCAGTCGGAACTGCGAGTGCTGGATGGTTCGCTCGCTGGCGCTCGCTCATCAGAGATCCTCTTCATCCCAGGTGGGGGCCAGATCGCGGGCGATCTGGATGTCGTCGTTGCTGGCACCGCCGTGGACCATCGGCCACACCATGGCGTCGCGCTCGACCACGAAGTCGATGACCACGGGACGATCGGTGATCGCCATGGCCTTCTCGATCGTGGCGTCGAGGTCGTCCTCGCTGTCGCACCGCAGGCCGACGCAGCCGTAGGCGTCGGCGAGCTTGACGAAGTCGGGGATGCGGCGGGCGCCGATCGACTCCGGACCGGTGTTGAGGTCGGTGTTGGAGTAGCGGCCCTCGTACAGCAGGGTCTGCCACTGACGCACCATGCCGAGGGACGAGTTGTTGATGACGGCGACCTTGATCGGGATGCCCTCGAGCGCGCACGTCGCGAGCTCCTGGTTGGTCATCTGGAAGCAGCCGTCGCCGTCGATGGCCCACACGGTGCGGTCGGGCTCACCGACCTGGGCACCCATGGCGGCCGGCACGGCATACCCCATCGTCCCGAGCCCACCGGAGTTCAGCCAGGCGTTCGGGCGCTCGTACTGCACGAACTGCGCGGCCCACATCTGGTGCTGGCCGACGCCCGCGACGTAGCAGGCCTCGGGGCCGACGATCGCGCTGAGCCGCTCGATGACGTACTGCGGTGCGAGCGTGGACTCCTCGGGCTCGGTGTAGCCGAGGGGGAAGGACTCCTTCCACCCGGTGACCCGCTCGCGCCACGCGGTGTAGTCGCCACCGCGGCCGCCGTCGATGTCGGCGTCGACGGCCTCGATGAGGTCGGCGAGCACAGCCTTGCAGTCCCCGACGATCGGCACGTCGGCCTTGCGGTTCTTGCCGATCTCGGCCGGGTCGATGTCGGCGTGGATGACCTTGGCCTCGGGCGCGAAGGTCGACAGCTGGCCGGTG
>JBKJIW010000039.1:0-48626 GCA_046598255.1 Aeromicrobium sp. | reverse complement strand
CATCCGCACCCCGCACGGCCGGATCCGGACGCCGGCGTTCATCGCCGTCGGTACGAAAGCGAGCGTGAAGACGCTGCTGCCCGAGTCGGTCGGGGAGCTCGGGGCTCAGGCGGTACTGGCCAACGCCTATCACCTGTTCCTGCAGCCGGGCGCTGACATCGTCGACGAGGCAGGTGGTCTCGGGGCGTTCATGCACTGGGACGGTCCGACATTCACCGACAGCGGCGGGTTCCAGGTGCTCTCGCTCGGGGCCGGGTTCAAGAAGGTGCTGTCGATGGACTCGACCACCGCCCGCGCCGACGATGTCATCGCCGAGGGCAAGACGCGGCTGGCCCACGTCGACGACGACGGAGTCACGTTCAAGTCCCACCTCAACGGGGACGTGCACCGCTTCACCCCCGAGGTGTCGATGCAGATCCAGCACCAGCTCGGCGCTGACATCATGTTCGCCTTCGACGAGCTGACGACCCTGATGAACTCGTACGACTACCAGGTGTCGTCGCTCGCCCGCACCCAGGCGTGGGCCGAGCGGTGCGTCGTGGAGCACCGTCGGCTGTCGAGGGAGCGTGCCGACAAGCCCGCCCAGGCGTTGTTCGGCGTCGTCCAGGGCGCCCAGCACGAGGACCTGCGTCGTCGCGCCGCCCGCGGCCTCGTGCCGCTCGGCTTCGACGGCTACGGCATCGGCGGAGCCATCGAGAAGGAGAACCTCGGGACGATCGTGCGGTGGGTGGCCGAGGAGCTCGAGGTCGACAAGCCGCGGCACCTGCTGGGCATCAGCGAGCCGGACGACCTGTTCACCGCGGTCGAGAACGGGTGCGACACGTTCGACTGCGTCTCACCGTCGCGCGTCGCCCGATCGTCCCGCGTCTACGCCATGACCGGCCGGTACAACCTCCTGGTCGCGGCGTCGCGACGTGACTTCGGCCCCATCGACCCGGACTGCGACTGCCACACGTGCGCGCACTACTCCAAGGCGTACCTGCACCACCTGTTTAAGACCAAGGAGTACGTCGCGGCGACGCTCTGCACGATCCACAACGAGCGCTTCACGGTGCGCCTCGTCGACGACATGCGCGCCCACCTCGACGCCGGCACGTTCGCCGACTTCAAGGCCGACTTCCTGGCCCGGTTCTACGCCTGACCTCCGCCCCGCGCAGTTTCCCAGGAGAACCCCGGACGTTTCCGCGGTGAACCCCGAGATCCAGCAGCCCCCCTGTTGTGACCTGGGTGATGTGCCGGGAACCTGAGAGTCCCGGTGTCGGCCCGGCAGGAATCTGGGTTCTCCTGGGAAACCGACGATCAGGCCCAGTAGGACGGTTCGCGCTGCTTCAGGACACGGATGACGACCATCGTGATCGGCATGACGAGCAGCTCCACGGCGCACTTGAAGACGAAGCCGACGACGAAGTAGTTGACGAACTGGCCACCGGTCGTGATGCCGATGGCGGACGCCGCTATGGCGCAGAAGATGAACGTGTCGGCGGCCTCGCCCACGCCGGTGGAGCCGGCCAGCCGGCGCCAGAGACCGGGCTCGGCCGAGCGGGCCTTCATCCGCACGAGCACGTACGAGTTGAGGAACTGACCCGTCACGTAGGCGATCATCGACGCACCGACGATCTGGACGCCCGACCAGACGACGCTCTCGAAGGCGGCCTGGTTCTCGTAGAAGCTGGCTCCCGGCAGCTGCATCGCGACGAGGAACGTGCCGAACGCGAGCACGGCCGTGCCGAAGCCGACGAGGATCGCCCGGCGGGCCGCCCGGAAGCCGTAGACCTCCGAGATGACGTCACCGAGGATGTACGCGAGCGGGAACAGGATCGCCCCGCCGTCGGAGATGATCGGCAGGACCTGCACCGGTCCGAGGGACACGTCGAAGCCGCTGAGGAACTCCGTCGACTTCGTCGCGGCGATGTTGGACACCACCAGCACGACGCAGAACAGCGCCAGGAGCACGTCGAAGAAGGACGAGCCGCGCGACGCGTAGTGGATCTCGCGGGTGGGCTGGGCTGAGGTGACCGGCGAGCTCATGCGCCCCATCCTGCCAGCCACCGTCCGCAGTGGGAGAATCGACGCATGACGACCGAGCTGCCCATCCACACCGACGTCCTCGTCGTGGGCGCCGGCCCCGCCGGATCGGCGGCGGCCGCCTGGACGTCCCGCCTCGGCCTGGAGACCGTCCTCGCAGACGCCGCCACGTTCCCCCGGGACAAGACCTGCGGCGACGGCTTGACGCCCCGTGCGATCGCCGAGCTCGAGCTGCTGGGTCTCGGTGACTGGGTCCGCAGCCACGGCACCAACCGTGGGCTGCGCGCCGCGGGCTTCGGGCAGGAGCTGCTGCTCCCGTGGCCCGGCGGGTCACTGCCCGACTACGGCTCGGCAGTCCCCCGCACCGAGCTCGACGACCGGATCTTCCGGGTGGCCGTCGAGGCCGGCGCCACCGCACTCGAGGGCGCACGCGCCGTCGACGCCGAGCGCGACGACAGGGGTCGGGTCACCGGGGTCGTCTTCCACATCGGCAAGGAGCGCCGGCCCCACACCGTGACCTGCGACCGGCTCGTCGTCGCCGACGGCGTCCGCTCCTCCCTCGGCCGGATCCTCGGACGCGAGTGGCACCGCGACACCGCCTACGGCGTGGCCGGTCGGTCCTACGTCAAGTCCGGCCGCAGTGACGATCCGTGGATCTCGTCGCACCTCGAGCTGCGCGGCGAGGCCGGCGAGCTGCTGCCGGGGTACGGCTGGATCTTCCCGCTCGGCGATGGCGAGGTGAACCTCGGGGTGGGCGCACTGGCCACCGCCAAGCGTCCCGCCGAGCTGCAGATCCGTCCCCTCATGGAGTACTACTCGCGGCTCCGCAGCCAGGAGTGGGACCTGAGCGGAGAGCTGCGCGCCCCGACCAGCGCCCTGCTGCCGATGGGCGGTGCCGTGTCCGGCGTGGCCGGTCCCAACTGGGTCCTGGTCGGCGATGCCGCAGGATGCGTCAACCCGCTCAACGGCGAGGGCATCGACTACGGCATGGAGACCGGCCGAGAGGCCGCCCACCTGCTGCAGACCCGCGGCGACCTGGCCGGTGCCTGGCCGGCACTGCTGACCGGTCACTACGGCGAGGCGTTCTCGATCGCCCGCCGCCTGGCCGGACTCATCACGGTGCCGCGCCTGCTGCCCACGGCCGGGCCGATCGGCATGCGCTCGCACACCCTGATGACGTTCGCGCTGCGGGTCATGGGCAACCTCGTCACCGACGAGGACCGCGACCTGACGGCCCGCCTCTGGCGGTGGGCCGGACGTCAGTCGGTGCGGCTCGACGACCGCCCGCCGTTCACGTCCTGACCGACCGTCGGGAGGATCAGGCAGCAGGTGGCGCCGGCGGCGTGGTCCCGCCCTTCTTGATCTCCGGGATCTGCTCGCCCGAGTCCTTGAACGACAGGAACGTGAAGACGCTCAGGGCGATCGTGGTGATGAACAGCGCCCAGCCGGACCAGCCGGGACCCACCGACACCTGGGAGATGCCGCCGTCGGGGTACGTGAACGCGCGCAGCACGATCAGCAGCGTGCCCAGGACTGCCGCACCGAAGGCGACGAGGTTCCACGGGACGCCGTCGGGGAGGTTCTCCTTGGCGAACGCCTTGACGGCCACGACTGCCGTGGCGGCAATGATCAGGAGGACACCGAGCGTGGCGTAGCTGTCCCACGCGTTGGTCCCGGCGACTGCACCGCTCAGACCGGGGATCTCACCTCCCTGGTACGACACCGTGACGTAGTTGCTGATGAAGGACAGGATCAGCGACAGGCCCCCCGCGATCAGCGCACCCTGCTCGAACTTGCCGAGCGACTTGAAGTCAATTGCCATATCAGTGCATCTCCCAACGATGAGTGTGAACGACCCGAATGTAGTCCTCCCGGCCCCCCGCGAACAGTCAGTTCATGCCGCTTTAACATGCCGATCCCCAGCGTGGGATGTGGTGTGACCCCTCATCTCGCCGCTCCGACGGTCCGCTCCGACCGACCGATGTCGAGCACGAGGCGGTCCCAGGCCCGTCGCGGATCACGACCGGTGAGGGTCGCTGCCCGGCGCAGCCTGTACCGCATCGTCTGCGGGTGCACGCCGAGTGCCTGCGCCGCCTCGGTCGCGGCACCGGTGCGCAGGAACGCTGTGAGACCGTCCAGCAGGTGCTCGTTCCCGGGCCGGAGCAGCTCTCCCAGCACCTCCTCGGCGACGGCACCGGGCACCACGACGGGCTGCCGGTGGAGGAGTGCGACGACCAGCGCGTCGCCCCGGTCGAGCAGGACCCGCCCCTCGAAGGCCTCGCCCGGCGCCCGTTCGACCGCCACCGAGGCGAGGCGGTGCACGGCCGGAAGCTCGGCCACGGCGAACCCGTCGACGACGCACCCCACCCACGACCGGCGTTCCAGCTCTCGCGTCAGGTCGTCCCGCCCGACGAACGAGGGTGCAAGGAGCGCACCGACGCCACCACTCCTGCGTCGCAGGACCATGGGCTCGTCCCGACCACCGCCACTGCGGGCAGCCGTGGACGTCACGGCGCCTCCCAGCGCAGACAGCTCGTCGTCGGCCACCGCTTCGCCCTCGCCCACCGCGGCCGGTCGGACCAGCAGCAGGGACACCCGCTCGGGCACCGCGATCCCGAGCTGCGCGGCCCGGTCCCGCAGGGCAGCGGCGGACGTCTGACGACCTGCGACCATGTCGTCGAACAGTCGCTGGAGAGTGGCCTCGCGATCACTCGTCAGGCGCTCGGAGCCGCTGGTGTACCCGCTGAACAACGCCTCCGAGAGCTGGTCGACACTCGTGAGCAGCACCCGGTTGAGCGCCACGACGTCCTCGATGCCGAGATCGTCGCCGAAGCAGACCAGCGTGGCGCTGATCTCGACCGCGGCGACACGGTAGGCACGCAGCACGACGAGCAGCGGCCGTCCGTCGTTGGCCCGGCTGACGCCGATCCCGCGAAACCGTTGCAGGTCGTGCGGGGTGAGCTCGAGGTCGTCCACCCAGAGGTCGACGAGCCGGTCGATCGCCCACCTCGCGATGGCCCGCGTCTCGCGGCTCTGGGCCTCGCCCATCTCGGCGTACGCCGGTATCTCGCGGGCCACTGCGGTCACCACGCGGTCGCCCACCGCATCGATCTGGTGGCGCAGCTGGGCGCGCACGGCATTCCGACCCATTGTTGTCATCTGCTGACAATAACTGTGCTCATCAGCAACGTACTTCCTTGCGGTGCGGCACCTGCTGCCACAGGATCGTCGACATGAATGCTGATGTCATCGTCGTCGGAGCAGGCCTCGCAGGTCTCGTCGCCACCGCCGAGCTGGTCGAGGCCGGCCGCACCGTCCTGCTGATCGACCAGGAGGGCGAGCAGGGCATCGGAGGTCAGGCGTTCTGGTCGTTCGGTGGGCTCTTCCTCGTCGACTCGCCGCAGCAACGACGGATGGGCATCAAGGACTCGGTCGACCTCGCCCTGCAGGACTGGGCCGGCAGCGCCCAGTTCGACCGCGACGAGGACCACTGGCCTCGCCAGTGGGCCGAGGCGTACGTGCACTTCGCCGCGGGCGAGAAGCGCACCTGGCTGAAGGAGCGGGGCCACAGCGTCTTCCCGGTCGTCGGCTGGGCCGAGCGTGGCGGCGGACTCGCGGGCGGTCACGGCAACTCCGTCCCGCGTTTCCACATCACCTGGGGCACCGGCCCCGGCATCGTCGAGCCGTTCGAGCGCATCGTGCGCGACGGGGTGGCCAGGGGCCTGGTGACGTTCGCCTTCCGCCACCAGGTCGACGAGCTGGTCATCACGAACGGCGCTGTCACCGGCGTCAGCGGCCAAGTGCTCGAGCCGACCGATGCCGAGCGCGCCGCCCCCACCTCGCGCACCAGCATCGGTGACTTCACCTTCACCGCACAGGCCGTCATCGTCACCTCCGGGGGCATCGGCGGCAACCACGACCTGGTCCGCGCCAACTGGCCCGAGCGCCTCGGCACCCCGCCGCGGCAGATGATCTCCGGCGTGCCGGAGCACGTCGACGGACGCATGCTCGCCATCTCGGAGAAGGCCGGCGCGAGCCACATCAACCGTGATCGCATGTGGCACTACGTCGAGGGCATCAAGAACTGGGACCCGATCTGGCCGATGCACGGCATCCGCATCCTGCCCGGACCTTCGTCGCTGTGGCTCGACGGGTCCGGCCAGCGGTTGCCGATCCCCGGGATGCCGGGCTTCGACACGCTGGGGACGCTCAAGCTGCTGCGCCAGAGCGGTCACGATCACTCCTGGTTCGTGCTCACCCAGGCGATCATCGAGAAGGAGTTCGCCCTGTCCGGCCAGGAACAGAATCCCGACCTGACCGGCAGGAGCGTCAAGACCCTGCTCAAGGAGCGGCTCTCCAAGGGCGCGACCAGCCCCGTCGAGGCCTTCAAGGACAAGGGCGAGGACTTCGTCGTGGCCGACACGATCGAGGAGCTGGTGGCCGGCATGAACCGTCTGACCCCCGACTCCCCCGTCGACGTCGCCGCCGTCCGACGGCAGGTCGAGGAGCGCGACCGCGAGATGGACAACGACTTCACGAAGGACCTCCAGGTCGCTGCCATGCGACAGGCACGCGCCTATCGCGGCGACAAGCTCATCCGGGTCGCGAAGCCGCACAAGATCCTCGACCCGTCGAAGGGGCCGCTCATCGCGGTGCGGCTGCACGTCCTGACCCGCAAGTCCCTCGGCGGCCTGGAGACGAACCTCGACTCGCAGGTGCTCGGGGCCGACGGTCAGCCCCTCGAGGGTCTCTACGCGGCGGGCGAGGTCGCGGGCTTCGGTGGCGGCGGAGTCCACGGCTACAACTCGCTGGAGGGCACGTTCCTCGGCGGATGCCTGTTCAGCGGCCGCGCCGCCGGACGGGCAGCGGCCCGGCAGGTCGGCTGATCGCCGAAGGTCGGCGGGACTTGGGCGACCGCCTCACGTCACCGAGGTCACGAGCTCGGCGGGGGTGAGTGCCGGGCTGTAGCGGAACCCCTGCGCGATGTCGCACCCGCGGTCGCGCAGGTACGTCTCCTGCTCGCCGGTCTCGACCCCCTCGGCCACGACCATCATGCCCAGCACGTGGGCCATCACGATGATCATGTCGATGATTGCCGCGTCGGGGCTCATCGGCACCAGGCTGGAGACGAACGAGCGGTCGATCTTGATCTTGTCGACCGTGAACCGCGTCAGGTACGCCAGGCTCGAGAAGCCCGTCCCGAAGTCGTCCACGACGATGCCGACACCGAGCGCCCGGATGGTGCTCATCACGTCGACGACGTGGTGGGTGTCCTCCATGAAGATGCCCTCGGTGATCTCCAGGTCGAGACGGTCCGGTGGCAGCCCGGACTCCTCGAGGCTGCTGCGCACGACGTCGAGCCACCCCCGGTCGTGGAACTGCCGCGGCGAGACGTTGACGGCCACACGCAGCGCGATGCCGGTCTGCGCCGACATCGCGACGACGTCGGCGCAGGCACGACGCAACACCCACTCGCCCAGTTGGATGATCAGGCCGTTGTCCTCGGCCGCGGGGATGAAGCGGTCGGGCGGGATGTCGCGGCCGTCGCGCGTCCGCCACCTCGCCAGCGCCTCCACGCCGACCACCGACCCGTCGAGCAGGCAGACCTGGGGCTGGTACGACACGGTGATCTCGTACCGGTCGAGCCCATGCCGCAGGGCAGCGGCCATCTCGAGCTTGTCGTTGGTCTCGTCGAGCATCGCCTCCGCGAACCACTCGTACGCGTTGCGACCCGCGGACTTCGCGTGGTACATCGCGGTGTCGGCGTGCTGCAGCAACGTCGTCGGGTCACGCCCCGCGTCGGGCGACATCGCCAGTCCGACGCTCGCGGTGACGACGATCTCGTGACCGAAGCAGATGATCGGCTCGGACACCGCCGACATGACCGCGGCGATGCGCCGCTGCAGCTCGTCGGGCCGGTCGATGTCGGTGAGCACCAGCACGAACTCGTCACCGCCCAGCCGTGCCACGAGGTCCGTCGGGCGGGTGAGACGTCGCAGGCGTGCCGCCATCTTGATCAGCAGGTCGTCGCCGACGTGGTGACCGAGAGCGTCGTTGACACGCTTGAAGTGATCGAGGTCGATCAGTGCGATCACGACCCCCCGACCGGTGCGGACCGCCGTCCGCAGGTCCTCGTCGAGACGTTCGAACAGCTGGGTGCGGTTCGGCAGATCGGTCAGGACGTCGAAGTGGGCCAGGTGACGGACGAACTCCTCGGCCTCGCGACGCAGGGTGATGTCGTACGCGACCGACAGCACACCGCTGACCTCCTTGCCCGCCCCGGTCTCGTCCTCTGCTCTGCCGATCAGCGCGATCGCCTCGTTGACCGGGACGATCGACCCGTCCTTGCGGCAGTAGTCGACCTCCCGCTCGTCGACTGCGTCGGGGCGGGTCGCGAGCAGCGGCAGGTCACGCGACACCCCCTGCCGCAGATCGCCGATGTCGGAGCCGACCAGCTCGCCGCGGTCGAACCCGAGCAGCCTCTCGGCCGCCGGGTTGGCCGTGACGATCGTCCCGTCCGGGTCGGACGCGATGATGCTGAACGGCAGGCTCGCCAGGATCGAGCTGCGCAGCCGGTCGGCGTCCTTGGCGCTCTTCATCGCCTGCACCTGCAGACGCTCGGTGATGTCAATGACGGACGCCAGCACCTGCTGCTCGTCCCTCACGCGGATGGGGTTGAGGCCGATCTCGACCGGGATCTCGGTGCCGTCCCTGCGGCGGCCGAACAGCTCGCGCCCGGCGCCCATCAACCGGCGGTCGGGCCCTTCGAAGAAGCCCGTGCGATAGCCCTCGTGCCGTGGCCGCAGGCGCTCAGGGATGAGGTCCTCGACCTTCATCGACAGCAGCTCGTCGCGGGTGTAGCCGAACAGCACCTCGGTCTGGGTGTTCACGAGGGTGATGCGGCCGGCGGAGTCGACCATCACCATGGCGTTGGGCGTGGCCTCGATGATCTGGCGCAGCATCGTGTTCTCGTCGGCATCCACGGGCACCACGACGCCCCCCGGCGTGTGCGGCGCGGCCCCCAGCGGTGTCATCCCGTCATTCTGCCCGTGAGGTGGGTCACCGGTTAGATTGCTGCCATGACTGCCCTCGCCCTGCTGGTCGCTGCCGTCGCCGGCCTGCTGCACGTCCTGTTCTTCACGCTCGAGTCGCTGCGCTGGCGCGAGCCGAAGACGTGGAGGACGTTCGGGCTCACCTCGCAGGAGGAGGCGGAGACGACGGCCTTCCTGGCGTACAACCAGGGGTTCTACAACCTGTTCCTCGCCGTCGGGACGTTCGCGGGCATCGGTGTCGTCATCGTGTCCGAGAGCCACGACACGATCGGCTGGACGCTGATCGTCTTCGCGTGCGGCAGCATGCTGGCCGCCTCGCTGGTGCTGATCTCGACGGGTCGCTCGTACGCACGGGCCGCCACGATCCAGGGACTTCCGGCGTTGGTCGCGGTCGTCACGAGCCTCCTCGCGGCCACCTGATGGGAGTCGGCGACGCCCGTTAGGGTGAGGCACGTGCTCCGCATCGCGACCGTCAACGTCAACGGCATCCGTGCCGCCTTCAACAAGACGCGCGGACAGTCGTCGGGTCTGGGCGAGTGGCTCGTCGACCGTGGCGCCGATGTCGTGACGCTGCAGGAGGTCCGCGCGCCCGACGACATCGTGCGCGAGATCCTCGACGGCTCCGGCTACCACGTCGTCCACACCGAGGCTGCCGCCAAGGGCCGCGCCGGGGTGGCCGTGCTGAGTCGCACCGCACCAGCCGCGCACCGCGTCGGCAACGGCGACGACTTCTTCGACGACTCCGGACGCTGGATCGAGGCCGACATCCCGCTGGCCGACGGCTCGACATTGACGGCCGTGTCCGCCTACGTCCACTCGGGCGAGGCCGGCACCCCGCGGCAGCAGGAGAAGTACCGCTTCCTCGAGCAGATGGCGACGCGCCTGGCCGAGATCCGGGCCACCGGCAACCACGCGGTCGTCACGGGCGACCTCAACGTCGGCCACACGCCGCTCGACATCAAGAACTGGAAGGCCAACCAGAAGAAGGCCGGGTTCCTGCCCGAGGAGCGCGCCTACTTCGACCGGTTCTTCGGCGATCTCGGCTGGGTCGACGTGCACCGGACCGTGGCCGGCGAGGTGCCGGGGCCCTACACCTGGTGGTCGATGCGTGGCCAGGCGTTCGACACCGACACCGGGTGGCGCATCGACTACCAGATCGCCACCCCCGAGCTGGCCGCCACGGCGCGGACGGCAACGGTCGACCGGGCCGAGAGCTGGGCCGAACGCTGGTCCGACCACGCGCCGCTGGTCGTCGACTACGACCTCTGACGATGACCGGCACCCTCGAACGACGCATCGGCCTGGTCGGTGCCACCTCGGTCGGCGTGAGCTCGATGGTGGGCGCCGGCCTGTTCGTGGTCTTCGCGCCGGCGGTGGATGCCGCTGGTGACGGCCTGCCGGTTGCGCTGACGATCGCGGCCGTCGTCGCCGTCTGCAACGCCACCTCCTCCGCTCGCCTGGCCCGGCTCCATCCGGTCGCCGGCGGCACCTACGTCTATGGACGCGAGCGGCTCGGACCCTTCTGGGGACATCTCGCCGGCTGGTCGTTCGTGGTCGGCAAGCTCGCCTCGTGCGCCGCCATGGCCACCGCCATCGGCGCCTACGCGTGGCCCGAGCACGCCCGACCCGTCGCGGTCGGGGTGGTCCTCGCGCTCACGGTGGTCAACCTGTGCGGCGTGCAGAAGTCGGTGGTCGCCGGCATCGTCGTCGTCTCGGTGGTCCTCGTCGTGGTGGCGGTCGTCGTCGCGACGCTCTGGTCGTCCCCGTCGGGCGACGCCCGGGCCGGCGACGCCATCACCACAGGCGGCGTGCTCGAGGCCGCCGGCCTCCTCTTCTTCGCCTTCGCCGGCTATGCGCGTCTGGCCACCCTCGGCGAGGAGGTCCGCGACCCGTCCCGCACGATCCCGCGCGCGATCACCATCTCCGTGGTCGTCGTGGTCACGCTCTACGCGGCATCGGCCCTTGCCCTGCTGCACGTGCTCGGGCCCGCGCGGCTGGCGAGCTCCGACCGACCGTTCGTCACCGCCCTCGACGTCGCTGATGCCTCTGCCCTGGTGCCGTTCGTCGTCGCCGCGGCGGCCCTCGCCGCCGGCGGGGCGCTGCTGTCGCTGCTGCTCGGCGTCTCTCGCACGACGCTCGCGATGGCCCGCGACGGCCACCTGCCCCGCCAGCTCGCGCTCGTGGGCGAGCGGCACCGGGTGCCGTACGTCGCGGAGGCCGCAGCCGGCGGCATCGCCGCCGTCCTGGTCATGACCGGCGAGCTGGCGACCAGCATCGCGTTCTCGTCGTTCTGCGTCCTGGTCTACTACGCCGTCGCCAACGCCGCCGCGCTCACCCTGGCGGCCCCCCTGCTGGTCCGCGGCACGGCCGCGCTGGGTCTGGCCGGCTGCCTGGTCCTGGCCGGTTCGCTGCCCATGACCACCGTGCTGGGCGGGCTCGCCGTGGTCGCTGCCGGTGCGGCCGCCTACGGACTGCAGCGCGTGGCGACCCGCCGCTGACCGACGGCGTCCACGACACCCGGCACGTCACATACATCGTGACCTGATATATTTGGTTGCATGACGCAACCTCATATCGAACAGCTCACCGCCGTGCTGCGCGAGTTCGCCCTGTCCCTGGTGCGGGACGCGCCGCAGGACTCGCTGAGCCGCACTGCAGCGGCGACCCTGTCCGTGCTCGAGCGCAGCGGTCCCCAGCGCATCACGGTGCTGGCCGACCACGAGTCGGTCACGCAGCCCGCGATGTCTGGACTGGTGCAGCGGCTCGAAGCCTCGGGCCTGGTCACGCGCGACGCGGATCCGCTCGACGGTCGCGCCACGCTCATCGCGATCACGCCGGTCGGGTCCAAGGAGCTCGGTGCCCGCCGGCAGAGCCATGACGCGGTGATCACGGAGCGGCTGCTCCAGCTGTCGTCCTACGACCGCGCGCTCCTCGCGGCGGCCACCCCCGCCCTCACTCACCTGACGGAGTCCCATGTCATCCACTGACGCCCACCTGTTCGAGCAGCCGAAGGCGGTCTACGCCGTCGCCTTCGCCTGCGTCATCTCCTTCATGGGCATCGGCCTGGTCGATCCCATCCTGCCCGCGCTCAAGACCCAGCTCGACGCCACCGAGAGCCAGGTGACGCTGCTGTTCACGAGCTATCTGGTCGTCACGGCCGTCGCGATGCTGGCGACCAACTGGGTCTCGAGCCGTCTGGGCGCCAAGCGCACCTTGCTGACCGGCCTCGTCATCATCGTGGTCTTCGCCGCGCTGGCCGGGTCCACCGACACGATCTCCGGCATCGTCGCGTTCCGCGCGGGATGGGGGCTCGGCAACGCCCTGTTCATCGCCACCTCCCTCGCCGCGATCGTCGCGAGCGCCCGGGGCGGGTTCGCCGGCGCGATCATCCTGTACGAGGCGGCGCTCGGTCTCGGCATCGCCGCCGGACCGCTCGTCGGCAGCGTGCTGGGCAACATCAGCTGGCGCGGGCCCTTCTACGGAGTGGCCGTGCTGATGTCGATCGCCCTCGTGGCGACGTTCTTCCTGCTGCCCGCCACCCCGAAGCCCGACCGCCCCACGGCGCTGAGCGCTCCGCTGCGCGCGCTGACCCACCGCGGCCTGCTCACCATGAGCGTCACCGCCCTGCTCTACAACTGGGGCTTCTTCACGATGCTCGGCTACGCGCCGTTCCCGATGGACCTGTCCATCACCGACCTCGGCTGGGTGTTCTTCTGCTGGGGCATCCTCGTCGCGTTCTTCTCCGTCATCGGAGCACCGTGGCTGCAGCGCCGATTCGGCACCGCTGTCTCGCTGTACGGGTCGCTGGCACTGTTCGCCGTCGACCTCGGCGTCATGGCCATCAGCCCGACCAACCAGACGCTCATGGTGGGCGCCGTCATCGCTGCCGGCATCTTCATCGGCATCAACAACACCCTGATGACCCAGGCCGTCATGATCGTCTCGCCGGTCGAGCGTCCCGTGGCCTCCGCGGCCTACGGCTTCGTGCGGTTCATCGGCGGCGGCCTGGCCCCGTTCGCGGCGGGCCAGCTCGTCGCGCACCTGAACGTCCACGTGCCGTTCGCGCTGGCCTCGGGCACCGTGCTCGTCGCCATCGTCGTCCTGGCCAGCGGGCACCGTCTGCTCGCCGCAGCCGACGCCGGTCTGGACGAAGACGGTCACCACGCCCCCGACATCGACGACGTCGAGGGTGAGATCGCCGACGAGTTCGGCGGAGCCTCCGGCGCGATCGACGAAGTCGTCAACGCCCGCTGATCCCCGGCCCCGGCATGCGGCGGCATGCAGAAGGGGACCCGCGCCCCCCGGCACGGATCCCCTTCGCGGAGGAGAGGCGCCCACCCCCTGATGGACGCCCCTCCGATCGTGGTGAAGGTCTAGTTGAACGTGACCTTCAGTGACGTGCCCTTCTCCTCCAGGACGCGAACCTTGACGCCGGCGGCCGGCAGCTTCACTCCGTGGTTGGGCAGCTCGGCGAACCAGTACTTCTTGGTGTCGTCGAACACGGGCTTGGCAGCCTGGCCACGGATGTAGCTGGGCTTGCCGCCCGTGTGCAGCGTGAACGAGTCAGCCGTGTGCAGGGAGAACGGCGCGTCGTACATCTGCACGCGTGCTCGCCACGGGGCGCCCGTCACGATGTTGGTGATCGGCAACGGGTTGGCGTCGATGATCAGGTTGCGGCCCGTACCGGGGTGCACGTTGGTGTTGTTGTCCTGTGCGGAGGTGTCCCAGTAGGAGATCAGCAGGCCGTGGCCGTACGAGTAGTGCTCGACGAAGTCCGGCTTGGTGGTGGCGAAGCCGAAGTTGTACGGGCCGGTGGTGAGGTACTTGTCGTACGAGACGTACGACCGGTGACCCGCGATGTAGTAGTTGTCGAACAGCTCGGTCGAGGATGCACCGACGACCGAGAAGCCGTCGTACGTCCACGTCGGACCGCCGGCCTCGGCGCCGTCGGTCAGCAGCGTCTCTCCGCCGCCTACCTTGACGGTGAGATCGTCGACGAACAGTCCCGCCTCGGACACGCCGCCGTCGGTCCTGTAGAGGAAGCGCAGCTTGATCTTCTGGCCGTCATAGGCCCCGAGCGGCACGACCAGGTCGGCCCAGGTGTCCTGCACGCCGTCGATCGCCGCCGAGCCGGAGGCGTCGTCCGGGATGGCCGTGCCGCCGATCGTGCCGTCGAGCGACGCCCAGGTCGAGCCACCGTCGGTGGACGCCTGCACGTAGGCGTAGTCGTAGCCGGCCTCGATCGAGTAGCGGACCTTGGCGGCCAGCACTCCCCCGGTCCTGCCGGTCAGGTCGACGTCGGTCGTCATCGTGTTGCTGAGGTCGTCGGCCGACCCGGAGAAGAACTGCTTCGTCCCCGAGGCGGGAGCGCCGAGGTCCTTGGTGACCTCCTTCTTCGGGAGCACCACCACGGCGGCCTGGGCCTTCTTGGTGTTGTACTCCTGCGGGCCGAGCTCGAGCGTCTTCTTCTGCTGGGTGCCGATGGTCTCGTAGTCGAGCCAGCCGAGCTGCAGCTTGTTCCACGCGCCGAGGTCACCCGGGCGTGTCCCGAGCGCCTCGCCCTTGCCGTTGAGCCGGCTCTGCGCCATCAGGGTCCAGTACTCGCTGCTGTTGTCGCCGCCGCCGCTCGTGTCGTAGTCGTCGGGCAGGCCGAGGTCGTGGCCGTACTCGTGGACGAAGACCGACAGGCCGCCGTTCTCCGGCTGGGCGGTGTAGTCGCCGACCCAGATGCCGGTGGTGCCGACCTGGGTGCCGCCGAGCTTGTTCTGCGACGGCCCGGTGAGACCTGCATCGGTCCCGAAGGCGTACCAGCGGTGCGACCAGATGGCGTCCTCGCCCTGCTGCGGATCACCGTCGGCCTCGTCGCCGCCGGCGTGGACGATCTGGAAGTGGTCGAGGTAGCCGTCCGGCTCGTTGAAGTCGCCGTCTCCGTCGAAGTCGTAGCGGTCGTACTTGTCGTACGTGGCGATGGTCGCCGCGATCTGCGCGTCCGTCTGGCCGGCCTTCTTCTGGTCGGCGACCCACGCGGTCAGGGAGTCCTCGATGAGGTTCCAGACCGTGCGGTACGACTCGTCGCGGCCGTAGCGGGCCTCGTTGTAGGGCACCTTGACCCAGTCCTGGACCTGACCGTCGACCGTGTAGCGGCCCGACGACTGCGTCTCGTAGTAGGTCTTCACCGACTCCTGGTCCTTGCCCTGGCCGAAGTACAGGTCCTGGTAGTGCTGACGGCTGTAGTCGGCCTGCCAGATCGTCGAGTTGTCCTTCGTGCGGTCGGGCTCGGGGATCTTGTTGCGCAACGGGCCGTCGAACGTCGCCGGACCGGGCACCGACGGGTCGGTGTCCTGGTCGGGGAAGTCGGGGTGACGCTGGTCGCCGAACTCGGCGAGGATCACGAAGATCTTGTCGGCGCGCTCCTGCGAGAGCTCGACGTACTGGTCCTTCGGCGTCTTGCCCTGGATCGCCTTGATCTGGCCCTTGGTGGCCTTCTTGTTGGCCAGCGCGGCAGCGTCGGCCGGGCTGTAGCCCTTGCCGACCTTGACGACCGACGTGCCGTTCTTCTGCACGGCGGTGGCGTCGCCGTTGATGACGGAGGTGACGGCGTTCTCGCGCAGGGCGCGGCGCTTGTCCTCGAGGGGGTTCGACAGATCGTCCTTGCCGACCTTGGTCGGCTGGTCCTGGCTGCTGGTCGGTGGTGCCGGTGCCGCTGATCCCGGAGATGCGTACGCCATCCCGAGCGAGGCGGCGAGTGTGAGGCCTACGAGGCCAGATGTCACACGCTTCACTGTTCCCCCTTGTGTCAATCTTCGAACGAGCGGCCGGGCGGTCGCCCAGCCACCAACGGGCGCGCCCTCGTGAGGTGCGCTCGACGCAACTCACGACAACTTAGGGAACTTTCAGACCGAACGGCAGTCTTGACTTTGGTTCGATGTGACTATAACGACCTAGTTCTTTCGAACTAGCACGAGCGCCGGAGCGATCGTCGCGCCGCCGCTCTGTCCCGAATAAATCTTTGTGGTGGCATTTCTCGTCCGACAGCCTTTCTCGCCCCTACGCTCGTCTCATGACTCACACACTGAAAGCCACCGCTCGGGTGCTGGCTCTCGTCGCGATGCTGTCCTTCATCGCGATCGCACCGGCGTCTGCCGTCACCTCGTCGACCTACCGCACACAGGTCATCGAATCGACCAACTCCTACCGGGTCGACAAAGGGCTGACCCCCGTCAAGAAGCAGGCGTGCCTCGACCGCTGGGCCACCGGCCAGGCGAAGTGGATGGCCGCGAACAACACCCTCCAGCACCGCAGCGGCAGGCTGATGAAGATCTTGAGGAGCTGCGGGCTGCGAGGCGCCTCGGAGAACATCGCCTCCCGGTTCCCGTCCGGCACGAAGGTCGTCCGGGCCTGGTCGAAGTCGCCGGCACACGCGGCCAACATGAGCGCTCCCAAATCACGCCTGGTCGGAGTGTCAGCCGTCCGTGCCAAGAACGGCGTCTGGTACGTCTCCCAGGTCTTCGGCAACCGCTAGCCACAGCTGACGCCGCCCGCGAGTTCACACAGAAGTTGCACACCGGGCGGCGGCATCCCCTCGGATACGCCCTTCGGTGCCCTAGGCTTTTCGGCAGTTGCACGACGTTGGGCCACACGAATGGATGAGTACTTCTCGACCATCCAGTCGAGCGGCTACCGCTCGCTCGACGAGAACCAGAAGGTCGAGTTCGACGTAGAGCAGGGCCAGAGGGGCCTGCAGGCCGC
Organism: Aeromicrobium sp.; assembly: GCA_046598255.1. Taxonomy (GTDB): domain Bacteria; phylum Actinomycetota; class Actinomycetes; order Propionibacteriales; family Nocardioidaceae; genus Aeromicrobium. The sequence continues at coordinate 31,800 of JBKJIW010000039.1, read as the reverse complement.
CAACATCCGTCCCCTCTGATGGACCACGAACCCGGACGAACCGGGGACGGCTTGCCGTCCCCTCTGATCGACCACGAGCCCGGACGAACCGGGGACGGCTAGCCGTCCCCTCTGATCGACCACGAGCTCATCACCGACACACAGGCCTCGGAGCGTTCCTCGCCCCGGGGCCTGTGTGTCAGACGGTGACCCGGAAGATCCGATCGTCCTCGGCTGCGGGGTCGCCGCGTCCGTCGGTGTTGCTCGTCGTCATCCACAGGGCGCCGTCCGGCGCGACGGCCACGCTGCGGATGCGCCCGTGGTCGCCGGAGAAGTACGCGACCGGCTTGCCGGCCGCGGTGCCGTCGAGCGGCACCGCGAAGAGGCACTGCCCCTGCAGGGCACCGACGAAGGCGGTCGAGCCGGTGACGGCCACCCCGGCCGGCGAGCACTCGTCGGTGCCCCACGTGACCACGGGGTCGATGAGGTCGTCGCCGCCGCCCTTGCCCTCGACGCCCGGCCAGCCGTAGTTGCCGCCACGCTCGATGAGGTTGAGCTCGTCGGCGGTCTTCTCCCCGAACTCGGCGGCCCAGAGGCGTCCCTCGGCGTCGAGGGCGAGGCCCTCGATGTTGCGGTGCCCGTAGGACCAGGTGCGGTTGCCGAACGGGTTGTCGGCCATCGCCCTGCCGTCCTGGTCGATGCGCAGCACCTTGCCCGCGAGGGAGTCACGGTCCTGTGCCAGCCGGCCGTCGCCGGCGTCGCCGGTCGACACGAAGAGTGCGCCGGAGGCGTCGAACACCAGGCGGCCGCCGTGGTGCCGCGATCCGATGGGGATGCCGGTCAGGATCTCCTGCGGCGCGCCGAGCGCATCACCGGACAGGGACATCCGCACGACGCGGTCGTCGGTGGCGGTCGTGACGTACGCGAACAGCCGACTCTCGTCACCCGGCGCGATCGCGATGCCGAGCAGGCCGCCCTCGCCGCCAGGACGTCCCGACGAGCCGGGCACCGATCCGAGGGGCGTGACCGTGCCGTCGGTGCTGATGCGCACGATGGTCCCCTCGTCGCGCTGCGACACCAGGGCGTCGCCGCTGGCCAGGAAGGCGATGCCCCACGGCACGTTGAGACCGGTCGCGATCGTCGACGCGATCCGGGGAGTGCCCGCCGTCGGCACGCCGGTCGCCGCCGGGACGTCGGTGGACGGCGTGCCCGCGGTGCCGGGCGGAGACGGGGCGGGGCCGTCGTCACCACCGCGGCTGCAGCCCGCGACGGTCACGGTGCACGCGGCGGCCATCAGGCCTGTCAGCAGAGTTCGGCGCTCCATGCACCGATCATGCCCATGGCGGCCAAGCCGCCACCATCACGCCGGCGCGGCCCGCATCTGCTGGAGCCGCGCCCGGTACTCGGTGGCCGGCAGGTGGTCGACGTTGAGCGGCGGATCGAGCTCGCCGACCACGAGCTGCAGCACCTTGTGCAGGCTGTCGATGTCATCGGTCGTCCACACGGCGACCGACAGGTGCTCGAGCATCCAGTCGGTCAGCAGCCGGTCCTCGATCGAGGTCATGCCGAGGTGCTCGCGCAGGACGGTCGCCAGCGTCATGCGGAACGTGGACGCGCGCGTGCGTCCGTTCAGCTGCACGCGATCGATGTGGTCACGCAGGTTGAGCACCGGGTCGACCAACGAGTGCCAGCTCGAGCCGCCCACCTGGCCGACGAACACCAGGCCCGGCCGGACCGGGAGCTGGAGGCACCGGTTGAGCATCCGGGCGCCGGCCCGGTCGATGACCCAGCCGTAGAGACCGGGCGACTGCGGCAGCATCGCCACGCCGCTGGCTCGGACGGCGTTGACGGGGTCGGCCAGGTGTCGGCCCGCCGCGGATCGGCGGACGACTGCCGGCACCACGGCCGCAGAGACGTCGGTGTCGCGCCCGGGGGCCCACACCGCTCGCGGGGCGGCCGCGGCCGGCGGGTCGACGACGACGCCGCCCGACGAGATCACGGCCCCTGCCGCCTGGAGGTCGGCGAACAACGGACCCACGATCAGGTCGGGGGCATCGACCCGGACGCTGAGGCCGTCGACCGGGCCGACGAGCGACTGCAGCCGTGTGACGACCCACGACGCCCAGGCGGCCCGGTAGTCGACGTCCATGTCGTCGAGCGTGCGCAGGTCGGGCGACATCCACTCGTTGGGCGCGACGAGACCGTGCTCGGCGGACAGGACGAACCACTGGCTGCCGCTGATCTCGGCGTCGAGGCGACCGAGCTGGAACGCGACCTCGCGGAACACCTCCTTGGCGGGCGCCGGCACGTTGACCCGCTCCCCCAGGCTGCCCAGCAGGATGATGTCGGGAGCAGGTGCCGTCGTGGCGTCACGCAGCTTCGGCACGCGATGTCCGGTGGCCGGTGTCGCGAGGTCGACCACCCCCTCGACGGGCTCCGGCTCGTCGGCGGACTCCGCGGGCGCCGCCACGTCGGGCTGCTCACCACGCTCGGCGAACGGGATCGCCGAGTACTCACCTCGCGCGACCCGCCGGAACACCGGTGAGCGCTGCGCGAACTGCGGGTGCTTGGCCCGTCCGCCCTCGGTCAGGCCGATCAGGTGGGCGCGGACCGTCGACTCGGTGACGTCCGGAAAGTGCCCGTCGAACCAGTCGCGCACGTCGCCGTAGCGGAAGACCGCCGGCATCGCGTCAGCGCAGGCATGCATGATCTGCCACACGGGCCGGTCGTACTTCACGATGCGATCAAACCTCTCCCCCAATGTCGATCGATTCCGCGATCACGGTCATTCATCCGTGCAGAGTCAGGCCACCGCCGGCTATGACGGTTGCGCGGTGCGGAATGTCAGAGAGCCTCGTACGGTTGACGTTGACGTACGGAGTCGTCCCACGAGAGGTAGTACATGAGCACCGTCACCCTGACCCAGGATTCGATCGATGACGTCATCGGAGGCGAGGGCATCACTCTCGTCGACTGGTGGGCCTCCTGGTGCGGCCCCTGCCGCCAGTTCGCCCCCGTGTTCGAGGCCGCCAGCGAGAAGCACCAGGACGTGGTCTTCGGCAAGATCGACACCGAGGACCAGCAGCAGCTCGCCGCCGCCGCGCAGATCACCTCGATACCGACCCTGATGGCATTCCGCGACGGCGTCCTCGTGTTCTCCCAGCCGGGTGCGCTGCCGGCTGCCGGGCTCGAGCAGATCATCCAGGGCGTCCGCGACCTCGACATGGACGAGGTCAAGCGCCAGGTCGCTGCCCAGGAGGCCGCCGAGGCGACGCCAGAATGATCTTCATCGTCGTCAAGTTCCGCACCAAGCCGGAGTGGACCGAGCGGTGGCTCGAGCTGGCCCGTCCGTTCACCGAGGCGACCCGCGCCGAGCCGGGCAACCGCTGGTTCGACTGGTCGCGCAGCGTCGACGACCCGAACGAGTTCCTGCTGGTCGAGGCGTTCGATGACGGTGCCGCCGAGGCTCACGTGACCAGCGACCACTTCAAGGCCGCGATGGCCGACCTGCCCCAGGCGCTCGCGGCGACGCCGCAGATCGTGAGCCAGACCGTCGACCAGGACGGCTGGAACCAGATGGGTGAGATGTCGGTCGACTGACCACGCTCACGTGATGCGCGGACCCCAGCCGTCGACCGTCAGCAGCTCGTCGAGCGGCCGGCGGGTGGCCCAGCCCTCCTGCTCAAGCATCGGTCGCGGGTAGAACTCGTCGACCGGCCCGAGGCACAGCACGGCGATCGGCGAGCTGCCTGCGGGCATCGCCAGCAGGCCGGCGATGTCGTCCGGCTCGAACAGGGACACCCATCCCATGCCGAGGCCCTCCGCCCGCGCGGCGAGCCACAGGTTCTGGATCGCGCACGAGGCCGAGGCCAGATCCATCTCCGGCATCGTGCGCCGCCCGAACACGTGCCGGTCCCGGTCGTCGCCGAGCGCGACGACGAGCAGCTCCGCGCAGGTCAGCACACCCTCGACCTTGAGCTGCATGAACTCGTCCGACCGTTCACCGAGGGCCTCGGCGGTGCGGATGCGCTCGGCCTCGACGACGGCGTGGATGTCGACCCGCAGCCGAGCGTCCAGGATGCGGATGAAGCGCCAGGGCTGCATCAGGCCGACGCTGGGCGCCTGGTGGGCGGCCGTCAGCATTCGGGCCAGGGCCTCCTCCGGCACGGTGCCGCCGGCGAAGTGCCGCATGTCCCGTCGCTCGGCGATGACCCGGTAGACGGCGTCGCGGTCGGCTGGCGAGAAGGCGTGATCAGTCACCGCGCCACCCTCACATGCCGTCGCGCGGCCCGGTGCGTCAGGTCAGGCCACTTCCGCGTACGTGGTGGCGGTCCGCGCGACCTTGCGGGCGTACGCGCCACTGTTGTTGTAGGTCAGCACGGCCTTCGACCAGCCATCCGAGGCGCTGAGGTCGTCGCCGGCGTCACAGAGGTAGAGCGCCGCGGCGAGGGCGGCGTCGTCGATGTCGTGGGGGTCTCGGCGTCCGTCCCCGTCCCCGTCGGCGCCCCAGGCGGCCCACGTCGTGGGGATGAACTGCATCGGTCCGACGGCCCGGTCCCATCGGGTGTCGCCGTCGAGCTCACCGCCGTCGGTGTCGTCGATCGCCCGGTTGCCGCCCGTGCCGTCGAGCGGGACACCGATGATCAGCGGCGAGGCCAGCCCCGCGGCATCGAGCGACGCGCCGCCGAAGGCTCCGTGGCTGCTCTCGGAGGAGCCGATGCCTGCCAGGGTGTTCCAGGCGATGCGGCACGTGGGCACCTCGTCCCCAGCAGTCTGCGCCGCCGCGACGTACGCCGCCAGTGCGCGGCCGGGGATCCCGGTCGCTCGCGAGACGGCCCGCATCTCCTCGGCCGTCGGGGTGACCGCCACCGGTGGCACCTCGGCGGCAGGTGATGCGACGCCGCCTCGGTCGACGGTCCGGGTGAGCAGAAGGCCCACGAGGACGCTGACGGCCAGGACCGCGAGGACGGCGTACGGGCGGGCGGTGCGACTCACCCCTTCAGTGTCCAGACCCCGCCAAGGACGTGGCTACTCGCAACCGACGCCATCGCCGTCGCGGTCGAGATGGCGGCCGTATCCCGGATCGCCGACCCGGATCGGCGCCCGGCCGGCAGCGCGGACGGCGTCGCAGTTCGCGTACGACGTGGGCTGGCCGACGAGCGGTTGCGGCGCGGCGGGGGCGGGGGCGGGGGCGGGGGCGACCTCCGGCCCGCCACCGAGCGCGATGGCGTACCGCCGCGGCAGGCCCTGGTCCGGGCAGCGGCGCAGCACGCGAGCCATGGCGTCCCGCTCAGCGGGGGTCACCCACAGCTCGTAGGCCCGCTTGACCGCGATCTGACGGGCGACGTAGCCGCAGCGGAACTGCTGGCGCGGCGGCAGCCACGAGGCGGCGTCCCGACCTCCCTTGGACGCATTGGTCCGGCCGTCGGTCGCCCGCAGCTCCAGCACGTCGTTCGCGAACCGCTCCCGCCGGCCGGTCGACCACGACTGGGCACCCTTCTGCCACGCGTCGCTGAGGGCGACGACGTGGTCGATCTGCACCGTCCTGGACGTGCTCGTCCCGCGCACGAACGCGATGCGCTGCCCCGAGTAGGGCGAGGTGAGGGTGCCGCTCAGCACCAGGCAACCACGGGTTCCGGCCTTGAGGGTGATGTCCCGCAGATCACGCCGCAGGACGTCGTTGCGCTGGTCGCAGCCATTGCGGTCGAGGTCGCGCCACGCCTGCCCGAACTGGGCCCGCCCGTACCCGGTCATGGGCGCACGTCCCTTGACCGGCAGCTTCTCGAGGGCCGACAGGGCCGTCTGACGTCCGGCGGTGGCGCTGGCGCTGGCGACGGTCGCCACCGGCTGCCACGCGACGATCGCGACGGTCGCGACGGTCGCGACGGTCGCGACGGTGAGCGTCGCGACCGTCCAGCCGCACATCGACGCACGGCGTCGCGACCGGCGCATCACTTCTTCTCGCAGGCGATGCCGTCCTTGTCGCGGTCGCTCACCCGGTTGAGGACGTAGACCTTCTTGCTGACCTTGAAGCTCGTGACGGGCGTGCCGGACGTCTTGTCGCGCGCGCCCGGCTTGCCGACACCGTGGGCGTAGTCCTTGTTGAGCTTGGTGCAGTTCTGGTACTTCTTCGGCGTCACGGCCTCGGCGGACGAGGCCATCGTCACGGCGCCGAGCGCGAGCGTCATGCCGGTGGCGAGGGTGGCGGTGACGGTGGTGCGGTTCATGGATCTCCCTGGGTCGTGTCAACGCCTCATCCTCGGTGTTCGCACCACTTCGTGACAGGCGTTCACCCGAAGATGGCTCGAAGTGACCACGCCTGCGTCATCGCACCGACGGAGCACGTCGTCGCTAGGCTGCGGTCGTCGCGAGAGTTCAACAGACAGCTGTCCCGATCCCTGGACCTGAGAGCGGACACCTCCTCGCGGTGTAGGACCCGCCTTCGCACCCGCCAGGAGAATCCATGAGCTTCAGCGTCCCCACCGTCGACATCGGCGCCTACACGGGCGACGGCACACGCGGCGACCGCGCAGGAGTAGGCGAGCGGGATGGCCGACTTCTTCGAGGCCTGCAACGTCGGGCGCACGGTTCGCGACCACCCCGGCGGGTGCTGCGAGCCCGGTGACGCTCAGACGGAGATCGTCGTGGACTCCCCCGGATCGACCCAGGTGATGCGGTCGGCGTGGGCCGAGGCGGCCAGCACCTGCTCCGCCGGTCCGCGGTCCTGGGTGAAGTGCGACCACCCCTCGTAGTGCACCGGGACGATGTTCGCCGGCTCGATCAGGTCGAGCAGCTGCACGGCCTCCCGGGCGTCCATCGTGTAGCGGAGCCCGGCGGACAGGTAGCGGAACTTCACCGCCCCGAGGTGCAGGAGCACGCTGCCGACGTCGAGGCGGTCAGCGACCTCACGCAGGCCCGGGTAGAGCACGGTGTCGCCGGTCATCCAGAGCTGGCCGTGCTCCTGCCCGGGCCAGGCGAGGGTGAAGCCGATCACCGGTCCGGTGATCGGCTCGCTGCCGGCCGGGCCGTGGCGGCACGGTGTCGCCGTCACCGTGATGGTGTCCCTGCCCGGCGCCTCGAGGGTGTGGGTATCCCAGGCCGACAGGCCGATCGCACCGTGGCCGATCGCCCGCGCGCCCTTCACCGTCGTGAGCGTCGTGCCCCACCGTGGCAGGAGCGCCTGACCGGACGGGTCGAGGTTGTCGCCGTGATGGTGGTGACTGACCAGCACCGCGTCGATCGCCCCCAGGTCGTCCGGCGCGATCGACGGACCGACCAGCTTGCGCGAGGTGGTGCCCCATCCGAAGAAGTACCGCCGACCGGGCGGGTCGAAGGTGGGATCGGTGAGGATGCGCCACCCGCCGACCTCGATCAGGGCCGTCGGCCCACCGATGTGCGTGATCGTCGCAGTCGTCATGCCGCGACCGTAGTGGGTGGACACCCTGTCGTGGGTCAGACCGAGACGAACGACCGCATGCCGATCGATCCCATGTCGATCGAGCTGTTGAAGAAGCGGATGTCCTCGCCGTCCTCGAGCAGGCTGAGGGCCGCGACCATCGGCCGGTAGTGGTCGTCGGTCGGCACCGCGATGCGCGCCTCGGCCCAGGTGCCGTAGGGGTTGAGCAGCTTGCCTACCTCGCGGTCGCGCAGCGCCACCGCCGTGTCGGCATCGAACTGCTCCGCCCAGTCCCACGCGCCGCCACCGTCCCACTTGGCCCGGCCGAGGGCGTGCACGATGTTGCCGCTGCCGATGAAGATGACGCCGCGACGGCGCATGGCCCGCAGCTGCCGGTAGAGGTCGTAGAGCCGGGGCAGCGGCATCGCGTAGTCGATGCTGATCTGCAGGACGGGGACGTCGGGGGCGGGCGCGAGGTGTTTGAGCACGCTCCAGGTGCCGTGGTCGAGGCCCCACTGCTTGTCGAGCTCGGCCTCGTACTCCACCAGCTGGCGCGCCAGGAGCTTGGCGACGTCCTCGTCGCCGACGGTGTCGTACTGCACGCGCGACAGCTCGGCGGGGAACCCACCGAAGTCATAGATGATCTGGTTGCGGGGCGCGTCGGTGATGTGGGTGCTGCCCGGAGTCAGCCAGTGCGCACTCACCACGACGATCGCCTGCGCCACGGGCAGCTGTTCGCCGAGTGCGTGCCAGGTGCGCGTGTAGGAGTTGTCGGAGATCGCATTCATCGGGTTGCCGTGCCCGACGAACATGACCGGCATCAGCTCACTGGGCGTGAGGCGGTTGTCGAGGTCGGAGAGCGAGTACGTGGCCATGGTGGTCCTGACGTAGTTGATGCTTCAATCATATCACCACTGGGTGCCGGGCTGCTGCCGGAATCGGGCGCCGATCTCGTCCCAAGGCAGAGGCGGACGGCCGGCGAGCCGGCAGTCGAGGTCGATCCGGGCCCGGTTCACCGCCGACGTGGCCTCACGGAACGATCGCGCCATCGTCCGGTCCACCCACCGGTGCTGGCGCAGGTGCTTGAGCAGGCGGGCGGTCACGCTGACCTGCATGCGCGCCTCGGCCGCCGTCGACGGCAGCACCGCCTCGGAGACCGACCCCGGCAGACGGCGGAGCAGCCCCTCGACGCCGAACACCCGCATCAGCGCTGCATCCCGGTCGAACTCCCGCTCAGCCGCCAGCAGCGTGACCTCGGCGTCCGTGAGCCACCGCGACATGTCGTCCACGTCCAGGAAGTCGTAGAGCCGCAGACGGGCCCGGGCGTAGCGTCGGCACGTCTCCGGCTTGCGCCCGTCCGCCAGGCCGCGGAAGAAGTCGTCGATCATGGGCCATCCCGGCTCGTCTGCGTCCATGCCCTGACTCAAGCAGACAGGTCGGACACTCCCGGTCTTGTTCGCCGGGGGCTCACGCGCTCGTCACGTCCCGTCCAGCTGGACGAGCGAGGGTCACCGCGGCAGGCGGATGCGGATCGGGCCCTTCGCGGTCGACGGGTCGACGACCGACCCCGCCTGGGTGATCTCGACCTCCCCACGGTCGACCAGACGTCGGGCGGCGCGGCGGACCGGCTCCATCAGCGGCCTCCAGTTGTCCGGCGACACCTCCCGCGCGACGTCGGACGGACAGATCGACGACGACCGGGCGCGGCCGGCGAGCATCGCGATGATCCGGCGCTCCAGGTCAAGGTCCTGGGCCGACACACCCCTCCTGCGGCAGGCCGAGCTGCAGTAGCGGACCGACTCCCAGTCGCGCTCCCACTTCTTGCGCCACTCGATCGTGCGACCGCACGCGACACAGGTCTTGGACGGGGGCGGCACGTCCCCAGCGTGCCGCCGGGCCGGTCGCGCTGCATCTCGAACAGCACCCGTGACCTTCACCACCCGACCTCGACGAGTGCTCCTTGGGTGGGTGCGCGACAATCAAGGGATGCCCACGTCCGCGGATCTGCGCCAGCTGCTGCGCTTTCCCGTGGAGTTCGTCACGGCCGAGGATCCCGCCGATTCCCGGTTCGTGTTCCACGCTCCGGACGGCGACCAGAGCGCCACCGCCAACGAGGCGATCGGCCCGCTCAGCCAGGGCATCCGCGTCATGTCCGCCGACCGGAGCGTCCGCGCCTGGGCCACGCCAGCCATCCTGGCGCTGCGCATCATGGCGCGGGGGGCGCTGGGCTCCCCCGACGCCACCGAGCTCAACCAGCTGCAGAACGCCGGCGCCGCGATCGGCCCCAACGCCGGCGCGGGGCAGGCGTCCATCGCGGCGTTCCTGCGCGCCCTCGAGGTCGACGCGCCGGCAGCGGCCACGACCCCGCAGCGCCAGTCGTACGTCTCCCCCTCCCCCTCCGCCGCCCCGCAGCGCGTCCGCGAGACGACCTTCTCGTGGTCGCTGATCGTCACGTTCCTCGAGCAGCCCACCGCCGACCAGGCCGCGGTCGTCCGCCTGCGCGTGCATCCCCGCGCCGGCTCGTGGGGCGCGTTCGACGCCGGCGACCTGTTCAACGGGTCGTCACATCCCATGGCGCAGGACGCCAAGGAGCCCACGGCGGCGATGCTGCGACGCGTCGAGCCGTGGTGGCCGCCGGCCGAGACGCTCCGTGACGCGCACGCCCGGGGTGCCGTGACCGTCAGCCCCGACCAGCTCGCCCGGCTCGGCGACCGCAGCCTCGCACCGACCCTGATGGCCAACCGCATCGAGGTCCGCTGGCCGCCCGAGCTCGTGCGCGAGCTGTCGACGTCGGCCGTCGTGCAGCGTCAGGAGTCGCCCGGGTCCGACCGTCCGTCGTCGTTCACCCAGGGCCAGCTGTTCTCGTTCGACTGGCAGGTCGCGCTGGGTGACGACGTGCTGTCGGCGGCCGAGCTCGACCAGCTCGCCCAGTCCCAGACCGGCCTGCTGCGGCTGCGCGACCGCTGGGTCTTCGTCGACAAGGCCCGTCTGCACCGCGTGCTCGAGCAGCGCACCCATGAGATCTCGGCGCTCGAGGCACTGCGGGCCGCGGTCACCGGCGAGCTCGAGATCGACGGTCGACGCACGGAGGTCGACACCGTGGGCTGGCTGGAGGATGTCCGCCGCCGGCTCGCCGTCCAGGACCGTGACATCGCGCCCGCCGCGCAGCCGGACGACCTCGACGGCCACCTGCGCGACTACCAGCTGCAGGGTCTCCGCTGGATGACCCAGCTGGTCGACCTCGGGCTCGGCGGCATCCTCGCCGACGACATGGGCCTGGGCAAGACGGTCATGCTGATCGCCCTGCACCTGCAGCGGGCAGTCACCAGCACGGCCCCGACGCTCGTCGTGTGCCCCGCCTCGGTGCTCGGCAACTGGGAGCGGGAGATCCAGCGGTTCGCCCCCGGCGTGCCGGTGCGGCGTTACCACGGGCCCGGACGCAGCCTCCAGGACGTCAAGGACGGCTTCCTCGTCACGACGTACGCCACGATGCGCGCCGACGTCATCGACCTGTCCGAGCACGAGCCCGGCTGGGGCCTGGTGGTCGCCGACGAGGCCCAGAACATCAAGAACCCGCACGCCCGCACAGCACGCGCCATCCGCGACATCCCGGCCGTCGCCCGCCTCGCCCTCACCGGCACCCCGGTCGAGAACAACCTCTCCGAGCTGTGGGCGATCCTCGACTGGACGACGCCCGGCCTGCTCGGCACCTACGAGCAGTTCCGCCGCACGTGGTCACGCGACATCGAGTCGCGTCGCGACACCGAGAAGGCCACCGGCCTGTCGCAGCTGATCAGGCCGTTCGTGCTGCGCCGGCGCAAGTCCGATCCGGGCATCGCGCCCGAGCTGCCGCCCAAGATCGAGACCGATCACCGGATCAACCTGACGCGCGAGCAGGTCGGCCTCTACGAGGCGGTCGTTCGCAGCACGATGGCGCAGATCGAGCAGGCGCAGGGCATCCAGCGCCGTGGTCTCGTGGTCAAGCTGCTGACGCAGCTCAAGCAGATCTGCAACCACCCGGCCCAGTTCCTGCGCGAGCCCGCGTCGAAGCTGACCGGGCGCTCCGGCAAGATCGGGGTCTTCGACGAGCTGGTCGACCAGATCGTCGCCGAGGAGGGCGCGACGCTCGTCTTCACCCAGTACGCGCAGATGGGCCGGCTGCTGACGCGCCACCTCGACGAGAAGAAGATCGGCAACCAGTTCCTGCACGGCGGCACCACGGTGCGTGGTCGCGAGAAGATGGTGCACGAGTTCCAGGCGGGCCACGTGCCGGTGTTCGTGCTGTCGCTCAAGGCGGCCGGCGTCGGCCTCAACCTGACCCGCGCCGACCACGTCATCCACTACGACCGGTGGTGGAACCCGGCCGTCGAGGACCAGGCCACCGACCGCGCCCACCGCATCGGGCAGACCAAGAACGTCCAGGTGCACCGGCTCATCAGCGAGGGCACGATCGAGGAGTCGATCGACGAGCTCATCCGGTCGAAGCGGTCACTCGCCGACGCCGTCGTCAACGGCGGCGAGGGTGCGCTGACCGAGCTGTCCGACGCCGCCTTGGCCGACCTCGTCCGCCTGCGCCACTGACCTGAGCCCCCGGCAAGTTTTTGGACAGTTCTGTACCGATTCCGTGGCCCCGATCGGTACGGAACTGTCCAAAAACTGGGTCGGTGGCTGGGGATGGGCCGGGTCAGGCCAGGCAGCGCTTGAGCTCTGACAGCCGGTAGAAATTGGGGTGGCCGGTCACGGGGATGCAGGACGCGTTGAACTGCACCGGATCCTCGTTGTAGCGCATCGTCACGAGCACCTCTCCGCCCGCGTTCCGGTAGGCGGCCCACTCCACGTTGCCCGCCAGACGGCCGGCGACGTACCCGCGCCACGGGTTGCTCCCGTAGGAGAACGCGCGCGAGGCCTGCAGCTGGCTGCCAGGAGCCTTGATCAGCGCGGCGAACGGCATCGTCGTCTCTCCGTGCCCGAGCCGGAACACCGCTGCGGTGCGACCGCCGGCGATGCGGGTGTCGAGGGCCGAGAAGAAGTCCCTGAGCACCGGACGTGCCTGCTGGTAGGAGCTGGTCTGGCCGCCGACGCCGGGCCCGAACCGGTAGAAGTTGCTGGCGTCGGTCGCCTCCGCGAGCGCCGGGGCCGCCGAGAGCGGCACGAAGTCGGCGAACGTGACGCGGGTGTCGCCGGCCATGCCCGGAGCGGTCGTGTAGAGCAGGTAGACGTCGAGGGCCTTGCCGACCGGGTCGCTGAGACGGTTGACATACGACCGCTGATAGAGCCGCAGCAGCACCTTGCGGGCGGCGGCCTTGACGGTCGCCCGACGCTGTACCTTCGCCACGGCGGCGCGGCCGGCCTTCGACGACCCGGACTCGATCAGGAGGTCGGCGTTGACGGTGCGCGGCGTCGTCCGCAGGCTCGGCACCTGCGAGAGCAGGCCCTTGCGCAGCGAGCTCGCGCTCTGCTTGGTGCGATAGACCGGACTGGTCTGCATCGCGACGCTGTCGCCCACGCTGGAGGCCGCGGCCAGGAACGCGCCGTACGTCTGGCCCGTGCGTCGTCCGATGCCGGCCCACTCGGCCTTGCCGACGGTGCTGAGGTTGCCGTAGCCGACCTTCCTCTCCGCACGCTGGAAGGTGCGGAGCTGGTCGTCGAACCTCTTGCCACGGGTGGTCAGCGCCCCCTTGCGCGCTGCCGCCTTCCACACCGCCAGGGCACGCTTCTCGGCTGCATCGGTGGTCAGCGACCGGGACCCGTGACGACCGACGTTCTCGAGGAAGAACAGGCCGTACCCGGCCGGCGGGGCGACGACCGGGGTCGCCGCGGGGTCGCCGTACGGGGTCTGGTTGGAGTAGTACCGACTGTTGTCGACGGTGTCGGCGCTGGCACCGGACAGCGGCATGACCAGTGCCGTGACAGCGCTGATGGTGAGCAGGATGATCGGGCGCCGAGATCGCATGCTGCACACTGTATGTCCCCCGGGAGGTCTGTCGAGCCGTGTCAGCCCAGGCACCGCTCGAGCTCGGCAGGCCGGTAGAAGTACGGGACCGTCGCGGTGCAGCGGCGGCTCAGCTCGACCGGCTGCTCGTTGTGGCGCACCGTCACGAGCGCCTCTCCCGCGTCATCGGTGTAGGCGGCCCACTCGACGTTGCCGCCGAGGCGGCCGGCCACGGACCCGCGCCACGGGTTGTCGTCGTAGGTGTACGTGCCGCTCGCCTGGACGTCACTGCCGGGCAGCTCCGTCAACGCGGCGAACGGCATCGTCGTCTCGCCGTGCGCGAGCCGGAACACCGCCGCGGTCGAGCCCCCGGCGAGCCGCTCGTCGAGAGAGGTGAGGAAGTCCTTGAGCAAGGGCCGGGCCGCTGTGTAGGAGCTGTCCTCGCCCGCCACGCCGGGTCCGAACTGGTAGAAGTTCTGCGCGTCGACGGCGTAGGCCATCACCCGGGCATCGCCCGGCGGCACGTACTGCGCGAACGTCACGTCGGTGTCGGCGGCCATGCCGGGCGCGGTCGAGTAGAGCAGGTAGAGGTCGAGCGCTGCCTCCACCGGATCGTCGATCTCGGCCACGAAGTCACGCTCGTACAGCCCCTCGAGCAGCTCGCGGGCGGCGCCGGTGACCTCGGGGCTGGTCAACACCTTCTCGGTCGCGCGGTTGCCGGCGAACGAGGCTCCGTTGCCGAGCAGCAGGCGCTGGCCGTCGGTGACGTACTCCGGCACCCTCAGGCCCGGGACGGTCTGCTCGAGGCCCTCGCGCATCGCGTCGGCGCTCTCGACCGTGCGCTGCACCGGGGAGGTCTTGAACACGATGTCGTCTCCGGCGGCGGTCGCGTGCCGCAGGAAGTCGCCGTACAGGGCCGCGGTGCGGCGGCCGATGCCCTGCCACTCCGCCGCGCCGATCGCGCTGAGGTTGCCGTAGCCGATGCGCTGCTCGGGCTCCTGGAACGCCTGGATGTCCGCGGCGAGGGTCTTCCCCGTCGCGGTGAGGGCATCAGCCTTGTCGGCCCGCTCCCAGATCTTCAGCGACCGGCGTTCTCGTGCCGAGCTGGTCAGCGTCCGCGCGCCGTGCCGTCCGACCGTCTCGACGAAGGTGAGCTGGTAGCCGTCGGGCGCCTGCCGGATCGTCGAGGTGGCGGCGTCCCCGTACGGCGTCTGGTTGGCGTAGGTGGAATCGTCGATCGACGCCTGCGCCTGCGCGGTCGACGTCAGGGTCGCCACGATCGCGATCAGGTGGGTGATGATGCTGGTGAGCATGGCCTCGGGTCCCGCCGGTGACTGGTCGCGCTCAGCGTACGACCGCTCCCGCCGTCCTCTGGACGAACTCGACCTGCCGCGCCACAGAGTTCATGAAGGGTTCACCGTCGTAGATGTCGAAGTGACCGACGTCGAAGCGCAGGACGTCGACCGGGCCGCTGACCCGGCGCCCGACGCGCTCCACGGCCTTGACCGGGGCGATGGTGTCCTTCGCCGCGACGACCAGGAACACCGGCATGCGCAGCTTCTTGGCCACCGCCACCGGGCGGTTGACCATGATCGGCAGGATGCCGCGGGCCCGCATCTCGTTGCGGAACGTCGGTCCCATGATCTTGCGGTACCCCGACTCTCCGTCGTGGCTGGAGATCGCGGCGAGGCTCCTCGGCGGTCCGACGATCGGGATCAGGTGCGGCTTGCGCCGCATCACGCTGCCGAGGACGTCGCGGAGCGCGTGCGCGGTGAGTCGCAGCAGCTGCCGCGGGCCGGCGTACCCGAGGATCAGCAGCACCGCGGCGAGACCGTCCATCGCGGCTCCCTGCGAGATGACGCCGGCAATGCGCGGATCGTCCGCGGCGACCGCGATGACGTGCCCGCCGGAGTAGGAGCTGCCCCACAGGATGATCCGGTCTGGATCGACGCCGTCCATGCCGCGCGCGTGGCGGACGACGCTGACGTAGTCCTCGCGGTGACGGCGGTGATCGACGTCCTGGCGGTCGTCGCCGTCGGACGTGCCGAACCCCCGGTAGTCGAACACGAGCACCTCGGCGCCGGCCTGCGCGAACCGTTCGGCGAACGGCTCGAGTCCGGCGTCCTTCGTCGCCCCGAAGCCATGGGCCATGACGATGCACGGCCGGCCACGGTCGGTGGCGAGCTCGTCACTCTCCGCGGCGAAGTGCCACGCGGAGAGGCGGGTGCCGTGGCTGATGACGTCGATGTCGGTGCGCATCCCTCGATGATGGGCGTCCCGGCTGGCGCCGTCCACCCGAATCGCCCCGGCGTTCTGCCACGATGACCGGATGCAGCCACGCCCCACCGCCTTCTGGACCGCCATGGCCGTCCTCGCGCTCACCGTCCTCCAGCTCGCGGCCGGGACGTTCGGCGGGTGGGAGCAGTTCGAGGGCAAGGGCTTCGCCTACCGGCTCGCGGTCTACCCGCTCATGATGCTGGTCGTCCCCGCCGTCTGGTGGTGGCGCACGCGCGACGCCGGTCCCGTGAGCCCGTCGAAGGCGCTGCCGTGGGGCGCCTTCGCATTGATCATGACCCCGTTCCTGATCGACGTCACCGGCAACACCCTCGACCTCTACGACCGGGTCGAGGCGTGGGACAACGTCAACCACTTCGTCAACTGGCTGCTGCTGCTGTGGGGGTGCGGGCTGCTCATCGCGCGCGCCGACGTCCGGCCGAGGTGGCTGCTGGTCGTCGGCATCACCGGCCTGGGCGCGATCCTGGCCGTCGGGTGGGAGCTCGGCGAGTGGTACACGTTCATCCGCCGTGGCACCGAGCTCGACGGCGCCTACGAGGACACCCTCAGCGACGAGCTGCTGGGCACGCTCGGAGCCTTCGTCGCCGCGCTGATCGTCGACCGCACGAGCCACAGGCGTCCCACTGGTCACGGAGACCAACTTTCGCAAACCGGTTGACGCGAGCCTCTGCAGATCGACCCCTCCACGGCCAAGGCTGGGGTGCAGATCAGCTCCGACTCGACCGCGCAGGCCGGCGTCATCCTCGACGTGCACAGCTCGCTGCCCCTGACCGGCGGAGCCTGCGTCGCCAACAGCGGCAGCTCGTCGACGGGCGACGGTCGCTACGCCCGCAAGGAGGACAACGGCTACACGGTCACGCGGTCCGACCTGCTGCCCTCCGTGCCGAAGGTCGGCGCCCTCGGTGCCATCGCCGGCGGCCCGGTCTTCCACATCACCGGCACGTTCACCTCCGCGACGTCGAGCACCGTGGCCAACGTCGCCAGCGCCGCGATCGGCGTCGACACCGCTGCGGGCGAGCCGAACGGCTACCCCGTGTGGGTCCAGCCGTTCCTCAGCGGCACGGTGCACACCACCGCACCGCGGACGATGGACTTCGTCGGCATCGCCACGTGGCCGGCCAGCGAGAGGCCGATCCTCCAGGGCTGCCTCGCGGTTAACTTCATGCTGGGCACCGGCGTCGCGGTCTACAACAACCCGCTGCCGGTCGGACTCGGGACGATCTTCGATCCGCTGGCCACGCCCTCGCCGGAAGCCCAGCAGCTGACCGATGCGGTGACCGGAGTCGTCGACGACGTCTCAGCAGCCGTCGCGCATGAGGCTGGGCTCGCCGCCCTGGGTGACCTCGACGAACGTGACCTCGTCGCTGCTCGTGATCGCATCGGTGGTGGTGTCGAACAGGAATCCGACCCACCCGCCGTTCTGCTTGTCGAACACCCGGAGGCCGGCCTGCAGGTAGCCGGCCTCGACCAGCGGACTGTCGGGGTAGGCCGCGGCGACCTCTTCGTACGTGCTGCCGACCCCGACCCCCCGATCGGTGAGGACGCCGTCACCGAAGATCCCTAGCGACGTGATCTGTCCGTTGCCGAGCGTCTGCACGTCGTAGGTGTTGACGTACTCGTCCTTCCACGACAGCGGACGCGCGGGGCAACCGTCGGCCGGGGCCGCCACGTCCGCGACGAAGTAGCCGGTTGCCAGGGCCTCGGCCTTGCTCATGCCGGCCCTGACCGGGCCCACCGCTCCCAGCGTCACGACCAGCCGGTCGGGGGCGTCCATGCCGCTCTCACCGCCCCCGGCCTGGTCGGGTGTCCGGCTCGGGTCGGGTGTCTGGCTCGGGTCGGCGGTCGTGGCCGTGGCCGTGGCCGGGTCGTCGGCGACCAGCGCGTTCGCGACGAAGCCCGCGCCGACACCGCCGGCGACGCTCACCGCCAGCACGAGGCCGGCCACCTGCTTCTTCATCATGATGATTCTGCCTTCTGCTGGATGGCTGTCATCCACCTAGATGCACGATGCCGTCAGGAAGTTGTCGCCGGACCCGACAATCTTTCGCGGACGTGCCCGCGGGCCGTGTGGATGCGAGCCTTGACCGTCCCGACCGGCGTGTTCGTCAGCTCGGCGATCTCGTCGTAGGGCAGCGTGCCGAGGTCGCGCAGGATGAAGGCCTCGACGGCGGCGGGATGGTCGCGCTGCAGCTGCTCGAGGGCGTCGAGCAGGTCCAGACGTGTGCCGGCGATGACGCTCGTCGTGCGCGGATCGGGTCGCTCACCCAGCCCCTCGGTGCTGGTCTCGGTGAACCTGCGCCTCATCGACCGGTACGTCTGCAGGGATTGGTTCGACGCGATGACGGTGACCCACCCGGCGAACGAGCCGCGGCCACCGAAGTCGTCCAGCTTGGTGGCGATCGTCAGCAGCGCCTCCTGCGCGGCCTCCTCGGCGTCGTCACGGTAGGGCAGGAACTTCGCGCAGCGGCGCAGCACCAACGGGCGCACCGCGGCGAGCAGGTCCTCCATCGCGTGCGGCTCACCGGCCCGCGCACGCGCCAGGAGCCCGTCCCAGTCGTGCCCGTCCTCTGCCCGGATGGTCATGTCCTCCCCCGTCGCCGTCGACCCACCGCCCATACTGTCTCCTCATGAGGCAGATCGGACGCTACCGCCTGGATGCGGTCCACGGATCGGGTGCCTTCGCGACCGTCTGGCGCGGCTTCGATCCCGAGCTCGAGATCCCGGTCGCGATCAAGGTCCTGGCCGAGAACTGGTCGCACCACGCCGACGTGCGCGAACGGTTCCTCGCCGAGGCGAGACTCCTGCGGCGCATCGCCAGCGACCGGGTCGTCCGGGTCCACGACGTCGGCGTCCACGACGACCAGCCGTACTTCGTGATGGACTTCGTCGCCGGTGGCACGCTCGCCGACGTCGCCGACGGCTCGCTCTCGGCCACCGATGCCCTCCTGCTGGCGGAGCGGTCGGCCCGTGCCGTCGCCGAGCTGCACGCAGCCGGTGTCGTGCACCGGGACGTGAAGCCCAGCAACCTGTTGGTCGAGCCCGTCGCGGGCGATCCCGGACGCATCCTGGTTGCCGACCTCGGCAGCGCCAAGCGGCTGGCGGAGGCGTCGGGCATCACCGTCACGACCGGCACCCCGTCGTACATGGCGCCGGAGCAGGCGCTCGGACGGACGATCGACGAGCGCTGCGACGTGTACGCGCTCGGCGTGGTGACGTACGTGCTGCTGACCGGCCGGCTGCCGTTCGACGTCAGCGACCCGATGTCACTGGTCACCCGCACCGCCTCCGACCGGCCGGCCCGCCCGGCCGAAACGCGACACCTGCCGGCCCCGCTCGACCGGACGTCCGTCGACGCGTTGCTGGTCCGGTCGATGGCGCTGGATCCCGCGGCGAGGCCCCGCACCGCGGAGGCGTCCGCCGACGCGCTGGCGCGCCTGCGCGACGGGGGCATCGACACGCCGCCGACCGGCTGGCGCCTGCGCATCGTGCTGCCGCTGGCGGCGGTTGCGTTTGCGGCCAGCGCCGCCGGCACCTGGCTCCTCCTGAGGTGACCTGGCTGAGGTGACGCCCTACGGCCGCCCGGCGTGCGGCACGTCCACGCGCATCGTGAGCAGGACGGCTTCGTCCACGTGGGCCCGGTTGTGCTCGAAGAAGTCGGGAGCCGCGCAGATCAGCAGCGTCCGGCCGTCGTCGCCGCCGAGCTGGCACGCGAACGCACCGAGGCCCTCGGGCATCGGCACCGACTCGACGATCTCACCGCCGGGGGCGACGCGGGCGACCCGGGCCCCGATCGCGTCGGCGAACCAGATGTGACCGTGCGCGTCGAGGGTGCAGCCGTCCGGCGCCGGGGCGCCGGAGCCCAGCGCCTCCATGACGTTCGTGGTGTCCGGCACCTCGCCCATCGACCCCCAGACGCGGCGATCGGTGAGCGAGCCGTCGTTGGCGATCGTGAACGCGACGAAGCCGGCACCGGTCGTCTCGGCCACGATCAACGTGGTGCCGTCAGGGGTGATCAGCGTGCCGTTGGGGAAGTTGAGCCCCTCGGCCACGACGGTGACGGAGCCGTCGAGGTCGACCCTCGCCATGCTGGCGGTCACCATGTCCTCGCCGCCCATCAGGTCGAACCCGAAGTTGCCGACGTACACCCGTCCCTGATCGTCGACGACCATGTCGTTGAGGTGGCCGCCGGTCACCTCCGACAGGTCGGCGTAGTGCTCGACCGTGCCGTCGGTGCCGCGGCGCAGCAGGTGCCGGTCCTTCATCGACACGACGACCAGCGACCCGTCCGGCAGCCAGCCCATGCCGGACGGCTGCTCCTCGACCGTGAACTGCTGTGTCTCGACCCCGTCGCTGGTGACGGTGAAGACGGCCTTGCGGTAGAAGTCGGACACCCACCACTGACCCTCGTGCCATCGCGGCCCCTCGTAGAACCTGCCGCCGGTGACCAAGGTCGTGAGCTCGCGCGTCATGGGTGACTCCCGTTCTGCCGCGGGTCGCCCGCACGGCCGTCGAAGGTGATGCAGCTCACGTTAACGGGGTGGTCATGACCTCACGACGCAGGGCTGACGGTCTCGCGTCAGGCGTCGCGGCGGTCGGCGATGATCGCGGCGACGTTGAGGCTGGCCCAGGTCAGCGTCGCCCCGAGCACCTTCGCCTTCGCGCCGGCGGTACGTGCCTCGGGCGTCAGCATCGCCGCGTCCGACAGGTCGAGGGCGACGCGGGCGACCATCGCCCGCTCGCGCACGGCCGGCGACGGGGCGAACAGGGCCAGCGCGCTGATCGCCAGGTCGCGTGGCCCGAACATCCGCGCGACGAGGTCGTACTCGGGCTGCTTGAGCGGGCTCTTCGTCAGCGCGGCGCCGAGGTGCCGCGGCTTGGCGAGGGCGAAGACCGCGTACCCGGCGGTCGCGGCGGACATGATCTGGCTGTAGCTGGGCTTCATGACTCGACGCTAGGTCAGCCGCGCCCCCGCCGCACCCGGGGGTGGTTCAGGCCACCAGCGGGTAGGCGACGAACAGGCCGGCGGCCATCGCCGATCCGACCGCGTACGCCGTCGACATGACCACGGCGCCGAGCCGCAGGCGCAGCGTGATGATGCTGCGCACCGCGAGGAAGACGCACGCCAGCGGCATCAGGAGCCAGGACACGACCCAGACGTCGAAGACGTCACCAGGCCACGACACCCCACCGGAGTCGGCCAGCGCCGAGACCAGCACGACGTACGACGGGAAGAGCATCGGGATCGAGCCGCGCACCGCGGCTCGGGACGCCAGGCGCAGTCCCTTGCGCATGGGGGCGTCGACCGGTCGCTCCGGCCGCGGCTCACCGACCGCCGGACCCCCGAGCAGCGCGAAGAGCTCGCGGCGCCGCATCAGCAGGTAGGCACCCGCGATGCCGACCGCGAGCATCCACCAGAGCGTGACGTTCGAGTCGTCCATCGCGTCGGGACGGTAGTCGTACGGCACGAACGCGTTGGTCAGCCAGACCAGTCCAGGGATCAGCGCCACCAGGAAGGCGCTCAGCGTCAGCCCGATGCCGAGCGTCTGCAGCTTGCTCCAGCGGGTGACGAGGTCACCCGTGGAGGTCCTTTCGACCGGCCCAGGCGGCGGAGCGACCACGCTGCCCGAGCCTGTCGGAGGGATCCCGACCGACGGGACCCCCACCACCGGCATCCGCCCCAGCCCGGCGAGCGCGGCGAGCATCTCGCGAACGCTCTGGTGGCGGTGGGCCGGATCGACGGCCATGGCCTTCGCCACGACCGCCGCCAGGTCGGCCGGCACCTCGGGCGTGATGGCGCGGGGATCAGGACGCGGGTGGTTGCGGTGCGCCATGAGCTGCGCGGCCATCGTGCCCTCGAACGGCGGCCGGCCGGTCAGGCACTCGTACAGCAGGCAGCCGACCGAGTAGATGTCGCTGCGCTCGTCGGCGCGGCCCTCGAACTGCTCCGGCGCCATGTAGTGGGGCGTGCCGGCGACCGTCGCGGTGGCGTCCGACGCGGCCCGCGCGATGCCGAAGTCGACGATCTTGACTCCCCCGTCGTTCGTGACGAGGACGTTCGCGGGCTTGATGTCCAGGTGCAGGATGCCGGCCGCGTGACAGGCCTCGAGCCCCTCGAGCACGCCGCGGACGACGATGACCGACCGCAGGCTCGGGCCCTTCAGCGCGAGGAGGTCCTTGAGCGACGTCCCCTCGACCAGCTCCATGACCAGGTGCGGGGTGATCTCGCCGTCGCCGTCGGCCATGTGGACGAGATCGTGGACCGTGACGACGTGGGGGTGCGAGACACGCGCGAGCGTCGCCACCTCGCGAGTGATGCGGCGCATCGCCCGGGGGTCGTCGGCCAGGAAGTGCGAGAACCGCTTGATCGCGACCTCGCGGTGCAGCTGGCCGTCACGGGCGCGGAACACCACACCGTGGTTGCCGGCCCCGATGCGTCCCAGCAGCTCGAACCGCTGACCGACCGGCACGGTCTCGGGCGCCCGCGGCGACGTCATCGGTGACGTGGCAAGAGGATCGGGCACGGCGCTCATCCTCCTGCTCCGGGTCGTGGATCTGGACACTCTGACGGTACGTCGTCCAGGACCATTGTCCCTAGCGACTGCTGAGTCCCTGCAGATGCACGGTGCCCGCCGTGTCGAGCGCCGCGACGACAGCGATGCCGGCGAGCTTGATGACGTTGCCGCCGTGCAGCGTCACCCACTCGTCGCCGTCACCGCCGCCGTCACCGCCGCCGTCGATGCGCTGGCCGTCGACGGTGGTGCCGTTGGTGCTGCCGAGGTCCTTGATCTGCCACTGCGCGCCCTGACGGCGGATCGCGGCGTGGCGGTGCGAGACCTCGGGCTCGGTGAACGCCACGGGGCTGTCGGCGAGCCGGCCCAGCACGGCGCCGTTCGGTCCGACGGAGACCGAACGGCCGTCGCGCTCCAGGCGCAGGAGGCTCGCGACGTTCATGGTGGGGGCGGAGTCGGCGATGTCCGGCACGAGCGCCGGGAAGCCCATCGTCGCGTCGGGATCGACGCGAGCGGCGGGGGCCGCGCGGACCTGGACGGGGGCGGGGACGGGGTGCCGGCGCGCTGCGGCCGAGGGCTCGTCCGCCATGACCTCCCACCCCGGGCTCGAGGCGGCGACTTCACGGCGGGACGGCTCGGCCCGACCGGTGCCCCGCGCCGGCGGCACCCAGCCCGACCGCAGGCCGGGGTCGACCTCGACGATGACGCGGATGCGCGCGGGGACGGCCCAGCCGGCGCGCTCCGCGTGGTCGGCGTACAGGCGGGCGGCGTCGTCACCGAGACGCTCGAGGTCTCCGTCGGGGTCGAGTCGCTCGAGGTCCTCGGGCGCCACCCGCACCGTCAGCTCTCCGAAGGCCAGCCTCTCACCACTGGGCATGATGACGTGCTGGGCGGTCAGGGCCCGGACGAACCGTCGACGCAGCACGGCCGACGAGCCCGTCGGGTACGACACGAGCTTGGCGGCGACCTCGGTGGCCGCGGCCTTCTTGGTGTCGGTGCCGAAGACGCTCTGCGCGACCCGCAGCGCCACGAAGACCACCGCGACGAACACGACGAGGATCAGGAGGTTGAAGGTCAACGCGGAGAGAGTGCCCATGGCATCATCGTCAGGGTCGTTCGCGGGTCCGGTCGAGCCGCGACGGAACATGTTCCATGCCGGGCACGTCCGTGTCCGGCCGCCTTGCCCACAGAGAGTCCACGGAGGAGTCACCGGTGCTGCACGTCGCGTGGTCCGGCACCTGGCTGTCGACCGGTGAGGTGCACGGCGGCGAGGCGGTCGTCGAGGCCGGATCGGCGTTCATCCTGGCGCGACGGATGAACCTGCCCGCGCGGCAGCCGCTGGTCGTCGAGACGATCAGCGCCTCGACGTACGTGTTCGTCCGACTCCCCTACGTCAGCGATCCGTCGTTGGTCGTGACCGCGACGCACGCCCATCCGGTCGTCCACCGCGGGCAGCGCGACAACGGCGCGGTCGTCGAGGTCACGACGCCGCTCGGCGCATCGACCACCCCGGCCCCCGGCCAGAAGCTGTCGCTGACCCACACCGGGAGCACCGTGGAGCTGCGGTTCCCGGACCTGACGTTCACCGCGGTCGCCCGTTTCACTGCCCCCGTCGTCCCCGACGGCTCCGGCACGGTGCAGCTCGGGGTCGAGTCGCTGCAGCACGACGACGCCTGGCTGATCGCCGCGATCGCCGTCGCCCTCTCGCCGGACCACGGCATCGTCGCCCACGGCGACCTCAAGCAGGCGTTCGCCCGGTGGCGCGGCACCGAGGAGCACAGCGACGGCGCCTTCGACCGCAACGTGCTTCGCCCCGCGCTCACCGCCCGTGGCCTCGAGGCCGGGCCCCGGATGAACAAGATCGTCCTGCTCGTCGAGCGGTGCCGCCGGACCGCCGAGTTCCCGACCCGCGTGCTCGAGGACGTCCGCTCGCGGCTCGGGCAGTAGCCACGCCACCGGCTCGCGGGTGAGGATGGTCGGCATGGCCACCGAACATGAACCCGCACGGTGGAGCCAGGCGACCGTCTACCCCGACATGTGGGCCGATCCCGACGACGACCCCCGCAACCGCGACGGGAACTCCCCCGACGGCGAGCTGGCGACGCTCGAGGACTTCCTGACCGACTACCGCCTGACGCTGCGCCTCAAGTGCGAGGGCCTCGACGCCGAGCAGCTGGCCCGCCGGTCGGTGCCGCCGTCGACGATGTCGCTGCTCGGGCTCGTCCGTCACCTCGCCGAGGTCGAGCGTGACTGGCGCACCTGGATCGACGGCCAGCCGCTCGACAAGCTCTACGGTCGGCGCGACGCGGACTTCGACGACGCGGCCGTCGACCCGGCGCAGGTCGACGCCGCCTTCGCCGACCTGACCCGTGAGCAGGATGCGACCGATGCGGCGCTGGCGCAGCATCCCGATCTCGGCGAACGGCTGGTCAAGGACGAGATCTCGGTCCGCGAGCTGTTGGTGCACCGCATCGAGGAGTACGCCCGCCACGTGGGTCACGCCGACCTGCTGCGCGAGTGTGTCGACGGACGGGTGGGTCAGTAGCACTGCCCGATGCCGGTACGGCGCCTGACAGACTCGTTCCCATGGACAGACCCGTTCCCATGGATTGGGAAGCGCTCGGCGACGAGCTCGAGGAGATTGGCCTGACGCCGGACAGCGCCTATCGGATCGGTGAGTATCGGCGGATTCTCGACGGGTTGGAGCCCGGGCAGGAGGGCTGGGCCGAGGTGTCGATGTGCCTCGCCGAAGACCTGCGCGGCGACGGCCAGCTCGACGAGGCCCGTGCGCTCTACCGCCAGGCGATCGACGACGGCGGGCGCACGGTGCTCCAGCCGCTCGCAGGGCTGCTGGGTGTCGAGCTGGACGCCGCCGACGACGCCCGGGTCGACGAGATCCTCGCCCTCCTGCTGGCGAGGAGTCGCGCCGACGAGCTCGTCGTCGGCGACTACGAGTGGGTCGCCGAGACCCTCGAGGAGGCCGGCCGCCTGCGCCAGTCGCTTCGATGGTTCACGATCCCGCTGCGCGACCTGCAGCCGGCCGACTACGAGCTCATGCCGATCGTCACGCTCAACGGTCGCTGGCGCGTCCGCCGCGCCCTCGGGCTGCCGCGGGACGCCTACGACGACGCCCACGACATCTGGCACGAGCTGCACGACGGGGACTACTGAGGCTGATCACGCGGGTGGTGATCGGTCCGTCGGCCCATGATCGGGCCGACGGACCAACAGTGCCTAGATCGTGATGACGATCTTGCCGCGGGTGTGGCCGTCCTGGTTCAGGTCCCACGCCTTCTGGGTCTCCTCGAGCGGGAACGTCGCGGCGATCTCGACCGTGAGGCTGCCGTCGTCGAACAGGCCTGCCAGCTCCTCGAGGTCGTCCGCGTCGGGGGTGACGAACACGTAGTGTCCGCCGAGCTCCTTGACCGACGCGTCGACGACCGAGGCGATCCGTCCCGCGGACCCGTCAGCCAGCAGCTGCGGGCTGACCCCGAGGTCCGACCCGTTGAGGTCGAGCACGGCCGTGACACCGTCCGGCACCGCAGCACGCACGCGGTCGACGAGCCCGTCGCCGTACGTGAAGGGCTCCGCGCCGATGCTGCGCAGGTAGTCGTGGTTGGCCTCTGAGGCCGTGCCGAGCACGCGGGCACCCAGCGACCTGGCGATCTGCACCGCGAACCCCCCGACGCCGCCGGAGGCGCCGTGGACCAGGACGATGTCGCCGGCTCCGATCTCGAGGTGGTGCACGAGCGCCTGGAACGCGGTGAGACCCGCGAGCGGGATGGCGGCGGCCTGCTCGAAGCTGGCGCCAGCCGGCTTCCTGGCGACGGTGCGGATCGGCGCGGCGACCTTCTCGGCGTACGTGCCGCCCTGGACGGCGTCCTTGCGGACGTACCCGAACACCTCGTCGCCGACCGCGAGGGTCGTGACGGAGGGTCCGACCGCCTCGACAACGCCAGCGACGTCCCAGCCCGGGACGACCGGGAAGTAGGTGTCGAGAGCGCCGTCCAGGCCGCCGGAGGCGATCTTCCAGTCGACTGGGTTGACCGAGGCCGCCTTGACGGCGACCTTGACCCAGTCGGGGCCGATCTTGGGCTCGTCGAGCTCGGTGACCTCGAGGGGCTTGCCGAACTCGGTGTAGACGATCGCCTTCACGTCAGATCCGATCCTTGTCGTCGGTCGGGGCCAGCTCGTCGATGGTCTCCTCGATGTCCTGACCCACACTGTGGACGACCTCGTCGACGCTGACGACGTGCTCGTCGGCGAGCAGGGGGCTGACCTTGTCCTCGGCCTTGTTCTTCGCATCCTTGGCGGCACCCTGAGCCTTGTTCTTCGCATCCTTGGCGGCGTTCTTGGCCTTGTCGACGAGGTCGTCGTCGGACGCGACGTCCTTCGCCTTGTCCGCGGCATCGCCGAGCAGGCCCTCGGCCTTGGCGACGACGTCCTTGACCCGCGGGTCGTCGGCGACCTTCGTGGCGGTCTCGCGGACGAGATCCTCGGCCTTGGAGGCGGCGTCCTGCACACGGGGGTCGGACTTGACCTGGTTGGCGGCGTCGATGATCTGCTCGTAGCGCTCGCGGCCGGCCTTGGCGCCGAGCGTGTAGCCGACGCCGAACGCGGCCAGGAGGGTCAGTTTCTTGATGGGGTGACTGAAGAGGCTCATACGTCGAACGTACCCACCCGGGGGTCAGGCAACCAGTCGGGACACGCCGCGCACCTCACACGCCGAGCAGGCCCCGGATGTCGTCCTTGCTGAGCGCCCCGGACAGCGCCGCACCCTCGTCCATGACGGCGTCGAACAGGGCGGACTTGCGGGCCTTGAGCTCCATGACCTTCTGCTCGATCGTGTCGGTCGAGACCAGCCGGTAGACCATGACGGGCCGCGTCTGGCCGATGCGATGGGCACGGTCGACCGCCTGCGCCTCGGTGGCCGGGTTCCACCACGGATCGAGGACGTAGCAGTAGTCGGCCTCGGTGAGGTTGAGCCCGAACCCGCCGGCCTTGAGGCTGATCAGGAACACCGAGTGCTCGCCGGACATGAAGGAGTCGATCGCCGCCGGACGGTTGCGGGTGCGTCCGTCCAGGTAGGCGTAGGTCAGGCCGATATCGTCGAGCCGTTCGCGGACGCGCGCGAGGTACTTCGTGAACTGGCTGAACACCAGCACCCGGTGACCCTCGGCGGTGACCTCGGCGAGGTGCTCCATCAGCACGTCGATCTTGGCCGAGCCGACGTCGTCATACTCCTCGTCGACGAGCCCCGGGTCGAGACTGAGCAGCCGCAGCTTGGTCAGCGACCGCAGCACCTCGAAGCGGTGGTCGGACGACTCGTCGGCGAGCAGGCCCATGACCTTCTGGCGCTCGCGCTGCAGGTGGGTCTGGTAGATCCGGGCGTGCTTGGGGCTGAGTGGAACCTCGAGCACCTGCTCGGTCTTGGGTGGCAGGTCGGAGGCGACCTCCTCCTTGGTGCGGCGCCGCATCAGAGGCCGGACGCGACGCTGCAGCAGCTCGAGCTTGTCCTGCCCGTGGCCGGTCTCGATGGGCTTCTGGTAGCCGGCGGTGAACCGTTGCGGGTCGGGGTAGAGGCCCGGCGCGACGATCGACAGCATCGCCCACAGGTCCATCAGGGAGTTCTCGAGCGGGGTGCCGGTGATCGCGAGCTTGAAGGTCGCGTCGATCCGGCGGGCGCACTGGTAGGTCTTGCCCTGGTGGTTCTTGACGAACTGCGCCTCGTCCAGAAGCAGGCCCGCCCACGACCGCTCGCGGTAGGCGTCGTTCTCGATGCGGAACAGCGCGTAGGAGGTGACCACGACATCGGCGCCCTCGATGGCGTCCGCCAGGTCGATGCCGCGGCGGGCTCGGGTGCCGGAGATCGTCGCGACCTTCAGGCCCGGAGCGAACTTCTCGGCCTCGCGCGCCCAGTTGCCGACCACGCTCGTGGGGGCGACGACGAGGAACGGACCACTGCCTCGCTCGACCTGCCGCAGCATCATCGCCAGCGCCTGGACGGTCTTGCCCAGGCCCATGTCGTCGGCGAGGATGCCGCCGAGTCCGTGATCGGCCAGGAAGCTCAGCCATGCGAAGCCCTCGACCTGGTAGGGCCGCAGTTCGGCCCTCAGCCCGGCCGGCACCTCGGGCACCGGGATCTCGTCGAGGCTCTTGATGGCGTCGATGGACTTCTTCCACGAGCTGGCCTGCTGGTCGATGGTGCCGAGCGCGACGAGCTCCTCCCACAGTCCCGCGTGGAAGCGGTTGACCCGCAGGCTCTCACTCCGACGGTCGGTGAGCTCGCGTGCCTCCTGGATCAGTTCGCGCAGCTGCACCAGCTCGGGACGGTCGATCGACAGGTAGGTGCCGCTGAGCAGGACGACGTGAGACTCCCCCGCCGCCAGCGCGGCGAACAACGGCCCGAAGTGCACACGCTCGCCCTCGATCGTCACGGTGACGGCGAGGTCGTACCAGTCGCTCCGCGGGTCCTTGCCGTCCTCGAGCGAGATGTGGACGACCGGCGCGGTGCCCGCCAGGCGGTAGTTCGGGCGTTCACCGGTGACGAGCACGTCGACGCCGGCGGCCTGCAGCTCGGGCACGACGTCCTCGCTGAACACCACGGCCGGGTAGCCGTCGAGCGTCGCGTGCGGCACCAGCCGTCCCCGGCCCGATGCCGTGGTCGTCACGGGCATCCCCTCGGGCGGGACGAACGCGTCGACGAGGTCCTGCTCGGCCCGGGCGTCGCGGAACGGCTCGCGCCCGGAGCTGTAGGGCGTCCGGACGATCTCGCCGTCGACCTCGTACGCGAACCCCCACTCGACCTCGGCCTTCAGCCCGTCGTGGGTAACCGTGACCGACAGCTTCGGCGGGACGATCTCGGGGACGTCGATGCGCGGGTCGATGCGCACGGAGCCGAGGGCCCGTTGCAGGCGCGGGTAGTAGTCGCGGAGGAACTCCGCCGCGTCGGCCTCCGGCACGACGACGCCGTGGCGGTTCTGCACGAGCATGCGCAGGGGCGCGTCGAGCGGCTCGCGGAACGGCGCCAGCCACAGGATGGACGGGCCGAGGTCGTCGTCCCAGGCAGCGATGCCGTGGGCCGGCTGGCCGATCAACATGGTCCGCTCGTCGGCCTGCGCGTCGGCGAGGTCGTCGTTCGACAGCGACGCGGTCACCCACAGGCCGCCGTTGTCGTGGGGGCTGACGTCGATCGCGACCGCGACGGGCTCTCGGACGAGGACGACCTTGGCCTCGCTCGGACCGATCAGTGTCACCCCGGCCTCGAGCAGGCCGTCGAACACCCGCCACGCGTCGCGGGTCAGGCCGCCGAGGTCGATGGTCCCGTCAGAGCGGCGGACGTGGCTGAAGTGGCTGCGGACCGCGACCTGCAGCTCGGCCAGCGCGTCGACCTGAGCGTTGCCGCCCGCGAACCCCCGCGTGGACGCCTCGACGTCGGGCCAGGTCGCGCCGGTCTTGATCCACTTGCCCTTCGCGCCGCGCTTGAGCGGACGTGCCGACAGCAGGGCGTCGCCCTGGTAGTAGGACGGCGCGAGGTCGATGCGCAGCGCCCAGTCGGTCTGCGTCTGGCTGGTAGGCGCACTGACGAGTGGTGCGAGGGCCGACCGCCACTGCGGCTCGGACGGACGGACGGTCGCGCGGCGGCGCCAGGCGTCCTGCGGCAGCACCGCTGGCACGACCGGCTTCGGTGGGGGCTCGGACGCCTCGATCGACCCGCGGACTGCGATGATCAGCGCGACGGCGTGCTTGCAGGCGAAACCGACGAAGCAGCTGCACGTGGCCACGATGCGCAACCCACCAGCCTTCGACTCCCCCACCTGCACCGTCGTGGCATAGACCTCGGGGCCGGACCCGCGGACGTCCGCCTTCGCCGTCGTCTCGTCGTCGTCCATCGAGCGGACCGTGACGCGTCCGGCGTGCGCGTACGGCTTGCCGCGACTGATCGAGCCCGAGTCGAAGACGGCGCGCAGCTCCGCGTCGGTGATGGAGCCGATCGTCCGCGAGGTCACGTTCGTGAGGTTAGTCGGCAGTGCCGACACGACAGTGCGGCGCGTACGGTTGCCCGATCTGGGTAACTCGCCGACGATTCGTTTTCGTCGTACACGACCTCTAGGAGCTGCATGCCGATCTGGCTCGAAGCTGGAGCGTGGGGACTGCTGGCCGGGGGCGCCCTGGTCATCGGCGCGCTCGTCGCGTGGCTGGTGAGAGTGCCGCAGCCGGTCGTCGCCGGTGTCATGGCATTCGGCTCCGGCGTGCTGATCTCTGCGTTGTCGTTCGACCTGGTCGACGAGGCCGAACGGACTGGCGGCCTCGTGCCGACCGTGTCCGGCGCACTTGGCGGCGCGGTCGTCTATGTCGCCGCGAACCTGTTCCTGGCACGCCGCGGAGCACAGCACCGCAAGCGGTCCGAGGGCCAGCAGCCGTCTGAGGACGAACAGGCCGGCAGCGGAACGGCGATCGCCGTTGGAGCGCTCCTGGACGGCATCCCCGAGTCCGTCGTCCTCGGTGTCTCGCTCATCGGCGGGGGCGGTGTCGGTGTCCCGGTGCTCGCGGCAATCTTCATCTCCAACCTGCCGGAGGGACTGTCGAGTGCTGCGGGCATGAAGCGCAGTGGCCGAAGCGCCGGCTACGTCTTTGGTGTCTGGAGCGCGATCGCCGTGGCGTCCGGTCTGGCGGGTCTGCTCGGCTGCCTGCTGCTGCAGGACGCTCCGGCCGAAGCCATCGCAACCATCACGGCGGTCGCAGCGGGCGCGATCCTGGCCATGGTCGCGGACACCATGATCCCGGAGGCCTTCGAGAAGGCCCACCTGTACGCGGGCGTGCTGACCACGATCGGCTTCCTGACCGCGTTCACCATCGGGCGGGCGTGAGGCGTCACTGGACGGCGTACCGGGTCAGTTCCACGACGGGTTGGGCACCACGAAGTCGCGCGAGATCGACGTGACGTCGGTGGCGCCGGTCAGCGCCATGGTCAGGTCGAGCTCGGCGACGACGTTCTCGATGACCTCCTCGACGCCCCGCTGGCCGGCGATCGCCATGCCGTACAGGTACGGGCGTCCGAGCAGGACGGCGTCGGCGCCGTGGGCGAGCGCCGTGAAGACGTCCGCGCCAGTGCGGATGCCGCTGTCGAGCAGCACGGTCGGGTCGGGTCCGACGGCCTCGCGGACGGTGATCAGCGCGTCGAGCGACGCGATGGAGCTGTCGACCTGGCGTCCGCCGTGGTTGGAGACGACGATGCCGTCGACGCCGAGATCGAACGCCTTGCGGGCGTCGTCGGGGTGCAGGATGCCCTTGAGCACGACGGGCAACGTCGTGCGGTCGCGCAGGGTCGCGATGTGGTCCCAGCTCAGGCCGGGGTTGGAGTAGATGTCGAGGAAGGTCTCGACCGAGGCGCGCGGCAGCGGCGAGCGCAGGTTGTCCCAGAAACGGCCGGGGTGGTTCTTCGTGATCGAGAGCAGCGACCGGATGGCCTGCAGCGTGACCTTGGTGTCTGACGCGGCGCCCTTCGCGGCCTTGACCCGTTCGGCGACGATCTCGCGGAAGCGCGGGTCGGACGTGTACTGACCGATGCCGAGGCCCTGCGCGAACGGCAGCGAGCCGAGAGTCAGGTCCTGCGGGCGCCAGCCCAGCGTGGTGGTGTCGAGGGCGACGACCAAGGCCGTGGCGCCGCTGGCCTCGGCACGACCGAT
>JBKJIW010000022.1:0-78000 GCA_046598255.1 Aeromicrobium sp. | reverse complement strand
CTCTCGCGTCTCGCCGACGCGATCGCCGAGCTCCACTTCGCGGTCGGCCCTGCGCCACGAGCCTTCGGCTTCGGAGGTGCATCATGAAGTACGAGGTCTCGCACCGCACGACATATTCGTATGACGAGGACGTCAGCGACAGCCTCGGCATCGCCTACCTCGTCCCGCGGGAGCTTCCGTGGCAGCGGGTCACGAGCCGCGAGCTGGTGCTGACGCCGGCCACGCTCGACCGGTCGGAGGACCTCGACTACTACGGCAACACCGCGACGTACTTCCAGGTGACGGAGCCGCACCAGGTGCTCGACATCCTGTCGATCAGCGAGATCGAGGCCGAGGCGGAGCAGCACTCCGACGAGGCCCTGGCGGTCCCGTGGGAGCAGGCGCGACCGGCGCACCGGCCGGACGTCGCCGACGCGTGGCGGGTGCAGGACTTCGCGCTCACGTCGTCGTTGGCCGACCAGACCCCGGAGGCCCACGCATACGCGGCGCAGTCGCTCACGCCGGGTCGCCCGGTCGGCGAGGCCGTCATCGACGTCATGCATCGCATCCACGCCGACTTCGCGTACGACAAGACCGCGACGACGGTCACGACGACGGTCGACGACATCTTCGACAAGCGGGCGGGGGTCTGCCAGGACTTCGCCCACCTGACGCTCGCGTGCCTGCGGGCGCACGGCCTGGCGGTCCGCTACGTCAGCGGCTACCTCGCGACGACACCGCCGCCGGGCAAGGAACGCATCGTCGGTGCCGACGCGACGCACGCGTGGGCCGCGGTCTGGATCCCCGGCGACGGATGGCTCGCCGTCGACCCGACCAACGACCAGCTGGTCAACGACCGCTACGTCACGGTGGCGTGGGGTCGCGACTACGGTGACGTGCCGCCGGTCAAGGGTGTCATCTTCACGGAGGCCAAGACGTCGACCCTCAAGGTCGAGGTCGACGTGGCCCCGCTGGACCCGGCCCTCGGTGGCTGAGCCCCGCGCGGGGCGCCCCGTGAGCGTTTCACCGAGCACGTTCGACGGCGGATGCAAGGATTGTGGTCGTGACTGATCAACCAGACATCCAGCCCACCGCATCGTCGTCCGCCCCGGCCGCGGGTGCCGCTCCCGCCCGTCGCGGTCGTCGGACCGGCCTGATCGCCGCGGTGGTGGGCGTCCTGGTGGTGGCGGGAGCAGTGCTCGGCTTCGTCCTCGTCTCGGGCGGAGGCTCCGACCCGGAGCGGGCCGTCCGCGACTACGACCAGGTGTTCAAGGACGCTGACTGCGAGGGGTTCAACGACCTGACGACGTCGAGCTTCCGGGGTGAGCTGGGCCTGACCACGTGCGACAAGTTCGCCGCCAACGCGAAGGACGGGTCGATCGCGTCGTTCCGCCTGAAGATCCGGTCGTCAACGGTCGATGGCGACGCGTCGTCGGTGCGGACGCGGGAGACGTTCACCAGCAGCACGGGCGAGCAGTCGATCAATCTGGTCTACTCGCTCGTCAAGGACGATGGCGACTGGAAGGTCAACAAGATCGCCCAGGACAAGGGCGTCTGACCACCATCGTCGGGGCGGGGGAGTTCGGCAGAGCGACCACACCCTGACAGACTTGCTCGGTGAAGGCCTTCTCCTGTCGCGTGTGCGGCAACTCCCTGTACTTCGAGAACTCGATCTGTGTGTCCTGCCGGACCAACCTCGGCTTCTCCCGCGTGGAGCGGGCGATCGTCCCGGTCGACGGCAAGGGCCAGTACGTCGATGCCGACGGCAGCATCTGGCACGTGTGCAAGAACCTCAACCTGTCCGGCTGCACCTGGCTGACGGAGTTCCCGGGCGGCTTCTGCTTCAGCTGTGGTCTGACCCGCACCCGGCCGAGCGATGCGGACGTCGTCGGGCTCAAGGAGTTCAAGGTCGCCGAGGAGGCCAAGCGCCGGCTCGTCATCGAGCTCGACACGCTGGGGTTCCCGATCGTCTCGCGCGCCGATGACCCCGAGAACGGTCTCGCGTTCGACCTGCTGTCGAGCGCCAACGAGAAGGTCACGATCGGTCACGAGAGCGGCATCATCACCCTCGACCTCGCCGAGAGCGACGACGCCCACCGCGAGAAGGTGCGGGTCAGGCTCGACGAGCCGTACCGCACGATGCTGGGTCACTTCCGCCACGAGGTCGGTCACTACATCGAGTGGCAGCACGTGCGCGGCGACCTCATCCAGAAGGCCCGCGACCTCTTCGGCAACGAGGACGAGAGCTACGAGGAGGCCATCGAGCGGCACTACTCGCAGGGGCCGCCGGCCGGCTGGGAGAAGAACTTCATCAGCATGTACGCCACGATGCACCCGTTCGAGGACTTCGCCGAGACGTTCGCCCACTACATGCACATCTGCGACACGATCGAGACGGCGTCAGCGTTCGGCCTGGCAACGGTCAGCTCGCCGCAGGACTTCAGCTCGTTCCGGGACCTGGTGATCGGTGTCTGGATCCCGCTCAGCGTCGCGCTCAACCAGATCAACCGCAGCATGGGCAAGGGCGCGCTCTACCCGTTCGTCATCCCGACGCCGGTCCTCGAGAAGCTCCAGTTCGTGGCGGACCTCCCGCGCCGCTGACGATTCGGGGGGATCGGTGCCGGGATGAGAGAATGACGGGGTGTCCTCCGTCAATCCGAAGCCCCTCCCGCTCGTCTTCGAGCAGAAGCGTGGACGCGCGAAGCCCCCGCGTCACCTCGCTGACCTGAGCGGTGAGGAGCGAACGGCCGCCGCCGAGGCGCTGGGGGAGCCCGCGTTCCGCGTCAAGCAGGTCGCGAACCACTACTACGGCCGCTTCGAGCGCGACCCGGCCAACATGACCGACCTGCCGGCCGCCAGCCGTGACCGCATCGTCGCCGAGCTGCTCCCGACGCTGCTCAACCCGGTGCGCACGATGGAGGCCGACAAGGGCACGACGGTCAAGAGCCTCTGGAAGCTCTTCGACGGGGCGTTGGTCGAGTCGGTGCTGATGCGCTACACCGATCGCGCCACGATCTGCGTCTCCAGCCAGGCCGGTTGCGGCATGGCGTGCCCGTTCTGCGCGACCGGGCAGGGTGGGCTCGAGCGCAACATGAGCACCGCCGAGATCGTCGACCAGGTCGTCGACGCCGCCGGCCGGATGTCCCGCGGCGAGGTGGCAGGCGGGCCCGGCCGCCTCTCCAACGTCGTGTTCATGGGCATGGGGGAGCCGATGGCCAACTACAAGGCCGTCATCGGCGCCGTCCGCCGCATGGTGGCGCCGGCCCCCGACGGCCTCGGCATGTCGGCCCGCAACATCACCGTCAGCACCGTCGGTCTCGTCCCGCGCATGAAGCAGCTCGCCGACGAGGGCATCCCCGTCACGTTGGCGCTGTCGCTGCACGCGCCCGACGACGAGCTGCGCAACGAGCTCGTCCCGATCAACACCCGCTGGTCGGTCCACGAGGCCGTCGAGGCGGCGTGGGAGTACGCCCAGAAGACCAAGCGTCGGGTGTCGATCGAGTACGCGATGATCAAGGACATCAACGACCAGGCGTGGCGCGCCGACCTCCTCGGCGACGTCCTGCAGTCGTACGGCGACTGGGGCTGGGTGCACGTCAACCTCATCCCGCTCAACCCGACCCCCGGGTCGATGTGGACCGCTTCGCGGCCCGAGGACGAGCGCGAGTTCGTCGGCCGTCTCATCGCCAAGGGCATCCCGACGACGGTCCGCGACACCCGCGGCAGCGACATCGATGGGGCCTGCGGCCAGCTGGCTGCCGCGGAGTAGGTGGACCGTCGAGGGCCTAGACTCGGACCTCATGTCGACCCGTCCTCGTCTTGTCGCGACCGACCTCGACGGCACGTTGCTCCGCAGCGACGGAACGCTGTCCGGCCGGACGCGTGAAGCGATCGCCGCGGTCGAGGCGGCCGGCATCGTGACGCTGTTCGTGACGGCGCGGCCGCCGCGATCGGTGCACGGGCTGGCCGACGCGGTCGGTGGGCACGGCGTCGCCATCTGCGGCAACGGCGCATTCGTGTACGACGTGGCGCAACGGGTCGTCACCCAGTCACGCCCCCACGACACCGAGACGCTGCTGGCCGTCGTCGACGACGTGCGGGCAGCGTTCCCGGACGCGACCTTCGCCGTCGAGCGCTCGGACGGGATGGGCCGGGAGGACCTGTTCATCGACACGTTCTCCGACACGTACGAGATCGGCTCGATCGACCGACTCGCGATGGTGCCGGTCGGCAAGCTGCTCGCGCGGTCGACGTCGTCCGATCCGCACCACTTCGTGCGGGAGGTCATGGCGATCACCGCCGGGCGGGCCGAGGTGGGCTACTCCGGCGCTGTCGGTCTGGCCGAGATGACGGCGCCCGGCGTCACCAAGGCGACGGGCCTCGCTGCCTGGTGCGACGAGCACGGCTTCGCGGCCGGCGACGTGTGGGCCTGCGGTGACATGCCGAACGATCTGCCGATGCTGCGATGGGCGGGGAGGTCGTTCGCCGTCGCCAACGCGCATGCGGAGGTGCTTGCGTCTGCGAGTGACGTCATCGCATCGAACGACGACGACGGAGTCGCCGGCCTGCTCGAGTCACTCCTCTGATCCGTGAGCCTGTCGAGAGGACGTTTCGACAGGCTCATCGGGCGAGGGGGCTCAACGGGAGAGAGAAGACGCACCGGGTCGGCGTGCGAACCCGCTGGCGGCTGCCAGGATCGAACCATGGCCCATGTCGTGGTGATCGGTGCAGGTATCTCCGGGGTCGCGTGCGCGCGGGTCCTCGGCGACGCGGGTCACCGGGTCGAGGTGCTCGACCGGGGTTGGCGCCCCGGCGGGCGGATGGCCCTCAAGCGCCACGGCGAACGCCCGGCCGACATCGGGGCCTCCTACTTCACGGTCAGCGACCCCAGCTTCGAGGCCGTCGTGACCGACTGGGAGCACCGGGGACTGGCCCGTCCCTGGACCGACACCTTCGCGACGTGGGCACCATCAGGCATCGGGACGACGACCGGACCGATGCGGTGGGCCGCGCCCGCAGGCCTGAGGTGCCTGGTGGACGACCTCGCGGCCGGGCTCAGCGTGGCCGGTTCCACCGAGGTCCAGAGCGTCAGGGTCGAAGACGACGGACTGCGCGTCGACGGACGGCACTGCGACGCGGTGGTGCTGGCCCTGCCGGATCCTTCGGCCCGTCGCCTGTTGGGTCCCGACCTCGCCGGGCTGTCGGCGCGGCTCGACGACCCCTTCGAGCCGGTGCTGGCGCTGCTCACCCGGTTCACCGAGCGGTGCTGGACAGACCTCGACGGGATGTTCGTCAACGACCACCCGGTGGTCTCGTGGATCGCAGACGACGGTCGCCGCCGCGGCGATGATGCCCCGGTGCTCGTGGCGCACGCGACGCCGGAGTTCGCCGAGCCACTGCTGGCCACCCCTGCCGACGGCGCGCAGGGCATGGTCGCGGCCGTGCGCGAGGTGCTCGACCTGACCGACGAACCGGCCGAGTCGCTCGTGCACCGGTGGACGTTCGCCCGCCCGGCGCAGACCCGGGACGAGTCGTTCGCGCTCGACCCCCGTGGTGTGGGGGTGTGCGGCGACAGCTGGTCGCCGCGGCCCTCGGTGCAGTCGGCCTGGCTCTCGGGTCACCGACTCGGGCAGAAGCTGGCCGCCTCGCTCGGCGACCGGTGAGCGAGGCGGCCGTGGCCCTCTGACCGCGAAGTGTGGCGGGTTGCACCGGTCTACGCGGCTGAGCGGTGCAAAGCGTCACACATCTCGAGGGGATGTCCTCGGTCAGGCCAGGGGGTTCCTCAGCAGGAGCTCGGTGTTGCGGTCGTCGCGGGCACCCTCCTGGGCGGCCGACCGCTGCTGCGGGTCGTTGGCCGACAGCTCGCGGGCCAACGCGGCCAGGTGCACCGTGTCGACCAGGGTGTTGCCGTGCGAGGCCGGGCCGGCATGGTCGATCATCGTGGTGAAGATCGACAGGGTCCCGTCCCGGTTGTCGGCAAGCTCGATGAGCCGCGACTGCTGTGGGAAGTCGACGTGTGACGCCGTGTTGATCTCCCAGAACCCGCCCGTCCCGTCGGCGTTCGCGTGAGCCGTGATCTCGTTGCGGTGGGTGTGGCCGTTGACCCAGGCGATGACGTTCTTGCTGGCCAGCAGTGTCGCGACGACGGCATCGCCCAGCACCCGCGGGTTGAGATCGAGCCCCGTCACGACCAGCGGGTTGGTCATGGTCTTGGACGTGTGGTGGCTGAACACGAAGACGTACTTGCCGGTCGACTGCGCGAGGAGCGCCGTCAGCCACTCGTGCTGCGGCTTGTCGATCGATCCGTCTGCGTAGCCGTTGGGGTTGACGCTGTCGAGCACGATGCAGCGCACGTCACCGGGCTGGTCGAAGGTGTAGTACGCCGTCTTCCTGGTGCGGTTCTCCGCGGTGAAGCCGTGGCCCACTGGCAGCGTCGAGGTCTTGAAGTGCTCCTCGACGACCTGGCCGCGGGTCAGGCTGCGGCGCTCCGGATCGGCACTGACGAGCGTCGCCGTCGTCAGCGACACCGCGCCCAGGAGGCTCCCGGCGTTGGCGGTCGCGAGGCTGGAGACGACGTCGGACTGTGACAACCCCGGCGGGAGCGTGGTCGCCTTGAGCGGCCCGGTCGCGAGGATCGTCAGCGGCAGCGTCTGGGGGAAGTTGCCCTGGACCAGACCGTCGTGGTTGCCGAAGACCGAGTACCAAGGCACGTCCAGACCCTCGGGCTCGAAGGATCGACGGGCCGCGTCGAGCAGGCCGGTGACCTTCGGGAAGCCGAAGCGGGACGTGTAGATGTCCTGCGGGTCGGTCGACCGCTTCGGACCCTCCGGGTGCCAGTAGTGGGGGTCCCAGACCTTGTTGGAGGCGACACCCTCATAGGCGGTCCTGCTGCCCGAGTCGGGGGTGATCCGCTCGCCATCGAGGACGTTGATGTTCCAACGGACCTCGTTGTACTGGCAGTTGTCGGAGTTGTCGCCGGTCTGGATCGCGAACGCGAGACCCTGCCCCGTGACGGGTCCACGCCCGACCCGGTTGACCGATCGCACCATCGAGTCGGCGATCTGCGGGGTGAGCATCTCCTGCGGCCGGTAGCTGGACGACAGCAGTCCGCCGAGGTTCGGCGCTCCGCCGTACGAGTCCTCGAGCCGGTCGATGTACTCGACGCGCGCGGGGGACTGGGCGTCGATGATGTGGACATCCGTCAGGTGCGCGAAGCTCAGGACTGCGGTGCGCTGGGCGGCACGGTGGGGGCCGGCGGTGGCGCCCAACTCGTCGCGCACCGTGTGGTCCTCGCCAGCGGACCACACGATGGACGTGTAGCCGCCCGGTCCCTCAGGGCCGCGGCGGAAGCAGCCGTCGAGCGTCGTGCCTCCCGGTGCGACGACGCCGGGCACGGCCCAGGCGGTGCCACCGCGCAGGCCGACGGTCGCGACGCCTCCCACGACGGCTCCGGTACGGATCAGGTCACGTCGGGAGATGCTCATGCGGGTGTAACGAGCGTCACACTGGCGGGGTTACTCCTGGGTCATATGTTTCGACGCCGGGCAGCCCGATAGCGTGGGGGAGACCCGAAGGAGTCCCATGATCGCCAGCACCCGCGACGCCGACGTCGTCATCGTCGAGCTCCAGCGCGAGGAGCGACGCAACGCCCTCGACCTCGACCTCTGCACCGCGATCCACGAGGCCGCCGACGCGGCCGTCGCCAGCGGTGCGCGCGTCATCGTCGTCACCGGTCAGGGCTCGGCCTTCTGCTCGGGCGCCGACCTCGGCGGTGTCTACGGCCCCGACTTCCTGACCGCGCTCTACGGCATGCTCCATCATCTGACGAAGCTGCCGATCCCGCTCATCGCGGCGGTCAACGGGCCGGCCATCGGTGCCGGCACCCAGCTCGCGATGGCGTGCGACCTGCGGGTGGCCGACGAGACCGCGAAGTTCGCCGTGCCGACGGCTCGCAACGGGCTCGCGGTCGACGCCTGGACGATCCGCACGCTCGCCGACCTCGCCGGCACGGGGCGCGCCCGGCGACTGATGCTGGCCGCCGAGACGCTCGACCGCGACGAGGCGCTGGCCTGCGGGTTGGCCGACCGGTCCGGCACCCTCGACGACGCGATCGCCTGGGCTCACGAGATCGCGGCGTTCGCGCCGCTGGCGCTGGCGCACAACAAGCTGGTCCTGAACGGCTCGACCGCCGACGACGCCGCGATCGAGAAGAGCTTCGCCGACGTCTGGGCCAGTGACGACGTGCAGGAGGCGGC
Source organism: Aeromicrobium sp. (assembly GCA_046598255.1). Lineage (GTDB taxonomy): Bacteria > Actinomycetota > Actinomycetes > Propionibacteriales > Nocardioidaceae > Aeromicrobium. The sequence continues at coordinate 69,766 of JBKJIW010000022.1, read as the reverse complement.
TGTCGCCCGTACCGAGCGGCGCGCGCCGGTCTTCGGGGGGCGATGATGACGAGCCTCGTCTTCCGGATCCTGGATCGCCAGGTCATCTCCGGCCTCGCCGACGACCACGCGATCGTCGACGCGCGCGGCACGATGTCGTACGCCCAGCTGCTGCACGTGTCGGCGTGCATCGCGGCCGGGTTGCACCACATGGGCATCGAGGAGGGCGTGCCCGTCGTGCTCGACGACCTGCACGACCGCGACCTCGTCGTGTCGGTGCTTGCCTGTGCCCGCATCGGGGCGGTCCCCGCCGCGACGGCCGACTTCCGCCTCGCAGGGACGCCGCCGGTGCTGCACGCGCCCGCCACGGAGGTCGCCTGGGACACCCTCGACAAGGCCGGCAGGACCGAGCCCCACACGGCCCCCGAGTCAGACCCGCCGGGCTACGAGGCAACCCTGAGAGCGGCTTACCCGACCATCATCGAGACGCTGGAAGCCGGCGGAACGATCACCCTCGCGTGAGTCGGGGGACCCACCCATGGTCCGAGCGAGCGCCAGCGAGCGAAGGAAGGCGTACTGGCGAAGCCAGTCAGCGGTGAGGGACGAACCGCTGGCGGGGAGGCCCGAGGAACGAGGGGCTCACCGCACGCCCCAGGCATACGTCTGCTTCTCCAGCCGCAGATAGACGAAGGTCTCGGTCGACACGACCCGCTCGAGCGCGTTGATCTGCTCGGACACGATGTCGAGCAGCTCGTCGTCGCTCTCGGCCACGATCTCGGCGAGGATGTCGAACCGTCCGGTCGTGATGACGACGTAGTCGAGCTTCTCCATCGTGGCGAGATGGGCGGCGACCTCGCGGATGTTGCCGCTGACCTTGATGCCGATCATGGCCTGGCGGGCGAAGCCCATCTGCAGCGGATCGGTCACGGCGACGACCTGCATGACGCCGCCCTCGATGAGCTTCTGCACGCGATGGCGTACCGCGGCCTCGGAGAGTCCCACCTCCTTGGCGATCGCCGAGTAGGAGAGTCGTCCGTCGTCCTGGAGCAGCTCGATGATGCGCTTGGCGGTCGCGTCGAGGCTCTGGCCGCGCGCAGGGGCGGCCTTGCGGTCGTTCATGACCGACATTGTGCCGCACCGGGTGGGACCGGCCGTCATGCCGGGGTCTGATGACGGTTTCGACAGCGAAACACACTCTTAACGCCGGAATCCCTTGTGCAAGCGCCGTGATGTTGCGAGTATTCGTGAAACGTTGCAGCGGATCCGAGGAAGAGGGCGTGACGGATGGCGGGTGTCGACCGACGGACGATGCTGAAAGGTGCCGGTGGCTTGGCGGCTCTCGGGGCGAGCGGCTTCGCCCTCACCCGGTTCGACACCCCTGACCGGGAGCAGGACCCCTCGACCTGCTTCGCGCAGGACCGGTCGGCGACGCAGAAGGAGCTGGTGTTCTCCAACTGGCCCGAGTACATCGACGAGGACGACGGCGACTACGTCTCGACCTTGACGCAGTTCGAGAAGGACACCGGCATCTCGGTGAAGTACACCGCCGACGTCAACGACAACAACGAGTTCTTCGCGAAGGTCTCCAACCAGCTGGGCTCGTGCAGCACCTCCAAGCGCGACCTGTTCGCGTTGACCGACTGGATGGCTGCCCGCATGATCCAGGTCGGCTGGATCCAGAAGCTCGACACCACGAAGACCCCCAACCTGCAGGCCAACATCATCGACTCGCTGAAGTCGCCCGAGTGGGACCCGAAGCGCGAGTACTCCGCACCGTGGCAGAGCGGCCTGACCGGCATCGCGTACAACAAGTCCAAGGTCGGTGAGATCAAGTCGTTCACGGAGCTGCTGACCCGCAAGGACCTCAGGGGTCGCATCTCGCTGCTGACCGAGATGCGCGACACGATGGGCTTCCTGCTGATGGTGAACGGCGGCGATCCCGAGAAGTTCACCGACGAAGAGTGGCAGGACGCCGTCGACCTGCTGCGCAAGGCGCGCAGCGACGGCCAGGTGCGGTCGTTCACGGGCAACGAGTACGTCCAGGACCTCGCGTCGGGCAACGTCGTCGCGTGCGAGGCGTGGTCGGGTGACATCGCCAACGCCGGCGACGAGAACCTCGTGTGGATCCCACCGGAGGAGGGGATCATGATCTGGGCCGACAACATGCTGGTGCCCAACCTCGCGACCCACCAGGCCAACGCCGAGGCGTGGATCAACTACTACTACGAGCCTGAGGTGGCGGCGAAGCTCGCGGCCTACAACAGCTACATCTGTCCCGTGAAGGGTGCGCAGGAGGCCATGCAGGACGTCGACCCCGAGCAGGTCGAGAACGAGCTGATCTTCCCGACTGCGGAGACGCTGTCCCAGACCCATCGCTTCATGGCTCTCGACGAGGCCACGATGCGCACCTACGAAGGGGATTTTGCTGATGTCACAGGCGCATGAGGCGACCGCCGCACCCGGTGGACCAGCGGGTGCAGGGTCACGAGACCTCCGGCTCAGCCAGCTCACCAAGGAGTACGCGACGTTCACGGCGGTCAAGTCGCTCGACCTCGTGGTGCCCCAGGGCCAGTTCTTCGCCCTGCTCGGGCCGTCGGGCTGTGGCAAGACGACGACGCTGAGGATGGTCGCCGGTCTCGACACCCCGACGTCCGGCACGATTCACCTGGGCCAGACCGAGGTGACGTACGAGAAGCCGTACAAGCGTCCGGTCAACACGGTCTTCCAGAACTACGCGCTGTTTCCCCACCTGAACATCGCCGACAACGTCGCGTTCGGTCTCAAGCGGCGAGGCGTCAAGGACGTCAAGCAGCAGGTCGCCGACATGCTCGAGCTGGTCGAGCTCACCTCGCAGGCGCACAAGAAGCCGACCCAGCTGTCGGGCGGTCAGCAGCAGCGCGTCGCCCTGGCTCGCGCCCTCATCAACAAGCCCGAGGTGCTCCTGCTCGACGAGCCGCTCGGAGCGCTCGACCTGAAGCTGCGACGTGGCATGCAGCTCGAGCTCAAGCGCATCCAGACCGAGGTGGGCCTCACGTTCGTGCACGTCACGCACGACCAGGAGGAGGCCATGACGATGGCCGACACGATCGCGGTCATGAACCAGGGCGTCATCGAGCAGATGGGTGCTCCCAACGAGCTCTACGAGAACCCGCGTACGACGTTCGTCGCCAACTTCCTTGGTCAGTCCAACCTCATCGCCGGTGAGATCGAGGGGCGCGACGGCGACCACGTGACGGTCCGTGTGCAGGGCGCCCTGGCGTCCGTCCCCGGAGATCGGGCGCACTCGGACTCCGGCAAGGGCTGGCTCGGCATCCGGCCGGAGAAGGTCCTGATCGCCGAGGCGGGCCAGCCGATCGACGCCCCCGGTGACGTCATCACGGGCGGCTACGTCACCGATGTCAGCTTCGTTGGCGTCAGCACCCAGTACCTGGTGCGGATGCCATGGGGCCAGGAGCTAATGGTCTTCGAGCAGAACACGGGCGCCCGGGCGATGCTGCCCGTCGGCACCAAGGTCGACATCTCGTGGCGACCGGAGTATGCCTTCCTGCTCGATGCCAGCCAGGACGTCAACGCCGGCATCGAGGACGACTGAATGACCGCCGTCGACGCCCCCGTCGCCACCAGGCCGAAGCGCAGGCTCACCGGCTACTGGCTGATCCTGCCCGGTGCGATCTGGCTGGCGCTGTTCTTCGTCGTCCCGTTCTACTCGCTGATCTCCACGAGCCTCTACGACCCCAAGGGCTCGGTGCTGACCGGCTACGACATGTCGTGGCACGTGTCCAACTTCGTCGACGCGATCGGCCAGTACAAGAGCCAGCTGTGGCGCTCCCTCTGGTACGCCGGCCTGGCCACGGGGTTCTGCCTGGTGCTCGGCTACGTGCTGGCCTACGCGATCGCGTTCAAGGCCGGACGCTGGAAGAGCCTGCTGCTGATCCTCGTGATCGCCCCGTTCTTCACGTCCTTCCTGCTGCGCACCCTGTCGTGGAAGCTGATCCTCGCCGATGACGGATTCGTCGTCGACGCCCTGCAGACGGTCCACGTCCTCGGGCCCGACGACCGCCTGCTGGCCACGCCGTTCGCGGTCATCGCGGGCCTGACCTACAACTTCCTGCCGTTCATGGTGCTGCCGCTCTACGCGAGCCTCGAGAAGATCGACGTCCGGCTGATCGAGGCGTCCAGCGATCTCTACGCCTCGCCGATCCGGGGGTTCGCGAAGGTCACCCTGCCGCTGTCGATGCCGGGTGTCGTCGCCGGCACGCTGCTGACCTTCATCCCCGCGGCCGGCGACTACATCAACGCGCAGCTGCTCGGCAGTCCCAACGAACGCATGGTCGGCAACGTCATCCAGAGCCTGTTCACGACCCAGGGCGACTACGCCGCGGCGGGGGCCCTGTCGGTGACGCTGATGGTGATCATCGTCGGAGCGGTGCTGCTGTACGTCCGCACCGCCGGGACGGAGGAGCTCGTATGACGCGTCCGTCGACGAACGTGCTGGCACGGGCCAAGCGGTGGGTCGGCGAGCACCTGATCCTGGCGCTGGGGCTCCTCGTCCTGGCCTACACGTTCGTGCCGATCGCCGTGGTCGTGCTGATGAGCTTCAACGACAGCAGCCAGTCGCGCAACGTCTACAAGTTCCAGAGCTTCACGCTCGACAACTGGCTGAACCCGTTCAAGCCGGCGGGGATGGGCGACGCGGTGCTGCTGAGCATCCAGATCGCGTTCGCCGCGACGCTGGTCGCGACGATCCTCGGTACCCTGGCGGCGTTCGCGCTGGTCCGGCACCGGTTCGCCGGGCGCAAGGCCGCGAACCTGATCATCTTCCTGCCGATGGCCTCGCCCGAGATCGTGATGGGCTCGTCGTTGCTGGCGCTGTTCGTCTCGACGGGGTTCGGCGGCAAGCTCGGGTTCGTCACGATCCTGATCGCCCACGTCATGTTCTGCCTGTCGTTCGTCATCGTGACGGTCAAGGCGCGCCTCAGCGGCCTCGACGACAACCTCGAGCAGGCCGCGATGGACCTCTACGCGACCGAGTCGCAGACGTTCTGGCGGGTGACGTTCCCGCTCGTGCTGCCGGGCATCGTGTCGGCAGCGCTGCTGAGCTTCTCGCTGTCGTTCGACGACTTCATCATCACGAACCTCAACTCGGGGCAGTCGGTGACGTTCCCGATGTTCATCTACGGTGCGGCCCAGCGCGGCGTGCCGATGCAGGTCAACGTGATCGGCACGGCGATGTTCGTCATCGCGATCTCGATCGTCGTCGCCGGAGAGCTGGCGCGTCGCCGCCAGGAGAAGGCCTTGGCCCGCTGACCCGGGCGGGGGTTTCCCAGGAGAACCCCGCTTCCAGCAGGTCCTCGCACAGGAACCCGGCACGTCACACCCGGCGCAACAGGGGCGACGTGCCGGGTTCCTGGGTTCTCCCGGGAAGGTTCCTGGGTTCTCCTGGGAAACCGCCAAGGCGGTCAGGCGAGGTTCTGGGCCTGGGTCAGCACGGAGCGCAGGACCTGCTCGATCTCGTCGAAGTGCGACTGGTCGGCGATCAGCGGCGGCGCCAGCTGGATGACCGGGTCGCCGCGGTCGTCGGCGCGGCAGTAGAGGCCGTTGTCGAACAGTGCCTTCGACAGGAACCCCCGCAGCAGCTTCTCGGACTCGGCGTCGTCGAAGGTCTCCTTGGTGGCCTTGTCCTTGACCAGCTCGATGCCGTAGAAGTAGCCGTCGCCGCGGACGTCGCCGACGATGTCGAGGTCGAGCAGCTTCTCCAGCGTGGAGCGGAAGGCCCCCTCGTTGCGCAGGACGTGGCCGTTGAGGTCCTCGCGCTCGAAGATGTCGAGGTTGGCCATCGCGACCGCGGCCGACACGGGGTGCCCGCCGAACGTGTAGCCGTGGGCGAACGACGTGCTGCCCTTCAGGAAAGGCTCCATGAGCCGGTCGGAGGCGATCATCGCGCCGAGGGGGGAGTAGCCGGACGTCAGGCCCTTCGCGCACGTGATCATGTCGGGCTGGTAGTCGAACTTCGTGGCGCCGAACATCTCGCCGAGGCGGCCGAACGCGCAGATGACCTCGTCGGAGACCAGCAGCACGTCGTGCTCGTCGCAGATCTCGCGCACGCGTTGGAAGTAGCCGGGCGGGGGTGGGAAGCATCCGCCGGAGTTCTGCACCGGCTCGAGGAACACGGCGGCGACGGTGTCGGCGCCCTCGGCGAGGATCGCGTCCTCGATCTGGTCGGCGGCCCAGCGCCCGAAGCTCTGCAGCTGCTCCTTCTCCCCGGTGTGGCCGCCGAGGGAGTACTCCGGGGCGCGGTAGAAGTTGGTGTTGGGCACGTGGGACGTCGACGGCACCAACGGCTCGAACATCTGCTTCATCGCCGGGATGCCGGTGATCGACAGGGCTCCGTGCGGGGTGCCGTGGTAAGCGACCTGGCGGCTGATGACCTTGGTCTTGGACGGTTTGCCGGTGAGCTTGAAGTACTGCTTCGCCAGCTTCCAGGCGGTCTCGACCGCCTCGCCGCCTCCGGTCGTGAAGAAGACCCGGTTCAGATCGCCCGGCGCATACGAGGCGACGCGCTCGGCGAGCATGATCGCCTGCGGGTGGGCGAACGTCCAGAGCGGGAAGAACGACAGCTCCTTGGCCTGCTTGGCGGCAGCTTCCGCGAGCTCCTCACGGCCGTGACCGGCCTGGACGACGAACAGACCGGCGAGGCCGTCGAGGTACTTGCGTCCCTTGGCGTCCCAGATGTACATCCCGTCGCCCTTGGTGATGATGGGGATGTCGTGGGCGTCGTCGTAGCTGCCGTGGCGCGAGAAGTGCATCCACAGGTGCCGTTTGCCGGCCTGCTGCAGGTGGGCGTAGTCGTCTGGGCTCATGATCCCAGTATCGCGAGATCCCGCGGACGAATACAAGGGATTTCGTCGTGTCATATGTTGTTTACTTCGAATTCCGCACTCTTGAAGATGTTCGCGCTGTGAATGGCCGCTCGTGGCGGGAGACTGGTCAGCAGCGTCGGAGCACACCTGATCGCTGCGGAGGGAGAGAGATGGAGCACTGCGACACGATCGTGGTCGGTGCTGGCGTGGCGGGCCTCACGGCCGCCCGGCTCCTCGTGCGTGCAGGCAGGCAGGTCGTGGTGCTCGAGGCGCGTCACCGGATCGGCGGCCGGGTCTGGACCGACCGCACGGGCGGGCTGGTCACCGACCTCGGCGCCTCCTGGATCCACGGTGTCGACAACAGTCCGGTCGCGGCGGCAGCGGCCGCATTCGGCATGCCGATGCACGAGTTCACGGTCGGCGGGTATCAGCCGGACGGTCGCCCGATCGCCTACTACGACCCGGGAGGGGAGCGCCTCCCGGACGTGGACGTGAGACGGTTCGTCGACGACATCCGAGCGATTGATGCAGCGATCGTGGACATCGTCGCGGCCTCGTCGCGCGACGACTCCTACCTCGACGTGACGGAGGCGGCTCTCACCGCTCAGGGCTGGGACCGGGCGCGCGGTGAGCGCGTGCGCGAGTACTTCCGGCACCGGTCGGAGGAGCAGTACGGCGCGTCGATCGAGGATCTGGCTGCGCACGGTCTGGACGACGATGTGATCGAAGGTGTCGAGGTCGTGTTCCCCGACGGATACGACCGCCTTCCCGAGCATCTCGCACAGGGGCTCGACATCCGCCTCGAGCACGTCGTCACCCACGTGCACTGGTCTGCCGACGGCGTCGTCGTCACCGGTGGCAGTGGCCCTCTCTCAGCGGACTCCGTCGTCGTCACGGTCCCGGTCGGAGTCCTGCGCAGCGGCGAGTTCGTCATTGAGCCTGCACTGCCCGAGCCGGTCGCGGGTGCCCTGGGCCGCCTGGAGATGAACGCCTTCGAGAAGGTGTTCCTCCGATTCGCCACGAAGTTCTGGGACGACGAGGTCTACGCGATCCGGCAGCTTGGACCGGAGGGGGAGTGGTGGCACTCGTGGTACGACCTCACGGAGATGCACGGTGTGCCCACGTTGCTGACGTTCGCGGCGGGTCCGGCGGCCCGAGCCACCCGTGACTGGGACGATGCGACGGTCGTCGACTCGGTGCTCACCCAGCTGCGCCGGCTGTACGGCGATCGGGTGCAGCAGCCGACCCATGTGCATGTCACCGGCTGGCAGACCGATCCCTTCGCGCGAGGTTCGTACGCCTACATGGCGGTGGGTTCGACGACCGCCGACCATGACGACCTCGCCAATGCGGTGGGTGGAGTGCTGCACCTCGCTGGCGAGGCCACGTGGACCGACGATCCGGCCACCGTGACGGCAGCACTGTGCTCTGGCCGGCGGGCAGCGGTCAACATCCTGGGGCGAGACCTGCCGGTCGAGCAGCTGTGGGCATGATGAGGGTTCGCGGCATCCCAGTTGCCTGATGACGGCCTGTGACCAGACCTGACGTCTACTGTTGGTCCATGCCCAAGCGCGAGATCGTCCCTGAACCGATCGTCACCGTGATCGACGACTACGACGGTCAGGCGCTGCACCCGCACACGCCGCCGGAGCGCTACCTGCTGCGCGGCCGCACGTACGACCTCTACCTGTCGGAGGAGTCCAAGAAGGCCGTGGACACGTTCCTCGACCGGCTGGTCGACGGCGCCGAGGAGGTGCGCGGAGTCGCCTCGCAGGCGCGCGGTGGACGCGCCGGCGTGGGTGTGAGCATCCGCGCCGGCTACACGATCCACGACCTGCGCGAGTGGGCGCGCTCCAACGGCCACGAGGTCAGCGACAACCGGCGGGCGCCGTCGAAGGTCATCGAGGCGTTCAACGCCGCACACGCCTGACGGCTCGACGAGGCCCTCAGGCCGGGACGTGCTCCACGCCCGCTGCGCGGCACACGTACGCCCACACGCTGCGGCGCACGGCCGGATCGTCCTGCTGGGACGGGAGGTAGTAGGTCGACCGGGCGCGCCGGTCGCACCAGAACTCGCCGGTCGTCGTGGTCGCCTCGGGCGACGCTGTCAGCCACACGATCGTGTCGGCGCCGTCCTCGGCGGTGCGCAGGATCGGGGCGAGCACCTTGGCGAACCGGGGCATCGACTCCGTGACGCCCGGGGTGTCGGCCCAGCCGGGGTGCATGCTGTGCACCGTGATGCCGTCGTGCGCGTAGCGTCCGGCGAGCAGCTCGCCCATCGTCACCTGGATCCGCTTGCTGCGGGCGTACGCGCGGATGCCCTCGTAGCGTCCCCGCTCGTACTCCACGTCGTCGCCGATTGAGCCGTCGAGCGGGGCGGAGTACATGCCGCCGGACGAGACGATGACGACGCGCGGCGCGTCGGCCGCGGCGAGGTTGGTTCTCAGCAGCTCGGTCAGCAGCAGAGGTCCGATGACGTGGGTGGACAGCGCGAGCTCGTGCCCCTGCTCGGTCTCGGTGCGCTGCGGCGGCATGACGCCCGCGTCGTGGACGATCGCGTGGAGGGCCGGGACCCGTGCGCCCAGGGCGGCCGCGTAGGCCCTGACCGAGTCGAGATCGCTGACGTCGCAGACGTCCTCGAGCAGGTGCGCGTCCGGCACCTCGCGACGGATGAGCACCGCGGCCTCGTGCAGCCGATCGGCGTTGCGGCCGACGAGGTGCACCGTGGCGCCGAGTCGGGCGATCCCGGTGGCGGCGGCGCGTCCGAGCCCGCTGCTCGCTCCGGTGACGACGACGTGCCGTCCCACGAGGGCGTCGGGCGCGGGGTCGGCAGGCCACCAGTGACGTCGCAGCGCGGGTCCGATCTTCGAATAGCCGGGCACCAGCGTCTTGTCGAGCGCGGTGTCGAGCGCGGAGCCGAGGGCACGCGAGAACGAGGTCATGCCATCACCGTAGGTCGGATGCGGGTGCATCGCCTGCGGGGGGAGGCTCGGAGCCGTCACGTCGGACGACGGGTGCAGCCGGCGTCGCGGAGGTCACACCGGCGGATCGAGCAGTCCCGACACGTGCATCGCGATCGCCACCTGGACGCGGTTCGTCGCGTCGAGCTTGGTGAAGATGTGCGAGATGTGCGCCTTCACGGTGGCGACGCTCAGGTGGAGCGAGACGGCGATCTCGGCGTTCGACGAACCCCGCCCGATGGCGACGGCGACCTCGCGCTCGCGGTCGGTGAGTGCCGAGACCCGTGAGCGGGCCTGGTCGCCGCGGCCGTCGGGCACGGCATCGGTGACCTGGCGGATCAGCTGCTCGGTGATGGTCGGCGACAGCATCGGCTCGCCCGCTACGACGCGCGAGATGGCGTCGACGATGTCGGCCGGCGGTGTGTCCTTCAGCAGGAACCCGTTCGCGCCGGCCGCGAGTGCCCTCACGACGTACTCGTCGGCGTCGAAGGTCGTCAGGACGATGACCCTGGGAGGGGCCGGCAACGCCAGCAGGGCGGCCGTGGCTGAGATGCCGTCCATGACCGGCATGCGAATGTCCATCAGCACCACGTCGACCCCGCCGGCGGCGACCCGGTCCACCGCCTGCTGCCCGTTGGCGGCCTCGCCGACGACCTCGATGGCGGGCGAGCCGCCGAGGATCAGCGCCAGGCCCGCCCGGACGAGGCCGTCGTCGTCGGCCAGCAGCACCCTGATCGTCATCCCGGCCACGGTAGCCACGCCTCGAGGACGAAGTCGCCGCCGGGGGACACCTGGTGCGACAGGCGTCCGCCGGCCAGCTCGGTCCGTTCGGACAGCCCGGTCAGGCCGAGGCCGGAGACAGGAGCCACGTCGCGGGTCGCGCCGACCCGCAGCGGGTTGCGCACCTCGACCAGGATCCCGAGGTCGGGGTCGCCCTCCAGGCGCAGCGACACGAGCGTGTCGGCAGCGTGCTTGCGTGCGTTCGTCAGGCCCTCCTGCACCACGCGGTAGACCGTGCGACCCAGCAGGTCGGGGATCGAGTGGACGTCGAGGTCGCCGGTGCTCTCGATCCGCATCCCCGACTGTCGCGCCTCGAGGATGAGGTCGGGCAGGTCGTCGGCCGACGGCTGGGGCAGCTCCGGAGCAGCGTCACCCGGGTCGTCCCGGAGGACGCCGAGCACCTCGCGCAGCTCGGCCATCGCTCGATGCGAGTTGTCCTGGATGATCGCGGCGGTGACCCGCACCTGGTCGGGGCTGAGGTCGTCGCGGTAGGCGAGGGCGCCCGCGTGCATCGTCACGAGGGAGATCCGGTGCGCCAGCACGTCGTGCATCTCGCGGGCGATGCGCGACCGTTCGGCGGCGCGGGCCTGCGCCACACGGGCGTGCTGCTCGGACTCGGCGGTCTCGGCCCGTTCGCGCAGCGTCGCGAGCAGCTCGCGACGCGATCCGATGTACATGCCCCACCCGACCGTCACGCCGATGAGCAGGACGATGAAGGGGACCGTGAACGCGTACTCGTCGCCCCGGACGGGGTTGGCCGCCTCGAGCGTGAGTCCGGCGACCAGGGCGAGGAGGCCCACGGGGACGATCTCGCGCCACCGACGCCGGGTGGCCATCGACACCAGTGCCAAGGTGGCGGGGCCACCGGCCGACCACGACACCATCGTCATGGCGTTGATGACGACGGCGATCAGGACGGGATGACGACGTCGCAGCGGCAGCAGGGCGAAGCCGGCGATGCCGAGGGCCAGGTCCGTCCAGAACCACCAGCGGTCGTTGTCCCACTGCCACGGCGCGACCTCGAACCACGCGAGACCGGTGATCGCCAGTACCGCGGCGTACCGCCAGATGCTGCTCCACCGGCTGAGAGGTGGCGAAGCGGTGATGGCGGGCATGACCCAAGGCTAGGGGTGGGACGCCGTGCGCCACGACGACCGAAGGGCTGCGACCTCTCATACTTTCGGCTAGCGGATCGTGGTCGCCCGGTGGATGACGACGGCGGCCGCGTGCACCACAGTGGAGCCATGATCACAGTTGACCGACTCACCAAGACCTACGGCGCCTACCGCGCCGTCGACGACGTGTCGTTCGTCTGCAGGCCCGGAGCCGTCACCGGCTTCCTCGGCCCGAACGGCGCCGGCAAGTCCACCACCATGCGCATCATCGCCGGTCTGACGCCCGCCACGTCGGGCACGGCGACCGTCAGCGGTGTCAACTACCTCGACATCCCCAACCCGGGCACCCAGATCGGCGTGCTGCTGGACGCTTCGGCGCAGCACGCGGGCCGCACGGGCCGGGAGATCCTCGTCCTCAGTGCCATCACGATGGGGCTGCCGATGTCGCGTGTCGACCAGATGCTGGAGCTCGTCAGCCTGACGCCCGCCGAGTCCAAGCGCCGGGTCAAGAACTACTCGCTCGGCATGCGTCAGCGCCTCGGCATCGCCAACGCGCTGCTCGGCGACCCGCGCATCCTGATCCTCGACGAGCCGGCCAACGGCCTCGACCCGGCCGGCATCCACTGGATGCGCAGCCTGCTGCGCGACTACGCCAATCGCGGCGGCACCGTGCTGCTGTCGTCCCACCTGCTGCACGAGATCGAGGTCATCGCCGACGAGATCATCGTGATCGGGCAGGGCAGGATCGTCGCGGAGGGCACCAAGGCGGAGCTGCTGCAGACGGCGGGGACGTTCGTGAAGTCCACCGACGCCTCGGCCCTGGCCAACGCCCTTACGGCGGCCGGCATCACGGCCGTCCCGTCCGGCGACGGCGGTCTGCGCACCGAGGCCGAGCCGGCGGCTGTCGGGCGGGCTGCGGCCTCGGCCGGCGTCGCCCTCGTCGAGCTCCGCCCGGCCGACGGCGCCGGCCTGGAGGAGATGTTCCTCCAGCTCACCTCATCCACCCAGCGCGACGCCAACAGCCCCCAAGGAGCGACGGCATGAGCACCACCGCACCCATCACGATCGACACCGACCGCCCCGGCATCCCGTTCAGCCGCCTGGTCAAGGTCGAGCTGCGCAAGATGTTCGACACCCGATCGGGCTTCTGGCTCATGATGAGCATCGCGATCATCGCCCTCATCGCCGCGGTCTGCGTGATCGCGTTCGTGCCGGACGAGAACCTGACCTACCAGTTGTTCTCCGCGGCCTTCGGCGTTCCGATGGGCGTCCTGCTGCCGGTCGTCGCGATCCTCTCGGTCACCGGCGAGTGGAGCCAGCGGACTGGCCTCATCACCTTCACGCTGTCACCGCACCGTGCCTCCGTGATCGGCGCGAAGGTCGTCGCCTCGCTGATCGTGGCTGTCGCCTCGATCGCGTTCGCGCTGGCCGTCGGAGCCGTGGGCAACCTGCTGGGCGCCTCGCTGAACGGCATCGATCCCGTGTGGGACGTGTCAGCAGCCGACATGTTCTACCTCCTGGTGGGCCAGGTGTTCGGCCTGCTCGTCGGGTTCATGCTCGGCGTGCTGATCCGCAACTCGGCCGGTGCGATCGTCGGCTACTTCGTGTATGCCTTCGTGCTCCCGGCCATCCTCGGCATCCTCGCTGCGCTGCAGAGCTGGTTCAACGACCTGCAGCCGTGGATCGACTTCAACGACGCCCAGACCCCGTTGTTCGACGGCGGTCCGCATGGACAGGAGTGGGCCCAGCTGGGCACCGCCGGCCTGATCTGGCTGGTCATCCCGCTCAGCCTCGGCGTGTGGGCGGTGCTGCGCTCCGAGGTGAAGTAGACCTCCGGGCCGAAGCGGCGGTGGGCGACAGGACATCTCCGACCCCGCTTCGACCTGGTCGACGAGAACGGCGACGCACCTCATCGGGGTGCGTCGCCGTTCTCGTCCCGGTGCACGTCCCGGTGGGTGCGATAATGGCGCCATGCGCAAGCGCGTCGCCATTCTCGGCTCCACCGGCTCGATCGGCACCCAGGCCCTCGAGGTGATCGCAGCCAACCCGGATCGCTTCGAGGTCGTCGCGCTCGCCGCCGGTGGCGCGAACCCCCGGCTGCTGGCCGAGCAGGCCATCGCCTTCGACGTCCCACTGGTGGCCGTCGCCCGGGCCAGTGCCGCCGAGGACGTCCAGCTCGCCCTGTACGCCGAGGCCCAGCGGCAGGGATACGCCCACGGAGGCCACCGGGTGCCGCGCCTGCTCGCTGGTCCCGACGCGGCCGTGGAGGTGGCCCGCACGCCCTGCGATGTCGTGCTCAACGGCATGACGGGTGCCGTCGGCCTGCTGCCGACCCTGGCGGCCCTGGAGGCCGGGACGACCTTGGCGCTGGCCAACAAGGAGTCGCTGATCATCGGCGGCTCGCTGGTCATCGACGCCGCCAAGCCCGGCCAGCTCGTCCCGGTCGACTCCGAGCACTCCGCCCTCGCCCAGGCCATGCGGGGGGAGCGACGCGACGACGTGCGCAGGCTCATCGTCACGGCCAGCGGTGGCCCGTTCCGCGGACGGTCGAGGGCCGAGCTCGCCGACGTCACGCCGGAGCAGGCGAGCGCGCACCCCACGTGGGACATGGGGCCGGTCATCACGATCAACTCCGCGACCCTCGTCAACAAGGGGCTCGAGGTCATCGAGGCGCACCTGCTGTTCGACATCGACTTCGACCGCATCGAGGTCGTGGTGCACCCGCCGTCGATCGTCCACTCGATGGTCGAGTTCACCGACGGCGCGACGATGGTGCAGGCATCGCCTCCGGACATGAAGCTGCCCATCGCGCTGGGCCTCGCCTGGCCCGACCGCGTCCCGGACGCCGCCGCGGGCTGTGACTGGACGTCGCCGGCCACGTGGGAGTTCTTCCCGCTCGACGAGGATGCCTTCCCGGCGGTGAGCCTCGCTCGCACCGCGGGGACGTTCGGTCGCACGGGGCCAGCGGTCTTCAACGCCGCCAACGAGGTGTGCGTCGACGCGTTCGTTGGCGGCACCTTGGACTTCCTCGGCATAGTTGACACCGTGGGCGCCGTCCTGGCGGAGCATGTCTCCGACCCGGATGCCGCCCGTCAGGAGATGTCCCTCGACGGCGTGCTCGGCGCCGACGCCTGGGCCCGCACCCGAGCCGCAGAGCTGGTGGACCAACGATGAACGCCCTGATCTACACCCTCGGTGTCGTGATCTTCGTGATCGGCGTCGCCGCCTCGATCGGACTGCACGAGCTGGGCCACATGTACCCGGCCAAGAAGTTCGGTATCAAGGTCACCCAGTTCTTCGTGGGCTTCGGCAGCACGGTCTGGTCGACCAAGCGCGGTGAGACCGAGTACGGCCTCAAGGCCATCCCGCTCGGCGGCTACGTCAAGCTGGTCGGGATGCTCCCCCCGGCCAAGGACGCCGACCCCCACGAGGTGCGGGCCAGCAACACGGGGCTGTTCACGCAGCTGGTCTCCGACGCCCGCAGCGCCGAGTACGAGCACGTCGACGACGAGGACCTCGATCGGCTCTTCTACCGCAAGCCGTGGTGGCAGAAGCTGATCGTCATGGCCGGCGGTCCGACGGTCAACATCCTCATCGCCATCTTCCTGTTCTCGGTGGTGTTCATCGGCATCGGTGCACCGACGCTGACCACGACCGTGCAGTCGGTCTCGGACTGTGCGATCAGCGACGCCGAGGTGGGCCGCACCTGCCAGCCGGGAGACCCCGAGACCCCGGCCAGCAAGGTGGGCCTCCAGCCAGGCGACCGCATCTCGTCGTTCAACGGTGCCTCGATGACCGGCTGGAGGCAGCTGTCGCAGACGATCCGCGACAACGGCTCCCGCGAGGCCACGATCGGGTTCGTCCGTGACGGTGTCGCGATGAGCGCGACCGTCCCGACCTCGGTGCTCGCCCGCACCGACCTCGACGACCCGTCGAAGACCGTCGAGGTCGGCTTCCTGGGTGTCGCTCCGACCAGGGAGCTGGAGCGTCAGGGTCCGGTCTACGTCGCGCAGGTCATGGGCGACTACGTCGAGGGCACCGCCAAGGCGATCTGGCACCTGCCCGAGCGCATGGTCGACGTGACCAAGGCCGCCTTCGGCGCCGAGCGTGACCCCCAGGGGCCGGTCAGCGTCGTCGGGGCGAGCCGGGTGGCGGGGGAGTCCTTCACGGTCGACGACCCCACCTGGTCCGAGCGCGCGCAGAGGGTGCTGGTGCTGCTCGCCGGCCTCAACCTGTTCCTCGCGATGTTCAACTTCATCCCGCTCCTGCCCCTGGACGGCGGTCACATCGCCGGCGCCCTCTGGGAGGCCGTCCGTCGCGGCATCGCCAAGCTCCGCAGCAAGCCCGACCCGGGCTACGTCGACGTGGCCAAGATGTTGCCCGTGGCCTACGCCGTGGGCGGCATCCTTATGCTGATGAGTGTGATCCTGATCTACGCCGACATCGTCAACCCTGTGAGCCTTTCATGACCGATCTCGGACTGCCGTCCATGCCGCCGCCGGTGCTCGCTCCGCGGCGCAAGACCCGCAAGATCAAGGTCGGCACGGTAGACGTCGGTGGCGACGCCCCGATCTCCGTGCAGTCGATGACCACGACCCTGACCTCCGACGTCAACACGACGCTCCAGCAGATCGCCGAGCTCACCGCCGCCGGCTGCGACATCGTGCGCGTGGCCTGCCCCAGCCAGGACGACGCGGACGCCCTCAGGGAGATCGCGGAGCACTCCAACATCCCGGTCATCGCCGACATCCACTTCCAGCCGAAGTACGTCTTTGCGGCGATCGACGCGGGCTGCGCTGCCGTCCGGGTCAACCCGGGCAACATCCGCAAGTTCGACGACCAGGTCGGCGCCATCGCCCGGGCCGCCAAGGACGCGGGCACCTCGATCCGCATCGGCGTCAATGCCGGCTCGCTCGACAAGCGCATCTTCGACAAGTACGGATCGGCGACGCCCGAGGCACTCGTCGAGTCGGCCGTCTGGGAGGCGTCCCTGTTCGAGGAGCACGACTTCCACGACTTCAAGATCTCGGTCAAGCACAACGATCCGGTCGTGATGGTCCGGGCCTACGAGCTCCTCTCGGAGGCAGGTGACTGGCCGCTGCACCTGGGCGTCACCGAGGCCGGCCCCGCCTTCCAGGGCACGATCAAGAGCGCCGTCGCGTTCGGCTCGCTGCTGAGCAAGGGCATCGGTGACACGATCCGCGTCTCGCTGTCGGCGCCTCCGGTCGAGGAGGTCAAGGTCGGCATCCAGATCCTGCAGTCGCTCAACCTGCGCCCGCGCAAGCTCGAGATCGTGTCGTGCCCGTCGTGCGGCCGCGCGCAGGTCGACGTCTACACGCTCGCCGAGCAGGTCACCGCGGGGCTCGAGGGCCTCGAGGTGCCGCTGCGCGTCGCCGTCATGGGCTGTGTCGTCAACGGACCGGGGGAGGCCCGCGAGGCCGACCTCGGTGTCGCGTCGGGCAACGGCAAGGGCCAGATCTTCGTCAAGGGCGAGGTCATCAAGACCGTCCCGGAGTCCAAGATCGTCGAGACCCTCATCGAGGAGGCCATGCGCCTCGCCGAGGACATGGAACCCGTCGAGGGCGGTTCGGCTGCCGTCACCGTCAGCTGAGCCCACCACACCCCGCACGACACCGGGCCCGGAACCTCAGAGGTTCCGGGCCCGCTGTGTCGTGGACCGTCTAGCGGTTGGGTCGGACGACGGTCTGCGCCTCGTCGACACGCACCGCCACCGTGGCCGGCAGGCCGTCGATCGTCGTCGGCGCACCGGCGATGGTCGTCGGATCACCACCGAGGGTGAAGCTGAGGTCGTAGAGCGTGGTGACGGTGGCCTCGTAGGCGGGTCGGCCGTCGACCGATGCGCCACCGCGGACGGACGCCTTGCGGTACTGCTTCAGGCAGCTCTCCGCGGCCGCCGCGGCGGTGGTCGGCACCGGGTTGCACGCGAACGTCCCGGATCCGTCGCCCGGGTCGACCGTCATGGTGCGGAGCCTCGCGGTCGCCGTCACCGTGAACGCCGACGCCGTGACCTCCGGCTGCACGTCCTCCAGCCAGAACCAGGTGTCGAGGTTGACCAACGTGCGCGCGGCGGGGCTCACGCCGACGGTGGGGGTCGTGAAGTCGAGGGCGTCGATGGCCGTGCGCGCCTGCTCGAGCGGTGTCGGCGGCTCCTCGTCATCGGACCAGAAGACCCGTGCCGCGCGGGTCGTGGCGCCGTCGGAGCACATGGTCGAGCGCGCGACGGAGTCCTTGTTCGGCGGCTCTCCGGCCGGCAGCGCGAGAGGCGGCAACAGGTCGCGGGTGTAGCAGACCTCCGTGCCGCTGCAGAAGTTGGCCGTCCGGTTCTTGTCGTACTCGGAGGGCTGGACGCTGTCGAGGTCGCAGGTCGGCTCCGAGCTCCCGCTGTCGCCGGGCTGTCCGGGAGTTCCGCCCGGGGTCACCTCCACGCACTTCAGGATGATGCCGACGTAGGTGCACTTCTGCTCCGCGGCGGCCGGGGAGACACCGAGGGCCAGCACGGTGAGCACCGCGGCCGCGGAGCACACGGATGCCATGGCGGCGGACACGAGCCGGTCCGGGCTCAGCACGACGGCACCGGCTCGCCCTTGGGCTCGCTGATGAGCCATCGGCCGTCCTGCCGCACGAGAGCGATGGTCAGCTGGGTCGCGCCGACCAGCGGGTCGCCCTCGCCGGCCTCGGTCTCACCCTTGGTGACGCGGTAGGCCTGCGAGCCGTCCTGGCAGGCCTTCACCGTCGCTGCCTCACCGTCCACCGTGACGCTCTGGACGTCGATGGTGACGTCGCCGACGTAGGAGCCGGGCTTCTGCTGGGCCTCGGCAGCCAGGACGCCCTTCAGCACGTCCGGTGTCACCAGCGACCCGATGGCCTGACCGACCTCGTCGGTGTCGGCGGCGAAGGCCGCGGAGTTCCAGGAGGTCACGACGTCGGCCACCTCGCGCTGATCCGGTGAGTAACCGTCGGGATCGGGCGTCGCCGCGGACGCCGAGTCGGACGTCGGCTTGATGACCGGATCGCTGTCGGATCCGCCGCAGCCGGTGAGGATGGTGGTCGCGCAGAGTGCTGCGACGATGATTCCGGCACGTCGTGTGGCCGTCATGAACCCCCCGTTCATCGCGCACCCCCCGTGGGCGTCGCACGGCCATCGTAACGTCGCTCGGGTGACTGTCCCCACCAGAGGGACACCGCGGTCGACCTCAGTGCCCGTCGACCGCGGTGTCGCTGTGGGCAGCCCTACCGGTTGGGACGCACGACCGTCTGGGCCTCGTCGACCCGGACGGCCGTGGAGGCGGGCGCGCCGTCGATCGTGGTCGGCGCCCCGTCGATGGTGATCGGGCCGCCGCCGTTGGTGAACGTCAGGTCGTAGACCGTCGTGACCGTCGCCCGGTAGGCAGGACGCCCGTTCACCGTCTCGCTGCCGCGCAGAGAGGCCTTGCGGTACTGGTGGATGCAGCTCTTGGACGCCGCGTCGGCGGTCGACGGCACGGGGGCGCAGGTGAACGCGCCGGAGCCGTCGCCGGGATCGACCGTCATGCTGCGCAGACGAGCGGTCGCCATCAGGGTGAACGCGCTCGCCGTGACCTCCTGCTGGGCGTCAGGCAGCCAGAACCACGTGTCGAGGTTGACCAGCGTGCGAGCGGTCGGGCTCAGCGCGACCGTCGGTGTCGCGAAGTCGAGGTTGGCGGTGGCGGTCTGTGCCTGCTCCGCCAACGTCGGTGGCTCCTCCTCGCCGCTCCAGAAGATCCGGGTGACGACGGGCGGACCGATGACAGGTCCGCACAGCGTGACCCGTGCGACGGAGTCCTCCTGGGGCTTGGGTCCTGTCGGCATCTCGATCGGGGCGAACAGGTCGACGTCCACGCAGATGTTCTTGCCGGAGCAGTACTGAGCCGACGGGTTCTCGTAGCTGTCGTACAGGGTGCGGCCGTCCAGGTCGCAGGTCGGGGGCGCAGCCGGGCTGGTGGTGCCGGTGTTGCCGCCGTTGCCGTTGTTGCCCGGGCTGCCGTCGGTGCCGTCGTACCCGCAGCCGAAGTTGCCGTCGGAGTACTCCTCGCCCGAGCAGTCCCCATTCGGCGCCGTGGCCGCCGAGGCCGTGCCGGGGGTCGCAGCGAGCATCAGTGCGCAGGCGACGACCGCCAGCAGTGCCGCGACGTGGTTCCTCAGGGAGCGCATGTACTGACCCTCTCGCCTCTCGGATCGTTGATGAGCCATCGTCCGTCGACACGGACGAGGCCGTAGGTCAGCTGGGACGTGGTGACGGGGCGGGACCCGACGCCGGCGCCGGTCTCGCCCTTCTTGACGACCGCGGCCGAACCGCCGCCGCGGCAGCCCTGGTACGTGGCCGTGTCGCCGTCGATCGTCACCTTCTGCGGATCGAGGGTCACCTCGCCGATGTACTGCAGCCCGGCGTCGTCGATGGCCTTGGTCTCGGCCGGGACGATCTTGGCGAGCAGATCAGGCGTGACCATGCTCGCGATGGCCGGCTGCACGGGACTGGCTCCCCGGCCGAAGAACGCGGTGACGTAGGTCTGCACGGCATCGGAGACCTCTCGCTGCGCGGGGGTGAACCCGTCCTGATCAGGGGCAGCTGCCGACGTGGTGGTGTCGGACGTCGGCTTGACCAGCGGTTCCTCGTCGGACCCGCCGCATCCGGCCAGCACCATGGTCGTCGCGCACAGTGCCGCAACGGCCGCTGCGGCACGTCGTGTGACCGTCATGAACCCCCCGTTCACCGGGCGCCCCCCTGGATGCCCACGGACATCGTATCGTCGTTCGCCCGACTGGTCCGACAGACAGTCTCATCCGTGGTGGGAGCGCATTCCTCCCGTGACGGATCGTTCGTCCTGCCGGCCGGAGATGTGTGGCTCTCGTGACTGCGCTCACCCCGTCGTACGCTGGACTCACCATCCAGACGAGAGGGGAGGGGCGATGCTGGGGACGACGACGCAGGTCCGTGCCCTGACGCCTCGCGACCTGCCGGAGCTGGAGCGACTGCTCGACCGTGACCGGCTGGTCAACCTCTTCGTGCGCAACCGGGTCGACTCGACCCGGCTGCAGGCCCGGTGGCTGGGCGGCCAGATCTGGGGATACTTCGAGGACGACGAGCTCGTGTCGGCCTGCCACGCCGGTGCCAACATCGTCCCGGTCGAGGCGACGCCGAAGGCGATCGAGCTCTTCGCCGAGCAGGTGCTGGGCGACAACATGCGTCCGTCGTCCGTCGTCGGCCCTCGCGACGCCGTGCTGGCGATGTGGAAGCTGCTCGAGCCCCGCTGGGGTCCCGCGCGGTCGCCACGGCTCGATCAGCCGTTCATGGTGATCGACCGTGACAGCGACCTGCCGGTCGACGGGCGGGTGCGTCCGGTCCTGATCGACGAGTTCGACACGATCTACCCCGCGTGCGTGGCGATGTTCACCGAGGAGGTGGGCGTCGACCCCGAGCGCGGCAACCGCAGCGGCTACCGCGCTCGGGTCGCGCAGCTGATCAGCCAGGGCTGGTCGTTCGCGATCATCGAGGACGGCCGGGTCCTGTTCAAGACCGAGGTCGGCGCCGCGACGCCGTACGTGTGCCAGCTGCAAGGCGTCTACGTCCATCCCGATCTGCGCGGCCAGGGCATCGCAGCCCGGGCGATCGCCGCTGTCGTCCAGCAGGTCCGGCAGTCGGTCGCGCCCATCGTGACGCTCTACGTCAACGATCACAACACCGCGGCGCGCCGGGCGTACGAGCGGGTCGGCTTCCAGCACACGACGACGTTCGCGTCCATCCTGCTCTGACAGGTCGCCAGCCGATAGTCTCCCTGCATGAATCGCGCGACTCGAGACATCAAGGTCCTCGCCGGCATCTTCACGGCGTCCGGGGTGCTGCACTTCGTGCGACCTGCCCTGTTCGAGACGATCGTGCCGAAGCCCCTGCCCTACAAGCGGGAGCTCGTGCTGGCGTCCGGGGCGGTCGAGGTCGTGTGCGCCGGCCTGATGCTGCACCCGTCGACGCGCCGGGTCGGCGGGCTCGCGTCGGCCGGTCTACTGGCGGCGGTCTTCCCGGCGAACGTCCAGATGACGCTCGACGCTGCTCGCAACCCGCGCACCCCGTGGTGGTTCACCGCGGGGACGATCCTTCGCCTGCCGCTGCAGGCCCCGGCGATCCGCATCGCGATGAAGGCTGCCCGCTCCTGAGGGTGAGCGGCAGATAGGGTCGATGCATGCGTATGACCCGGCTCTTCCTCCGCACGCTCCGCGACGATCCTGCCGATGCCGAGGTGCCGAGCCACAAGCTCCTGGTGCGCGCCGGCTACGTCCGACGTGTCGCGCCCGGCATCTATTCCTGGCTTCCGTTGGGTCTCAAGGTGCTCGGCAAGGTCGAGGCGATCGTCCGCGAGGAGATGGACGCGATGGGCGCACAGGAGGTGCGGTTCCCGGCGCTGCTTCCTCGTGAGCCGTACGAGGCGACCGGACGGTGGACCGAGTACGGGCCCAACCTGTTCCGGCTCAAGGACCGCAAGGGCAACGACATGCTGCTCGGTCCGACGCACGAGGAGCTCTTCACCCTGACGGTCAAGGACCTCTACTCGTCCTACAAGGACCTGCCGCTGAGCATCTACCAGATCCAGACCAAGTACCGCGACGAGGCGCGTCCTCGCGCGGGAATCCTGCGCGGGCGCGAGTTCATCATGAAGGACTCGTACTCCTTCGACGTCGACGACGCAGGTCTCGAGGCCTCCTACCGGGCCCACCGGGAGGCGTACGTCCGCATCTTCGACCGGCTCGGCTTCGACTACGTCATCGTGCACGCGACCTCCGGCGCGATGGGTGGATCGGCCAGCGAGGAGTTCCTCGCCGTCTCCGAGACGGGGGAGGACACCTTCGTCCGCTCGCCGGGTGGTTACGCCGCCAACGTCGAGGCCGTCACGACGGTGGTGCCCCACGCGATCCCGTTCGACGGGCTGCCTGCCGCCCACGCGGAGCAGACTCCGGGCACACCGACGATCGACTCGCTGGTCGACCACCTCAACGAGGCATTCCCGCGCGACGACCGGCCCTGGGCCGGGTCCGACACGCTCAAGAACGTCCTGGTGATCCTGCGCCGCCCCGACGGGACCCGTGAGCCCGTCGCGATCGGCCTGCCCGGCGACCGTGAGGTCGACGCCAAGCGGCTCGAGGCGCAGGTCGCCCCCGCGGAGGTGGAGGCGTTCGAGGAGAAGGACTTCGCCGCGCACTCCGGTCTCGTCAAGGGCTACATCGGGCCCGGTGCGCTGGGACTGGAGGGCACGACCGGCATCCGGTACCTCCTCGATCCGCGAATCGTCGACGGATCCGCGTGGGTCACCGGTGCCAACGTGCAGGGATCGCACGTCATCGACCTGGTCGCTGGGCGCGACTTCACCGCGGACGGGACGATCGAGGCCGCCGAGGTGCGCGCCGGCGACCCCGCGCCCGACGGATCCGGGCTGCTGGAGCTGGCACGCGGCATCGAGATGGGTCACATCTTCCAGCTCGGGCGCAAGTACGCCGAGGCCCTCGACCTGAAGGTGCTCGACGAGAACGGCAAGCTCGTCACCGTCACCATGGGCTCGTACGGCGTCGGCGTGTCCCGCGCGGTCGCGGCCGTCGCCGAGTACGCGCACGACGACGCGGGCCTGGTGTGGCCCGCCGAGCTGGCGCCGTTCGACGTCCATCTGATCGTCGCCGGCAAGGACGAGGCCGTCATCGCCGGAGCCGAGCAGGTCTACGCCGACCTGGTCGGGGAGGGCTTCGACGTCCTGTTCGACGACCGTCCCGGCAAGGTGTCGCTGGGCGTGAAGTTCAAGGACGCCGAGCTGGTCGGCGGCCCGACGATCGTCGTGGTCGGCAAGGGCTTCGTCGACGGGTTGATCGAGGTCAAGGACCGGGCGACGGGCGAGCGTCAGGACGTCCAGGTGGCCGACCTGATCGCGACGCTCCGAGGCTGACCCCAGACGTCTGTCCGCTGCTCAGGGGAGGCCGGGGAACGCGGTCGCCTCCGCGCCCCACGTCTGGGTCGCCAGGGCCGACACGGTCAGGTTCTCGATCGCGAACGTCCGGACGGCCCCCTCGGCCACGCCGACCAGTGACAAGCAGGCCGCGCTGACCTGCGACTCGATGCGCTGGGCCGCCGCGCGGGCCTCGGCCGCGGTGGCGATCGGTCCGACCTCGTACGCGAGGGCGGCCACGACCGGCTCGACCTGCAGGTCGCGGAGGCGTCCGAGCAGGTCGTCGCGGATGTCGCGGTGCGCCTCGAACGAGGAAGTGGCGCGTTCCCGCAGTCCGTCGAGCCGGGCGCCGACGACGGGGTAGAACCACACCGCCTCGTGCTCGAGCGCGAGCCACGCCTGCAGCGCCTCGACCGGCGTCATCGCAGGCCCCGGACGGCGACCGCACCCTGCGACAGGCCCGCCGCCATCGAGGCCAGCACCCGGGCCAGGTCAGGGGATGCTGCCCTGTCACTGTCGGAGGCCCGGGCACGGGAGGCCGCGGTGTACAGGGCCTCGAGGCCCCGCACGGCATCGTCGGGCTCGTCGGCAGCAGCGGGGGGCGGCAGACCGTCCGAGGGTGCGCCGCCGACGGCCGCGACCTGCTCGCGGGCGACGGCGATGAGCGGAGCCAGCGCCAGGGCAGGATGTCGCGCCGCCGTCACCTCCAGTGCCGCCAGCAGGCCTGCCGAAACCGTCGCGGCCCTTCGCACCAGTCGGGTGTCCCGCGGATCCGGCTCAGGTCTCGGATCGACGCCGAGCGCGTCCGCGACGTCGTCGAGGCGGCCGGTCAGCTGGGCTCCGCCGACGAAGGCCGCTGCGCCGGCCACGAAGGCACCGGTGCCCAGCAGGACGCGTCGGGTCATCACAGTGGCAGGTTAGCCGTCCAGCGTTCGGTAGGGTGAAGCCGACACTTCCCATCTGCCCCATCAAGCAGAGCGTGCCGACAACAGAAGACGGAGGACGAACCATGACGGACAGTCTGGAGACCCTCGTCGAATCCACCGTGACGTCGCTCGGGCTCGACCTCGAAGCCCTCGACCTCACGCCCGCCGGCAAGAAGCGGGTGCTGCGCATCGCCGTCGACCGCGACGGGGGCGTGGGCATCGACCACATCACCGACGCGACGCGCGCGATCTCCGAGGTGCTGGACCGGGCGGATGTCATGGGTGAGCAGCCCTACACGTTGGAGGTCACCTCCCGCGGCGTCGACCGGCCACTGACGTTGCCGCGCCACTGGCGCCGCAACGAGGGACGACTGGTCCGTCTGCGGCTTGCGGCGGACGACTCGTCCGTCGACGGGCGCATCGGGTCCAGCGACGACGACGGCGTCGAGATCCTCGGCCGCGTGTCGACGCGCTACGCCTACCACGACATCACCACAGCGCTCGTACAGATCGAGCTGAACAGGAAGGACGCCTGATGGACATCGACATGGCTGCCCTGCGCGCCCTCGAGCGCGAGAAGGAGATCCCCTTCGAGGCCATCTGCGAGGCCATCGAGACCGCGCTGCTGTCGGCATACCACAAGACCGGCGTGTCCCACCCGCACTCGCGGGTCGAGCTGGACCGCAAGTCCGGCCACGTCACGGTGTGGGCCAAGGAACGCATCGAGGCACCGCCGGCGCCCGAGCCGGTCGACGGTGAGCCGCCCGCCCCCCGCCCGGAGACGACCTTCACCGCCGAGTTCGACGACACCCCCGACGACTTCGGTCGCTTCGCCGCCACGATCGCGCGTCAGCTCATCATGCAGAAGATCCGCGACGCCGAGGACGAGTCGAAGTACGGCGAGTTCGCCGGCAAGGTCGGTGACATCGTCTCCGGCGTCATCCAGCAGGGCCGCAACCCCGCCGACGTCATGCTCGACCTCGGTCGCATCGAGGCCATCCTGACCGGGACGGAACGCGTCCCCGAGGAGAAGTACGCCCACGGCGAGCGCCTCAAGGCGTATGTCTACGAGGTCGAGAAGGGCCTGCGCGGCCCGCGGGTCAAGGTCTCGCGCACCCACCCCAACCTGGTCAAGCTGCTGTTCGCGCTGGAGGTGCCCGAGATCGCCGACAACTCCGTCGAGATCATCGCCATCGCCCGCGAGGCCGGACACCGCACGAAGATCGCCGTCCGGGCGAACGTCCCGGGCGTCAACGCCAAGGGATCGTGCATCGGCCCGATGGGTCAGCGCGTGCGCAACGTGATGCACGAGCTGCACGGCGAGAAGATCGACATCGTCGACTTCAGCGACGATCCGGCCGACTTCATCGGGCACGCCCTGTCGCCGTCGCAGGTCAAGAGCGTGACCATCGTCGACGAGGCGACCCGTTCGGCGCGCGTCGTCGTGCCCGACTTCCAGCTGTCGCTGGCGATCGGCAAGGAGGGGCAGAACGCCCGTCTGGCGGCCAAGCTGACCGGCTGGCGCATCGACATCCGCTCCGACACCGAGGCGCCGCGCGCCGAGGCGAAGTGACCGATGGCGCAACCGCCTGCCGAAACGGGTAGACTGGGGGCGGTCGTCCGGACGTGCATCGGTTGCAGGCAACGCGCGGACAAGACCGATCTGGTGCGAGTCGTCGCAGTTCAGGAGTCCACGGCAGTCGTCGTGACGCCCGATCCGCGCGGCACGCTGCCGGGACGAGGGGCGCATCTGCACCCCACGACCCGGTGCCTGGATCTCGCGACACGCCGCAAGGCCTTCGGTCGTGCCCTTCGAGTCGAGGGGCCACTCGACCTGAGCCGGCTGGTGCCCGTCGCGGAGGATCCGAAAGACACCGCTTGACCACACCGGACGCGGCACCCGCCGCGTTCACGACACGAAATCGGAGCACTCGCTCATGACCCACATGAACGGCCTCGGCCGATGAGTACTGCGCGATGAGTACTGCGCAATGAGCACGTTCGTCAACTAGTGGTCTGATCCCTTCTGGGTCGGACCCCCCAGAAGGAGAAAAGTGGCTGTCAGAGTCCACGAGCTCGCCCGTGAGTTCGGCGTCGAGAGCAAGGTCGTCCTGTCCACCCTGAAAGACATGGGTGAGTACGTGAAGTCGGCCTCCTCGACCGTAGAAGCCCCCGTCGTCCGGCGCCTCAACGAGGAGCACGGCGAAGCGCTGCGCGCCCAGGGCGCCAAGAAGTCCGGCGGCAAGGCCGCCGCCAAGCCGGCCGCTCCCGCGGCGCCGGCTGCACCTGCTGCTCCGGCAGCGCCTGCTACCGCGAGCGCACCTGCTGCGCCCGCAGCCGCCGCGGCACCTGCCCGCACGCCCGGGCCGATGCCCGGTCCGCGCAAGGCACCTGAGCCCGCGCCGGCCCCCGCCGCCGAGGCTCCGGCCCCCGCAGCGCAGGAAGCACCTGCCGTGCAGGCACCGGCTGCCCAGGCGGCACCCACCGCTCCGGCCGCCCGGACGCCCGGACCCACGCCCGGACCGCGTCCGCCTGCCGCAGGTGGCGCCCGGCCCGGCAACAACCCGTTCTCGTCCACGCAGGGCATGCAGCGCAACGCGCCGCGTCCGCCTGCCGCTCGCGCCGACGGTCCGCCGCCGGCGGCCGGTGGCATGCCACGCCCCAACCCGGCCATGATGCCGCGCCAGTCGGGCCTGTCCGGCCCGTCGGCCGGCCGCGGTGCCCCCGGTCGCCCCGGTGGCGCTCCGGGTCGCTCCGGCGGAGCTCCCGGTCGTCCCGGTGGTGGTGGCGGCGGATTCGCCGGTCGTCCCGGCGGTGGAGCCGGCGGCGGTGCCCCGGGTCGTCCCGGTGGCGCTCCCGGTGGCTTCAGCGGCCCCCCGCGCACCGGTGGTCCCGCCGGTCGCAACACCCGTGGCGGCACGCAGGGCGCGTTCGGTCGCGCCGGCGGACCCGTCCGTCGTGGACGCAAGAGCAAGCGCGCGAAGCGTCAGGAATTCGACCAGATGCAGGCGCCCGCCATCGGCGGCGTCCGCGTCCGCAAGGGCAACGGCGAGACCGTTCGCCTGACCCGCGGGTCGTCCCTCGCCGACTTCGCCGACAAGATCGGCGCCGACTCGGCATCGCTGGTCGAGGTGCTGTTCCACCTCGGCGAGGTCGTCACGGCGACCCAGTCGGCCAACGACGAGACGTTGCTGCTGCTCGGTGAGGAGCTCAACTACACCGTCGAGGTCATCTCGCCCGAGGACGAGGACCGCGAGCTGCTCGAGTCGTTCGACATCGAGTTCGGTGAGGACGAGGGCAACGAGGACGATCTCATCGCCCGCCCGCCCGTCGTCACCGTCATGGGTCACGTCGACCACGGAAAGACCAAGCTCCTCGATGCGCTGCGCAGCAGCAACGTCGTCGACAAGGAGGCCGGTGGCATCACGCAGACCATCGGCGCCTACCAGGTCGCGACCGAGGTCGACGGCACCGAGCGTCGCATCACCCTGATCGACACACCGGGCCACGAGGCGTTCACCGCCATGCGTGCCCGTGGTGCCCAGGCGACCGACATCGCGATCCTCGTGGTCGCGGCCGACGACGGCGTCATGCCGCAGACGGTCGAGGCGCTCAACCACGCCAAGGCTGCCGGCGTCCCGATCGTCGTCGCGGTCAACAAGATCGACAAGCCCGACGCCGATCCGACCAAGGCCCGTGGCCAGCTCACCGAGTACGGTCTCGTGCCCGAGGAGTACGGCGGAGACACGATGTTCGTCGACGTCTCGGCCAAGGCCGGCACCGGCATGGACGCGCTGCTCGAAGCGGTCATCCTGACCGCTGACGCGTCGCTGGACCTGCGCGCCAACCCGAAGCAGAACGCCGAGGGCCTCGTCATCGAGGCGCACCTCGACCGTGGCCGCGGTCCGGTCGCGACCGTCCTCGTCCACCGTGGAACGCTCAAGGTCGGCGACTCGATCGTCGCCGGACCGGCTTTCGGCCGTGTCCGCGCCATGCTCGACGAGCACGGCGAGAACATCGAGGAGGCCCTGCCGTCGCGTCCCGCGCTGGTGCTCGGCCTCACGGCGGTCCCCGGTGCAGGCGACAACTTCATGGTGGTCGGCGACGACCGCCTGGCACGTCAGATCGCCGAGAAGCGCGAGGCGCGCGAGCGCAACGCCCTCCTGGCACAGCGCACGGGTCGCCGCACGCTCGAGGACTTCATGTCCTCGATGGAGAAGGGCGAGACCGACGAGCTGCTCCTCATCCTCAAGGGTGACGGATCCGGTTCGGTCGAGGCGCTCGAGGACGCACTGGCCCAGATCGACGTCGGTGAGGAGGTCGCGCTGCGGGTCATCGACCGCGGTGTCGGTGCGATCACCGAGACCAACGTCATGCTGGCCGCGGCGTCCAACGCCGTGATCATCGGCTTCAACGTCCGCCCCCAGGGCAAGGCGACGGAGCTGGCCGACCGCGAGGGTGTCGAGATCAAGTACTACTCGATCATCTACAACGCGATCGAGGAGATCGAGGCATCGCTCAAGGGCCTGCTCAAGCCGGAGTTCGAGGAGGCGCAGCTCGGCACCGCCGAGATCCGCGACATCTTCCGCTCCAGCAAGATCGGCAACATCGCCGGTTGCATGGTCACCAGCGGCACGATCAAGCGCAACGCGAAGGCACGCCTGCTCCGCGACGGCGCGGTCGTCGCGGAGAACCTCGACTTCTCGAGCCTGCGGCGCGAGAAGGATGACGTGTCCGAGGTGCGTGAGGGCTTCGAGTGCGGTCTCGTGCTCAAGGGCTACAACGACATCAAGGTCGGCGACATCGTCGAGACGTTCGAGCTGCGCGAGAAGGTTCGCGCGTAACCAGCACCACCAGATGCTCCTCGGGCTCGTCGAAGGGATCCCTTCGACGAGCCCGAGGAGCGCTGTTCTTTCCTGAGGAGAAGCACCATGGCCGGACCCCGCAACGCCAAGGTCGGCGACCGCATCAAGGTCGTCGTCGCCCAGATGCTCGAGCGTCGGGTCAAGGACCCGCGGCTCGGGTTCGTGACGATCACGGACGTCCGCATGACCGGTGACGGCCAGCAGGCGTCGGTCTTCTACACCGTCATGGGCGACGAGAAGCAGCGCGACGACACCGCCGCGGCGCTCCGCAGCGCGACCGGCATCATCCGCTCCGAGGTCGGCAAGCAGCTCGGCACCCGCATCACCCCGTCGATCACGTTCTTCCTCGACTCGGTCCCCGAGACGGCGAAGGAGATCGAGGAGCTGCTGGCGAAGGTCAAGGCGTCCGACGACGAGGTCCTGTCGCGCACGGCCGGCGCGCAGTATGCCGGTGACCCCGATCCGTACAAGAAGCCGGCGACCGACGAGGACGACGAGGAGTGAGCGACCTCCAGTCCGGCCTGGTCATCGTCGACAAGCCGGCCGGCTGGACGTCCCACGACGTCGTCGGCCGCATGCGCGGGATGGCGCAGACCAAGAAGGTCGGTCATGCCGGCACCCTCGACCCGATGGCGACCGGCGTGCTGGTGCTCGGCATCAACCGGGCGACGCGCCTGCTCGGCTACCTGACGCACGCCGACAAGGAGTACGTCGCCACGATCCGTCTCGGGCAGTCCACCGTCACGGACGACGCCGAGGGTGAGGTCACGTCCACGACCTCGGCGGCGCACGTCGACGAGGCGGCGGTCCGCGCCGTGCTGCCGACCTACACGGGCGACATCCAGCAGGTGCCGTCGTCGGTGTCGGCGATCAAGGTCGACGGTGTCCGCTCGTACGCGAGGGTGCGATCGGGGGAGGAGGTCACGCTGAAGGCCCGTCCCGTGACGATCTCGGCGTTCGACCTCTCCGCCGTCCGCGTCGAGGGTGACGTCGTCGACGTCGACGTCCGGGTCGTGTGCTCCAGCGGCACCTACATCCGGGCACTCGCCCGCGACATCGGCGACGACCTGGGCGTCGGCGGACACCTCACGATGCTGCGCCGCACGCGCGTGGGAGGGTTCCCGCTCCGGCTGGCACGCACGCTGGAGGAGCTCGAGACCGAGCTGCACGTCATCGGCCTCGACGACGTCGCCCGCGCGAGCTTCGACTCGTACGACCTGCCCGAGCGCGAGGCGAACGACGTCCGCTTCGGCCGAGCGCTGACCGGTATCGACCTCGGTGCGCCGCGCGCCGTCGCGATGTTCGATCCGGCGGGCGAGTTCCTCGCGCTCTACGAGCAGCGCGGCGGCGTGGCCAAGCCTGTGGCCGTGTTCGTCTAGGGTTCGGCTATGTCACTGCGCGAGTCGACCCGGCGGATGATCCGCCGGGGCCTCCTCGACTTCGTGCTGCTGCAGGTCCTGGCGATCGGCACCCTGATGGGTGCCACGAAGATCCGCAAGATCTTCCGCGACCGGCACGTGGCACCGCTCGAGGCGGCGCCCGCCGTCCGGCACGAGATCGGTGACGGCAGCTCTGCGACGACTTACACGTACGGGGCGGTGCTGTTCGACGACATGCTGGCCGCCATCGCCGCCGCCGAGTACCGGGTGCTGCTGGAGTCGTTCATCATCAAGAACGACGAGATGGGCCAGCGCTTCAAGCAGGCCCTGATCGACGCCGCCGACCGCGGGGTCGACGTCTTCGTGATCTACGACGGCTTCGCGAACCTCGTCGTCAAGCCGGCGTTCTTCGAGTTCCCGCCGTCGGTCAACGTCCTTCGCTATCCGGTGTGGGGTGCCGGCTGGCAGTTCTTCAACCCGCGGCGGCTCGGGCGCGACCACCGCAAGATCCTGGTCGTCGACGACACCGTGGGGTTCGTCGGTGGGTACAACATCGGCTCGCTCTACGCGACGCAGTGGCGCGACACCCACCTGCGTATCGAGGGTCCGGCCGTGTGGGACCTCGACAACGCGTTCATCGACTTCTGGAACATGCGGAGACGCCACGGCCAGCCCGAGCTCGGCCCGATCACCCCGGCCGGGTGGCACCCGCAGATCCGCGCCCACCGCAACGTCCCGCGCCAGCTGATGTACCCGATCCGGGGCATGTACCTCGAGGCGATCGACCGCGCCCACCGCACGATCGACATCACCGCGGCGTACTTCATCCCCGACCGCGACATCCTGCACGCCCTGCTGGAGGCGAGCCGGCGCGGGGTGAGGGTCCGCATCCTCATGCCGAAGGTCTCCAACCACGTGGTGACCGACTGGTTGTCGCGCGGCTTCTACGGGTCGCTGCTGCGCGGGGGCATCGAGATCCACCACTACACCGACCACATGGTGCATGCCAAGACGGCGACCATCGACGGGCAGTGGACCACGATCGGCACCGCCAACATCGACCGGTTGAGCCTGACGGGCAACTACGAGATCAATCTCGAGATCCTCGACGAGGGTCTCGCGCAGGGCATGTACGAGATCTTCACCGCCGACCTGGCGAAGGCCGACCGACTCGACCCTCACGAGTGGGAGCGGCGGTCGTTCATCAACCGGCTCTACGAGGCGATCCTGCGCCCCCTCGGGCCCCTGCTCTGAGGTTCGTCCCGATCCGGTCCGGCGACCAACAACACGGTCAAGACCGTCCAGTCCGCACCGACCAGGGACACGGCGCCCACCGCCGGCACCGGCACTGACTGATGTCCGACACCTGGGGCCTGGCCAGGGGCGACGCGATCGCCCCCGGCCTCACGGCCGTCCGCTCCGTGGGCGGTGGCGAGGTGTTCGAGGCGTGGCTCGCGTTGGACGAGCGGCTCCACGCGCCGGTCGTCGTCAAGGTCATGCGACCCGGACACGTCGACGTCGAGGCGTCGCGCACCGGTGTGCTGCGGGAGGTCGAGATGCTGTCTGCCCTCAGCCATCCCGGCATCGTGCGGCTCTTCGCCTGCGACGACGAGGCCGCGCGGCCGTAACTGGTGCTCGAGAACATCGACGGGCCGAATCTCTCGTCCCTGATCTCGAAGCACGGCTACCTGCCGCTGCACCAGCTGCTGCCGCTCGGCCTGGAGCTCTGCTCGGCCCTGCACTACCTGAGGCACGAGAAGATCTGCCACCTCGACATCAAGCCGAGCAACGTGATCATGGGCGCGCCGGCCAAGCTGATCGACCTCAGCGTCGCGATGGACGTCGTCGATGCCCGCGCCCTGGACCACCCGGTCGGGAGCGATGAGTACATGGCCCCCGAGCAGTGCCGACCCGGCGTGCGCGGAGTCATCGACCATGCGAGCGACATGTGGGGGTTCGGCGCCACGATGTTCCGGGCGGCCGCGGGGTATCGCGCGTTCGAGCGGCAGCCGCGGTGGGAGCAGCTGCGGGCGGCGCCGTTCGACCTGCCTCACTTCGTGCCCGGAGCGATGGCCGACCTGATCGGGGCGTGCCTGTCGCCGGTGGCGTCCGACCGTCCTACCCCCGCTGACGTCGCCCACGCGCTGGAGCCGCTGATGGACCGCCTCCCGCAGGCACGGCTCTCCGGGTTCAGAATCACCCTCTGACAGCGCACGGTGGGTCGGGTTCCGGGTTCCGGGTTCCGGGTTCCGGGTCTCCCCGTTTCCCACGGATCTTGAGACCTTTGGGTCGTTACAGCGACCTCGATGTCTCACGATCCGTCCCGGCCGGCGCTGCGCAGGAGCCGGGTGAGCTGGTCGGCGACGAGCGGCTTCTGGTGCCTGATCGCGTACGAGGTGAACACGACCAGACGCGGCCCAGTGATGACGACCTCGTTGGACCGGACCAGGTCGGCCGTCCACTGCTCGACGGCGATGTGCGGCAGGCCGTGGATCTCCGCTGCGACGTCCCACTCGTCCCAGCTCGCATCGAGGAAGTACCGGCTGTTGGCACCCCTGACCGGTCGTTGACGGGACGGGACCGGGAGCCCCGCACCCCGTCGGATCTCGTCGAAGTCGCGCTCTGGCAGCGAGTTGATGCCGCCCACGGCGTCGAGCACCGACTCGCGGATCAGTGCCCGCCGGCGTATCGGCCCACGTCTGGCCAGGGCGTCGTGCATCGTTCGGGCAGAGACCAGCCCCTGCTGGAAGGCGGCGAGCACGATGGCGACCGCGTGGCGATCCGTCGTGGTCCACGCCGCCGCATCGACGACGCTGCGCGCGGGCCGGGTGCGCCGCGGTTGGAGCAGCGGGTGGACGTCAAGGTCGCTGAGCTCGGTGCTCCAGTGCGGCCGCAGACCGGTGGTGCGAGCATCGGGTCGTTTCGATCCTTCGGGCTGGACGACGTCGGTGTGGTCGGGCGCGAAGCCTTTGAAGTGGTCGACCAGCAGCGCCGAGAGGCCCGCGAGGGCCGACCCGGGTGCACAGGCATGGAGCCGGACGAGATCGGTCTCGGCGCGGGTCAGCGGCCCGCTGTGGTCAACGACGACGCCTCGCGCCGGACGTTGCATCCGACCGGCGGCGATCGCGTGTCGGACAGCCGAACGTCCGTACAGGTCGACGGCTGCTGCCGTCCGCATGACCGTCATCGACTCATCGTCGCCGGGCCGGAAAGGCCGCATCCGGACGGCGGTCGGCACCTGTGGGCGATCACCTCGACGTCCGACACCTGTGGACGATCGACGGATCGTGAGACCTTTCGGTCGTCTCAGCGACCTCGATGTCTCAAGATCCGTCGAACCGCGGGAGGGCGCTGAGACCTTTGGGTCGTCCCAGCGACCTCGATGTCTCAAGATCCGTCGAACCGCGGGTGCTCAGTCGACGCGGTAGCCCATGCCGCGGACCGTCGTGATGAGGTCGGCGCCCAGCTTGCGGCGCAGATAGCCGACGTAGACGTCGACGACGTTGGACCCGGGGTCGAAGTCGTAGCCCCACACCTGGGAGAGCAGCTGCTCTCGGGACAGGACGATGCCCCGGTTGCGCAGCAGGACCTCGGCCAGGGCGAACTCCCGGGCCGACAGCTCGACCTCCTGGTCGGCGCTGAACGCCCGACGACGCCGAAGGTCGAGGCGCGCGTCGCCGACCTCGAGCTCGTCGTCAGGGGGAGCCTCGCCGGGGGAGCGGAGCCGCAGGCGCACCCTGGCCAGCAGCTCGCCGAACCGGAACGGCTTCGACATGTAGTCGGCGGCTCCGCCCTCCAGGGCGGCGATCGTGTCGGTGACCGAGTCGCGGGCGGTCAGCACGATGACCGGCAGCGACGCACGTTCGGCGGTGACACGCTCGAGGACGCGGTAGCCGTCCATGCCCGGCAGGCCGATGTCGAGCACCATGAGGTCGAACTCGCCGGTGAGGGCGTAGTCGAGACCCGTGATGCCGTCGGCGACGACGGTCGGCGTGAAGCCCTCCGCCTTCAGGCCCTTGGCGACGAACGAGGAGATCCGCGCCTCGTCCTCCACGATGAGGATGCGGTTCATGGGGCGACTCCTGTGTCGATGCGGATGCGGAAGGTGGCGCCCTGCGAGGGGCCGTCCGCGGGTGAGGTGTCCAGGACGACGTCACCATGGTGGGCCTCGGCGATGGCGCTGACGATCGACAGCCCCAGCCCGAACCCCTCGTCGGAGTCGTTGCCGCGGGCGAAGCGGTGGAAGATCTCGGGGGCGAGGGCCGGGTCGACGCCCGTGCCGGTGTCTCGCACCCAGAACTCGAGTCGTCCGTCCTGCAGACGTGATCCGATGCCGATCTCGTCGCCGGGCCGGGTGTGCTGGGCCGCGTTGGCCGACAGCTGCAGCAGCGCCTGCGTGATCCGCTGTCCGTCGAGCGGCAGGGTGGTGCGGGCGGTGCCGTCGAGCAGCCAGGCCCCGGGCACGATCCAGGGCACCGTGCGTCAGCGCCTCGACATCGGCGGGGTGGACCCGCACGAAGTCGGGACGCTTGGCCTTGGCCAGCATCAGGAGGTCGCCGACGAGCCGGGACATCCGGTCGATCTCGTCCAGCAGCAGGTCGCGCGTGGCGGCGACGTCCTGCGGATCGTCCATGTCGAGCACCTCGAGGTGCCCGCGCAGCACCGTGAGGGGGGTGCGGAGCTCGTGGCCGGCATCGTCGAGCAGTTGGCGCTGGGTCACGAACGCCGACTCGAGCCGGTCGAGCATGTCGTTGAACGTCCGCTGCAGGTCGGAGAGGTCGTCGTGACCGGTGACCTCGAGTCGGCCGCTCAGGTCGCCGTCGGTGATGCCCCGAGCCGTGTCACGCAGCTGGCGCACCGGACGCAGCAGCCGGCCCGCGCTCCACGACGCGATGCCGGCGATCACCACCACCGACAGGGCGGCCAGCAGGGCGTACGTCGTGATGAGGTCGTTCAGGGGGGCGCGGCTCGATCCGACGTCGTGCACGACGACGAACGAGCCGGTCTCGGATCCGGTGCGCAGCGGCAGGACGGCGACGCGGTACTCGCGGCCTAGCAGGTCGAGGGTGCGCGTGCCGCCGGACCCCGCCAGGCTCGCGACGAGCGCGGGGAACTCGGTCGACTGCTGCAGCTCACGGTTCGGCGTGCCATGCACCTTCGGCGTGCCGGTGTTCGGGAAGGCGTAGAGCTGCTCGTGCTCGTCCGGCAGGTTGCGCTCGAGGAAGACCTGCAGGAGCCGGTCGGTCGACGCGAACGGCTGGCCCGTCCGGGGTCGTTCTCCAGCTGGAGCGCTCGGAACTCGCCGATCTCCTGCGTCAGGCTCATGTCGATCGACCGGTCGATGCGGCGCGACTCGACGGCGTACAGCGTCAGGCCGACGACGACCAGGGCGAGGGTCGTCAGCAGCGCGATCGTCCCGGTGAGGCGTTCTCGCACCGAGAGGCGCGACAGGAAGGGGGAGAGGGAGGGCATGCGGGCTCAGTCGTCGTCATCGTCGGGGTCGTCTGCGTCGTCATCCGTGGGTACCGGGACGGGTGTGGCGGACGGGCCGGGGCTCGGCGCCGATGACGGCGGGATGACGACGGGAGTCGTGTCCTGCGGAGCCGGATCGGCACCGGCGGACAGGCGGACGGCGATCACCGCGATCAGCACGGCTGCCACGACCCCGAGCAGGGCGAGGGCCAGGCGGCGGGGCGCGATCATCCGACCAGCCTGCCGCACCGACTGCAGTGGGACGATGAGGAGTCGATGAGAGAGTTCTTAGGTTCGGCTCGCCGCCTGTCGCCGCGACGGGTGTGGCACAGTTTTCCCGTGACGATCTGGCGCGACATCCTGGGTGCGTCGACGGCTCCGCGGATCGAGCCGGCCGCCGTCACCGTCGGCAACTTCGACGGGGTGCACCGCGGGCACCAGCACGTCATCCGTCGCACCCGCGAGGTGGCCCGCGATCTGCCCGTCATCGCAGTGACCTTCGAGCCCCACCCGTTGGCGGTCGTGGCGCCCGACCGCGCCCCCCAGCGCCTCACGACGACGGAGCGGCGGGTGGAGCTGTTGCTCGCCGCCGGCGCCGACGAGGTCCGGATCCTCGCCTTCAGTGCAGACATGGCCGCGTGGAGCCCGCAGGAGTTCATCGATCGCGTGCTGCTGACCGATCTGCGAACGGCTCACGTGGCGGTCGGTGACAACTTCCGCTTCGGCCACCGTGCGGCCGGCAACACCGCGCTGCTGCGTGAGGCGGGCGAGGTGGCAGGGTTCACGGTCGACGCGCTCCACCTGGACGGCGGCAGTGAGCCGTTCTCGTCGACCCTGGTCCGCCACCACGTCGCCGCGGGTCGCCTGCGGGAGGCCGCGGTCGTCCTCGGCCGTCCCCACGAGGTGTCGGGCGTGGTCCGCCAGGGTGACCAGCGCGGCCGTGACCTGGGCTTCCCGACGGCCAACGTGCCGGTCGACGAGGCCTACGCCGTTCCTCCCGACGGCGTGTACGCAGGATGGTTCGTTCGCCTCGGGGGCGAACGGCTCCCGGCAGCGATCTCCGTCGGCACCAACCCCACCTTCGACGGCACCGAGCGGCGGGTCGAGTCGTACGTCCTCGATCGCACCGATCTGGACCTCTACGGAGAGGCGGTCCGCGTCGAGTTCGTCGACCGGATCCGCGGCATGGTCCGGTACGAGGGCATCGAGCCCCTGATCGTCCAGATGAAAGCCGACGTCGCCCGCACCCGGGAGGTGCTCGAGCCCTAGCCGGCAGCCGCCGCCACCAGGTCGGCGACAGCGGCCATCCCGCGGGCGTTCGGGTGGAACACGATGCCGTCGCCGGCAGCGGGCGAGATCCCGTTCGTCCACGCTCGGTCGCCGGCGCACGCGTCGTGCCCCTGTGACGCGGCGCGGGGCGACACGTACGTGACAGCGGAACGCGCAGCGGCGTCAGCCAGGGCCGTGTCGAGCGCCTCCTCGGCGCCGCTGACGGACGCCGCGTCGACCGCGGAGATGCCCAGGGCGGCGCAGGTGCCGGTGTCCGGGAGGATGCGCGGGTAGCCGACGAGCAGCACCGTGGCGGCGGGCGCGGCCGTGCGGACGTCCTGCAGGAGCGCGGCCAGGTCGTCCGTGGTCTGCCGGAGGGTGGCCGGCACCTCCTGGTCGGTGAAGTCGCTGCAGGTCGTGGCCGGTCCGCTGCACGCACGCAGCAGCGACAGGAACAGACCGCCGTCGTTGCCGCCTGCGCTCATGGTCACGAGCGTCGTGTCCGGACCCAGGACGCCGGACCGGGCGGTGGCGGCGAGATCGGCGGTCGTCGCGCCCGCGCAGCTCACGTCGGTCACGTCGCGACCGAGCGCCGCCGCGGCGACGGTCGGCCAGTCCTGCGCGGACCGGCGACAGAATCCGGCGCCCTCCTGCTCCGGCAGGATGCCCGGCCCGGCGGTGAACGAGTCGCCGAGCGCGACGTAGCCGGCCGAGAGTCCGGTGGGCGCGGCAGGAGCCGTGGCCGGCCGGTCCGACACGTCGCCGGTCGGCGCCGATCGTGCGGAGCTGCAGGCGGCGAGGGAGAGGACGGCGACGACCACCACCGTGCCGCGACCCACCGACCTCATTCGCATGGTGCGAGGCTATCGACCGGCCCAAGCGTCGATTGGCTCTGCCTGTGCCGCCGCTGATAGTCTGGTCGCTGCCGTGTGATCGGCCACGGACTGATAGTGCCCCGGTGGATGTGCCCGGGCGCGCCGTGCAACGGAACCTCAAGGAGAAAAGTGTCGAAGAAGACTGCTGCGCCCACAGTTGCGGGCGTCGCCAAGGAAGACATCATCAAGCAGTACGCACTCAGCGACGGCGACACCGGATCTCCCGAGGTCCAGATCGCACTGCTGACGGCGCGCATCGCGCACCTGACCGGCCACCTGCAGGAGCACAAGCACGACCACCACAGCCGTCGTGGTCTGCTGCTCCTCGTGGGCCAGCGTCGTCGTCTGCTCAACTACCTGCAGAACAACGACATCGAGCGCTACCGCTCGCTGATCGAGCGTCTCGGTCTGCGTCGCTAGGACCCCGGAGGCGGTCACTTCTTCACGGAGTGGCCGCCTTTGCAGTGTTTCAACTCCATATCGCACCACCCACGACGAGAGCGCCCGGGCACGCTGGACACACACGTGCGCCAGCCCCGAACACCGATGTGCTCGGTCCTCGGTAGTGGCCCTCGGGACGCACACGATGCGGCCCCGCAGGCCTCGATCGGAGACCGGCACGGTTCGCCGCCTGACTGCCTCTCGTCCCAACTGGCAGGCACATGCCTGCGGAAGGGACTTCCATGTCCGAACTCCACTCCGTCGAGACAGTCATCGACAACGGTGCCTTCGGCACCCGCACCATCCGTTTCGAGACGGGCGTCCTCGCCCAGCAGGCAGCCGGCTCGGTCGCTGCCTTCCTCGACGACGACACCATGTTGCTGTCGGCCACGACGGCCGGCAAGCACCCCAAGGACCACTTCGACTTCTTCCCCCTGACGATCGACGTCGAGGAGCGGATGTACGCCGCCGGTCGCATCCCGGGATCGTTCTTCCGTCGTGAGGGCCGCCCGTCCGAGGACGCGATCCTCACGTGCCGCCTGATCGACCGCCCGCTGCGCCCGACCTTCAAGAAGGGCCTGCGCAACGAGGTCCAGGTCGTCATCACGGTGCTCGCGCTCAACCCCGACACCCCGTACGACGTCCTCGCGATCAACGCGGCCTCCGCGTCGACGCAGATCTCCGGCCTGCCGTTCACCGGCCCGGTCGGCGCCACCCGCGTCGCGCTCATCGACGGTCAGTGGGTCGGCTTCCCGACGCACAGCCAGCTCGAGAACGCCGTGTTCGACATGGTCGTCGCCGGTCGGATCGCCGGCGATGACGTCGCGATCATGATGGTCGAGGCCGAGTCGACCGAGTCCACGTGGGACCTCGTCCAGAGCGGCGTCCAGGCGCCGACCGAGGAGATCGTCGCCGGTGGCCTCGTGGCCGCCAAGGTCTTCATCAAGCAGCTGTGCGAGGCACAGATCGAGCTCGCGAGCTCATCGGCCAAGCCGGTCCGCGACTTCCCGATCTTCCTCGACTACGAGGACGACGCCTTTGATGCCGTCGCCGCGATCGCCAAGGCCCCGCTGGCCGAGGCTGCCACGATCCTGCACAAGGCCGAGCGCGAGGACCGCGAGGCCCAGATCAAGGCCGACGTCATCGACCAGCTCGGTGAGAAGTTCGCCGGTCGCGAGAAGGAGCTCGGCGCCGCCGTCCGCTCCGTGCTCAAGTCGGTCATCCGTGAGCGTGTCCTGCGCGACAAGGTCCGCATCGACGGCCGTGGCCTCGAGGACATCCGCGCCCTGAGCGCCGAGGTCGGCATCGTCCCCCGCGTGCACGGCTCCGCGCTGTTCCAGCGTGGCGAGACCCAGATCATGGGCATCACGACGCTGAACATGCTGGGCCTGGAGCAGAAGCTCGACACGCTCTCGCCCGAGACGTCGCGCCGATACATGCACAACTACAACTTCCCGCCCTACTCGACCGGTGAGACCGGCCGGGTCGGTTCGCCGAAGCGTCGCGAGATCGGCCACGGTGCCCTCGCGGGCCGTGCGCTGCTGCCCGTGCTGCCGACGCGCGAGGAGTTCCCCTACGCGATCCGTCAGGTCTCCGAGGCGCTCAGCTCCAACGGCTCCACCTCGATGGGCTCGGTCTGCGCCTCGACGCTCGGCCTGCTCAACGCCGGTGTGCCGCTGCGCGCGCCGGTCGCCGGCATCGCGATGGGCCTGATCTCCGGTGAGGTCGACGGTCAGCAGACGTTCGTCACGCTGACCGACATCCTGGGAGCCGAGGACGCCTTCGGCGACATGGACTTCAAGGTCGCCGGAACGCGCGAGTTCGTCACCGCCCTGCAGCTGGACACCAAGCTCGACGGCATCCCCGCCGACGTGCTGGCCGGTGCGCTGCAGCAGGCCTACGGCGCCCGCGTCGCGATCCTCGACGTCATGGCCGAGGCGATCGACGTCCCGGACGAGATGAGCCCCTACGCGCCGCGGATCATCACGATCAAGATCCCCGTCGACAAGATCGGCGAGGTCATCGGCCCCAAGGGCAAGATCATCAACCAGATCCAGGACGAGACCGGCGCCAACATCTCGCTCGAGGACGACGGCACCGTCTACGTCGGTGCAGAGAACGGCGAGGCTGCCGAGGCCGCGCGCGACGCGATCAACGCGATCGCCAACCCGACGATGCCCGAGGTCGGTGAGCGCTACCTCGGCACCGTCGTCAAGGTCGTCGACTTCGGCGCGTTCATCTCGCTGTCCCCGGGTCGCGACGGCCTGCTGCACATCAGCAAGCTCCGTGACCTCAACGGTGGCCAGCGCGTCAACAACGTCGAGGACGTCGTCAAGGTCGGCCAGAAGATCCAGGTCGAGATCGCCGAGCTCGGCGACCGCGGCAAGCTCTCGCTGATCCCCGTGGTCGAGAAGTCCGACGAGGCTCCGGCCGTCGAGGACGACACGGCCACCGCCGACGCCTGATCCACTGGTGATGAGGGGCCCCGTTGCTTCGGCAGCGGGGCCCATCTGCGTCCCCACCGCCCCCCGGGGTCAGGTGACGGCGATCGGAGCGGTCGTCGCGGTGGTGCGGCCGACGTAGGAGACGCGGTACGTGCCAGCGGTGTTGGGTGTCCACGTGATCGTGGCAGTCCAGCGCAGGCGGCGGTCGCGGTGCCACGTGATCGTGGTGCTGGGCGAGCTGTCGTCGGCGACGATCTCCCAGCCGTCCACGACCTGTCGCTCCACGAGCAGGTAGGTCGGCCGGATCTGCGCATTGGGGTGGTCAGCCGACACCGTCACGGTCACGGTCTGCCCGAGGGCACCGGAGGCGGGGGCAGCGAGCACCCTGATCGGATGCCGCCGCTCGAGCGCGGGATGCCCCATGGGCGTCGGGATGCGGAGCCGGTGGGGTGCCGGTGGTGGCCCGGCCTCGATCGCCGCGCCGGATGCCATCGCGGTCGCGACCGTCGCCGCGGCGCCGGTCAGGGCGTCGAGCTGGTGCCGCCCGAAGATCGTGCTGCCGCCCTCGTAGTTCTGGAGCTCGTACTCCTCGGGCGTCGTGACGTAGTGCCCGAACCCGTTGGCGTAGCCCTGGCACAGGACGTGATCGAGGTCGACGCCGACGATCTCGGCGACCCGTCGCCGCAGGCGTAGCCCCGCGACGATCGTGACCTCGAAGGGCAGGCAGACCAGGTGGAGGCTGCCGATCCTCACGATCTGCACCGGGAACCGCTCCTGCGACCAGCGCAGCATGCCGACCGGGATCGCCATGTCCTTGGGCGCCTGGCTCGCCGCGAGGGCGGGCGAGCGGCGGTAGAGGCGCTGGCTGATCCGGTCGAAGAACGGGTTGTTGCGGCCCTCGTCGAACAGCGGGGACCCGGGACCGTCGGTCAGCTTGCCGGCGGCGAAGCTGGCACCGAGGATGCCGGCCGAGGTGGCGCCGGCCGGGGTCACCTGACGGGCCATGTCGACGTACACCAGGCGTGAGTCGACGACGGGTTCGAGGGCCTCGCCGGGCTGCTCGGCGAGCGACCGAGCGGCGGCGAGCTGGCGTTCGCCGATGATGCGGGCGTTCTCCCGCTCGTCGCTCGTCGGCCCCG
The DNA here is from genome assembly GCA_046598255.1 of Aeromicrobium sp. Taxonomy (GTDB): domain Bacteria; phylum Actinomycetota; class Actinomycetes; order Propionibacteriales; family Nocardioidaceae; genus Aeromicrobium. Next base: position 27,302 of record JBKJIW010000022.1, on the reverse strand, counting down.
AGCCCGGCCTGAGATCGAGGTTGGGGGAGATGTCGCCGGCGTTGGTCTGGGCGAACGCCGTGACCAGCTCGGCGGAGGCGGTGCGTGGCGCCGTCCCCTCGGACTCCCACGCGTAGGCCGCCCATCCCTTGTTGTCCGAGCTGATCAGACGGTTCCGGTTCGTCATCGACGTGTTGTGCACCGCGAACCAGTTGATGGCGCCGACCAGCGCGCCACCCCGCTCGACCCGCAGCAGCGTCGTCATGGTGTCGACCGACCCGGGAAAGAGCGCGCATTCCTGCTCGGGGTCGAGGTCGAACGCGGCCTGGCTGCGGTTCGCGCTGGCATCGGTGAGCTCGCCGCGGTTGAGCACCAGGTCGGACGGTACGAGGTCGTCGTGGGCCCGGACGACGGCCTCGACGACACCGTCGACGATCCGCTCGAACGTCCGGCGGTGGAATCCGGCGGTCGTGATGTTGTAGAGGACGTGGTGGCCGTGGCCGCCCGGACCGCAGTGGGTGTGGGTCGCGGTGAGCACGACGTTGTGGGCGGTGTAGCGGTCGCCGAACAGCGCGCTGAGCCGCTCGAGCACGGCCGCGGTCGTCGCCTGGAAGAACATCGCGAGGTCGGCCACGACGATCACGACGCGCCGCGTCCCGTCGTCGATGACGAACGCGCGGGCATACTGGCGGCTCAGGATGCCGTTGGTGCGCTGCTCCGGCATCCCGTAGCCCATCATCCCGGCGCCCCAGGGCTCCCCGGTGATGTCGCAGACGCCGCGACCGACCCGCAGGACGGCATCCGTGGGAGACATGCGGGCCACCGTATCGCCTCCGGCGGCCCGCCGACGTGAGAACATCACCCGGTGCCGAAACCCCCTCACGACCTGGACTCCGCCGACCGCCTGGCGGCCTTTCGCGACCGGTTCGTCATCGATGACGACCTCGTGGCCTATCTCGACGGCAACTCGCTCGGACGCCTTCCGAGGGCGACGCTCGAACGGTTGACGACCTTCGTGCGGCAGGAGTGGGGCGGCCGCCTGATCCGGGGCTGGGCCGAGTCATGGGTCGAGCTGCCCGTGACGGTCGGTGACGAGCTCGGCACGGCCCTGCTGGGTGCGGCGCCCGGCCAGACCGTCATCGCGGACTCGACGTCGGTCTGCATCTTCAAGCTGCTCCACGCAGCGGCCGGGGTGCGTCCGGATCGCGACGAGATCGTCATCGACGCGACCAACTTCCCGACCGACCGCTACCTCGTCGAGGCCGTCGCTGCGGCGCGCGACATGACGGTGCGCTGGCTCGATCCCGACCTGGTGGAGAACGTCACGACGGACGTCCTCGCAGGTGTCCTGGGAGATCGGACGGCGGTGGTCCTGCTGAGCCAGGTCGACTACCGTTCCGGCACGCTGCTCGACCTGCCGGGCATCACGGAGGCCGTGCACGCGGCGGGGGCGGTCGTGATCTGGGACCTGTGCCACTCCGCGGGGGTGGTGCCGATCGCGCTGGACGCCGCGGGGGTCGACTTCGCGGTGGGATGCACCTACAAGTACGTGAACGCCGGCCCCGGCGCGCCGGCCTACGCCTACGTCGCCGAACGACACCTCGCCGCGGCCGAGCAGCCGATCGCGGGATGGTGGAGCGCCGCCGACCTGTTCGCGATGTCAGGGACCTACGAGGCGTCCCCGACGATCCGCCGGATGCTGAGTGGGACGCCCGCCGTCGCCGGCATCCTGGCTGTGCAGGAGGGCGTCCGGCTCATCGCCGAGGCCGGCGTCGACGAGATCCGGACGAAGTCCGAGGCGCTGACGGCGTACGCGATCGAGCTCCTCGACGAGGCCGGGCTGGAGATCGTGACGCCGCGTGACGCGTCCCTGCGCGGCAGTCACGTGACGGTGCGGCACCCGGACGCGCGGGCGGTGACCGCCCGGCTCGTCGAGCGTGGTGTCGTTCCCGACTTCCGGGAGCCTGACCTGATCCGGCTCGGGCTGTCGCCGCTCACGACGTCGTTCGCCGAGCTGGCCGAGGCGACACGCATCCTCGGCGAGGTCACCGCGCCGATAGGCTGACCGCCATGACACGGGTCGCGGTGCTGGGTGCCAAGGGACGCATGGGGTCGGAGTCGGTGCGGGCGATCAATGCCGCCGACGGTCTCGAGGTGGTGGCCGAGATCGACCAGGGCGACTCGCTCGACCTGATGACGTCCAGTGGCGCGGAGGTGGCGCTCGACTTCACGCAGCCGGCCGTGGCCCTCGACAACGTGACCTGGTGCATCGAGCACGGGGTGAGTGTCGTGGTCGGCACGTCGGGATTCGACGACGAGCGCGTCGCGGCCGTGCGGACGCTGCTCGGTCCGTCGCCGTCGGTCGGCGTGCTGATCGTCCCCAACTTCTCCATCGGCGCCATCTTGATGATGCGGTTCGCCGAGACGGCCGCGCCGTTCTTCGAGTCGATCGAGGTCATCGAGATGCACCACCCCGACAAGATCGACGCCCCGTCCGGCACGGCGGTCCGGACGGCCGAGCTGATGGCGCAGGCCCGGGCCGCCGCGGGCTCCGCGCCGTTGCCGGACTCGACGACGACCGATCCGGATGGTGCGCGAGGCGCCAAGGTCGACGGCATCCCGGTGCACTCGGTGCGAGCCCGCGGGTTCGTCGCGTCCCAGGAGATCCTCTTCGGCGGGGTGGGCGAGGCGTTCACGATCCGTCACGACTCCCACGACCGCGGCTCGTTCATGCCCGGTGTCGTCGCGGCGGTCGGGGCGGTGGGCTCACGCCCCGGTGTCACGGTCGGCCTGGACGCCGTCCTCGGCCTCTGACGGTCACACCTGGCGGACGAGGGCCGCGACCACCGCGGCCGCGACGACCATCGGCAGGAACGGGACGCGCAGCCACAGCAGCACCGCGGCGACGCCGAGCCCCAGTAGTCGGGCGTCCACCTGGAGGGACGATCCGCGGGCGAACACCTGCACCGCGATCAGCGCACCGAGCAGGGCGACCGGGATCAGGTCGGCGGCCCGCACCGTCAGCGGGTGGTCGAGCATCCGCGCCGGCACGGAGAGACCGGCGTACTTGAGGGCGAAGCAGCCCACGACCATCACCGCGATGCCGGCCCACAGCGCCGTCACGGGGTGGCTTCCGGGCGCCACAGCAGCCCGAGCAGGACGGCCGCGGCCCCGCCGAGGATGATCGGCAGGCCGGCGGTCGTCAGCGGGACGGCTCCGAGGGCGACCGCAGCGGCGAGGAGGGCGACGACGCGGGACTGCCAGGACGTCAGCCGGGGCCACAGCAGCCCGAGGAAGGCCGCGCCGACGGCCGCATCGAGCCCGTACATGCGGGGGTCGCCGATCGACTCGCCGGCCTCCGCGCCGAGGAACGTCGACAGGTTCCAGAGCACGAAGATCGACCCGCCGGTCCAGTAGAAGCCGAGCCGGGCCTGGCGGGTCGTCGTCTGGGTGACTGCCATCGCCGTGGACTCGTCGATCACGAGGTGGGCGGACGCCAGCCGGGCCGGTCCGGACAGGTCGAGCCGCTGCACGATGCTCAGGCCGTAGAACATGTTGCGACTGCCGAGCAGCACCGAGGTCAGGGCACCGGTGACGGGGTTGCCGCCGGCCGCGACGATGCCGATGAAGGCGAACTGCGACGCCCCGGTGAACACCAGCAGCGACACCACGCAGGTCTGCAGCACGCTCAGCCCGGACGTCGTCGAGATGGCGCCGAACGAGACGCCGTACGCACCGGTCGCCAGCCCGACCCCGAGGGACGCGGCGATGACGGAGCGGTCGGTCGTCATGCCAGGCTGGTGTGCAGGCGCACCTGCTTGACCGTGGCCCCGGTCGCCGCAGCGAGCTCGCGATGGGCGCCGTCGGCCTCCCAGCCGGACTCGGTCACGAACGAGCGCAGGGCGTCGTCGGTGGCGTTGACCCACCAGACGGCCCGGGTGAACCGGTCGGCGGAGAGCGTGTCCATCGCCGCCTGCAGGAGTCGTGAGCCGTGGCCGGCTCGCTGGTGCTCGACGTCGACGACGAACTCGCCGACCTCGCCGTCGGCCACCTGGTCGCTGTCGGGGTCGTACGACGGGTGGACCAGGGCGAAGCCGCGCAGGTCGACGCGGTCGAGTGCCACCAGCACCCGCATGCGCGCATCCTTCGGGGCCCCGATCGTCGCGGCCCACCGCTCGGTCAGCTCAGCGGGATCGAGGGCGTCGAGCTCCGCGGCCGGGATCAGGTCGGCGTAGCTGCGGCGCCAGGTGGCGAGCTGGACGCGCACGATCGCGGCGGCGTCGTCGGGCCAGGCGAGACGTGCACTGACGTCGGGGCCCGCCTCGGGGGATCCCGCCACTAGAGGAAGCTCTCGACCAGCTGCGAGTCGGCACCCTGTGAGTCGAGCATCGCGGCAGACATCGAGGTGTTGCGGGGGCTGGGCCAGACCTCGTAGGCCAGGACGAGCAGCCCCGGGAATCCGGCGATGACCAGCGGCCAGCCCCCGCGGTCGACCACGAAGGCGACGACCACCGCGATCAGCAGCGGGGCCTCGCAGTACATCAGCTTGCGCACGGTCTGACCGGCGAAGATGCCGACGGCCTGCCGCTGGACGTCGTCCGGGTCGCCGTCGGCCGGCAGCGGGGCGGCCGAGAGCCAGACGCGTTCGGACAGGAACGCCCCGACCCCGACCAGGACGACGAGCACCACCGCCAGCCAGATCGGCGGGTAGTCGGCGTCGGACCCGCCCAGCATGAAGAACAGCAGCACCAGGAATCCTCCGGTGAGGGCCAGCTGGAGCAGGGCGAAGTTCTTGACCTCGGAGGGTGATGCGTCGAACTCTTGACTCGCCATGGGGAGAGTTTCGCACACGGCCCGGACGCCGGGGATTGGTACGGTGGACGCATGCGGGCCTACCTCGATCTCGTCCAGCGAATCCTCGACGAAGGCGTCGCCAAGGGCGATCGCACCGGCACCGGCACGCGCAGCGTGTTCGCCCACCAGATGCGGTTCGACCTCTCCGAGGGCTTCCCCCTCGTGACGACCAAGAAGATCCACGTCCCGTCGGTGGTGGCCGAGCTCCTCTGGTTCATCAAGGGCGACACCAACACGACGTGGCTGCGCGACAACGGCGTGACGATCTGGGACGAGTGGGCCGACGCCAACGGCGATCTCGGACCGGTCTACGGATACCAGTGGCGCTCGTGGCCCGCCCCGAACGGCGAGCACATCGACCAGCTCGCCCAGGTCATCGAGCAGATCAAGGTCAACCCGGACTCACGACGGCACGTGGTCAGCGCCTGGAACGTGGCCGACCTCGACGCCATGGCCCTCATGCCGTGCCACGCCTTCTTCCAGTTCTACGTCGCCGACGGTCGGCTGTCCTGCCAGATGTACCAGCGCTCGGCCGACGTCTTCCTCGGCGTTCCGTTCAACATCGCCTCGTACGCGCTCCTGACGCACATGGTGGCGCAGGTGACGGGGCTCGAGGTCGGTGACTTCGTGCACACACTCGGCGACGCGCACCTGTACGTCAACCACCTCGACCAGGCGCGCGAGCAGCTGACCCGCGAGCCGCGCGCCCTCCCGGAGCTCTGGCTCGATCCGTCCGTCACGGCGATCGACGGCTTCACGCTCGACTCGATCAAGTTCACCGGCTACGACCCGCACCCGCGCATCAAGGCGCCGATCGCCGTATGAGTGGTGACCAGTGACCGTCACGATCGTCGTGGCGGTCGGGCGCAACGGCGTCATCGGCCGCGACGGCGACCTGCCGTGGCCGCCGACCGGCGACCTCGCACACTTCAAGGCCCTGACGATGGGGCACCCGATCGTGATGGGTCGGACGACGTTCGAGTCGATCGGGCGGCCACTTCCGGGGCGCACGTCGATCGTCCTGACGCGCGACCCGTCGTGGACGGCCGACGGCGTGGTGGTCTCCCACGACCTGCCGTCGGCGCTGGCCACGGCTCTGGGGCTCGACGACGAGGTCTTCCTGATCGGCGGCGCCGAGGTCTACGCCGCGGCGATCGGGGCCGGGGCCGTCAACCGCATGGTCATCACGCACGTGCACCTGTCGCCCGAGGGCGACGCCTGGTTCCCGGACGTCGACCCGGCGGTGTGGACCGAGACGACCCGCGAGACGTTCGAGGGCTACGACATCGCCACGTACGACCGCGCCTGACCGCCGGTCGGGCCTGTCAGAGCAGGATGCCGAGCTGGCGGCTCTGGGCCACCAGGTTGCCCTCGGAGTCCCAGAGCTCGCAGTCCTCGTCGTGGAAGCCGTTGACCACGTGCCGGGTCGTGAGCCGGGTCGCGAGCCAGCCGGGTGCGGGGAGCCGGTGCAGGTGCACCGTCAGCTGCACCGTCATCGACTGCTGGAACCCGTCGCCCAGCTCGAGCACCGGGGGAGCGAACGAGTCGCACAGGAGCGCGAGAGCCGGGAAGTCGATCGTCCGGCCGCCGGCGAGCCGCTGCCACAGGTCGATCGACGGGTCTCCGTTGGGCTTGCCCTCCGACCAGCCCGGGGTGGACGCCAGCCGGTAGTCGACGCGCCCGAACAGTCCCTCCGCCGGCATGCCGTGGTCGAGGGGATCGGCGCAGCGATCGGGTGGGGGCAGCGTCGGTGCCGCCCCCAGCTCCGCCGACGGCGCGTCGCCGCGTGCACCGAAGCTCGCGGTCATCTCGGCGATGTGCCGCTCTCCCTGCCACAGCGACGCCGTCCCGGTCTGGACGCGTCGCCCCATCCGGACGGCCCGGGTGCGCAGGTCGCCCGGGCCGGGGACCGGCGACGACAGGTACGTGATGGCCGCGACCATCGGGTCCGCCGCATCCATCTCGGCCCGCAGGCCGCGCAGCATCGTGGCCAGGATGTAGCCGCCGTTGGGCTTGCCGAGCGGGGTGTTCCACCGGTCGGTCAGCATCACGTCGCGCACCCCATCCCCCCGTGGGACGGAGGCGGTGTCGATGTCGTAGTAGTCAGCGTCCACGCCCCCATCCTGCCGGTCATCGGCGGCGGGTCGCGAGGCGGTAGCCTCGGAGGCATGACGTCGCCGTTCGCATCCGAGGCCGCGCCCTTCGGGCGTGTCCTGACCGCCATGGTCACGCCGTTCACCGCAGACGGCGAGCTCGACCTGGATGCAGCGCAGAGGGTCGCGAACCACCTCGTCGACCAGGGCAACGACGGCCTCGTCGTCAGCGGCACGACGGGGGAGTCGCCCACCACGACGGCCGAGGAGGACGGACGCCTGCTGGCGGCCGTGCTCGAGGCGGTCGGCGACCGCGCGACGGTCATCGGCGGTGTCGGCACCAACGACACCCGTCAGTCCGTCGAGCTCGCCCAGCAGGCCAAGAAGATCGGCGCGCACGGTCTGCTGATCGTGACGCCCTACTACAGCAAGCCGCCGCAGTCGGGCATCCTCGCGCACATCACCGAGGTCGCCCGGGCGGGCGACGACACCCCCGTCATGCTCTACGACATCCCGGGTCGCAGCGGCGTCCAGCTCGCCGACGAGACCTACCTCGCGCTCGCCGACCACCCGCTCGTGGTCGCGATGAAGGACGCCGTCGGCGACCTCGACCGCGGCACGTGGCTGATGGGCGAGACTGGTCTGCGCATCTACTCCGGCGATGACCAGCTCAACCTCGCCTGGCTCGCCCTCGGTGCGTCCGGCGTCGTGAGCGTCGTCGGCCACGTGGCCAGCCGCCAGTACGCCGACATGGTCGCCGCGGTCGACGCCGGCGACCTGGTCACCGCGCGAACGATCAACCACCGACTTCAGCCCGCCGTCCGGGCGTTGATGAACCACACGCAAGGTGCGATCACGGCCAAGGCTGCCCTGCAGCTGCTCGGCGTGCTCCAGCACCGCACGATGCGTGCCCCTCTGCCTGCTGCGACCGACGAAGAGGTCGCGATGATTCGCGGCGGACTCGTCGCAGCCGGCCTTCTCGAAAGCTGACACCACCACATGAGTCACATGCACCTGGAGCTCGACGCTCCGCCGGCACTGCCCGAAGGCGCCCTCCGCGTCATCCCCCTGGGGGGACTCGGCGAGATCGGCCGCAACATGACGTCGTTCGAGTACGGCGGCAAGATCCTGATCGTCGACTGCGGCGTCCTCTTCCCGGAGGAGACCCAGCCCGGCGTCGACCTGATCCTGCCCGACTTCGGCCCCATCCGCGACCGCCTCAAGGACGTCGTCGGCATCGTGCTGACCCACGGTCACGAGGACCACATCGGCGGCGTCCCGTACCTGCTGCGCGAGCGCGGCAACATCCCCGTCATCGGCTCCAAGCTGACGCTGGCGTTCCTCGACCCGAAGCTCAAGGAGCACAAGCTCAAGGACGCGCCGAAGTACGAGGTGTCCGAGGGCGACATCATGGATCTCGGGCCGTTCGAGCTCGAGTTCGTCGCGGTCAACCACTCGATCCCCGATGCCCTCGCCGTCGCGATCAAGACCCCCGCGGGCGTGGCCCTGCACACGGGTGACTTCAAGATGGACCAGCTGCCGCTCGACGGCCGCATCACCGACCTGCGCGCGTTCGCGCGGCTCGGCGAGGAGGGGGTCGACCTGTTCCTGACCGACTCCACCAACGCCGAGGTGCCGGGCTTCACGACGTCCGAGCGCAACATCACGCCGGCGATCGACGCGGTCTTCGCCAGCAGCACCAAGCGCATCATCGTCGCGTCGTTCGCCTCGCACATCCACCGCGTGCAGCAGGTCATCGATGCCGCGGTCAAGCACGACCGCAAGGTCGCCTACGTCGGACGCTCGATGGTCCGCAACATGCAGATCGCCCGCGAGCTCGGTTACCTGCACGTCCCAGACGGGGTCGTCGTCGACAAGATCGACGCCGCACCGCCGCACAAGATGGTGCTGATGTCGACCGGTTCGCAGGGCGAACCGATGGCCGCGCTGTCGCGGATGGCCAACAACAGCCACCAGCAGGTCAGCCTCGAGCCGGGCGACACGGTGCTCATGGCGTCGTCGCTGATCCCCGGCAACGAGAACGCGATCTACCGCGTCATCGACGGGCTCACCAAGCTCGGCGCGAACGTCGTCCACAAGGGCAACGCGCTGGTGCACGTGTCGGGTCACGCCTCGGCCGGCGAGCTGCTCTACTGCTACAACATCGTCCAGCCGACCAACGTCCTGCCGGTCCACGGCGAGATCCGCCACCTGCACGCCAACGCCAAGCTGGCGACGGCCACCGGCGTTCCCAACGTCCTGCTCGCCGAGGACGGCTACGTCATCGACCTGGTCGACGGGCACGCGTCCATCACCGGTGCGGTCAACGTCGGATACGTCTACGTCGACGGCTCGTCGGTCGGCGACCTCACCGACTCCGAGCTCAAGGACCGCCGTGTCCTGGCCGAGGAGGGATTCGTCTCCGTCGTCGTCGTCATCGACTCGACCACCGGCAAGATCCTCTCCGGGCCCGAGATCCACGCCCGCGGCATCGCCGAGGACGACTCGGCGTTCGACGAGATCGTGCCCAAGATCGTCGCCGCGCTCGAGGAGGCCATGTCCGACGGCACGCGTGACAACCGTCAGCTGCAGCAGGTCATCCGCCGCGTGCTCGGATCGTTCGTCGGACGTCGGCTGCGCCGTCGCCCGATGATCCTCCCGGTCGTCATCGAGGCCTAGCATGCCCGATCCCCTCACGTACGACGCCGTCGTGCTGGCCGGGGGACGGTCGTCGCGCATGGGCGGCGTCGACAAGCTCGAGCTCGTCGTCGACGGGTGCACGCTGCTCGCTCACGCTCTCGCCGCCGTCGCGGACGCCCGCCGCGTCGTCGTGGTCGGGCCGTCCACCACGGTGGGCGTGCCTGCCGGCGTGATCCGGACGCAGGAGGACCCCCCGTTCTCCGGACCGGCCGCCGCGATGGGCGCCGGTCTGGTTGCGCTCGGTGAGGATGCCGCCGACCATGTCGTGGTGGTCGTGGCTGACGTGCCGCGGGTCGGCGAGGTGGTCGACGCGCTGCTGCTGGCGCTGGCCGACCACCCCGAGCGCGACGGTGTCGTCACCCGGTCGTCCGACGGCCGCCGACAACCGCTGCTGGCCGCCCACCGCACTGGGTCGTTGCGTGCGGCCCTCGCCGCGCACGAGCCGCTCGCTGACCTGTCGGCGACCCGCGTGGTGAGCGGGCTCGACCTGCTCGACGTCGATCTCGCCGCCGAGGTCGTCGCCGACATCGACACGCCCGACGACCTGCGCGATCCGGTCGAGGAGCACCGCCGTGGATGAGTCGATGCTGGTCACCTGGGCCGAGGGCCTCGCCGCCGACCTCGGCATCGAGCAGGTGCTCGACGTCGACGCGATCCTCGACCTCGCCGCCGATGCCGCCCACGGGGTCATGCGCCCGGCGGCGCCACTGACCACCTACCTGGTGGGAGTGGCCGTGGGACGGGCCGGGGGAGACCCCGATCGGGTCTCCGAGGTGCTGGAGCGGGTCCGGCTCGCCATCGAGTCGTGGGACGCTCCGTAGGGACGACGTCGTGTTCTCACAGTCCGGTCCGTCGGACCGTGCGTGAACTGTTACGCACCTCTCACGCCGTGACACACGCCGACGAAACACGAGCTTCATAGGTTCTGGGCATCAGATCCGGCACCGTGCCGGATCGCCGACCGTGGAGCGTCCCATGACCAGTGTCGCCACCAGCCCGTCCGACCAGCAGACGCCCCCACCGCCGCGTGCGAGGCGCACCGGCCGATGGATCGACGAGTGGGACCCGGAGAATCCCGCGCAGTGGGAGGCCGGCGGCAAGCGGGTCGCCCGCCGCAACCTGATCTGGTCGATCTTCGGTGAGCACCTCGGCTTCTCGGTCTGGCTGCTGTGGAGCGTCAGCGCCGCGCTGCTGACCCGGGCAGGGTTCGCGTTCACGCCCCAGCAGCTCTTCTGGCTGGTAGCAGCACCCAACCTGGTCGGCTCGCTGCTGCGGTTGCCGTACACCTTCGCCGTGCCCAAGTTCGGTGGTCGCAACTTCGCGGTGTTCAGTGCGCTGATGCTTCTGGTGCCGACGCTGCTGTTCGCCTACTTCGTCCAGCGAGTCGACACGCCGTACTGGGTGTTCATCGTCATCGCCGCGACGGCCGGCGTCGGCGGCGGCAACTTCGCCTCGTCGATGGCCAACATCAACTTCTACTTCCCGACCCGACTCAAGGGCGCGGCGCTCGGACTGAACGCGGCCGGCGGCAACTTCGGCGTCGCCGTGATCCAGTTCTTCCTGCCGATCATCGTGGGCGGAGCCGGCGCGTTCGGCCTCGTTGCGGCCAGCAAGAGCGGGATCGTCCTGGAGCGGGCGGGCTACCTCTACGCGGCCCTGGCCATCGTCGCGGCCGTCACGTCGTACTTCTTCATGAACAACCTGACCGCCGCCTACTCCAAGCCCCGCGAACAGCTCGCAGTGGTGAAGTACCGGCACACCTGGGTCATCTCGTTCCTCTACATCGGTACGTTCGGATCGTTCATCGGCTACTCGGCGGCGATGCCTCTGCTGATCAAGATCAACTTCTTCCGGTCGCCGATCCCGACGGAGTCGATCGGCATCAACTTTGCCTTCTACGCCTTCCTCGGTGCACTCGTCGGGTCGCTGACCAGGCCGGTCGGGGGTTGGCTCGCCGACAAGTACGGCGGTGCACGTGTCACCTTCGTCACCTTCATCGCGATGATCATCGGCACGCTGACCGTCTTCTACACGCTGACCCAGCTGCGTGCCGTGCCGGTCGCTCCGCCCGAGAAGCTGGCTGCCTGGGCCAAGGACCCGGCCACGTTCCCCGGGTTCACCCCCGAGGTCGTCTCGGCTGTCAATCACAACTCCGACATCTTCCCGTTCTTCCTGATCGCGTTCCTGTTCGTCTTCGCGGCGACCGGGATCGGCAACGGCTCGACCTACCGGATGATCCCGCTGATCTGGAAGACCTACGCCAGTCGTGTGGGCGCCGACGGAAGCCCCGAGCGTGTCACGGCCGAGAAGAAGTCGACCAAGGAAGCCTCAGCGGTCATCGGCATCGCCGGAGCGATCGGTGCCCTCGGCGGGTTCCTGATCCCGATCACCTTCAGCGCGCCGTGGGTCGCAGACCCGGTCGACGCCGTCAAGAACGCCTTCGTGGTCTTCGCGGCGTTCTACGTCATCTGCCTCGCGGTGACCTGGGCCTTCTACCTGAAGCCGTCGTCGATCATGGCCAAGGCTGGCGTGTGACGGACACCCACTGCCCCTACTGCGCCCTGCAGTGCGCGCAGACGCTGACGGTCGCAGGAGCGGGCGGCGAACCAGTCGCCGTGGAGCACGTCTCGGTCGAACCCAGGGCGTTCCCGACCAACGTCGGTGGGATGTGCCAGAAGGGCTGGACGAGTGCCGACGTGCTGCGGGTGCCGGACCGGATCACGCAGCCGCTGCGCAGGGTTCCAACGGGCTCGATCGGCGCGGGGACGTTCGAGGAGGTGTCGTGGGACGTCGCCCTCGACGAGATCGCCGCCCGCGTGCAGGCGATCACCGCCGAGGACGGGCCGGACGCCATCGCGGTGTTCGGCGGCGGCGGCCTGACGAACGAGAAGGCGTACCAGCTCGGCAAGTTCGCCCGCCTCGCCCTGCGCACCCGCAACATCGACTACAACGGACGCTTCTGCATGTCGTCGGCGGCGGCAGCCGCCAACCGGTCGCTCGGCATCGATCGCGGGCTCCCGTTCCCCCTGACCGACCTGATCGACGCCGACGTCATCGTGCTGTTCGGCAGCAACCTCGCCGACACGATGCCTCCCGCCGTGCAGCACCTCGGACCGGTGCGGGAGCGGGGCGGGCTGGTCGTGGTCGATCCGCGCCGCAGCGCCACGGCCCGGCTGACCGAGGACGGCGCCGGCGAGCACGTGCAGCTCGTGCCGGGCACCGACCTGGTGCTCGTGCTGGGCCTGCTGCACATCGCCTTCGCCGAAGGCCTGGTCGATGCCGACTACCTGGCCGCCCGCGTGGACGGCGTCGACGACGTGCGGCGCAGCGTGGCGGAGTGGTGGCCGGAGCGCGTCGCCGCGACGACCGGGGTGTCGGAGACGCAGCTGCGGCGGATCACCCGGACCTTGGCGAACGCGAGTCCCCATCGCGGCGGACGCGGCGCGTTCCTGCTCACCGGCCGCGGCTCCGAGCAGCACGCCGACGGCACCGACACCGTCTCGGCCATCATCAGCCTGGCGCTCGCACTCGGCCTCGTGGGTGCCGAGCGCGGCGGCTACGGCGCGATCACGGGCCAGGGCAACGGCCAGGGTGGTCGCGAGCACGGCCAGAAGGCCGACCAGCTGCCCGGCTACCGGATGATCACTGACCCGGCCGCGCGCGCGCACGTCGCGGACGTCTGGGGCGTCGACCCCGAGATCATCCCCGGCGCCGGCGTGCCGGCGGTCGAGCTGCTGATGAGCCTCGGCCAGCCGGGTGGCCCGAGGGCCCTGTTCGTGCACGGCAGCAACATCCTGGTCAGCTCCCCGGACGCCGACGTCGTCCGCCGGCGCGTCGAGGCGCTCGACCTGGTCGTGGTCTGCGACTTCGTGCCCTCTGAGACCGCGCTACTCGCCGACTTCATCCTGCCGGTGACCCAGTGGGCCGAGGAGGACGGCACGATGACGGGCCTCGAGGGACGAGTGCTCCGGCGTCGCAAGGCCGTCGAGGCGCCGCAGGGCGTGCGGTCCGAGCTCGAGATCTTCGCCGAGCTGGCGCGGCGGCTCGACGCCCCGGGCACCTGGTCGACCGAGCCGCGTGAGGTGTACGACGAGCTGCGTCGGGCGAGCGCCGGCGGGCGGGCCGACTACGCGGGCATCTCGTACGAGCGGCTCGATGCCGGCGAGGCGCTGTACTGGCCGTGCCCCGACGAGGCCCACGCCGGCACGCCCCGGCTGTTCGCCGACACCTTCCCGACCGCGTCGGGCCGGGCGCGGATGGTCGCCGTGCGGGCGGTCGGACCGGACGACACCCTGCGGTCCGAGGCGCCGGTGTGGCTCGTGACAGGCCGCGTGCTGCAGCACTACCAGTCCGGTGCCCAGACCCGGCGGGTCGCGAAGCTCAACGACTCGATGCCCCGGGCGTACGTCGAGATCCACCCGGTCCTGGCCGGTCGGATCGGTATCGAGGGCATCGAGGACATCCGCATCACGTCGAAGCGGGGCTCGATGGTCGCGCAGGCGCGCATCAGCGCCGACATCCGTCCCGACACGGTCTTCGTGCCGTTCCACTTCGCAGATGCAGGGATGGTCAACGCCGTGACGAACGCGGCCACCGACCCGATCTCGGGGATGCCCGAGTTCAAGGTGTGCGCGGTGCAGATCCAGAAGGTGGACGCATGAAGGTCGTGGTGGTGGGCGCCGGGATGGTCGGCAACCGGTTCGCCGACGAGCTGGGCCGGCTGGCTCCGCACGTCGAGATCGACGTGCTCGGCGAGGAGCCGTACGAGCCCTACAACCGGGTCATGCTGACCGAGCTGGTCGCCGGCCGCATCGATCTCGCCGGGCTGACACTGTCGACGCCCGACAACGGTCGGGTCCGCGTGCGGGCGGGAGCGCAGGTGCAGGAGATCGATCGCGAACGACGTCTGGTGGTGACGCCGGACGGTGACTTCGCGTACGACCTGCTGGTGCTCGCGACAGGCGCTCGGGCGCGCATCCTGGCGGTGCCGGGTCTGCGCGACGGGCTGCCCCGCGGCGCCCACGTCGTGCGCCGCCTCGACGATGCCCGCGACATCACGGCCGCGGCGCTGAACGCCTCACGGGCCGTCGTCATCGGGGCCGGACCGCTGGGTGTCGAGACGGCGTGTGCGCTGCGGCACCGTGGGGTCGCCGTGACGCTGATCGCCTCGACGACGCTGCTGAATCGTGACCTCGATCCCGCCGCCTCCCGGGTGGTCGCCGACCAGGCATCGTCACTGGGGATCACGATCGTGCCCGACGCGCAGGTCGCCTCGATCGGCGTCCACGGCGGTCGCGTCGACGCCGTCCACCTCGACGACGGTCGCAGCTTCCCGGCCGAGATGGTCGTCATGGCGTGCGGCTCGGTCCCGGACATCGCCCTTGCCGCAGCTGCCGGCCTCGACACCAACGTCGGGATTGTCGTCGGTCACGACCTGCGGACCCCGGCCGATCCGTCGGTGTGCGCGATCGGCGACTGCGCCGAGACCCCCGCGGGGGTCAGTGGGCTGGTCGCACCCGGCTGGGCGCAGGCACGGGCCCTCGCCCGGAGCATCGCCCACGTCAGCGAGCTCGAGCTGCCGTCCATCGCCGGGTCCGCCATGCGTCTCAAGGCCGTCGGGATGAGCGTCGTGACGATGGGGGTGCGCGCCTCAGGTGCGCGCCCGGACGACCGGGTGGTGTCGTTGGCCGACCCGCGCGAGCTGCGCCACGTCGAGCTGGTGGCTCGAGGCGACACGCTCGTCGGCGTCACCTGCGTCGGCGCGCCCGACCTGGCCGCCCACCTGTCGACCCAGTTCGAGCGACCGGGGATGCTGCCCGCCGACCCGATGCACCTGCTGATGGGCACGTCGACGATGGGCGTGACCGAGAGCGCCTCGCCGACGTCGATGCCGGCGGCCACCACGGTGTGCCGCTGCAACGGCGTCACGAAGGGTGACCTGGTCCACGCCTGGGATGCCGGTGCGACGACCGTCGAGGCACTGGCCGGCGCGACGCTCGCCACGACTGGCTGCGGTGGCTGCTCGCAGCTCGTCTGCGGCATCGTGGACTGGTTGCAGGCGTCCGACCCGACCGTCACCTCACA
Organism: Aeromicrobium sp.; assembly: GCA_046598255.1. Classification (GTDB taxonomy): domain Bacteria; phylum Actinomycetota; class Actinomycetes; order Propionibacteriales; family Nocardioidaceae; genus Aeromicrobium. The sequence goes on along the minus strand of JBKJIW010000022.1, from coordinate 11,592 downwards.
GCCGCCGACCGGCGCACGTGAGACAACTGTTCCAGCCTCGTCACACGGAGAGCGCCCCGATGACATCTGATGTTCCTACGGTTCAGGACATGACAATCGTCGAGCAGAGCAGTCCTAGGAAGAAGCTGGCCGTGGTCGGCGCAGGCATGGTCGCCCACCGGCTCGTGGAGGCACTCGTCGAACGAGGAGCGGACGACACCTGGGACATCGAGGTGTTCGGCGACGAGACCCGGCCGCCGTACGACCGCGTCGCCCTGACCTCGTTCTTCTCGGACCGCGACCCGGAGGACCTGCTCCTGGGCGACGGCAGCCTCTGGAAGCGTCCCGGCGTCCGTCTCTACCGCGGCTCGGTCGTCAGCCGCATCGACCGTGAGGCGCGCGTGGTGCACGCCCGCAACACGACGTTCGAGTACGACAAGCTGGTGCTCGCGACGGGGTCGTACGCGACGGTCCCGCCGGTCGAGGGTGCCGACCTGCCCGGCTGCTTCGTCTACCGGACGGTCGACGACGTCGCCGAGCTGCGCCAGTGGGTGATCGACCGGGAGGCCGCGCTGGGCCGCAAGGTCAAGGGCGCCGTCGTCGGTGGCGGTCTGCTGGGCCTGGAGGCTGCGGGTGCCCTGACGGCACTGGGAGCCGACACGACGGTCGTCGAGTTCGCGGAGTGGCTCATGCCGCTGCAGATCGATCGGGCCGGCGGCGGTGCGCTGCGCCGGATCATCGAGCAGATGGGAGTCTCGGTGCGCACGTCGACGGCCACCTCCAAGCTCAAGGCCGGCCGCGACGGCAAGGTCACCCGCATGCAGTTCGCGGACGGTGAGAAGATCCCGGCCGACGTCGTGGTCTTCGCGACCGGCGTGCGGCCTCGCGACGAGCTCGCGCGGTCGAGCGGTCTGGAGGTGGGGGAGCGCGGCGGGGTGATCGCCGATCCCGGCTGCCTGACCAGTGACGAGTCGATCTACGCGATCGGGGAGGTCGCCCAGATCGCCGGCCGTGTCTGGGGGCTCGTCGGTCCCGGCTACACGATGGCCGAGGTCGTCGCCGACCGTCTCCTGGGTGGCACGGCGACGTTCGAGGGCGCGGACCTGTCGACCAAGCTCAAGCTGCTCGGTGTCGACGTCGCCAGCTTCGGCGATGCGTTCGCCGCCACCGACGGCAGCCTCGAGGTCGTCTACGCCGATCCCACTGCCGGGGTCTACAAGAAGCTCGTCATGAGCGACGACGTCCAGACCCTGCTGGGCGGGATGCTGGTCGGTGACGCCAGCGCCTACACCAACCTGCGGCCGATGGTCGGCCGCGCGCTGGGCAGCGACCCGACGGGGTGGCTGCTGCCGGAGGGCATGGAGCCGCCGGGAGCGGGGGCGGCGCTGCCGGACGACGCGAACGTCTGCTCCTGCAACAACGTGACGGCCGGCCAGATCCGCTGTGCCGTCACCGAGCAGGGCTGCACCGACCTGGCCGGGGTCAAGGCGTGCACCAAGGCCGGCACCAGCTGCGGGTCGTGCGTGTCGCTGGTCAAGAAGCTCGTGGACGTCCAGCTCTCCGAGGCGGGCATCGAGGTCAGCAACGCCCTGTGCGAGCACTTCGCGTTCACCCGCGCGCAGCTGTTCGACATCGTCCGCGTCAGCGAGATCTCGACGTTCAGCGAGCTCATCGCCCAGCACGGCACGGGGCGCGGCTGCGACATCTGCCGCCCGGTCGCCGCATCGATCCTGTCGACGCTGCGTCACGCCCACGTGCTCGACGGCGAGAACGCGACGTTGCAGGACACCAACGACCACGTCATGGCCAACATGCAGAAGGACGGCACCTACTCGGTCGTCCCCCGCATCGCCGGGGGAGAGGTGACGCCTGAGGGGCTCATCGTGATCGGGCAGGTGGCCTCCGACTTCGGGCTGTACACCAAGATCACCGGGGGCCAGCGGATCGACATGTTCGGTGCCCGCATCGAGCAGCTGCCGGCGATCTGGAAGCGGCTCGTCGACGCCGGCTTCGAGTCCGGCCATGCGTACGGCAAGTCGCTGCGCACCGTGAAGTCGTGCGTCGGGCAGTCGTGGTGCCGCTACGGCGTGCAGGACTCGACGACCCTGGCGATCGACCTCGAGCTGCGCTACCGGGGCCTGCGGTCGCCGCACAAGATCAAGCTCGGCGTGTCCGGCTGTGCCCGCGAGTGTGCGGAGGCCCGCAGCAAGGACGTCGGCATCATCGCGACGGACAAGGGCTGGAACATGTACGTCGCCGGCAACGGCGGCTTCACGCCGCGTCACGCGCAGCTCTTCGCCGAGGACCTCACCACCGAGGAGCTCGTCCGGGCCACCGACCGCTTCCTGATGTACTACGTCCGCACGGCCGACCGGCTGCAGCGCACGGCACCGTGGATGGAGTCGGTCGAGGGAGGCATCGACGCGGTCCGTGCGGTCGTGCTCGAGGACAGCCTCGGCATCGGCGCCGACCTCGACGCCGCGATGGCCGCGCACGTCGAGCACTACGAGGACGAGTGGGCCGCGACCCTGGCCGACGACGAGAAGCTGCAGCGCTTCGCCTCATTCGTCAACGCTCCCGACACGGCGGACCCCGATCTCGTCTACGTTGAGGAGCGTGGTCAGCGCCGACCAGCCGACGAGGCCGAGCGGGCCGTGCTGATCGCCGGGGCGAGCATTCCCGTCCGGGTCGAAGAGGAAGGGGTGACGGCATGACCGAGCGCCCGCGAGGGACCAATGTGGATGTCATGCCGTCATCTCGATTCGGTGGTTGGTTGACGGAGGTGACGGCATGACGAGCGGAGGATGGACCCGTGTGTGTGCCGTGGACGCCCTGGTGCCTGACCGTGGCGCCGCCGCGTTGGTGGACGGTCACCAGGTCGCCCTCTTCCGCCTCGGCGACTCCGGTGACATCCACGCCGTCGACCACCTCGATCCGTTCAGCCGGGCCAACGTCATGGCGCGCGGCCTCGTCGGCAGCCGTCAGGGCGTCCCGACCGTGGCCTCGCCGATGCACAAGCAGTCGTTCGACCTCGTGACCGGCCAGTGCCTCGACGATCCCGACGTCGCGCTGCGGGTGTGGCCGACGCGCGTCGCCGACGGGTGGGTCGAGGTGCGCAGGCAGGGCGAGGTCGGTGGCACGTGACGACACTCGGACCGGTGCTCGCCGGCACCCAGATCCTCGTCACGGCGCAGCGTCGCGCGTCCGACCTGTCCCTGGCGCTGGGGCGTCGCGGGGCCGACGTCACGATCGCCGCATCGCTCGGTGTCGAGTCGCACATCGACGAGGACACGTTGCTGGCGCAGACCCGGCAGATGATCGCTACCGGCGCCGACATCGTCGTGGTCACGACCGGCATCGGTTTCCGCGGCTGGCTCGACACCGCCGAGGCCGCGGGGCTCGGCCACGACCTCGTCGAGGCGCTGCGCTCGGTGCGCCTGGTCGCCCGTGGGCCCAAGGCCCGCGGCGCCCTGCAGGCCGCCGGCCTGGTGCCCGACTGGGTCGCCGAGTCGGAGACGTCCGCCGAGATCGCCGACTTCCTGGTCACCGAGGGAGTCGAGGGCCTGTCGATCGCGGTGCAGCACCACGGCGCCGGCGACGACGGCCTCGAGAAGCGGCTCGCGGCTGCCGGAGGACGCCCGTTCGGCCTGGTCGTCTACCGGTGGGGACCGCCGCCCGACCCCGTCGCCGTCGAGCGGTCGGTGCGCGATGCCGCCGCCGGCGCCTACGACTCGGTGGTCTTCACGTCTGCTCCGGGCGCCGCGGCGTGGCTCAGCGCCGTGCGGGCTCTGGGCGTCGAGGACGAGCTGCGGCGGCTCGAGAAGGACGGACGAGTCGTCATGGCGGCCGTCGGTCACGTGACGGCCGACCCGCTGCGGGGCGCCGGCTTCGATCCGCTGCTGCCCGAACGCGCCCGGCTCGGCGCGCTCGTGCGGTCGCTGGTCATGCACCTCGGCGACGCCTCGGCCAGCGTCCCGACCGAGGCAGGGGACCTGCGCGTGCGCGCCGCCGCGGCGACGCTCGACCACGTCGTCATGCCGGTGTCGCCCAGCGGACTGGCGATCCTGCGGGTCCTCGCGAGCGAGCCGGGCAGCGTGCGGTCCCGCGAGGAGCTGCTGGCCGTCCTGCCGGGGGAGTCGGACGACCCGCACTCCGCTGAGGTCGCCGTCGCGCGGCTGCGTGAGGCTGTCGGGCGTCCTGTCGTGCAGACCGTCGTCAAGCGCGGCTACCGGCTCGCGGTCCGGGAGGTCGTCGCATGAGCATCTCCCTGGTCGCCACGAGCCACGGCACCGACTCCGCGGCGTCACAGATCGCGATCTCGGCCCTCGTCGACGCGGTCCGACAGACGGCGCCGCACCTCGACGTCCGGGAGGCGTTCGTCGACGTCCAGATGCCGAAGGTCGACACGGTCGTCGACCTGGTCGAGGGGCTGGCGGTCATCGTGCCGCTGCTGCTGACACCCGGCTTCCACCAGAAGGTGGACATCCGCGACGCGGCCGACCGTCCGTGGGTGGTCGCCGCCGCGGTCCTCGGGGCCGACGACCGCCTGACATCGGTGATGATGCGGCGTCTGCGCGAGTGTGGCGCGACCCGCGACGACGTCGTGGTGCTCGGATCCGCCGGGTCGACCGACGCCCTCGCACGGTCGAGCGTCGACGACGCCGCGCACCGCCTCGCCGAGGCCTGGGGTGCGCCGATCGAGGTCGGCTACGTCGGAGGCACGGGGACACCGCTGGCCGAGGTGGTCGAGCGGGTGCGGCGGCCCGGCCGCCGGATCGTCGTCGTGAGCTACCTGATGGGTCCCGGCTTCTTCCACGGCCGCCTCGGGCGCAGCGGCGGCGACGTCGTGACGCGGCCGCTGCTGGAGGGCACGACGGTCGACCCGGAGCTGGTGTCGCTGGTCCTCGACCGGTTCGCCGAGGCCGCCGAGACCCTCGACTGGAGCGCTGCGGGCATCCTCCACCCGTCCGTCGCGGCACTTGTAACCAAAACCAGCACCTGAGTTAACCGACGCGAAACAGGCGTCACCGAACCTGAAGGGGCTGATGGGGAGACCCTCAACCGACGGTCGAAGGGGTGCGCATGCAGGTCCGTGGCGCTTCGAGGTCGTTCGGCGGAGGACTTCAGGTCGGGCACTCGGACACGGTCCCCGTTCACGCAACGGTCGACCGGGTCCCGCGGCTCGGCACCACCTGTCACACGTACGCTGCCGGCGGAGCCAACGGGGGTGTTCCGTCGGCAGCAGCGCGCCCCACGGGTGCCGCGCCGACCGCGGACTTTTCGGGTTCTTCGGTAGGTCGGAGCCCGTGGGGCGGCCGTCTCGGGGGGGCTCGATGAACCGCACGCTCATCCTGTGCGCGCACGGTTCGCAGGCTCCCCGGGGTCGGGCGGCCTTTGCCGGACTCGTCAACGCCGTCCGCCGGGAGGCGCAGGATCTCGACATCGTCGACTCCTTCGTCGACGTGCAGGAGCCCCGCATCGCGCAGGTCGTGGCGGAGACGTCCGGCCCGCGGGCCGTCGTGCCGCTGATGCTGGCCTACGACCGGCCGGTCAGCGTCGACATCGTCCAGGCGTCCCACCTGGACCCCGCCGTGACGGTGACGGCGCCGCTCGGGCCCGACTGGGTGCTGGCCGAGGTCGGCGTACGACGACTGTTCGAGGCGGGAGCACGCTCCGGCGACACCATCGTGCTGGCGGCGGACATCGCCACCGACGACCGTGCCGTGTCCGACGTCGGCAAGGCGGCCCGCCTGCTGAGCGCCGTCTGGGGTGGTCGGGTGCACGTCGGGACGCTCGGTGGACCCGACACGGCCTTGACCGACGCCGTCGACGTCGCCCGGGCCTACGGCCGCCGTGTCGTCGTCTCGAGCTACGTCATGACGCCCGGGGCCGTGCACGACCAGATGGTCGACGCCGGGGCGGACGTCGTCACGGCGCCGATGCTGGACAAGGGACCGCCGGACGCCCGTCTCGTGAGCCTGGTCCTCGCGCGCGCCCGGTCCCGCGGTGGGTGGACGTCCGTCGGGGGAGACCCCGGACCCCGCCTCGCCCTGTCTTGACGGTCGACCCCGGGCAGGGCCCACGGTTCTTGAGACACCCGGGTCGCCGGGACAGCCCAGAGGTCTCACGATCCGTCCCCCGCAGGCGCTGCCACCCGTCCCGCGTGCCTTCCCAGCAACCTTCGACCTGTGCTTTACCCTTTGGATCATGGCGACCCGAACGACTTCCCCGCCGCGCAAGCGGCCGTCCGGCAGCCAGGCCCGCAAGAAGCCGTCCCCGAGCAAGCGCAAGCCCCAGGCCCGCAAGCCTGCAGCCCGCAAGCCCGCGGCGGCGAGGACCGGTCCTGGCCCCCTTGCTGTTGTCCTCACGACGCTCCTTCGCGCCTCGACGGCGCTGTGGCTCGGCATCGCCGGCATCGTGGGCGCGATCGCCCGCAGCATCGGGCACAGCGCACGTGACCTCGAACCGGAGCAGCGCCGTGACGGCGTGGGCTTCGGCATCCTCGGTCTGGGCATCGTCGCGGCCGGATCGGTGTGGTCCGACATGCCCGGAGCCATCGGCAACGCCGTCCGTGACGCGACTGCCGGAGCGGTGGGCCTGCTCGCGTGGGCCGTGCCGATCCTGCTGATCGTCGTCGCCTGGCGCACGCTGCGCCATCCCGACCGCAACGGCCCCGCCGGCCGTCAGGTCATCGGCTGGGGCGCGGTCAGCGGCGGCATCCTCGGCCTGGTCCACATCGCCCACGGAGTGCCGCGCCCCGGCGATCCGGACGCGATGCGCGAGGCCGGAGGAGCCATCGGCTTCCTGTTCTCGGCCATCCCGATGGACCTGCTCAAGAGTGCGTACGTCGTCTCGCCGATCCTGGTGCTGGTCGTGGCCTTCGGCGTCCTCGTCGTCACCAACACGCCGGTCTACGCCGTGCCCGATCGTCTCCGCGAGATCCGTGACCAGGCCCTCGGCCGTTCGAACGTGGCCGAGGAGCCGGAAGAGGTCAAGCCGCCCAAGCGCAAGCACCCCCGCACGTCCACCGTCGTCGACGAGCCCTACGAGAACCCGCTGATCGACGATCCGGAGGAGGTCCGCCAGACGGCCGCGCGGGTCTACGAGCCGGAGCCCGACGTCGAGACGACCGACGAGGTCGAGCTGCCGCCGATGGAGCCGATCCCGGCCCGCGCCGAGCAGCTCGCGCTGTCCGGCGACGTCGTGTACTCCCTGCCCGACAGCACGATGTTGCGCGAGGGCTCGCCGCACAAGGCGCGTTCCAAGGCGTCCGACGAGGTCGTCGAGCGTCTCACCGAGGTGCTCGAGCAGTTCCAGATCGACGCCACGGTCACCGGCTACACGCGCGGCCCGACCGTCACGCGCTACGAGGTCGAGCTCGGCCCCGCGGTCAAGGTCGAGAAGGTCACCGCGCTGTCGAAGAACATCTCGTACGCCGTCGCGTCCAACGAGGTCCGCATCCTCAGCCCGATCCCCGGCAAGTCGGCGATCGGCGTGGAGATCCCGAACCTCGACAAGGAGATGGTGTCGCTCGGCGACGTCCTCCGGTCGGCGAAGGCCCGCAGCGACCACCACCCGATGGTCATCGGCCTCGGCAAGGACGTCGAGGGCGGATACGTCGTGGCCAACCTCGCGAAGATGCCCCACCTGCTCGTCGCCGGTGCGACGGGGTCGGGCAAGTCCAGCTTCGTCAACTCGATGATCTCCTCGATCCTCATGCGGTCGACGCCCGAAGAGGTCCGCATGATCATGGTCGACCCCAAGCGGGTCGAGCTGACGGCGTACGAGGGTGTTCCGCACCTCATCACGCCGATCATCACGAACCCCAAGAAGGCGGCCGAGGCGCTGCAGTGGGTCGTGCGCGAGATGGACATGCGCTACGACGACCTCCCCAACTTCGGCTACCGGCACATCGACGACTTCAACAAGGCCGTCAAGGCGGGTCAGGTCAAGCTGCCGCCACTCAGCGAGCGCGTCCTGGCCCCGTACCCCTACCTGCTGGTGGTGGTCGACGAGCTCGCCGACCTCATGATGGTTGCTCCACGAGATGTGGAGGATTCCATCGTCCGTATCACGCAGCTGGCACGAGCAGCTGGAATCCACCTGATCCTGGCGACACAGCGCCCCAGCGTCGACGTCGTGACGGGCCTGATCAAGGCCAACGTGCCGAGTCGGCTGGCGTTCGCGACCTCGTCGCTCGCCGACAGCCGGGTCATCCTCGACCAGCCGGGCGCCGAGAAGCTCGTCGGCCAGGGCGACGGTCTGTTCCTGCCGATGGGCCAGAACAAGGCCATGCGCATGCAGGGTGCCTGGATCACCGAGGCCGAGATCCACACGATCGTCGAGCACTGCAAGACGCAGCTGCAGCCGACCTACCGCGAGGACGTCACGGCGGTCGCCGCGGCCAAGCGCGAGATCGACGACGACATCGGCGACGACATGGACCTCGTCCTGCAGGCCATCGAGCTGTGCGTCACGACGCAGTTCGGGTCGACGTCGATGCTGCAGCGCAAGCTGCGGGTCGGCTTCGCGAAGGCGGGACGACTGATGGACATCCTGGAGAGCCGCGGCATCGTCGGCCCCAGCGAGGGTTCCAAGGCCCGCGACGTGCTCATCAAGCCCGACGAGCTCGAGCAGTGCCTCGCGACGATCCAGGTCGGCTGATGACGGGCGAGGCGTTCGAGATCCGCCGGCGGACGGGGCTCTACCTGACGCTGGCGCTCCTGTGCCTCGCGATGGCGGTCGGCTTCGCCTGGTTCGCGTACGACCGCTCGGACGTCGTCCTCGTGGCACCGGCCGTGCTGCTGGTCGTCGTGGCCGCGACGCACCTGCGCGGGCTGCGCGACGCCCGCACCCCGCTGTTCGTCGCCGACGACCACGGGGTGCGGCTGCGGGCCGCCGAGGGCTGGGTCGGGCTGCTCTGGAGCGAGCTCGGCGAGATCAAGGTCGAGAAGCGCGAGGGTGTCCGGCACGACCCGCGGGTCAAGGTCGTCAGCACCGACGGGCTCCGCTTCTACACGTCCCCGCTCGGCATCGCCACGAACGTCTCACCGGGCGAGGCAGAGGTCCAGTTGGCGCGTCGGCGAGAGGCTGCCGCATACTGAGCAGTAGTTTCACCCGCATCGAGAGGGACTCATGGACGCGGCAGCCCCGCCGAGCAACCTGAACATCGCCAACATCCTCACGGTCGTGCGGATCGCCGGAGTGCCGCTGTTCGGATGGTTGCTGCTGACCCAGGACGGCGAGTCCGTCGGCTTCCGCGTCGCGGCGTGGTTCGCGTTCGGGCTGCTGATGATCACCGATCGCATCGACGGTGACCTCGCTCGCAAGTACGACCTCGTGACCGACTTCGGCAAGCTGGCCGACCCGATCGCCGACAAGGCCCTCACCGGCATGGCGTTCGTCGGACTGGCGATCATCTTCGACTCGTGGCTGTTCTGGACGATCACGATCCTGATCCTGGTGCGCGAGTGGGGCATCACCGTCCTGCGGTTCGCGATCAAGAAGTACGACGTCATGCCCGCCAGCCAGGGCGGCAAGATCAAGACGACGCTCCAGGCGCTCGCGATCGGCGGGTTCGTCCTGCCGCTCGAGATCTGGAACAACCCGCTCACCGACCTGCTGCTGTTCATCACCTGGATCCTCATGGCCGCCGCCGTGGCCGTCACTGTCGTCACGGGTGTCATGTACGTCCGCGACGCGCGGACGATCCGCCGCGACGCCAGGGCCGCCCCGCCGTCGTGACGCAGGCCGCCGACGCGGTCGCGGCGTTGCGCGTCGCAGGAGCGACCGTCGCCACCGCCGAGTCCCTGACCGGAGGGTTGGTGTGCGCGACGCTGGTGAGCGTGCCGGGCGCCTCCGACGTCGTCCGCGGTGGAGTCGTGGCATACGCCGCTGACGTCAAGACGTCCCTGCTGGGTGTCGACGCCGCGCTGATCGTTGCCCGCGGCACGGTGGACGCCGAGGTGGCAGCGGCGATGGCGGTCGGCGCGCGCGACAGCCTGGGCGCGTCCTACGGCCTCGCCACGACCGGCGTGGCGGGTCCTGACGCCGGCGAGAGGGGCAAGCCGGCCGGCACGGTGCACATCGCCGTGGCCGGCCCGGACGGCGTCACGACGCGTCAGCTGCGCCTGTCCGGCGACCGCGACGAGGTGCGGCGAGAGACCGTCGCCGCGCTCTTGTCGTTGCTGGTCGCTAGGCTGGGGGAACAATCTCAGCACCCTCGAGGTTGAGGCTCACATGCCCACGACGGACGGAGGCCCCCGATGACCGCGATGCGACAGCACGTCGGTGAGGTGCTTCGTGCGCGCCGCATCTCGCAGGGCCTGACGCTCCGTGACGTCTCGGGCAAGGCCCGGGTCAGCCTCGGCTACATCTCCGAGGTCGAGCGCGGTCAGAAGGAAGCGAGCTCCGAGTTGCTCGCCGCCCTCGCGGGTGCCCTCGAGGTGCCGCTGTCCAAGGTGCTCCTCGACGTCAGCGCGCTGCTCGAGATCGAAGAGGCGTCGGTGGAGCAGATCGCCAGCATCTCCTCGATCCTGCCGGGCGACGTGTCGGCCTCGGCCGCCTGATTGTCCCGTGACGCGGCACAGCCGATGAGGCACAGCGAGTTCTGGGACCGCATGGATGCCCACCTCGGTCGCGCCTACGCGCGGGTCTGGGCCGACAGCCACGTCATGAGCGTGCTCGGCGGTCGCACCGTGAGCGAGGCGCTCGAGGCCGGCGAGGACCCGAAGACCGTCTGGCGGGCCGTGCACGCCACCAGAGGACTCCCCGCCTCCGAACGGTGAGCAGCTCGCCTGACGGCGCCGGAAGGGCGACGAGGTCACCGCCGCGGCGGACGAAGGGCGACTGGATCACTGTCCAGGGGAGTCGATGTCATTGACTCGGCGTGTCGCGCGGTGTCGAACATCTGTTCGTATAGGCTCGTGCACAGGTTGGACGTGAGCAGGACAGCATCCACAGGCGGGTCGACGAGGCCCACATTTGTCTGAGGGTCCTTCTAACGTCGTCGATGACCGGCCACCCACGAGCAGAAACGGATCCACCCATGGCACAGCCCAACAGCTCCCTTGCGTCCGACAAGGACAAAGGCAAGTCCCTCGAGAACGCGATGGCACAGATCGACCGCGCGCACGGCAAGGGTGCCGTCATGCGACTCGGTGACCAGGCCCGTGCGCCGATCGAGGTCATCCCCACCGGTGCCACGACGCTCGACATCGCGCTGGGCATCGGCGGTCTGCCGCGCGGCCGCGTCGTCGAGATCTACGGTCCGGAGTCCTCCGGCAAGACGACGGTCGCCCTGCACGCGGTGGCCAACGCCCAGAAGGCTGGCGGAGTCGCCGCCTTCATCGATGCCGAGCACGCGCTCGATCCCGACTACGCCCGCAAGCTCGGTGTCGACACCGACGCGCTGCTGATCTCCCAGCCCGACAGCGGTGAGCAGGCGCTCGAGATCGCCGACATGCTGATCCGCTCCGGCGCGCTCGACATCATCGTGATCGACTCCGTGGCGGCCCTGGTGCCCCGCGCCGAGATCGACGGCGAGATGGGCGACAGCCACGTCGGCCTGCAGGCCCGCCTCATGAGCCAGGCGCTGCGCAAGATGACCGGTGC
>JBKJIW010000024.1:0-40623 GCA_046598255.1 Aeromicrobium sp. | reverse complement strand
ATCGCCTCTGCGAGGCCGACGACGCTGCGGCAGATGGCCTCGTCCTCGGCGCTCCTCCCGAGCCCCTCGACGAACTCTCGGTCGATCTTGACGGTGTTGATGGGGTATCTCCTTACGAAGTGCAGGGAGCTGTAGCCGGTGCCGAAGTCGTCGATGGCGATGGTCACCCCCAGTCGGGAGAGCGCTTCGAGCGCTGCGGCCGCCGTGTTCTCGTCCTTCGCGATGGCGGACTCCGTGACCTCGACCATGAGCCGGCCGGGGCGCACCCCGCTGCGGTGGAGCGCAGCGCACACCCAGGGGGCCGTCCGGTCGTCCAGCTGGAGCACCGAGACGTTCACGGCGATGTCGAGCTGCCGACCATCGTGCACGAGCTGCGGGGCGTCACGCAGGGCCTGCTCGATCACCCAGCCGCCCAGCACGTGGATGAGCCCTTCTGCTTCCGCCAGCGGGATGAACTGGTCCGGGCCCAGGAGCCCGTGGACCGGGTGCTCCCACCGCACCAGAGCCTCCACCCCGACCACCGATCCGGAGGCCAGGTCCACGACCGGCTGGTAGTGCAGCACGAGCTCGCTGATCGACCCCTCCAGCGCCTGCTGCAGGTCCTCTACCAGGCTCGCGCGACGTGTCGCCGACCGACGTGACTCGTCGGTGAGGAGGACGACCTGCCCTGCGCGACGGCTCGCGCGGTCGTGCACGGCCGTGTCCGTCGACCGCAGGAGCTGGTCGACACTCGTGCCGGCAGCGTGCACCGCGACCACCACGCTCGCAGAGACCTTCAGGCGTCGGCCCTCGACCTCGAAGGGCGGGTCCAGCGCGCAGAGCAGGGCCTCACCGAGCCGCACGACGTCGTCCGTCCCCGGCTCGAGGTCACGCCAGATCATGAGGAACCCGTCGCCGGAGATCCGGGCTGCGGTGTCGCCCGGGCGCAGCTGGGTCCGTAGACGCTCGGCGACCTGGACGAGCACCGCGTCGCCGCCGCGGAACCCGACACGGTCGTTGATCCGCTGGAAGTGGTCGAGGTCCAGCTGGGCGACGGCGACCGCACGGCCGCGGCGAGCCGCGTCCTCGACGGCCTGCTCGACCCGGTCACGAGCCAGCAGGCGGTTGGGCAGATCGGTCAGGACGTCGTGCAGGGAGCGGTGCCTCACGGTCCGTCGAGCCTCCTGCACGGCGGTGATGTTGGCGTGGGTGATGACCGCGCCGCGACCATCGTTGATGCTCGCGGGCGTCACCCGGACGGTGAACCAGCGGTCCTCGTCGGGACTGTGGCACGCGTAGTCGTGCTCGAACCGATCGGTCACGCCGGCCACGACCTGCCGCACACCACGCGCGACGAATTGCGCATCTGCAGCGCCGTCCCGCTCATCGTCCGTGGCAGCACGGTCGCAGGTGTCGAGGTAGCTGACGCCGACGCCGCACCGGCCGTCAGCGCCGCCGTTGCCGACCATGAAGTCTCGCCACGCCGTGTTGACCGCGACGATCGCGCCGTGCCCGTCGACAGCACACGCGGGCGACTCGAAAGCGTCCAGGAGCCCGCGGGCCAGCTGAAGATAGCGGTGCGCCTGCTCCTCGACTCGCCTGCCGTGGAACGCGCGCAGCAGAGTGGTGTCAGGGTGCAGACCATCGGCACGGCCCCTGGACGAGAGATCCTGACACGTCTCTGCGAGCGTCCACAGCGCAAGGTCCCCGTCGGCTCGTCCGGTCACGACCAGCAGCGCGGTCTCCGGGCACGTCGTCCGTACCACCGCGACGGCGGCGGCACTGTCGAAGTCCGGAGCGGACATGGCCATCACCACGACGTCGACCAGATGGCTCTGCAGATGGCTCACGGCAGACGCGAGACCGGTCTCGACCACGACCTCGGCACCTGGGAAGTGCTCCTCGAGCATCGCCAGCACCGGCTCACGCTCGAAGACGGAGTCCTGCACCAGCAGCAGGCGCAGGGTCGATGCCCGGTCCAGCAGCACCAGTCCGTCCCTACCCTCACCAAGGGTCACGAGCATCGCCTCGGGCGACTAGCGGGGCTGCTCTGCCGAGGCGGCGCAGCCGTGTCCCGAAGGGACGATCCGGCGGCGCGAAGGCTCATATGTGAAGGTAACACCGCACGGTGCCACCCCATCGGGTCGCGAGAAGCCACCCGCCATCGTCGGTAGCGTCAGCTCCTCGAGACCCGTCAGCCGCGCAGCTGCGCCGCCAGCGGGCAGTCGAACGGATCGCGCGCGCGGATGCCGACGTTGTTGAGGTAGTCGACCACGATCGCGTAAGAGTGGAAGAGCCCGACCTCCATGTAGTCGATACCGTGCTCCTCGCAGTGCGCCTTGACGTACGGCTGCGCCTTGCGCAGGTTGCACCGCGGCATGCTCGGGAACAGGTGGTGCTCGATCTGGTAGTTGAGACCGCCCATCGCCCAGTCGACGACCGGGTTGCCGCGGACGTTGCGCGACACCATGACCTGCCGACGCAGGAAGTCGAGCTTCATGTCGGGCGGGATGATCGGCATGCCCTTGTGCGCCGGCGCGAACGAGGCGCCCAGGCAGAACCCGAACACGGCCATCTGCAGCGCGAAGAACGCGACCGCCTTGCCGAGCGGCAGGAAGGTCAGCAGGATCACGACGTAGGCGGTGAGGCGTCCGACCACGAGGGTCAGCTCGACGCGGCGCCATGGCTGGTTGGAGGTCTTGTCGCGCGCGGCGCGGATGCTCTCGGCGTGCAGGTTGAGGCCCTCGAGCGTCAGCAGCGGGAAGAACAGCCAGCCCTGCCGCTTGACGAACCAGCCGGCGAAACCGGTGGTGCGCTGAGCCACGATGCCGGGCGTGAAGGCGATCGCTCCGGGGCCGATGTCGGGGTCGTAGCCCTCGAGGTTGGGGCCCTTGTGGTGCATGTTGTGCTTGGCCCGCCACCACGCGAAGCTCAGGCCCGCGAACCCGCCGGCCAGGATGCGCGCGGTCCAGGAGTTCCACTTGGCCGACGTGAACATCTGCCGGTGCGCGGCGTCGTGGCCGAGGAAGCCGAACTGGGTGACGATGACGCCGAGCGCGGCGGCGAGGACCAGCTGGAACCAGGAGTTGCCGAGCAGGAAGAAGCCGGCCCAGATCGCGAAGAACGCCGCCACGTGGACGCCGATCTGCAGCCAGTAGTACACGTGCTTGCGCTCGAGGAGTCCCTCGTCCTTGACCGTGCGCATCAGGTCCGTGAAATGGCTGACGTACTCGTCAGGACGCGTGGCCTGCTGGTTCATCTCTGTCGTCATCTGCGGCCCCCATCAGACTGGTCGTTCCGACGAGCCGAATCGGCCGTGCCGGTACGTGCCCGCAAAGTCTTGCACGTGAAGGCTCCGCCCACGCGGCAGGAACCTGTGAAGTGAGGGAGATCTGGGGGGCATCCCCTACCCCAGCACCAGCAGGAGGTCTCCGCCCTCGGCCTGGCGGGTGTCGGCGATGAGGAGCCGCGCCACGGTGCCGGCCGACGGCGCCGTGATCGACGCCTCCATCTTCATGGCCTCGATCGTGGCGACGGTCTGACCTGCCTCGACGACGTCGCCCTCGGCGACCAGGGCGTGGACGACGCCGGCGAACGGCACAGCCAGGTGCTTCGGGTTGCCCGCATCCGCCTTCTGCGACGCGGTGACCTTGGACTCGACGGAGCGGTCGCGCACCTCGGTGGGCCGCAGCTGTCCGTTGATGGTGCCGAGGACGTTGCGGATGCCGCGCTCGTCGGCGTCGCCGATGGCCTCGATGCCGAACAGCAGGAGCGTGCCCTCGGCGATCTCGACCTCGGTCTCGCCCTGACCGGCGATCATCCCGTAGAGGAACGCCTCGGTCGGGACGGCCGAGAGGTCACCGAACTCGAGCTGTGCCGCATCGAGCTCGGCCGTTGGGCCCGGGAAGAGCAACCGGTTGAGCGTGTGCCGGCGGTCGCCTCCCTCAGATGCGGGGGCGAGGCCTGTCCGGTCGTGAGCGGTCAGCTCGGCGATCCGCGGTACCGCGTCTCTGCCTTGCAGCGCCTTGGTGCGGAACGGTTCGGGCCAGCCACCCGGCGGGTCGCCCAGCTCGCCGGACAGGAACCCGATCACGGACTGCGGGACGTCGAACGACGCGGGGTCGTCGGCGAACTCCTGCGGATCGGCACCGACCGCGACGAGGTGCAGCGCGAGGTCGCCGACGACCTTGGACGACGGCGTCACCTTGACGACGTTGCCGAGGATGTCGTTCGCGGCGGCGTACATGTCCTCGATCTGCTCGAACTTCTCTCCGAGACCCAGCGCGATGGCCTGCTGGCGCAGGTTCGACAGCTGGCCGCCGGGGATCTCGTGCCGGTAGACGCGTCCGGTCGGCGCGGGCAGGCCCGACTCGAACGGCGCGTAGAGGCGGCGGGTCGCCTCCCAGTAGGGCTCGAGGGCGTTGACCGCGTCGATGTCCAGTCCTGTCGTCCGGTCGCCGAAGTCGGTCGCGGCGACCAGCGCCGACATGGGCGGCTGGGACGTCGTGCCGGCCAGCGCGGCCGAGGCGGCATCGACGGCGTCGACCCCGGCGTCGATCGCCGCGACGAGTGTCGCGAGCTGACCGCCGGGGGTGTCGTGGGTGTGCAGGTGCACCGGGAGGTCGAACCGTTCACGCAGGGCCCGGACGAGCGTCCGGGCGGCGGGGGCACGCAGCAGACCGGCCATGTCCTTGATCGCGAGCACGTGCGCCCCGGCGTCGACGATCCGGTCGGCGAGCTCGAGATAGTAGTCGAGGGTGTACAGCGTCTCGGCCGGGTCGGACAGGTCACCGGTGTAGCAGAGCGCCACCTCGGCGATCGTCGTGCCGGTCGCGCGGACGGCCTCGATCGCGGGCCGCATCTGGTCGACGTCGTTGAGGGCGTCGAAGATGCGGAAGATGTCGATCCCCGTCGCGGCCGCCTCGGCGACGAATGCGTCGGTGACCTCCGTCGGGTAGGGCGTGTAGCCGACCGTGTTGCGGCCACGCAGCAGCATCTGCAGGCAGATGTTCGGCGCGGCCTCGCGCATCGCGGCGAGCCGCTCCCACGGGTCCTCCTTCAGGAACCGCAGCGCCACGTCGTACGTCGCGCCGCCCCACGCCTCGATGCTCAGCAGCTGCGGCGTCATCCGCGCGACGTACGGGGCGACCTGCACGAGGTCGCGGGTCCGCACCCGCGTCGCCAGCAGCGACTGGTGCGCATCCCGGAATGTCGTGTCGGTGACTCCGACCGTGTCGCGCTGGCGCAGCGCCGCGGCCCACGCGTCCGGGCCCAGCTCGGCGAGCAGCTGACGCGATCCGTCCGGCGGCGACGCCGAGAGATCCAGCAGCGGCAGCTTCGACGACGGGGCGACGCTGGTCGGCGAGATTCCGTGTGGCTTGTTGACCGTGACGTCGGCGAGCCACGACAGGATCTTTCCCGCCGGGTCGGACGCGCCGTGGGCCTCGAGCAGGGCCGGGTGCTCCTCGATGAACGACGTCGTGACGTGACCGGCACGGAAGTCGGGATCGGCGAGCAGCGCCTTGAGGAAACCGACGTTGGTCGAGACACCGCCGACGTGGAACTCCCCGAGCGCCCGTTCGGCACGCGTCACCGCTGCCTCGAAGTCGCGGCCCCGGCACGTCAGCTTCGAGAGCAGCGAGTCGAAGTGCGCGCTGACGGCGGCGCCGGTGAACGTCGTGCCACCGTCGAGCCGCACGCCCGGGCCCCCCGGCGACCGGTACGACGTGATCGTTCCGGTGTCGGGCCGGAAGCCGTTGGACGGGTCCTCGGTCGTGATGCGGCACTGCAGCGCGAAGCCGCGGGCCTTGATGTCCTCCTGCACGTCAAGACCGAGATCGGTCAGCGTCTCGCCGGCCGCGATGCGCATCTGGGCCTGCACGAGGTCGACGTTGGTGACCTCCTCGGTCACGGTGTGCTCGACCTGGATGCGCGGGTTCATCTCGATGAAGACGTAGCGGTTGTCAGCACCCAGCAGGAACTCCACGGTGCCCGCGCACGAGTAGTCGATCGACTCGGCGAACCGGACCGCGTCGGCGCACATCGCCTTGCGGACATCGCGGTCCAGGTTCGGGGCCGGGGCGATCTCGACGACCTTCTGGTGCCGCCGCTGCACCGAGCAGTCCCGCTCACGCAGGTGGACCACCGAACCGTCGGAGTCGGCCAGGATCTGCACCTCGATGTGGCGCGCGTCGACCACGGCCTCCTCGATGAAGCAGGTCGGGTCGCCGAACGCCCCGTCGGCCTCGCGCATCGCCGCCTGGATCGACTCCCGCAGCAGCGCGGGGTCGTCGACCTTGCGCATGCCCCGCCCCCCACCGCCGGCGACGGCCTTGACGAACAAGGGGTAGGAGAGCACGTCGGACGCCGCGACCAGCTCGTCGACGTCGGACGACGGGCGGGTCGACTCCAGCGTCGGCACGCCGGCCGCCTTCGCCGCTGCGATCGCGGACGCCTTGTTGCCCGTCAGCTCCAGGACCTCCTTGGGCGGCCCGATGAACGTGATGCCGGCGGCCTGGCACGCCTCGGCCAGGTCGGGGTTCTCCGACAGGAACCCGTACCCGGGATACACGGCGTCCGCGCCAGCACTGACCGCCGCGGCGACGATCGCCTGCGGGTCCAGATAGGCCCGGACGGGGTGACCCCGCTCCCCGATCTCGTACGCCTCGTCGGCGCGCACGCGGTGCTCCGAACCGCGGTCCTCGTACGGGAACACCGCCACGGTCTGCACACCGAGCTCGTGGGCGGCGCGGATCGCGCGGATCGCGATCTCACCCCGGTTGGCGACGAGAATTTTCTGGAACAACGGAATCGTCCTTGTTCGGCTGGATGTCGGCACACGGTATCGCTCGCACGTGGCGCCCCGATGGCGAGGGATCCTCAGGTTTCGAGGCGGCGACAGGGTCGCTGGTGTCGGACTATGGTGAGGCCATGGCCATCGGGGGCGATCCGCAAGACCTACGTGACACCGCGCGTCGCATGCGCGGATGGGCCGAGGACGTCGATGCCGGCGCGGACGCGGCGCTGTCCGCGTTGCGCGTCGAGTGGAAGAGCGTCGCGGCCGACGGCTACCGCGAGAAGCTCGAGGAACGACGACGCGCAGCTGCCGACGTCGCCGAATCGATCCGCGAGGCTGCCCAGAAGGTCGACGACCTCGCCGACACCCTCGAGGACCGTCAGCAGACACTGAGCGACCTGCTCGAGAAGGCCGGCAAGACACTCGAGGATGCGCAGGAGGCCGTCGCGAACGGCGCCGAGAACCTGCTCGAGGGTGCGCAGGGCCTCGCCAACGAGGCACTCGAGGCCGGCAAGGACTTCGTCGAGGGCGGCAAGAAGCTGGCCGGCAAGCTCACCGGGGGGCTGCTGTGAGCCTTCACCTGCAGAAGGTGCCTGACGGGCTGCGGGCGCACCTCACCGAGGACGACTGGGCGGCCGTGGTCGGCGCCTCGGACGCCCCCACGCCGCCGGCTGGCGCCCTCGCCCCGCTGCCCCGGACCACCGCCTCGGCCACGGACGTCGACGAGGCACTCGCCGCCGCAGCGAGCCTCGCCCTGGGCCAGGCACCCGTGCGGATCGACATCACGACCGGCGCCGGCGATCGCGGCCTCATCGCCCAGATCGGGTGCGACGCGGTGGCCATGGGCGTCGCCGTCCGGGCGTTGGTCGCCGCCGAGGACGGCTCGGGCCCGCTGGCGGTCCCGGGTGTCGAGATCGGCGTCAACGAGACGGCCCACGTCGTCGCCGAGATCATGCGGCTGTTCCCCGGCGGTGGACTGGCCCGCCACACCGACGGCAGGCCCGTCACCCTCCCCCACGAGCTGTCGCTGACCCTCCACCGGGCCGTGCGCACCGGCGATGACCAGCTGGCCAGGCTCGTCGCCGAGCAGGCCGGATGGACGTCAGCGCCGGAGGTGCTCGTCGCCCTCGCGCAGCAGACGACGGCCAGCGCGACCGTCACCGTCCGCGTCGCCGGATCCCCCACCACCGTCGTCCAGCAGTGGCTGCTGTGCGACGTCGGCTGGGTGCTGCTGACGGTGCGCGGCCCGCTCGTCACGCACACCGTCCAGAGCCGTGACGAGGTGCGCGACACCCTGGTCCGCATCCTGTCCGGCAGCTTCACGACGGCGCTGGAGGGGAGCAGCCATGGGTAACGACCTGACCATCACCGGCGGCGCCGGCGGCATCACCGCCAACTATGAGGACATGCTGAGCTACGCGGGCGTGCTCGACGGGGCCGGCGACGACCTGCGGGCCAGGAGCGGCGACCTCGGCAAGCTCCTGATCGACGGCGACATCCTGCAGGCGGCGGTCCTCTGTCCCGGGGAGGTCGCCTCCGTCGAGACCACCATCGCCGCCGCAGCGACGGGCCCGTCCGGGGCGCTGTGGACCAGCGGCGAGTTCGAGGTGACCGCCCGTTTCCTGCGCACTGGCGTCGAGGTCATGCAGGAGACCGACGAGCTGCTGGCCAACGCCGAGGAGCTTCTCTGGACGGCCGGTGGATGGGTGGTCGGCGCCGTCGCTCCCGTGGCGATCGTCGGGGTACTCGCGGCCGCGGCCACCAACCCCGCCCTCCTGGCCTACCTGATCGCCAACCGCGAGGATCTGCTCGCCGATCTCCAGACCACCCTCTACGACAACCCGTGGATGCTCGAGGCCCTGACCCGGATGGCGCCGAGCATGGTGCAGGGGCTCCTGTTCACCCTGTCGAGCCTGATCCCCGGTGGACAGGTCGCCCTCATCGCGCTCACCGACGGCAACTGGCCGACGGGCGACTACCCCTCCGCGATCGCCGGCCTCCTGGCCCTGGCCAACAAGGGCGGACTGCTGGACGACACGGGCGACTTCACGGTCGACAAGGTGCCGGGGTCGGACCGGCCCCTGACCATCACGGCGGACAACGCCCTCCAGACGATCTTCGACCAGCAGGGCGAGCTGGGCGCCGCCGGCGCAGAGGGCCAGGTCCAGGTCGTCAGGATCGACCACGGCGACGGCCCGCCGTCCTGGATCGTCCAGATCCCCGGCACCCAGGACTGGTCTCCCACCCGCGGCGACAATCCCGTCGACCTGACGTCCAACGTCAACCTGATGGCCATGCCCGACCAGACCGTCATCGAGCAGCAGGTCGCCGACGCTATGCGCGAGGCGGGGATCAAGCCGGGCGAAGGTGTCATGATGACCGGCCACAGCCAGGGCGGCATCACCGCCGCGTCGATGGCGTCCGACCCCGACGTCCTGCGGGAGTTCGACATCAAGAGCGTCGTCACGGGCGGCTCACCGATCGGGCGGTTCGACATCCCCGACGACATCTCCGTCATGTCGCTCGAGCACCTGCAGGACGTCGTTCCCCAGCTCGACGGAGCCGACAATCCCCACCAGCCGAACTGGACCACCGTCACGCGCGAGCTGTCCGACGCCGAGGGCACCGACGCATCGGGCCAGCGCGGTCCGGGTGCGGCACACTCGACGGACAACTACGCCGCGACGGGATCCGACATCGACCGGTCCGACGATGCCGGCATCGAGCAGTGGCGAGAGGACCAGAACGAGTTCTTCGACGGGACCGGCACCCGGTCCCGCTACCAGATATCACCGGAGACCCCTTGAGACATCGACTGCCGCTCTTCGTCATCGGCCTCCTGATCCTGACCAGCGCCTGCACCTCGGGCGGCTCGGACGACGGACCGCTGAAGGCCGACTACACACCGATCCCCGACGACGACCTCTACTCGGCGATCGCGGCCATCCCGGGTGTCGAGACGTCAGACGTGTCCCTCAACGACACGTTCCCCGACTACGCGTATGTCGGCGAGGTCGACATCAGCCCGGACGTCGACGCCCAGGTCGTGCTGGACACGATCTACGCGACGCTCCGTCAGGGACGGTTCCGGGCAGCCATCAACATCACCGGCTACCAATCAGGACGGGATGTCCGGCTCACGGCGCTCGACCGTTCGGGCAGCCCCTCGGAGCTGGAGAAGCGCTACGGCCCGCAGCCCGGCGACGGGAAGCCCCCGACCGGCTGACCCTTGCCCAGCGCCCCGGACACGCGGGACAGTGTCGGCATGAGCCTGGCCATCGGCATCGTCATCGGCATCCTGTCTGCCGTCGTCCTGCGGATCGCGGTGACCCGCGCCCTGCTGTTCACGCTGCGACGGGACATCGACGCCCTCGGCCGCGGCGACTACGGTCCGCTGCTCAGTGGTTTCGCCCGTGATGCGGTGCTCGAGTTCAACGACGGCCACCATCGCTGGTCGGGCACGTACGAGGGGCGTGACCGCATCGAGGACTTCCTGAAGGAGTTCGTCGGCGCCGGCCTGCACGGGACGATCCACCAGATCTGGATGGGCGGATGGCCGTGGTCCATGACCGTCCTCGCCCGGTTCGACGATGCCGCCGACCTCGACGGAGAGCACCTCTACGACAACCAGACCGTGCTGGTCTGCCGCACCCGCTGGGGCAAGATCGTGCACCAGACCGACTACTACGTCGACACCCAGCGCATCATCGACTTCGACCGCAGGCTCACCGCCCGGGGGTTGTAGGAGTACGAAAGTCGAGCAGGTCGTCCTCGACGAGCTCGACCCGACCGACGTAAGGCCGGTCCGTCGCCTGGCACAACTGACCCAGCACTGAGCCACCCGGGGCGACGTCCCGGGTGGTTCAGCCGTCGGCCCGATGGGGGTGGATGCTGCGCGTGCGAGCCCGCCGCTGCGAGGGTCGCACCCAGTCGGCGAGGTAGACCTTCGGCAACGTCTTGGCCACGGCGAGCGCCACGTACATCACGGTGTTGATGGCGACGAACGCCGCGAGGACCGCGAAGCCGTCGGAGTGGACGGTCGACTCCGGGAGGAGGACTCCTGCCGGGAGCATCGCCATCATGCCGCCACCTGCGAGACCTGGACGTCCGTCGCCTCCGCGGCCTCGTGCCCCCAGCTCGCCTGGCGCGCGAACGAGATGTCGAGCACCCCCTTGACGTAGACGACGTCCAGGAACATCGCATAGACGAGCTCCGGGAAGAGCGCCAGGCTCAGCAACCGTGCTGGCCACCCACCGCGCCACACCGTGACGAGCCGTTCGACCATGAACACCAGGCCCAGGCCCAGCCAGAACGGGAACCATATCCAGCTCTCGAGCGAGACGACCATCAGGCCGATCAGGACGAAGTAGGAGGCGAGGGCGATCACGCCGTAGCCGATGCCCAGCTGCTGCGCCCAGTAGCGGAAGGTCTGACGGGTGATGCCGTACGCCCCCAGGTTGTCGAGGGCCCCCCGCTGCCACCGCAGACGCTGCACCCACAGCGCGTTCCACGTGGGCATGACCTCGGTGACGACGGTGCACTGCTGCGGCGAGATCATCAGGCCGCCGAGCGACTTGATCGCGATCGTCAGCTCGTTGTCCTCGGTCAGCGCTGCGGTGTCGTAGACCTGGCCCGCGGCGCCCGGCAGGGTCGTGCCGCGGCTCTCCGCGATCGTGCGCAGGGCCACCGGCCGAAAGAGCGATGCCGTGCCGGTGAGGACGAACACCCGCCCACGACGACGTTTCATGTCGCGGGCGTAGCGGATGTACTCGTTGCGCTGGAACTGTCCGAGGACCCCGTGACCCTCCTCTCCGTAGAACAGTCCGCCCACGGCCATCAGCGCGCGATCGTCGGTCAGACGCACGACGGCGGCCTTGAGGAATCCGTCATCGAGGGTGGTGTCGGCGTCCATCACCATCACGACGTCGTTGTCGCCCTGGCCGGGCAGCAGGCGGGCGAGCGCCTGGTTGAGAGCCCCTGCCTTCTTGTGCGTGTTGCCGATCGACTCCACCACGTCGACCCCTGCCGCCCGGGCGATCTCGATCGTCCCGTCCGTGCAGTTGTCGGCGACCACGATGATGCGTTCAGGCGGGTACGACTGCTGCTGCAGCGAGCTGATCGTCGCCCCGATCAGCGTCTCCTCGTTGTGCGCCGGGATCAGCACCGTGACCGTGACCGGCCCCGCCCAGATGCCCTCCGTCGCCTCCATGACGACCTTGGGCGCGAGCGGCATCGACGACGGCGTGTAGGACCGGCGTGCACGATCGGCGATACGCCGCTCGACGAGCGCGACCCCGGCAGCGAACAGCACGGCCAGTGCCGCCGCGGCCGCCAGGACCCTGACGGATGGCGCATCGGTGTCGTAGAGCACTCTCCACACGCCGAACAGCAGACCCTCCGACGGGGCGCGGTCCGTCGGGCCGGCGCCCGAGGAGATCACGACCCAGAGCAGCCCGGCGGCGCCCAGCGCCGCACCGAGAATGATCGCTCCGACCGAGCGTTGAAACCGTCCCATCGCCAACAACCCCTCCAGCTCCACGCGCGGCGAAGTGCAGCGCGAAGACCGACGACACCAGTCGTCGCACGGCACATCAGTGCCGTCGCGAGTCAGACGTCATCGCGGGTCTCCCGTCCCACTCACCACCATACGAGCAGAGCGCTGCCCACAGTGGCGATTCGCCAGAATCCTGCGATCAGCGGCGCATCGTGCGCCAGATGACGACCTGGTTGTCGGCGATCAGCGCCGGCAGGTTCTGCACCTGGTGCGACTGCACGAGCTCGGCCTGCAGCTCGGCGACCTTGGCCCGGAGCGCCAGCACCTGGTTCTCGAGGTCGATGACGCGCTTGACCCCTTCCAGGCCGAGACCCTCTGCCGTGAGGCGCGCGACGGTGCGCAGCAGCTCGATGTCGCGCAGCGAGTAGCGGCGTCCGCCGCCGCCCGTGCGTCCCGGTGCCACCAGCCCGAGGCGGTCGTACGTGCGCAACGTCTGCGGGTGGAGCCCGGAGAGCTCGGCTGCGACGCTGATGACGAAGACCTTGGCCTCGGGTCCCGGGGGGATGAATCCCCCGGCCGAGCCGGAGCCGGTGGGTGCAGTCGTCATGAGGTTGCCTCCTCGAACAGTCCGTCACGCGGCGTGCTCGCGCCGCGCGAGTCGCGCAGGGCCTCGACCGCCGCCTTGGCCTCCGCGTTGAGCTCGGCCGGCACCTGGACCTCGACGGTGACGAGCAGGTCGCCGCGTCCGCCGGTCTTGGTGGTGCCACCCTTGCCGCTCGCGCGGAACGTGCGTCCGTTGGGTGTCCCGGCCGGGACCTTCAGCCGGACGACCGGGCCGTCCAGCGTCGGCACCTGGATCTGCGCACCGAGCGCCGCCTCGTCGAAGGCGACCGGCACCGTGATGGTCAGGTGATCGCCCTTGCGCCCGAAGATCTTGTGCGGCTCGACGTGGACGAGCAGCATCAGGTCACCGTTGGGGCCGCCGTTGTCGCCCTTGCCGCCCTTGCCCTTCAGCCGGATGCGCTGACCGTCCTTGACGCCGGCCGGCACCCGCACGTTGAGGGTGCGGCTCGACGGGGCGCGTCCCGAGCCCCGGCACGTGCTGCAGGAGTGCTCGACGACCAGCCCTCGCCCGCGGCACTGGTCGCACGGCTCGGTCATCGCGAAGACGCCTCCCGAGGCCCCGGTCTGCATGCCGCTGCCCTGGCACTTGGAACAGACCTTGGGCGTCGTGCCCGGCTTGGCACCGGTGCCGTGGCACGTCGAGCAGGGCTCGTCGCTGGTCATGCGCAGCGGCAGCGTCGCCCCGTCGACGGCCTGCTGGAACGTGATCGTCGCCGACGTCTCGAGGTCGTCGCCCTTGCGGGGCTGCGGACGCCGCTGACGCCCTCGGCCGCCTCCGAAGAGGCCGCCGAGGAGGTCGCTGACGTCGAAGTCCTGCTGGCCGCCGCCGGGCGGGCGGAATCCGCCGCCCGGCCCGCCACCACCGCGGAACTGCCCAAACATGCTGCGCTGCTCGTCGTACTCCTTGCGCTTGTCGGCCGACGACAGCACGGCATAGGCCTCGGAGATGCCCTTGAAGCGGTCCTCCGCGGCCTTGTTGCCGGGGTTGGAGTCGGGGTGGTTGTCGCGCGCCAGCTTGCGGTACGCCTTCTTGATCTCGTCCTGCGACGCATCCTTCTTGACACCGAGGACCTTGTAGAAGTCCTTGGTCGACCAGTCACTTGCGGCCATCAGCCACCCCTCCCTTCCTTATTCGTCTGAGGCTTCGTCGGTCAGCCCGGAGATGTCGTCCGGAGCGACAGCCGCCGCAGGATCCACCACTCCGACCGTCGCCGGTCGCAGCACCCGGTCGCCGTGACGGTAGCCCGTCCGCATCACGGTGTCGATCGAGGTCGTGACGACCTCGGACGACTCGCCCGCGTGGAACACCGCCTCGTGCAGCTCCGGGTCGAAGGGCTCGCCCTTGACGCCGAACGACTCGAGCCGGTGCTTGCCCACCGCCTGGTGCAGCGAGTCGGCGACGGCCTTGAAGCCGCCCTCCAGCTCGCCGTGCTCGGCCGCTCGCGCGATGTCGTCGAGCACCGTCAGGAGCGACTGCAGCACAGCGGCCTCTCCCTGGGCGCGGACGAGCTCGCGGTCGCGGTCGACCCGACGCTTGTAGTTGACGTACTCCGCCTGGAGCCGCTGCAGGTCGAGCGTGCGCTCCTCGAGCTGCTTCTCCAAGGTGGGCTCGGCGGCGGCCTCGACAGGCTCGACCGGCGTGTCGCCGGGTGAGCCCGCCGAAGCCTCGTCCTCCGGAATGTCGGAGGTCACTTCTTGTCGTCCTCGGGCTCGTCGTCGACGATCTCGGCGTCGACGACGTCATCGTCGTCGGCGGCGTCGCCGTCAGCAGCCGGAGCGTCGGCGCCGGCAGCCTGGGCCTCCGCGGCGGCCGCGGCGTACATCGCCTCGCCCATCTTGGAGCTCGAGGCACCGAGCGTGGTGACCGCGGCCGCGATGGCCTCGTCGTCCTCGCCCTTCAGCGCCTCGTTGAGGGCGTCGAGGTCGGTCTGGACCTCGGCCTTGACCTCGTCGCCGACCTTGTCGCCGTTCTCGGCGAGGAACTTCTCGGTGGAGTGGGCCAGCGACTCGGCCTGGTTGCGGGTCTCGACCTGCTCACGCCGCTTGCGGTCGTCCTCGGCGTACTGCTCGGCGTCCTTGACCATCTTGTCGATGTCGTCCTTGCTCAGCGCGGAGCCGCCGGTGATCGTCATCGTCTGCTCCTTGCCGGTGCCGCGGTCCTTGGCGGCCACGTTGACGATGCCGTTGGCGTCGATGTCGAAGGTGACCTCGATCTGCGGGACGCCGCGCGGTGCCGGCGGGAGGCCGGTGAGCTCGAACGTGGCCAGCAGCTGGTTGCCCGCCGCCATCTCGCGCTCGCCCTGGTAGACCTGGATCGCCACGGACGGCTGGTTGTCGTCGGCCGTCGTGAAGACCTCGGACCGCTTGGTCGGGATCGTGGTGTTGCGCTCGATGAGCTTGGTCATGACGCCGCCCTTGGTCTCGATGCCGAGGCTCAGGGGGGTGACGTCGAGCAGGAGGACGTCCTTGACCTCGCCCTTCAGCACGCCGGCCTGCAGGCTGGCGCCGAGCGCGACGACCTCGTCGGGGTTGACGCCCTTGTTGGGCTCCTTGCCGCCGGTCAGGGTCTTGACGACCTCGGTGACGGCGGGCATGCGGGTCGAGCCGCCGACGAGGACCACGTGGTCGATGTCGGTGAGCTTGATGCCGGCGTCCTTGATCACGTTGTTGAACGGCGCCTTGGTGCGCTCGAGCAGCGACGACGTGATCTTCTCGAACTCGGCGCGGGTCAGCGTCTCGTCGAGGAACACGGGGTTGCCGTCCTGAACCGTGATGTAGGGCAGGTTGATCGCGGTGCTGGACGAGCTGGAGAGCTCGATCTTGGCGCGCTCGGCGGCCTCGCGGATGCGGGGCATGGCCATCTTGTCCTTGGTCAGGTCGACACCGGTGCTGCTCTTGAAGCGGTTGACGAGCCACTCGACGATCGCCTGGTCCCAGTCGTCACCACCGAGGTGGTTGTCGCCGCTGGTCGCCTTGACCTCGATGACGCCGTCACCGATCTCGAGCAGGGAGACGTCGAACGTGCCGCCGCCGAGGTCGAACACGAGGATCGTCTGGTCGTCGGCCTTGTCGAGGCCGTAGGCCAGTGCGGCCGCGGTGGGCTCGTTGATGATGCGGCTGACGTTGAGGCCTGCGATCTCGCCGGCCTCCTTGGTCGCCTGGCGCTGGTGGTCGTTGAAGTAGGCCGGGACGGTGATGACGGCGTCGGTGACGGTCTCGCCCAGGTAGGCCTCGGCGTCGCGCTTGAGCTTGGCGAGGATGAACGCCGAGATCTGCTGCGGGTTGAACGTCTTGCCGTCGATGTCGTCGGTCTTCCAGTCGGTGCCGACATGGCGCTTGACCGAACGGATCGTGCGATCGACGTTGGTCACGCCCTGGCGCTTGGCGACCTCGCCGGCGAGGACCTCGCCGTCCTTGGCGAAGGCGACGACCGACGGGGTGGTGCGGGCGCCCTCGGCGTTCGCGATGACGGTCGGCTCGCCGCCTTCGAGCACGGCGACGACCGAGTTGGTGGTTCCGAGGTCAATTCCGACCGCTCTTGCCATGGTGTTTCCTCCTGCGTGGGTGAACTGGGGGTGTGATCCGGAGACATCGAGCCTGGCGCCCTCATGAGGTGCCCTTCCACACATGTGTCAGATGACTTGAGTCTGATGTTGTCAACTCTACAACTGCCGGCCGTATTCCGCTCATGGGGGCACGTACCGATAGTTTCTCTCGCATGCGCACACTGACTCGCCGCGTCGCGGCCCTGGCCATCGTGTCCACCCTCTCGCTCGCCGGCTGCGGAGGCGGTGGCGGTGAGGACCAGGGATCCGACGCCGATTCGACCTCGGCGACGAAGAAGGCTGCGGCCGGCGACGTGGACGCCGCTGACGGCGACACCATCAAGGGCGACGGATACAGCTTCACCGTCCCGACGAACTGGGAGGTGCCGACCCAGGACATCCCCGGCACCGAGCAGACCGACACGTTCGCCGCCGACCTCACGGACACCGACGGCTTCGCGGACAACGTCAACGTGATCCGCCTCGACCCGGCCCCGATCGACGACCTGGACGACCTCGAGGACGGCCTGGTGAAGGAGCTCGAGGGCGCGGGATCGTCCGACGTCACCGTCCGTGACCGCATCGACGTCGACGGGGACGAGGCGGTCCACATCGCGTCCGGCCAGAACCAGCAGGGCGCGACGTACCTGACCGAGCAGTACAACGCGATCCACGACGACGTCTCGTACGTCATCACGTTCTCGTTCAGCGACTCCGTCTCGCAGGCCGACCGTGACGCGGTCGCCGGCTCGGTCCTCACGACCTGGCAGTGGGCCGCGTAGCCACTGCCACCGTCATCCGGCTGGCGGGATCACGGCTTCGATCGCGCCGCTGAGCATCAGCACGAGACCGTCGACCAGCTGGACGCGGCTCGTGCCGCCGGGCTGCGTCAGCCAGCGCGAGACCGAGGCGTCGACCAGGCCGATCAGCCCGACGGCGAACACCGTGTCGAGCGGCACCGGGGCCACGAGACCGCGTTCGTCGAGCATCTCCTGGGCCATCGCGATCGCCACCTGTGCCAGCCGGTCCTTGACCTGGTCGACCGCCTGGGACTCGGCCCGCTCCGACTCGTGCGCCCGGGTGAACCAGTAGAGGGAGCGGTTCTCGTCGATGAAGTCCAGGTAACCGTCGAGGACCCGGCGCAGGACCTCGGTGATCTCGTCATCGTCGCCGAGATCGGCCATGACCCGCTCGTATACCAGCGTCGCGGCATGCTCGACGATGGCCTCGTCGAGATCGGTGCGACCTTCGAACTGGCGGTAGAGCACCTGACGGGTCACGCCGGCCGCCGCGGCGATCTGCTCGACGGACGCGGCAGGCCCCACCTCGTCGATGACGCCCACGGCCGCATCGATGAACGCCGCCCGACGCCGGTCGCGGTGGCCGGCCCAGCGCGCGGAGCGGCCGTCGGTCTCGGCACCGTCGTGTGATCTCACTCTCGAACCCTAGTGCCCGGGTAGGTGTAACGCTCAGTAACGCATACATTGAGTAACACCTACTTCTCAACCTGGAGCCACGATGCCGACCACCACCTCCCTGCCCACCTGGATGCCGCGACTCATCGCCGTCCTGCTGGTGGCCGTGCTCAGCCTCATGCTGGTCGCGCTCGTCATGGTCATGCCCGCGCTGCCCCGGCTGGTCGACGCCAGCGATTCGATCCCCACTGCGGAGTCCGTCGTCAACGGCGCCCCCGCC
This sequence comes from Aeromicrobium sp., assembly GCA_046598255.1. Classification (GTDB taxonomy): domain Bacteria; phylum Actinomycetota; class Actinomycetes; order Propionibacteriales; family Nocardioidaceae; genus Aeromicrobium. The sequence continues at coordinate 22,490 of JBKJIW010000024.1, read as the reverse complement.
ACCCTCAAGCAGGTCGAGCGGATCGACGCCAACGTCTCGAAGGTCGCCCCCGCCGCGATCGACGCCCTTGGCCAGATCCCCGAGCTGACGCCCCAGCTCGACCAGCTGCTGACCAAGGCCGACCAGCTCCACGACGACGTCGAGGGCCTGCAGAAGAGCGTCGTCCCGCTCAACAAGAACGCTGCCGAGCTCGCCGGCGTCGCCGCCCAGGTCGACGACCTCCGAACGACCCTGCAGCAGCTGCAGTCGCTCAGCACTCCGCTGCAGCAGCTGGCGACGTCCGCGCAGCCGCTCCCGGCCGAGCTGCGACAGCTCAACCAGTCGGCCACCACCCTCGCCTCCCTGGTGACCCTCGTCCAGCCACTGATCCCGACGATCCAGCGACTCGAGAAGGCCCTCACCAACCTCGACCGGAAGACCGGTCCGGTGCTGCTGCCGAACTTCGGCCGGTAGGACCCTTACCCGAGGGCCTTACTGTGGGCCCATGAGCGACCCGAGCACCGACGACCTGGCCCGATCGATCCTCGCCGTCCTCTGGGAGACGACCGACCGGCAGGTCAGCCGGGAGATCGCCCACCTCGCGGACATCACGGCGGACGCCGAGGACGACGGTTCGCACGTCGCTCCGGAGGGCTTGGTCATGCCGCAGTCGGGCTGCATCACGACGCAGGTTGTCGCGACCGCGCGCGGACACGACGGCGTCAGCGAGTCGATGCGGGTCGCCGTCTGGCCGACCGCCGAGGGCGACGACCCCGCGTTCGTCGTGTCCCGCTCGGACTCCGACCGCACGCTGCCGGTCGCGCTGCGCGACGTCCAGCCGGAGGTCACCGAGCACCTGCGCTCGCAGGTCAACGACTTCATCGCGGCGATCATCGCCCACATGGTCGCCGAGCTCGACGTGAAGATGCAGCGCACCTACATCCGGGAGTCGCAGGGCGACCTCGCCGAGTACACCGAGGACTGACCCCACCCCGACGGCGCTGGGCCAGTCCCCCGCAAGCGGAAGGCGCCCCCTGGCCCGTCGGGCGGCTGGTACCCCCTCCCCACCCGCGACCGAGATCCTCAGCCGCTGAAGGTCGGCGGATAGATTGAACGTCGTGCCCGACACCCCGCCTCGCACCCCGAAGGCGGAGCAGACCCGCCAGTCGATCATCTACGCGGCGATGCGCCTGTTCCGCACCAAGGGCTACGACAAGGCCACGATGCGAGCGATCGCCGACGAGGCGGGCGTGTCGATCGGCAACGCGTACTACTACTTCTCGTCGAAGGAACACCTGATCCAGGCGTACTACGACGGCCTCAACGCCGAGCACGCACAACGGGCCGCCGACACCTTGACAGACACCTCGACGTTCGCCGATCGGCTCACCGGCGTCCTGCTCGCCTGGGTGGACGTCGCCGAGCCGTACCACGAGTTCGCCGGCAAGTTCTTCAAGAACGCCGCCGAGCCGAGCAGCCCGCTGTCGCCGTTCAGCGACGACTCCGAGGCGACCCGGCTCGCCGCGATCGACCTGCACCGACAGGTCATCGACGGATCGGACATCAAGCTCGCCCCGGCACTGAGGGCCGAGCTGCCGGAGCTGCTGTGGCTCGCCCAGATGGGTGTCGTGCTCTTCTGGGTGCACGACTCCAGCCAGGGCCAGCAGCGCACCCGTCAGCTCGTGGCCCAGGCCGTGCCCATCATCGACCGGGCCCTCCGCCTGACCCGTCTGCCGGGGGTCCGGGGGCTCGTCGACGACGTCGTCGGCCTCGTCCGGACGATCAAGCCCTGAGCCTGTTCCCCGCCCCCTGAGCGTGTCGAAGGGTCAGCGCAGCGCGACGACGACGACGCCGACCGCGACGGCAAGGATCAGCATCCCCACGGCCCCGGCGAGGAATGCCGGGGCGGCGAAGCCGGGCATCGGCGTACCGGAGCGGATCGCCTTCTCGACCGCCCTCCACCGGAGCCACGCCTGACCGGCACACAGGCCGGCCAGCAGCAGCAGCCACAGCGACGCACCATTGCTGACCCACTCGTCGAGCTCGAAGAACGGGCTGTGCACCGCCACCGCGCCAGCCACCAGCGCCAGCGCCGTGCGGGTCCAGGCCAGGAACGTCCGCTCGTTGGCCAGCGTGAAACGCGTGTCGGGGTCCGGACCCGCACCGAACACGTCCCGCGGGAACCGCTTGTCGTCGGTCATGCCGCCACCGCGTGCAGGGCGCACATCCGGTCTCGACCGAGACACCCCTCGCAGCGCACCATCTGGCGTACGCACGACACGTCCCCGCAGTCGGCGACGTGGTTGGTGGCCGTCTCGCAGACGTCGCACGCACCGACCAGCTCGGTGTGGTCGGAGAAGTCCATCGTGATGCGGTCGTCGAAGACGTAGAGCGACCCCTTCCAGAGCCCGTCGTCGCCGTACGCCTCGCCGTACGTCGCGATGCCGCCGTCGAGCTGGTAGACCTCCCGGAACCCTCGGGTCCTCATCAGGGGCGTCAGGACCTCGCAGCGGATGCCGCCGGTGCAGTAGGTCACGACCGGCTGGTCCTTCAGGTGGTCGTACGCGCCGCTGTCGAGGGCCGCGATGAACTCCCGGGTCGTCTCGACCAGCGGCCGGACGGCGCCGTCGAAATGACCGATCGCCGACTCGATCTGGTTGCGTCCGTCGAAGAAGACGACGTCCTTGCGCTCGACCAGGTCGTGGAGCTCGGCCGGCGACAGGTGCGTCCCACCGCCGACCACCCCGTCCGCGTCGACCTGCAGCTCACCGGGCGCGCCGAAGGTCACCAGCTCGTCCCTGACCCGGACGCTCAGCCGCGGGAAGTCGGCGGTCGTGCCGTCCTCGCGCGCCCGGCTCCCCTCGCTCCACTTGACGTCGATGTCCTTGAACGGCGGGTACTCGCGCGTGCCACGGACGTACTTCTTGAGGGCGACGACGTCACCGCCGAGCGTCGCGTTGATGCCGTCCTTCGACACGATGATGCGACCGCGGACACCCAACGACTCGCACAGGGTGCGCTGCCACAGGCGGATGGCGTCGGGGTCAGCCAGCGGTGCGAAGCCGTAGAAGAGGAGAACCTTGGGGGTGGCCACGCTGTGATTCTAGGCCGTCGCGCCGGGGTCCCCGCACGAGCCGGCCGATGTCGATGAGCGTCTATCGTCGACTGCATGACCGAGCTGCACGAGCTGGACGCGACCGACCAGGCGGCGATGCTCCGCGCCGGCGACGTGACCTCGGTGGAGCTCGTCCGCCACCACCTCGACCGGATCTCGCGGCACGGTGCGGCCCTCGGGGCGTTCGTGACGGTGACGGCCGATCGAGCGCTGGAGCAGGCCGCCGCGGCCGACCGTGCCCTGGCGGTCGGCAACGCTCCGGCCTTCGCCGGAGTCCCGACCGCGATCAAGGACCTCACCCTCACCGCCGGCGTGCCGACGTCGATGGGCTCGTCGGCGATGCGCGGCCACGTCCCGACGGTCAACGCGTACCTCGTCGACCTGATGCAGCGGGCCGGCTTCATCAGCCTGGGCAAGACCAACACCCCGGAGTTCGGTCTGTCGTCCTACACCGACAACGACGTGATCGGCCCGGCCCGCACGCCGTGGGACCTGAGCCGCAACGCCGGCGGGTCCAGCGGAGGTGCCGCGGCGGCGGTGGCGGCAGGATTGGTGCCCCTCGCCCAGGGCAGTGACGGCGGAGGATCGATCCGCATCCCGGCGAGCTCGTGCGGCGTCTTCGGCTTCAAGCCCAGCCGAGGGCGGGTCAGCGTCGGACCGTCCGGTTCGGACTGGAGCGGCCTCGCGGTCGACGGACCGATCAGCCGGACCGTGCGCGACGCGGCCGCGCTGCTGGACGTCATCGCGCACCCGATGCCCGGCGACATGCGACCCCTGCCCGATCCGGACGTCCCGTTCGTCCAGCGGGTCCGGCGCGAGCCTCGGCGACTGCGCATCGCCCGCTGGTCGGGCACCCACCTCGACGGCATCGAGCCGGGGCCTGATGCCGTCGCCGGCTGGGAGCGCGCCAGCAGGTTGTTGGAGTCACTGGGCCACGAGGTCGTCGACGTCCCCAACCCCTTCCCGGCCGAGCTCGAGCCGCAGTTCAACGTCATCTGGTCGAGCGGCATCGCCGGTGCGCCCATCCCCCCGGAGGCCGAGCCGTTCCTGCGTCCCAACACCCGCTACTGGCGCGAACGCGGCGGCCGAGCGACCGCCGTCGAGCTGGCCCGGGCGATGCAGTTCGTCGAGGCGACGACGCGTGAGGTGGTGACGGGGCTGCAGCCCTACGACGCCATGCTGACGCCGACGCTCGCCCTGCCACCGCAGCCCGTCGAGTGGTTCAACGAGTCGGGCGACCCGGCCCGGGACCATCATCGCGAGCTGCTCTACACGCCGTACACGGCGCTCTACAACATGAGCGGCCAGCCGGCTGCGACGCTTCCCATCCACTGGTCGGACGACGGGCTGCCGATCGGCTCGATGCTGGCGACCCACCCCGGACAGGACGGTCTCCTGTTCAGCCTCTGCGCCCAGGTCGAGGCCGCCGCCCCCTGGGCGGACCGCAGACCTCCCGGGTTCTCGTGAGACCACCCCCCGCGCGCTACCTCCGCGCGACCTTCCTCGTGGCGGCCGACGCCTTCGTGACGTTCGCGTAGCCCGACATCCAGCCAGTGACCCGCACCGTGATCCGCGCACCCTTCTGCTTCGAGGTGAGCTTGAACGAGCTGCCAGCGCCCTTCGAGGCGATCTTGCGTCCGTTCGCGAACCACTGGTAGCGGAACGACGGCCAGGGAGCCCAAGCGCCGAGCCGCACCCTGAGCGTCCTGCCGACCTTGGCGGTGCCGACGATCTTCGGGGTGCCGGCGGACAGCGACGCGGGCTGGTAGGACGGCGGGCTGGTCACCAGTGGCGCGTCGGGCGCAGTCGTGACGGGCGGTGTGGTCGTGGGCGGAGCGGTGGCCCCGTTCAGCAGGATCGTGACGCCGGCCGCCGATCCGATCGAGGTGACGCTCACCGTGAGCCCGCTGCTGGGCACGAAGCTGGTGCCCGGGGCGAAGGAACCCGTCTGACGTCCGTCCGTGCCGGTGCGGGTCATGAGATAGGTGCTGCCGGTGCCGGCCTGCCGCTCGATGACGACACCGGACGGATAGGTGGGACGGGGACTCCCGAAGGCACTCGACGATCCGTAGAAGGATGCGGCGTCCCGCAGCGTGTGCGACCGCCAGTCGACCGAGTACCTCGTGCCGCTCACGGGATCGGTGACCAGCAGACCTCGCAGACCTGACGACGAGCCACGCGGTGACAGCGAGAAGCTCTGGGCCGGCGAGCCCTGCCCCGCGACGACCGTCGCGACCTCCGTGGAGGACGTCAGCCCCAGCTCGGTGCGGTAGAGGGTGCCGAGGGCGGGCGGACCGAAGGCGGCGCCGCCGACCGACAGCGCCATCGGGCTGTAGAGGTCGTAGTACTCGCAGATGTCCTGGGCCGGGCACGTGTGCAGGTTCGCGTGATCGAGACCGAAGTTGTGCCCCAGCTCGTGGGCGCCCGTCGCAGCGAAGATCGACGGGTCGTAGGCGATGATGCTCGGTCCGCCGCTGGCCAGCGACGAGCCGACCGTCGCCACGCCCACGGGTCCGGACGCCCCGCACTCCTCACCGACCAGGACGATCAGGTGGTTGCCCGGCGCGTACATGTCGACCCCCGGGAACAGGTTGTCGGCGTCGTTCCAGATGGTGGACGGACTGTTCATGCCGCACCCCTGGCTGGCCGGGACGTTCGCCGCCGAGTCGTAGTCGAGGATCGCGCCCTGCCGAGTGAACGAGGTGATCGCACCGCCGGACTCCGCCGTCCAGTAGGCCAGCACCTCGTCGACCCGGGCGCCGATCTGGGCGGTGGTGCCATCGACCGAACCCTGGTCGGTCATCTTCACGACGTAGGCGCGGTGGGCGGTGGATGCTGCCGCCTGGCTGATCGTGGCCACCGGAGTCACCGTCGATGCGGACACCGTCAGCGGATCCTGCTCGTCCTGCGCCGCGGCGACGGCGACGGCGACGCGGCCGGCGCGGGTGTCCTGCGCGATCGTGGCGCCCTCCCGAGGCAGCAGACCCTTCTTCTCCAGGGCCCCCTCGACGTCACCCTCGACGACCAGCTCGCCGTCGAACCGCGCGTCTGCCGCCACCGACTGGTCCAGGTCCACCGGGATGCGGGCCCCGTCATCGGTCACGACGGAGTACAGGCGGTCGTCCTGGGCGTGCGCACCGAGGCTCTCGATCACGACGACCTCGACGGTGCCCTCGATCTCGAACGTCGTCGGCCCGGACGCCCCGTGGGCAGGCAGGGAGGCGGTCGATGCGACGACCAGGGCTCCCACGAACAGCGTGGACGCACGGCGGAACAGACCCATCATGACGACTCCCTCGGTCACGTCCGATCGGCACGACTCCCTCGTGGTCGATCAGGTTCTCAGAGTAGAACGGCAGACGGGCCGCCGACGTGAGAACAACGAAACTCCTGCTTTCGAGGGCCAGAGGAGCGGGACACCGCTGACGGGTCAGTTGCTGACCGGCGACGGGTCAGTTGCTGACCGGCGACGGGTCAGTTGCGGGCGGTCATCACGATCGGGTCGCCGTCGGTGATCGCGATGGTGTGCTCGACGTGCGCGCCGCGCGACCCGTCGGCGCTGCGGATCGTCCAGCCGTCCTCGTCCATCCGGATCTCGTCGGTCGTGTGCAGGAACCAGGGCTCGATCGCGATGACGAGACCGGGCTTGAGCGGCAGCCCCCGACCGGCCTTGCCGTCGTTGGCGATGTGCGGATCGCCGTGCATCGTCCGGCCGACACCGTGGCCGCCGAACTGGGTGTTGATCTTCAGGCCGTGCGAGCGTCCGACCGCACCGATCGCGGCCGAGATGTCACCGACCCGATTGCCGGGACGGGCCACCGCGATGGCCGCGTCGAGCGCCTCCTGGGCGTGCGCGATGAGACGAACGTCCTCCTCGCGTGGCGTGCCGACGACGACACTGACCGCCGAGTCGCAGACCCAGTTGTCGACCGAGACGGCGAAGTCGAAGCTGACCAGGTCCCCGTCGCGGAGCTTGTAGCGGTGCGGCAGGCCGTGCAGCACGGCGTCGTTGACCGACGTGCACAGCACCTTGCCGAACGGCATCGCGCCGAACGACGGGTGGTAGTCGATGTAGCACGACTCGGCACCCTCGGCGCGGATCATGTCGTGCGCGAGGGCATCGAGGTCGAGCAGGTCGACGCCGACGTCGGCCGCCTCGGTCAGCGCCGTCAGCACCGACCCCACGAAGCGACCCGCGGGACGCATCTCGTCGATCTGGGTGGGGGTCAGGAGCTCGATCATCGGGCATGCTCTTTCATGGCTGGGAGGTCTTCGGGGTGCGGCTCTGCCCGATCTGGGCGATCGTCACGGCGGCGACGATCGCCACGGTGCCGACGAGCGCCATCGGGTCGCTGCCGTAGAGCGCGTCGCCCTTCGCGGTCGTGACCGTCGAGGCCAGCGACGCCCCGCCGAGCAGACCGACGATCATCGCGCTGAGCGTGTGCGGGGTGTTGCGGTGGGAGAAGGCCTGGAACGCGATGACAGCGACCATCGCGGCGGCGGCGAGCACCACGATGCGCACGATCGTCGCGGCCGATCCGAGGTCGACTCCGGCGATGCCGACGACGACGTAGGCGCCGAGGACGACCGCCGCCGCTGCGCTCATGACCTGGATGCCCCGCACGTGTGCCACCTTTTCCACTCTGGATCTGTCGCCGCCAGCCTACGCGGCGTGCATTCTCCTGCTTGACTGGATCCGTGACCGAGACGGGCTTCGACTACTCCAACCTGAGCGGCCGCCCGAGCGGCCCGATCGTCTCGCTGGCGAGTGCGGTCCTGCCGGGCGTCCGCGCCGTCCAACGACAGGTCGAGCCGTACGCCCGCGCCTGGGAACGTCACAACCGCGCGGCCGTCTCCAGCTCGGGTCCGTTGTGGGTCGTGTTCGGCGACTCGATGGCGCAGGGCGTCGGGGCCAGTGCGTACGACATGGGGTGGGCCGGGCAGCTCACCGAGGTCCTCCCCGACCACCGGCTCGTCAACCTGTCGGTCTACGGCGGCCGCGTCGCCGACGTCCTCGACCGGCAGCTCCCGGCGATGGAGTCGCTCGGGGTCGCGCCGGATCTCGTGACGGTCGTCATCGGCAGCAACGACCTGTTCAGCCGCACGCACCGGGCGTCGCTCCCGCAGGCCCTCGCCGAGCTGCTGCGGCGGCTGCCGGACGGCACCGTCTTCGGCACCCAGCCCGGCGGCCAGCCCGCCTCCCTGGAGTTCAACCGACAGGTCGACGAGGCCGCCGCGACGGGCCGGCTGAGCATCGCCGAGTTCCGCGACCGCCGGATGCGGTCGTGGCGGGGCAAGCTGTCGCGCGACCACTTCCACCCCAACGACGCGGGGTACGCCGGGATGGCAGCCATCGTGGCCGAGGCGATCGAGCGCCGATGAGCCCCGGGCCGGCCGTACGCCTCGTCTTCCCGCACCAGCTGTTCGTCGACCACCTCGACGCGGCCGCCGGCACGGTGTTCGTGCTCGTCGAGGACGACTTGTTCTTCCGGCAGTACCGGTTCCACGTCCAGAAGCTCGTGCTCCACCGGGCGTCGATGCGGCGGTTCGCCGACCGTCTCCGGCAGGCGTCGTTCGACGTCGAGGTGATCGAGACCGATGCCGACTCGCCGTCCGGCGAGCGGCTCGTCGCCCTGCTCGAGCGGCTGCGACCGTGCGCGGTGTCGGTGTTCGACGTCGTGGACGACTGGTTGTCCCGCGACACGTTGCGGTCGATCGAGGCGGCCGGTCTCGACCCGGCCCTGCTGGACGTCCTGGAGTCGCCCAACTTCCTGACCACCCGCAGGCAGATCTCCGACTGGTTCGGCAGCCACCCGGCCCGCATGCAGCACTTCTACTCGTGGCAGCGCCAACGGCTCGACATCCTCGTCGAGGGCGACCAGCCGGTGGGCGGCCAGTGGTCGTACGACGCCGAGAACCGCAAGAAGCTGCCGCGCGGGCATCCCGTCCCGGACGTGCCGTGGCCGGAGCGTCACCCCGCCGTCGACGAGGCCATCGTCTGGGTCGGCGAGGAGTTCCCCGACAACCCGGGCGTCGCGGAGGCGTTCCGCTGGCCGACGTCGCACGACGAGGCCGAGGTGGCCTACGGGGCGTTCGTGACCGAGCGGTTCTCGCAGTTCGGCCCCTACGAGGACGCGATCAGCGCCAAGCACCCGTTTCTCTTCCACTCCGTCATCACGCCCGCGCTCAACGTCGGCCTGCTGTCACCGGCCGATGTCGTGGCACGCGCCCTGGATGCCGCCGACGGGGTCGACCTGCCGTCGCTCGAGGGGTTCGTCCGGCAGGTCATCGGCTGGCGCGAGTACATGCGCGCGACGTACGTCCTCTTCGGCCGCCGCATGCGATCGATGAACCGCCTGCAGCACACGCGGCCACTCGACCCGGGCTGGTGGACCGCAGATGTGGGTCTGCCGCCCGTCGACCTCGTCGTCGAGCGTGTGCTCGAGCACGGCTACAGCCACCACATCGAGCGCCTGATGGTCGCCGGCAACGCGATGTGCCTGCTGCGCACCGAGCCCGGCGCCGTCTACGAGTGGTTCATGGAGATGTACGTCGACGCCTACGACTGGGTCATGGTTCCCAACGTGTACGCGATGAGCCAGTTCGCCGCCGGCGAGGCCATCACGACCAAGCCGTACGTGTCGGGCAGCAACTACCTCCGCAAGATGTCGGACCTGCCGAAGGGCAGCTGGACCGACGACTGGGACGGCCTCTACTGGACGTTCGTGCGTGACCACCGCGAGGTGTTCGAGGCCAACTTCCGCGCGAAGATGATGACGAAGATGTACGACGGCATGGACTCGGCCAAGAAGGCCGCGCACACCCGGGCCGCTGCGCGCTGGCTCGACTGACCTGCCGCTCGTCCAGCGGGTGGTGGTTCCTCGACCGTCCCGGCCGGGATCGGGCCTGAGACGGTGGAGGAACCACCGCCCCAGCGCACCGAGGCTCAGGACTCCAGCGACCTGCGGTAGCGCTGCATCCCGGCGATCCACCGATCCGGGTCGGCCGCCTTCTGGGCGTACATCCCGCCCACCTGCTCGTGCGGCAGGGCCAGGAAGCGGCCGGCCTCGATCGCGTCGAGGAGGGCGTCGGCGGCGTCGAGCGGGTCCATCATGTCGCCTGCGGCCGACACCGAGCCGTGCGCGACGCCGGCCTGCCCGTCGGCGGCGTCGCCGTTCTCGGTCATGGGCGTGCGCACGCCCATCGGGCACAACGCGGCGACCTGCACCCCGCGGTCACCGTAGGTCGCCGCCAGCCACTCGGCGAACCCGACCGCCGCATGCTTGCTGGCGGCATAGGTCGGCGAACCCAGCTGGGTCAGCAGCCCGGCAGCGGACGCCGTGACGGCGAAGCAGCCGCCATCCGCGCCCTGCTCCGTGCGCTCGAGCCAGCGCGGCACCAGCAGCCGCGCGGCCCGGACGTGTGCCATCACGTTGACGTCGAGGATCGCCGACCAGTCGTCGTCGGAGGCCTCGAGCCCGAAACCGCGGAAGATGCCGGCGTTGGCGACGTAGAGATCGGGGGTGCCACCAAGAGCGTCCAGCAGCTGTTCGATGCCTGCGGCGGTGGTGACGTCCGCGACCACCGGGACGGCCCGCTCGCCCAGCCCTTCGGCCGTGGCCCGGAGCCGCTCGCCGTCGAGGTCCGTGACGACGACGGCGACCGCACCGCGATCGATCAGCCGGTGGGCGATCGCCGCACCGATCCCACCTGCGGCCCCCGTCACGACGGCCGACGTGCCGTCGAGCCTCATCCCCGAGCTCCCGACCCCTGGCCCGAGCAGAGCGAGGGTAGGCGCCCGGGGAACGCCCGGCTGCGCGGAGCGCTGGAGCGGCGAGCGAAGCGAGCCCTGCGCCGCATCAGCGCAGCTGACGCTTGAGCTCGGCCTTGGCGAGCGCGTTCTTGTGCACCTCGTCGGGGCCGTCGGCGAAGCGGAGGGTCCGCACGCCGGCGAACATCTCGGCGAGCGGGAAGTCCTGGCTCAGGCCGCCCGCACCATGGGTCTGGATCGCCTTGTCGATGATCCACTCGACGGTCTGGGGCGTCGCGATCTTGATCATCTGGATCTCGGTGTGCGCCGCGCGGTTGCCCTGCGTGTCCATCAGCCAGGCCGCCTTCATGCACAGCAGGCGCAGCTGCTCGACCCGGAGCCGCGACTCGGCGATCCAGTCGCGCACGACGCCCTGCTCGGCGAGCGGCTTGCCGAACGCCACCCGCTCGGACGCCCGTTGGCACATCATCTCGATGGCCCGCTCGGCCAGCCCCAGCGACCGCATGCAGTGGTGGATGCGGCCGGGTCCGAGACGGGCCTGCGCGATCGCGAAGCCCTCGCCCTCACCGGCGATCAGGTTCGAGGCCGGCACCCGGACGTCGGTGAAGCGCAGCTCGGCGTGGCCGCCGTGGTCTCGGTCGTGGTAGCCGAACACGTGCATGCCGCGCACGATCTCCAGCCCGGGGGTGTCGCGCTCGACCAGGATCATCGACTGCTGGCGGTGGCGCGCAGCCGACGGATCCGTCTTGCCCATCACGATGAAGACCTTGCAGTCGGGGTTCATCGCGCCGGTGATCCACCACTTGCGACCGTTGATGACGTACTCGTCCCCGTCACGGACGATTGACATCTCGACGTTGGTCGCATCGGACGACGCGACGTCGGGCTCGGTCATGGCGAACGCCGAGCGGATCTCGGCGTCGAGCAGGGGGCGCAGCCACCGCTGCTTCTGCTCGTCGGTGCCGAACATGTGCAGCACCTCCATGTTGCCCGTGTCGGGCGCCGAGCAGTTCAGGGCGGCCGGGGCGATCTGGATGCTGCGGCCGGTGATCTCGGCCAGCGGCGCGTACTGCAGGTTGGTCAGGCCGCCCTCCTCGGGCGCACCGGGCAGGGCGAAGTTCCACAGTCCGCGCTGGCGCGCCTCGACCCGCAGGTCGTCGATGACCGCCGGGAACGACCACGTGTCACCGGAGTAGGAGTCGTCGATCTGCTGCTTGGCCGTCGCCTCCGCCGGGTAGACGACCTCATCCATGAACGTCGTGAGGCGTTCGATCAGCTCGAGGGTCTTGGCGTCGTGGGAGAAGTCCATCTCAGGCACCTGCCATGACGTAGACGACCTCGGCGATGCAGACCGGCTTGTCCGCGCCCTCGCGCTCGATCACGAAGTTGACGATGCCCTGCGTGCCGATCGGGATGTCGTTCGTCGAGATCAGGGTGGCGGTGGCGCGCAGCCGTGAGTCGACCGGGACGGGGCTCGGGAAGCGGACCTTGTTGGCGCCGTAGTTCATCCCGAAGGCGAGACCGCTGATCGAGTAGATCTGCTCGGCGAAGACCGGCAGCAGCGACAGCGTCAGGTAGCCGTGGGCGATCGTCCCACCGAACGGGCCGGTCGCGGCGCGCTCGGGGTCGACGTGGATCCACTGGTGGTCGCCGGTGGCGTCCGCGAAGGTGTTGATCTGCTGCTGGGTGACGGTGACCCAGTCACTGGTGCCGAGCTCCTCCCCGGCGGCTGCCTTGAAGTCGTCGAGACTGTCGAACACGCGGGTCATGCGGAACCTCCGGGTTGGTAAGCGCTTGCTTAGTTCGCACACTAACCGGTCACACCACGACGCGCCAGACCCGGGACGTCATCCCAGCCGGGCGAGGACGGGGACGGCGCCCAGCACCACCGCGACGACGATCGCGACGACGTCGAGACGCACCCACGGCGCCGGCAGCGCCCACGTTCGACCCTGGGCCGTCGCGAACCCCCGCGCGTCCATCGCGATCGAGGCCGAGGTCGCTCCGCGCATCGCCTGGACGAGCAGTGCGAACGACATGTTGGCGGCGTGCCGGCCGTTGGCGACCGGGTTGCGGCTGGGACCGAACCCCCGGACCCGGCGGACCCGTTCCAGCTGCTGCCAGGCGAGTCCGAAACCGGTGAACCTCTGCAGCGCGGCAGCGAACGCGGCGATCAGGCGCGGCGGCATCCGCAGCGTCTGGGCGAGGTAGTCGGCCAGGCGCGACGGGTCGACGTACCCCGCCATGACCGAGCCCGGCCACGCCAGCACGACGATCCGGACTCCCGCGGTCAACGCCTCCTCGAGGTCTCGACCCCCCAGCCGCCAGGTGGAGTAGACGATCGTGATCGCCGCGATCGACGTGAACCCCAGGCACAGCAGCGGGTATCGCCACCCCGGCAGCAGGACCACGGCCGCGAGGACGTACGCCCCCAGCGCGGCGAGCGCGACCGCGAGACTGTCGATCCAGAACGACCCGAGCAGGGAGAACAGCCCCACCGTCAGCTGGGCCAGGGGGTTGGCCCGCAGCACAGCCGTTCTCATGTCGCCCCCTCCGAGGGGAGAAGACGGTACGGAGGAGCCGACATGACCCCTGCCTCATGATTCATTCGCTGGCGCTCACTCATGTCGCCCCCTCCGCTCTCACGTGAGCACCCCCGCACTCATCCGGTGCTCGACGTCGAGCGACAGGTCGGCGTCATGGGTCGAGACGCCCACCGTCGCACCGGCCGCGCGCGACGCCTCGATCCAGCCCGCGACAGCCGCCCACGTGCCGGGGTCCTGGCCCACCGTCGGCTCGTCGAGCAGGACGATCCCCGGTCGGTGCGCGAGCGCCGCTGCGAGCGCGAGACGCCGCTGCTCGCCCCCGGAGAGGCGGTACGGGTGGGAGGCCGCGAACCGGTCGAGGCCGAACACCTCGAGCACGGCGACCGGGTCGACGGTGCGGCCGATGCGGGCGGCCGTGTGCTCGACCTCGGCTCCGGCCGTGAGGGTCAGGAAGCCGTGCTCCGGATTCTGCGGCACCCACCCGACCCGGCCCGCCAGCTCCTTCGACCGTTGACGCCGCAGGTCGGGCGACACCGTGCCGCTCCTGGGCTTGAGCAGTCCACCGAGGACGGCGAGCGCCGTCGACTTGCCGGCGCCGCTCGGCCCCGTGAAACCGGTCACCCGGCCGGGGTGCATCGCGGCGGTCAGCCCGCTCAGCGCCACGGTGCGCTGCGTCCCGCGCAGGGTGCGCATGACCAGCTCGACCGAGACGTCCTCGGCCGACACCGTGAGCGGCTTGCCATCAGGTCGGACGAGGTCGAGGGGGACGCCAACTGGCACCGGCGTCGTCATGCCGGGCATCCACACCCCGGTGGGCGTCGGACCGGCGAGGAACGCCGCGACGGGACCGTCGCTCACGATCTCGCCCCCCGGCGCCAGCACGACGACCCGGTCGACGTGCTGGAGCCATGGCTCGATGCGGTGCTCGACGACGACGAGCGTGCGACCCCCGGATGCCGCCATGATCGCCTCGCGCACGGTCGCCGAGGTGGCCGTGTCGAGCATCGACGTCGGCTCGTCGAGCAGCAGGACGTCTGGCCGCATCGCGAGCACACCGGCCAGGGCGAGCCGCTGCTGCTCCCCGCCGGACAGGGCCGCCGTGAAGTGGTCGCGTCCGTACGTCAGACCGACTGCCTCGAGGGACTCGTCGACGCGGGTCCAGATCTCGTCGCGAGCCATTCCGGCGTTCTCCGGCCCGAAGGCGACGTCACGCCCGATGCGTTCGGCGACGACAGCGTCAGCGGGATTCTGCAGCAGCAGGCCCAGACGGCCCTCGACCTCGGCCGAGCCACTCAGGTCACCCGCGATCGTGGTGCCGAGGGCTCCGGCGAGCCCGTGCAGCAGCGTGGACTTGCCGGCGCCGCTCGGGCCCACGAGCAGCACCCGCTCGCCGGGCTCGATCGTGAGATCGAACCCGGCGATGACCGGGTGCCGGCGACCGATCGGCCGCCACGTGAAGTCCGTGAACCGGACCTCGCCCGTACGCACTAGACCTCGGTGGCCTGCTCGCGTCCGACCGGGAAGGCGTCGAGCACGCCTGCCTTGGCCAGCGCCGTGACCAGCGCGTAACCGCCGATGCCGGCGACCACTGCGCCCGACACGATGAAGAAGCCGAGGTGGGCGAGCTTGTAGTCCATCTCCCAGTAGGAGTAGTAGGACGTCCACTCGTAGAGCGACTCGAACGTCGCAGCGGCCGCACCGGCCAGCACCGCGACGACGACGTTGAACTTCTTGTAGAAGAACAGCAGGAAGATCAGCTCAGCGCCGAGACCCTGCCAGAAGCCGGATGCGAAGACGCTGAAGCCCCACTGCGTGCCGCCGACGATGAACGTCGAGACGGCGGCGGCGACGAACTCCGTCGCGAACGCGGCACCCGGCTTGCGGATGATCAGGCCGCCGACGACGCCGGCCGACAGCCAGACGCCTCCGAGCAGCGCCGAGCTCGGCGGGAAGGAGAAGACGGCAAGCCCGCTCAGCGGTTCGTACAGCTTGCCCCACCCCCAGAAGATGACGCCGAATGCGACACCGAGGGTGGTGATGGTGACCAGGTCGATCGTGCGGTATCGCACATCGAACCCGGTCTTGGACGTGGTGGCAGAACTCATCGTGACTCCCTTCGCCGGTACTAACCGGTGCAGGTTCAAGGGTCTGCGGCGGATCCGCACTCTCAGCGCCCTCTGCGGTGGCGCTCCCCTGTCGTGTGCCGTCGACTCTACCCCTATCGCCCCGTGAGAGCGTCCCCGAGACGCGCCAGCCGGCTGGGACGGTCGAGGCCACGTTCCTCGCGGCGGTCCGCCTCCCGGTAGAGGCCGTACATCGCCCGGACGCCGAGCCAGCGGAGCGGCTCGGGCTCCCAACTGCGGATCGAACGGTTGACCCACGGCAGGTGCGTGAGATCCGTGTCGCGACCGGTCGCGAGATCGGCCAGCGTGCGCCCGGCCAGCTGGGTCGTCGTCAGGCCGCTGCCGACGTAGCCGCCGGCCCAGCCCAGGCCGGTCGACACATCGAAGCCGACGCTGGCGCACCAGTCCCGGGGCACTCCGAGCACGCCGCACCACGCCTGGTCGATGCGCGACCCGCGCGTGGCCGGGAACAGGTCGTGGAGGATTCCGGTCAACGACTCGACCGTCCAGTCCTGGGTCTCCCCGCGGGAGTCGGTCCGCGATCCGAACCGGTAGGGGATGCCCCGACCGCCGAGCGCGATCCTCCCGTCGGCGGTGCGCTGGGCGTAGCAGTAGGCGTTCGCGAAGTCGCCGAGCAGCTCGGCGTCCGACCAGCCGATCTCGGCCCACACCGCCTCCGACAGGGGCTCGGTCACGATCATCGCTGAGTTCATCGGCAACCAGGTGCGGCGCTGCCCGGGAAGCGAGGCGGTGTACCCCTCGAGACACCGCAGGATCCGTGGTGCGCGGACGCGTCCCCGGTCGGTGGTCGCGACGCCCGGCTCGATGCGCGTCACCCGCGTCCGTTCCAGGATGCGCACGCCTCGCCGCTCCGCCGCGGCCACCACTCCGCCGACGAGCTTGGCCGGCTGCACCCGGGCGCAGTGCGGGCTGAACACCCCACCCATGACCCGTTCGGCCCGCAGTCGTCCGCCGACCTCGGCAGCGGACAGCTCGGTCTGGTGGTGCTCGTCGATCCCCCACGCCAGGTCGTCGGCGAGTCCTTCCCGCATCCGGACGAGCTGAGCCGGCGACCGCGCGACGTACAGGACGCCGTTCTTGACGATGTCGGCGTCGATCGCCTCCGCGCGACAGACCTCGATGACGTCGTCGACGGCCTGCTCCATCGCCCTGACCAGGGCTGTCACACCTTCTCGTCCGTGCGTCGCGCCGTAGCGCTCCTTGCTGCCGGAGAGCTCGGCCGACAGCCATCCGCCGTTGCGTCCGGAGGCGCCGAAACCAACGAACTCCGCCTCCAGGACCACGATGTCGAGGCCCGGGTCGAGCGCGGCCAGCGTGTACGCCGTCCAGAGCCCGCTCAGACCTCCTCCGACGATGCAGACGTCGCAGTCGAGGTCACCGTCCAGCTCCTCGCGAGGCACGGGCATCCCGATCTGCTGCCACCAGAACGAGATGCCGCCGTTGATCACGCCTCCATCGTCGCACCCGCAGCGGGCTACAGCCGGTGTCCAATCTTTGGTCACCGCGTCACCCGGCGGCCACCGTCTCGTTGAAGGATCGTGTCTCTGCCCCCTGGCGACTCGAACGCCTCGAACGCCTCGAACGCCTCGAACGCCTCGAACGCCTCGACGATCCTCTCGTTCTCCATGCCGTCGCGGTCGCGCGCACGCGAGCACGTGTCGACCACCCTGTTGGTGCAGGCTCCGGACGCCAGGTCGTCGTGGCACGAGGGCGCCTTCGGCACCACGACGTTGTTCGTGGAGTGCGAGGGGCCTCGCGCGCACCAGATCCGCCGAGCCGTGGCGGCGGCGCACCAGAAGGTCGTCGACACCACGGACCGACAGGCCGCCACGACGACGCAGGCGCCGGGGGCCCGGCGGTCCACCGGCAAGCACCGCCGCTGACCTACGCCCGTCGAACCGACCCCGCCCCTCAAGCCTGTCGAAAGAGCTGCCGGTGGTCGAGTGCCTCCAGCCCGATAAATGATTGAATCCACAGGGTTTCCCACTGGCCGCTCGAACACTCGTTCGACTACAATGAGGACATGAACCCACAGCCCACCATCGACGTCATGCGCACCACCGCGCAGACGCTCCGGATGGGTGATGTGCGATCGAAGCTCCGCGCCGTCCAGACCGCGCAGGACGCGTTGGATGCCGCGAAGGCGCTCCTGCTGGCCGAGCTCGAAGTGTCGAAGGATTACGAGATCGACGGCGCCTCCACCCTGGGCACCTGGGTCCGCAACGAGCTGCGACTGGGGTCCGGGCAGGCCACCACCCTGGTCCGCAACCTCGCAGCCCTGCGCGACCTGCCACTGGTCGCCGAGGTAGCTCTGGCCGGGCGGATGTCCGCCGAGCACCTCAAGGCCTTCACCTTCGGACTCAAGCACGTGGGCCTCGAGAAGATGCTTGTGCACCAGGAGGCGTTCGTCGCCGTCGCACTCGAGTGCTCCCCATCCGACCTGTTCGAAGCGATCCGGCACCTCAAGAACGTCGTCCACCCGCACGACCTGGATGACAAGTGGCGCGACGGGATGGACAAGGAAGACTTCACCGTCGACGCCCTGCCCGACGGGTTCCACGTCACCGGATTCCTCAACACGATCACCGGAGCGAAGCTCAAGAAGGTCCTGGACTCGATCTCCACCCCCCGCGACAAGGACGACCAGCGCACCGGCGCCGAACGACGCGTCCAAGGACTCGACGACCTACTGACCGCGATCCTGGCCAATGGCCTGCCGGACGACAAGGGCGTCAAGCCCCACATGTCCGTGTATGTCGACGCCGACACCGTCGCCGCAGCCGCCGAGCGGGTCAAGCAGCAGACCGAGCACCCCTACCGCACCCCCAACCCGATGCCGCCGGTCGAGCCCGCAGTCCTGGCCGGCCACGGTGCCATCGGCCCCCACCTGCTCATGTACCTGCTGCGTGTCAGTGACCTGACCGCGTTCATCGTCAAGACCGGCACTGGGGCTCAGCAGGACCAGATCCTCAACGTCGGCCGCACCCGCCGCCTCGCCACACTCAAGCAACGCCAAGCCGTCCTCGCCCGCCAGAAGGGTGTCTGCGCCGCCCCCGGCTGCACCCACACCCACCTCAAGATCCACCACGTCGTGTTCTGGTCACACGGCGGACGCACCGACCTCGACCAGCTGATCGGACTCTGCACCCGCTGCCACCACCTCCTCCACAAGGGCGAACTCCACATCACCGGCAACGCCGCGACCGGATTCGAGTTCACCAAACGAGACGGCCGGCCCCTCCGCCGCCGACGACGACGAACCGGCTACCGCCAAGCCGCCTGACCCACGACGTCAGGCGGCCCACCGGCACGCCCACACCCCGCAGGGTGAACAGATACGGGCTGGCGGGAGTCAGTCGTCCGACAAGCAGCGGCGACGGATCGGTCCCACCGCTCGCGGTGAGCGAGGTGCCCATCCTGCTCCTGAAGGCGAACCAGTCACCGCCCGCTACGTGTATCGGGGGCTCGTCGGCCCTCCTCCAGGACCATGGCTCACGCACCGCTCGCCCGGTGGTCGAACGTCTCGCGATCGCGACGAACGTGGCGCGGCGGGCCACGAACCACAGTGCGAACCTCACCGCGGTTGGAGGAACTCCAGCCGGTTGCCGTTCGGGTCGGCGCTGTAGAAGCGGCGCATGCCTGGGAAGTCGTCGTCGAAGTCCACCGGGTGGCCCGCTGCGGTCAGCCGCGCGGCCCAGGCATCCAGGTCGTCCACGAGCAGACCCGGATGCGCCTTGAGCGCCGGCCGGAAGTCCGGCTCGACGCCGAGGTGAAGCTCGATGCCGTGGCCGCGGAACCAGCAGCCCCCGCGCGCCGCCAGGACAGGCAGCTTGGGCAGCTCCTCGAACCCGAGGACGCCGACGAAGAACGCCCTCAGGTCGTCCTCCGAGCCAGCCGGACACGCGAGCTGAACGTGATGAATCATGCGACCCCCTGTCGAGCCGAGCGTACGCCGAGGACGCATAGGCAAGAATGTGCCCATGTCCGTGCGCACCCCAGACCCCAATCCCGGCTGGCTCCCCGAGTTCGCTCTCGACGAGACCCGCGCCCGGGTCCCCATCCTGTACGTCGAGGCAGTGCCCGTCCGTGTCGATCCGTTCGGCACCGTCGAGCACATCGGCGTCCTGCTGCGGGGATCGTCGACAACCGGTGCGATGACCCGCACCCTGGTTTCCGGACGGGTCCTGCACGGGGAGTCCGTGCGCGACGCGCTGCTGCGCAACCTGGAGAAGGACCTCGGACCCAACGCGTTCCCGCAGCTGCCGACGTCGATCGTCCCGTTCACCGTCGCGGAGTACTTCCCGCTGCCCGGCGTCAGCCCCCTTCACGACCCGCGCCAGCACGCCGTCGCCCTCGCGTACGTCGTTGCGGTCACCGGTGAGTGCAACCCGCGCCAGGACGCGCTCGAGCTGACCTGGCTCACCCCCGAGGAGGCCGCGCACCCCGACGTGCTGGCCGACATGGAGGGCGGCCGGGGCGTCCTGCTCCGGCAGGCGCTGGCCCACGTGGGTGCCCTCGGCCGGTGACGACGCTCGTCGTCAGGTCGGCTGCGGAGGCTGACCTCGAGGCGGTCCTCGGCCTCACGGCGGAGGACTCGATGCACTACTTCGAGGAGACCGACGGCGTCTCGGACCGACAGCGTGCGGCGTTCGCCGAGATCACTGCCGACGCCCATCAGGACCTCCTGGTCGGCGAGATCGGCGGCCGCGTCGTCTGCACCGCCCAGGTCACCTGGCTGCGGATGCTCTCGGCCGACGGCGGCCTCTACTGCCAGGTCGAGGCGGTCCGCACCGCGGCCGCCCGTCGAGGTGAGGGGCTCGGCGCGCAGCTCATGGCATGGATCGAGACGGAGGCACGCCGTCGTGGTGCCGCGCGCATCCAGCTGACCACCCACCGCGAGCGCACCCGCGCCCACACCTTCTACACCCGCCTCGGGTACGAGCCGTCCCACGTCGGGATGAAGAAGTACCTCACCTGACATGCGTCGCCGGTCGGGAGTAGTCTGAATCCTGAGACGATCCGTATCAGGATGTGGACATGACTGCCAAGGCGCCCGACAAGTGGCTAATGCTCGGCGTCTCCATGATCGGACAGGTCGCCGGCACGATCTTCGTGAACGGCGCCCCGTTCCTGATCGGTTTCCTGCGCGACGACCGCGGACTGTCACTGCGCGAGGCCGGGCTCATCGTCGCCGCACCGTTCGCCGGCATCATGGTGTCCCTCGTCATCTGGGGCCTGATCGTCGACCGGATTGGTGAGCGCGCGTCGATGACGATCGGGCTCGTGATCGTCACGGTCGGGGCGATCGGCGCCTCGTTCTCCGAGTCCCTCACCTCCCTTGCCCTGTGGTTCCTGATCGGCGGCATCGGCGCCGGGAGCACCAACTCGGCCAGCGGCCGGGTCGTCGTCGGATGGTTCCCGGCGCATCGGCGCGGTACCGCGATGGGCATCCGTCAGACGGCGCTGCCCCTGGGCGTCGGCGTCGCAGCCCTGCTCGTCCCGAACGTCGTCGAGGCCGACGGGCTGCGCACCACCCTGCTGATCGTGGCCGGTATCGCGGCCCTGGCCGCCCTCCTGTCGGCGACCCTGATCGTCGATCCGCCGCGACCGACTCGCGCCGAGGCAGCCGACCGCGGCCAGCTCGACAACCCCTACCGCCGCGACCACCGCCTCAGTCGCATCCACCTGGCGTCGGCACTGCTCGTCGTCCCGCAGTTCACGGTCTGGACCTACATGCTGGTCTGGCTGACCGACGACAAGGGCTGGTCGACCCTCGCCGCCAGCGCCCTGGTCGCCGCGACGCAGGTGCTGGGAGCGGCGGGACGGATCGGGGCCGGCTGGTGGTCCGACCGCGTCGGCAGCCGGCTCGGACCGATGCGAATCGTGGCCATCGCCGCCGCCGCGACGATGCTGTCGCTGGGGCTGCTGTCCGGCACACCGCTCGGCGTCGCGCTGATCGTCATCGCCACCGCCGTGACGGTCGCCGACAACGGGCTGGCCTTCACCTCGGTCGCAGAGATCGGCGGCCCCTACTGGTCCGGTCGCGCGATGGGCCTGCAGAACACCGGGCAGTACGTCGTCTCGGCAATCGTCCCCGCGACGGTGGGCGCTCTGGTCGAGTCCCGCGGGTACGGCTTCGCGTTCGCGGCCGTCGCCCTGTTCCCGCTGATCGCGATACCCCTGGTCCCGGTCAGGGGCGAGCGCGCCCACGCCGACTGAGCGGCTCCCCCGTCGCGGTGTGACGCACGTTTCACGGCGGGGTCTTTGGCAAGCCTTACTCTGCGGCGAGGTTGCTGACCAGTTAATGTCAGTCCAACTGTCAGGGTCGCCGTCGGGCCCGGCTCGTCGCTAGAAAGTAGGGCCCCATGCAGGTCGTCGCGATTGTCGTGTCGCTTCTCATCACCGCTGTCGCTCTTCCGCTCACGGTCGTCGCCGTGTCGAAGATGCTGACCGTGATCCGCACGGGTCAGCCGGTCATCGCACGGACCGATCGTCCCGTGCAGCGCACCGTCAACATGCTGGTGGAGACCTTCGGTCACACCCGCATGTTCCAGCGTCGCTGGGTCGGCATCATGCACTGGTTCGTCTACTTGGCGTTCATCCTGCTCAGCACGGCCGTCCTGCAGGCCTACTTCCAGCTGTTCGACCCCGAGTTCGCGTGGCCGATCATCGGCCACTTCTTCCTCTACGAGTGGGCCGCCGAGGGTCTCGGCGTGCTCAGCACGATCGGCATCATCTACCTGATCGCCGTGCGCCAGCGCCAGCACCCGCGCCGCCTCGGCAAGGACAGCCGCTTCTACGGCTCGACGTTCTGGCAGGCCTACTTCGTCGAGGTCATGGCGCTGCTCGAGGGTGGAGCGATCCTGTTCATCCGCGGCGCCGAGTACAAGCTCATCGAGCTCTACCACGGCGGCGAGCACGGCGGTCGCGCCCAC
>JBKJIW010000007.1:0-5580 GCA_046598255.1 Aeromicrobium sp. | reverse complement strand
GGACATCGTCGCGACGATCGGCCTGCCCACCACCTGTGGCTCGGCGATCCTCGATGGCTGGATCCCGCCGTACGACGCCACCGTCACTGCGAAGATCAAGGCCGCCGGCCTCCCGATCCTCGGCAAGACCAACATGGACGAGTTCGCGATGGGCTCGTCGACCGAGCATTCCGCGTACGGCCCCACCCACAACCCGTGGGACACGACCCGTATCCCCGGTGGCTCCGGCGGCGGCTCGGCCGCCGCGGTGGCGGCGTTCGAGGCGCCGCTCGCGATCGGCACCGACACCGGCGGCTCGATCCGCCAGCCCGGGGCCCTCACCGGCACGGTCGGCGTCAAGCCCACCTACGGCGGTGTCAGCCGCTACGGCCTCGTCGCGATGGCGAGCAGCCTCGACCAGGCCGGCCCGGTCACCCGCACGGTGCTCGATGCCGCGCTGCTGCACGAGCTGATCGGCGGCCACGACCCGATGGACTCGACCAGCATCCCCGACGTGGTCCCGGCCGTGGTCGCGGCGGCACGGCGCGCGGACGTCAAGGGCCTCAAGGTCGGCATCGTCAAGGAGCTGAGCGGCGAGGGCTTCCAGCCGGGCGTGCAGACGCGGTTCGACGAGGCCGTCGAGCTCCTGACCTCTGCCGGCGCGGAGGTCGTCGAGGTCTCGATCCCGAGCATCTCGTACGCCCTCGGTGCCTACTACCTCGTGATGCCGAGCGAGGCGAGCAGCAACCTCGCCAAGTTCGACGCGATGCGGTACGGCGTCCGGGTGGCGCCGGTCGGTGTCGACGACCCGAGCGCCGAGCAGGTCATGGCCTCGAGCCGCGACGCCGGCTTCGGTGACGAGGTCAAGCGCCGCATCATCCTGGGCACCTACGCCCTCTCGAGCGGCTACTACGACGCGTACTACGGCTCGGCGCAGAAGGTCCGCACGATCCTGTCGCGCGACTTCGCCGCCGCGTTCGCCGATGTCGACGTGCTGGTCTCGCCGACGTCGCCGACGACCGCGTACCCGCTGGGCGACAAGCTCGACGACCCGCTCGCGATGTACCTGGGCGACATCGCCACGATCCCGGCCAACCTGGTCGGCATCCCCGGGCTGTCGTTGCCGGTCGGCCTGGCCGACGAGGACGACCTGCCGGTCGGCCTGCAGTTCCTGGCCCCGCAGAAGGCGGACGACCGCCTCTACAACGCGGCGGCCGCGCTCGAGCGGCTGCTCGAGCAGAAGTGGGGCGGCACGCTGTTGTCCCGGGCACCCGAGCTGGAGGTCGCACGATGAGCGCCGAGATCACTGTGCCGGTCGAGATTGGGCTGGTCCCCTTCGACGAGGCGCTGACCCGCTACGACCCCGTCATGGGCCTCGAGATCCACATCGAGCTCAACACCGCGACGAAGATGTTCTGCGGCTGCCCGACGGAGTTCGGCGCCGAGCCCAACACCCAGGTCTGCCCGGTGTGCCTCGCACTGCCGGGGGCGCTCCCGGTGGTCAACGCCAAGGCCGTCGAGTCGGCCATCCGGATGGGACTCGCCCTCAACTGCGAGATCGCGCAGTGGTGCCGCTTCGCGCGCAAGAACTACTTCTACCCGGACATGCCGAAGAACTTCCAGACGTCGCAGTACGACGAGCCGATCGCGTTCGACGGCTACGTCGACGTGGAGGTCGACGGTGAGACGTACCGGATCGACATCGAGCGGGCGCACATGGAGGAGGACACCGGCAAGGCGCTGCACGTCGGCGGCTCCACCGGACGCATTCACGGCGCCGACTTCTCGCTGGTCGACTACAACCGCGCCGGCATCCCGCTGATCGAGATCGTGACCCGCACGATCGAGGTCCCCCCGGAGAAGGCGCCGGCCGTCGCTCGCGCCTACGTCTCGCACGTCCGCGACCTCATCGGCGGTCTCGGCGTCTCCGACGTCCGGATGGACCAGGGATCGCTGCGCGCCGACGTGAACCTTTCGCTCAAGCCGAAGGGGTCCACGACTCTCGGCACCCGGTCAGAGACCAAGAACGTCAACTCCTTCCGGTCGGTCGAGCGGGCCGTTCGCTTCGAGATCTCGCGTCACGCGGGCATCCTCGACGCGGGCGGCAAGGTCGTCCAGGAGACCCGGCACTTCCAGGAGGACACCGGGACGACGCTGTCGGGTCGCGAGAAGTCCGACGCCGACGACTACCGCTACTTCCCGGAGCCCGATCTCGCGCCCGTCTCGCCGTCGCGCGAGTGGGTCGAGGAGCTGCGGGCGACGCTGCCCGAGCCGCCGGCGGTCCGGCGGGCGCGCCTGCAGTCCGACTGGGGCTTCTCCGACCTCGACATGCGCGACACGATCGGCGCGGGCGCCCTCGACCTGATCGTCGCGACGGTCGAGGCGGGCACCACCCCGCAGGCCGCCAAGAAGTGGTGGCTAGGTGAGATGGCGCGTCGCGCCAACGAGTCAGGACGCGACCTCGACGCGCTCGGCATCACGCCGCAGCAGGTCGCCGAGATCCAGGGCCTGATCGATGCCAAGCGCATCAACGACAAGCTCGCGCGGTCGGTCTTCGACGGCGTCATCGCCGGCGAGGGCACGGCCGAGGAGGTCGTGGTCGCGCGCAAGCTCGAGGTCGTCTCCGACGACGGTGCCCTGGGTGCGGCGGTCGACCGGGCGATCGCGGGAGATCCGGACGCGGCAGAGAAGATCCGCGGCGGCAACCTCGGCGTGGCCGGTGCCCTGATCGGTGCCGTCATGAAGGAGATGCGCGGGCAGGCCGACGCCGGCCGCGTCCGCGAGCTCATCCTGGAGAAGCTGAGCTGACGTTGACCCGCGCACTCATCACCGGCATCACCGGGCAGGACGGCGGCTACCTGGCCGAGCAGCTGCTCGCCGGTGGAGTCGCCGTGCACGGGCTGGTGCGCTCCGCGGACGACGACCACGTCGCCGAGCTGCTGTCGCGTTCGCCGGGCGTCGTCCTGCACGAGGGCGACCTCGCCGATCCTGGGCAGGTGGCCGGTCTCGTCGCGGAGATCGCCCCGGACGACATCTACCACCTGGCCGGCGTCAGCTCGGTCGCGTTCTCGTGGCGTCACCCCGTCCTGACCGCCCAGCTGAGCGGCGTGGCGGTCACAGCGGTGCTGGACGCCGCCTGGCAGCTGCAGGAGTCGTCGGGTCGCCGGGTGGCGGTGGTCCAGGCCTCGAGCGCGGAGATCTTCGGCAGCCCGGACCAGTCGCCGCAGACGGAGATGACGGCGATCAGGCCGGTCTCGCCCTACGGCGCCGCCAAGGCGTACGCGCACCACATGACGGCTCTCTACCGGGGTCGCGGGCTGGCCGCGTCGGCCTGCATCCTGTTCAACCACGAGTCACCGCGCCGGCCCGCGACGTTCGTGACCCGCAAGATCACTTCCGCCGCGGCCCGGATCGGCGTCGATGGATCGGGCGTCATCCGCCTGGGCAACCTCGACGCCAGCCGCGACTGGGGCTGGGCGCCGGACTACGTCGACGCCATGGTGCGGGTCGCCGCGACGAGCACGCCGGGGGACTTCGTCATCGCGACCGGTCAGACCCACACCGTCGCGGAGCTCGCCGAGCACGCCCTGCGTCGCGCCGGCATCGGCGACACGTGGCGCGACCACGTGGAGGTGGCCGAGGAGTTCCTGCGTCCCGTCGACGCGACCGTCACCGTGGGGGATGCCGCGAAGGCGCGTCGGGAGCTGGGCTGGGAGCCGACCGTCGAGTTCGCCGAGATCGTCGGACGCATGGTCGATCACGACCTTGCGCTGCTGTCGCACTGATACGTTCGACGGCCATGGCCACCGAATCGTTGCTCGTCGGCTCCCCGGCACGTACGTCCGTGGTGACCTGCGCCGACCGTCGCGGACCTGCTGGCCGATGCCAGGGAGAGTGTCAGGCGGTAGTGGCGTCGACCCGCGCCAGCAGCTGACGGAGCTCGTCGAGCACGATCTCCGGGAACTCGACGGGGATGAAGTGGGTCGCGTTGAGCTCGCGGTAGCGAGAGCCCTTGACCCGCTGCGACGCGGTCAACATGTCGCGTGCGCCGGTCAGGACGTCCCACCTGCCGGCGATGAACGTCACAGGGATGTCGATGTCGCTCAGCGACACCCTCGCATGCTCGGCGACGCTCAGTGCGAGCTTGGCGTACCAGGCAGGGTGGGTCGTGAAGAACTCCTGCAGCAGCGTCCTGAGCTGGGCGGTGTCGGCTGCCGGGAAGATGAGGTGGGTGCGGCGGATGATGTCGGTCGTGAAGTTGGTCCAGGGGAGCCGGCGGGTCACCGGGGCCAGGGCGTGCCCCGTCACGGTGACCGACTTGGCCAGACCGACCATGACCGATCGAGCCACGACGGGCGGGACGTGCAGGGGAGCGAGCATCGTCGAGAAGGTGTTGCCGGGCACCCCGGCGACGGCGAGGATGCCGGCCACCCGCTCGGGGTGGCGGGTCGCGAGCTCGAACGCGATCGTCACGCCGGTCGACCAGCTGACCACGGCGGCACGGTCGAGGCCCGCATCATCCATGACCGCGATGGCGTCCTCGACGAAGGAGTCCAGATCGACACGTCCGTCAGCGGGGCGGCCGGACCCGCCGGTGCCGCGGTGGTTGTAGCCGATGACGCGCACGCCGCAGGCGGGGTCGAGCAGTGACGGCCAGGCGTGGGGGTTGGTGCCCAGACCGTTCGACAGCAGGACCGTCGGGCCCTCGGCGTCATTGGTCCACGCGCGGATCTGGGTGCCGTCGGCGCTGATGACGTCGTAGTAGCGCACGAGGGCGGCGGTCGGTGATGTCACGCGCCGATTGTCCACGGCGCCGGTGTCGCGTGCAACGGGAACCCCGAAACTGCTGCCCGTGGGTGGGTCGCGACGAGGTGACGGGCGCCTGGACGGTGCGTCACCCGGCAGAACGACGGTGGATGTCGAGGCCGACGATCGCAGCCGAGGTAGTCGCCGCGAGCTCAGCTGTCTTCATCGGGATCGATCGCGCGGCGAAGGCCTGCCAGAAGACGATCTGGTCGAGTGCCTGAAGATGTCCGAATGCCGCGATGGCCGCTGGATCGCCCGCCATCGCTCGTGCACTCAGATAGAGGTTGCGGGTGGCGAACAGCCGCCACCCGATCTTGTTGGACCCGGTGACGTCATGCGCCGGGATGCCGAACGACCGTTGGAGCAACGAGGGCGCGAGCGCTGCCGCAAGTCCGACGCCGCCACCCAGGGCGATCATGGCTCGTTGTGAATCATGAGGAGTCCAGGGCATGGCCAAATCGTGCAGGCGGTGCATGTCGTGTCTGTCTGGGTCGTCGAACACGAGCGACCCGGGGTAGAGGTCGGTCGAGGCCGTGCGTGTTCACTCTGCAGTAGGTGTGGGCGTGCTGGTGGGCCGCCGGACTCGGGTTGTCAGGCGGCTCGGTGGTGGCGGGTTTGTCGTCGTCGGGGGAGGGTTCGGCCGTCTCGTTTGGTGAACTCGAAGCCGGTGGCGGCGTTGCCGGTGATGTGGAGTCTGCCTTTGTGGAGGAGGTGGTGGCAGCGGGTGCAGAGGCCGATGAGCTGGTCGAGGTCGGTGCGTCCGCCGTGTGACCAGAACACGGTGTGGTGGATCTC